>VYCQ01000018.1 GCA_009843865.1 Acidimicrobiia bacterium
CTTCCCCGCCGCCTTGTGCATCGGCAACCACGACAAGCGGTGCCCTGCGACGCCCTGTCCCTAGACCGGCCTCTGACGTCTCAAGCGAAAGGATCGCAACTCCCCTTGGCGTTGCCGCCAAGCGACTGTCTTGGGCTATACAGCACTGATCGCTCGGTATCATATAACAAGGTTGGAAAGACTAATTCGGTCTCCTTCCCAGCAGGCATCAGATGGGGAGGAGACGAGGAACAGCGATGGCAGAGATCGACGAACTGCGCCAGGAGGCGCGCCGGAACACGCGGGGGCGCTTCGAGCAGTGGGCGAAGAATCCAACGTGCGGAGCAAACACGCTTTCGGCCGTGCACAACGTGCGCCTCGATGCAGTTGCGCGAGCGATCGACCTGACTCCGAGCTTCGGACAGTCGACGTTCGCTATCGCTCGAGGCAACCGATTCGAGGCAGGCCTTTTTGTTGACGAGGCAAGTCGCCTCCGCACTGAACTAGAGCGGAAACGCTGCCTGCCAGAGAATTCAGCGGGTTTTCTTGATCTCCGACTAAGGATGAATGGTGGTGTCAGCATCACCTCGGTGGATCAGGCCTTGGAAGAGACCGAAGCGTGGTTGAAGGAGCTAGCTGCCGGAACTAGGGAACACGCCTCGATAGTGGCAGCGCCAATGATCCGAATCCCAAAAGGGGTCATCCTCCCCGAGGCATTACTCATCATCGACGTGGTTACTGTCCAGGACAGTTCGGAGGCAGTCCGCATTCAGGTTGGGGAGATCAAGGTCTTTGCTGATCGGGGAGGTCACACCGAGCCCGGTCAGCTTGCAACCGCCCGAGCGCAGGCAGGTGTGTACCGGCACGCGCTCACGCTGACCGTTGGGTCGCTCGGCCTCTCAGACAAAATCGACGTGGCGCCAGACGGTTTTCTCGTGTTCACGTGGCCAGGGTCAAATGCCCCAGCGGTACGCCCGAATGAGGATCTGAGTTATAAGGCAATCCGAGCAGAGCGAGGCTTCATCAGGCTAGAGGAGGTCGCCCAGTCTGTGGTGCGGGACGACGACCTCTCGTCGGACAACCCCACGCTCGTCGGGAGAGTGCTCGAAGCTAAGACTGACTATTCCGAGACATGCTTGTCATTCTGTGACCTTGCGCCGCGATGCCACGAGCAGGCGGTTGCGGACGACGATCCGATTGTCCTCGGTGGCGAAGTGAAGCGCGTGCTCGGCGATACCACCCTCACACGGGCGCTTGAACTGATGGATGGCGTTGGCCCGGACAATGATCGTGAGGCTGATTTGCAGCGTCTACTGACCGAGCTATGACGTCCCGAGATGTGGCCCGCAAGCTGCGCTCCTGGCAAGCGGGCGCTCCTCTTCCCAAGTTCTCTACATTGCACCACGCCATTGTTCCGCCAGAACAGACGTTTGTTGCCGCTTTCGTCCGCATGGCGGGCGAGTCGCGGCCTTGGGGCATCGCCTGGGGATGCGTGGGCTCACCCCCTCGCCTAGCGAGCGTTCCGGATGGCCGTGTTCGAGACGATGTCGCAGCCCTATGCGCCGACTTTGCTGAGGACTTGCTTGCACATATGCGTGTGCACAACTGGACCTACGACCCGATTGGTGATGGGGCTGCCGAGGACGAGCTCCGGCAGGTGTGGATTCCCAATGGACAACACCTGGCGATGCTTCACCAGATGAATTATGCGTACTCCCACACAAGCTTCGGCGGTGTCAACCAGGAAATCTTGCAGGCCCTGGGTCGTCTCGCTGGCTGGATGTTCCGTGACACCAGTCGAACAGGCCATCAACACGTGATCGATGCAAGTCAGGCCCTTGCGCGCGCTTTTGTGTTTCCGGCGTAGGACTCACGCACGGTTCATCTCGGCTACCAGCTCGCATGGCTAACCGACAGCGGCGACCGCAATGGGAGGATGGAGGCGGCCGCGGCGGCCGAGCGGCTCACTGTCTCTCCAACGATGGACCCGTCCCTTGAACGGGAAGACCTCTCCGGCCTCGTTGAGCAATGGCAAACCGGTAGACGCTAAGGCCAGCCACCTTCAGACGTCGAAACCGAAATTGCGGCAATCCTCGCCACAGAACTTGACCGACGATGGCGCCTTACTGAGCAGGCTTACTTGCTGCTCGCTAACGGCCCCCTCCCTGTGAACCCCGGTGTTGACGCTCTCGTCATCCAGGCCCACAGCGAGTTCTGGTTTCAGCACCAGCGGATCGAGCTCCGTCAGAACGATCCGACCCAGGGTCCTGCGTTTGTCGCCCACCCGGAGACTGACTTCCATGGCTCCGCAGCAGCCTCCCGCTACCTATTCCACGAGTCGTGCGTCGAAGGCTACGACGGGCATCTTGTGCACGACGACAGCGAGCTTCTACGCGATGCCTTGTGGGAAGGCCGCGCGCTGCGCTCGACCGTATCCCAAGTCATTGATCGGGGTACTGGTCGCACAACCGTCCCAGTGTGGACAGTTAGGGTCCAGGCCGACTTGCCACACCGCCTGCGTGAGAACGAACGCTTGGTTCCTCTTGGTTCGCGGGGTCACGAAGTGGCTGTCAACTTGGTCAAGATCGATGAGGACGGAATCGAATTGGAACTGGAATGGACCAAGCGCAAGACGATGGCACTCACCTGCGGAATCGAGGTCAGGCCTGTTGACACTGCTTGGGTTGGCAAAGAGGTTCTGTTCGTTGTTGCTGACGCCGCCGACCTCACTCGGCGACGCAGTCAACGAGTATGGGCTGCAAGGGATGGTCCTGGTGCGTGGCTGACCCATGGACGTGCCACGGCACCAGTTGAGATCACAGACGATGACGGCGGTACCGATCTACTCGTTGATGACGTTGTGCAGATTGCGGGGGACGCGTCGTGAAGAAGGAGATCGAGGAGCATTACGCGACGCTGCGGAGCAATTTGATCGAACACTTCACTGGCAGTGGTCGGCTCGCGGTGGTGAAGGCGCCACCGGGGTCAGGAAAGACATACACACTGATAGAAGTGCTAGCGGAGCTTGCGGGATTAGGTCAAAGGATCGCCGTTGCCGCCCAGATCAATAGTCAAGCCGACGACATCTGCCACAGGTTCGACACGGACCACCCTGAGGTAGAGACCGCGCGATTTTCAAGAATGGGGTCTTTGGCCCCGACCGATTTCCCCACGAACGTCGCCTGGCTGACGGCAACAGCCGAATTGCCTGCATCGCCTGGAGTGACGGTCGCGACGACCGCAAAGTGGTCGTTGACAGACATCGGGGTTCCGTTCGACTTGCTCGCAATCGACGAGGCCTGGCAGATGAGTTGGGCAGATCTCATGCAGTGTGCGCTATTGAGTGAGCGATTTCTCATGATTGGTGATCCCGGACAGATTCCACCAGTGGTCACAATCGACGTAAGGCGATGGGAGACTTCTCCGCGGGCGCCCCACGAGGCCGCTCCCGATGTGGTGCTTGTGGAGCCATCCCTAGGGGCTGACCTATATGTCGGCACTTTGCCGGCTTGCCGACGGTTGCCCCACGAGGCGGTGGAATTCGTGCGGCCGGTTTACGACTTCGACTTCCACGCTTTCGTCGAGCCAGGGGCTCGCGGTTTAGACCTCCCTGCGGACCACGCTCTCGGCGACCTTCGGGACGGTTGCCCGCTTGTGCTCACCGTGCCGACACCAGGCCATGGGCCGCCCCTCGAAGTGGACCAAGAACTCGCCGAAGCCGTGTCCGCCGTCATTTCTCAGCTGCTCACCCCCAAGTCGATAGTCCGCCTTGGCTCACCAGCTGACCCTGGCCGGCCATTAGCAGCGGGTGACATCGGAGTATCGAGCAGCCACCGTTCGATGAACTCAGCCGTAGCGAAAGAGTTGGCTGTGTGGAACGGTGTGATCAGGGTCGACACTCCCGAGCGCTGGCAAGGGCTGGAACGACCGATGATGATCGTTGTGCATCCTCTATCTGGGGTGGTCGACCCGACGGCTTTCGATCTCGAGACCGGGCGGCTCTGCGTGATGGCATCTCGGCATCAGGCTGGATTGGTGGTCCTTGCACGAGACCATGTCGACTCGACGCCCGCCAACTTCGTGCCGAGCGCCAGTCAAGCCCCGGGCCGCCCCGACATCGTTGGCCGAGGGCACGACGCTCACATTCAGTTCTGGTATGGCCTCCAGAATCAGGGTCGCATACGGCCGTTCAACTGACCGCTGAACTGCACATGTGGCGCACATCACAACTTCCGCACTTCGCCGGTTCCGGTGCCGGGGAGAAGTCCCGGCCGCGGAGCGCTTCGGCGGCATCGAGCACGGTCGCTTCTGTCCTGGCGATGGCTTGATCGTCCACTGCAACCTCGTGTCGTTCGGTGGTCGCCAAATCATGAACAAACGCAGCCTTTACGGTTAGCTGCTCGCGCCTCCCGGCGTCGGCATAGACCTGTAGCTGGAGTGGTTCGAAAGCGTCACCCGTAGAGGTCTTGTAGTCGACAATCACAAGGTTTTGTGGCTCGGACCCGTCCCCGTCATAGATGACGTCCGCCCGGCCGCTGATAACAATTCCAGGGGGGTATAGCTCGAACGGTCGTTCGGTCGCCCACGTCCGTAGCAAGTCGTCTTGGTGGTCATTGACATACTTGAATACCAACCTGCGGGCGTTTTCGCGCATCTGAATATGGGCCGGTTTGTTGGCAAACGGTAGGTAGAACTCTTTTGTGAGCAGTTCGTTGATTTGGCGCGGCGTTGGGAGCTCGCCTCTTGCCTTCGTCTGCTCTGCAATGACCCGCATCATGTGATGGACAGCGTTTCCGTAGCCGACCTCTCCCTGAATTGGGGCCTGGAAGCCGAGCTGACTACGCAAAAGGTAGTTCTGCGGACAGGTGAGGTACGCCGCCAGCTCGCTGTAGGTAACGGTGAGGTCCTGGGTGTCTGAGCTGCGGGAGTCGAGGCCTGTTGGATAGCCACCATTGGTGGTAAAGGCGCTGCACTCCACCAGGTAGGGCGAGGGCTGACGCCCCTGCGTGTTGACCCGCTGGTGTGATGACAATGCAACCCAGTCCCTAGCTCGTGTGAGCGCCACGTAGAAGAGACGCCGTTCGTCGGCATCGGATCCCTCGTAGCGAGCGGCGTCGAAGGCTGTCGTGGGGAGCAACCAATTCTAAGCTTGCCCCGTCCGGCTTGACGGAAACCGACCATCGGTTAGTGACGGGAGGAACACGACGGGCCACTCCAGACCCTTCGCCCCGTGGACGGTTCCTAGTGCGACAGCGTCGAGGGTTAGATCCTCCTCACCGTCGAAGTCGTCGTAGCCGCCGACGGCGTAGTTGACAAGTAGCCGGGCCAGGTTTTTGTAGAGCCATTCGATGTCGATTGCTCCACCGACCTGCTCACCGGGGCTTTCTGCGTCGCGCCTTGCTCGTCGAGCCACGGCTTCGTAGTCGCCGAGTACGGTGGCGAATCGGGCGATCGTGCCAAGGCGATTGCGGGCTACCTCATCCCCGGTGTCCCAGGCCGCAATATCAAGAATCGCGAGCAACCTGTAGAAGTCCCCGACAAGGCTGACCTCGAAGTCGTCGCCGAGTACTTTGGGCTTCCATTCCTCGAGGTAGGCACTGAGTGTGTCTGCGCTGTCTTCGTCTAGGCCGAATGTGTCGCGGTACGTGTCAACGAGATCATCTCGGTTCACTGCCTCCCGTGGCATCCAGCGTTGGGGTGACCAGTCGGTGTCTGTCAACCAGGCATAAGTGGCACCAAATGCGGCGGCCTCCAGCTGCTCGAACAGTCCGGACCTACCCCCGGGCTGGACTGGAACGCCATAAGTCGCTAGAGCATCGAGAATGGAGGAGTAAGCAACCTTTCCACGTACGAGGATCGCTATGTCGCGATACGGTACGCCTTGGTCGTGAAGAGTGACGATATCGAATGCAAGTGCATCGGCCTCGGTCTGCTCGTCCTGGTGGTTGAGGGCAATTGAAATGGCAGGTCCGTCCTCGGGGCGATGCGACAGCATTGTCTTGGCTAGTTGCTCGGGGATTGACTGGGCGAAGTGGTTTGCCAGTTCGACGATGGGGGAGCGCGAACGGCGATTGGCGAGCAGTCGGAACTGAGCGACACCGTCGTATCTGTCGGCGAAGGTGACGATGTTGGATACATTTGATCCGCGCCATTGGTAGATCGCTTGGTCGTCGTCGCCCACGACGACCAAGTCTGCCGAACCTAGGGGCTTGGCTAGAAGCGAAATCAGCCGCTCCTGAGCGGGGTTGACGTCTTGGTATTCGTCGACGATCAGGTGGCGGACCTCGCCGGTGATCCGCCCATGGATCTCAGATCCTTCGAGCGCCTCCACCGCCCGAAGGATCTGAGTCCCGAAGGACATGAGCTGGTACGAGTCAAGGCGTTCGTAATAGTCGAGGAGTGACGTTCGAAAGTCGCCCTCGGGCAAGGAGTCAGGGTCGATCAGCTCGTTTTCGACGACATCTACGCTGCGCATGAAAGTCTCGATGCCCCGGAAGAGTCTTCCATCTCCGAACCGCTGCTTCAGCTTGAGCTGGGCTGCTTCCCGGTAGAGAAGGTTGACAAGTTGGTTTTCGTCGAGCGGCGTGTACATCTCGTACTGCGGGACGTATGCCTGCAGGAGGCGGAAGCAGTAGGAGTGGATAGTGCCGACGAATAGCTGGCCGAGTTGCCCAGTGGCATCCTCACCAAGAGCGGAATTAACCCGCTGCCGGATTCGCTCCTTTAACTCCTCGGCTGCCTTCTCCGTAAAGGTGAAGGCCACGATGCTTGCGGGCCGCTCTGTCTCGAGGAGCGAGGCGACCAGCTGGGACACGACCTCTGTCTTGCCAGCACCGGCCGCAGCGATGATCTGGATGTGTGAGCTGCGATGAATTACGGCGTCCGCGGCCTCGCCCTCCAGAACGGGGATGTCGGTCGATGCCATCTCTGTCACGTCTCAACCGTACCGGGGGATGTCGCCTTGCGTACTGTATGGCCATGAACGGCACCGAACAGGATGAGGTTGGATGATGGACGAGCCGGAAGGCATAGACCTGTCAACACCAGACATCGCAGCGGCCAATCGGAAGGTTTTGGAGGCAATGCTTCCCGGCGTAATTGCCGACGGGGTGCTTGATGCCACCAGCCTTGGTGAGTTGCTAAATATCCCAGTAACCGCGCCGGTTGACGGGCGTGAGCGCTTCGGACTGATGTGGGCAGGCAAGAACGAGGCGATCAGGTCGCTACTCACTCCGAGTAGGGGAACGCTGGTTCCCGATCTTGAGAGGTCAGTCGATTTCGATACCGCCAGAAATGTCTTTATCGAAGGTGACAATCTCGAAGTCCTTAAGCTGCTGCAAAAGGCTTACAACGACAAGATCAAGCTGATATACATCGATCCGCCATACAACACGGGCAATGACTTCGTCTATAACGATGACTTCACCGATGGTCTTCGGGGATACCTCGAGTACACTGGTCAGCTGGACGAGGAGGGGAATCGAACGTCCGCGTCTTCTGACACTTCTGGCCGTAAACACAGCAAATGGCTGTCCATGATGTACCCGAGACTGGTGTTAGCTCGGAACCTCCTGACGCAAGACGGCGTTCTAGCAGTTTCGATCGACGATAATGAATTCGCCAATCTCCGGGCAATGCTGGATGAAGTATTCGGATCAGAGAACTTTCTAAATGCCTTTATCTGGGCAAGCAACATAAAAGGTCGGCAGATATCTGGTTCCGGCGCAGTTGGGACGAAGGAATATATTCTAGTGTACGCGCGAAATGAAAGTGTGCTTGGAAGCTTCCGAGCATCGGCCCAACTCCTGAAAGACCTAATGCCTAGCATATACAAGGGCTTCGACTATGAGCTCAAGGAAGACGGTATCGGACCCTATGTGACGAAGAACCAGCTCTACAATACCAACTCAGCATTTAATGAAGAGACGCGTCCCAATCTCGTCTACGATATATATTACAGACCTACCGATGAGTCGGTGAAGACAGCAGACTGTTCGGACAATCACGTCTTCGATGGCTATTGGAAGATACCACCCAAGAGGAATAACAACGGTACACACAAGTACCACGCATTTAGGTGGAGCCGAGCCAAAGTCGAATCGGAATCATACGATCTTGAATTCGTGGAGCAAAACGGAGAGTATCGGGTCTTTACCAAGGTAAGAGATGTGGCCTCTACATCAGTCAAGGACTTAATCATGGATATCAGTACGAATCAGGGATCCAAGGACCTTGAAGAGGCTGGAATTGACGGGTCATGGTTTGACTACCCAAAGCCGGTGTCCCTAATCCAGCTCTTCTGTGGCTTTGCGACTGACAAGGATTCGCTTGTTCTGGACTTCTTCGCCGGGTCTGGTGCAACGGCCCACGCGGTCGCTGCTCAGAATGCCCTGGATGGAGGGAACCGACGATGCATATCAGTGAACCTCCCGGAGCCAGTGGACGCAGAGTCGGCAGCAGGCGAAGCGGGCTTCAAAACTGTTTCGGAAATCACTTATCGTCGAATCGAAGGGGTCATGGCCAACGTACCTAATGCATCGCAGCTTGGCCTGCGGGTGTATTCGCTGGCTCCGAGCCTCTTTCGTCGTGGACAGGTAGTCGAGACGACGCCCCTTTTCGACATGAGCGATCGAACGCTCCTCGCTGACACCCTCGATGCCGAATTTGTCTCAACTGAGATCCTGGTTAAAGAAGGTATTCCACTCGATTCGCAACTGAATCGCGAATATGCAGCTTCGGAGCCTCTCGTGCAGGCAGACGGAGTTGCAGTTGTCCAGTCGCTTGAGTTGACAGATGAGGTGGTTGAAGCGACATTTCGGCTCTCGCATCGGGTCGTGGTTTTTCTTGAGGATGGGTTTGCTGGCAAAGACAGCGTGAAGGCCAATGCGTTCACACGGGCCCGCGAGCTGGGCATAACGATGAAGACAGTCTGATGGCTATCGAGATTCAATTCGATCCAAACCAGCAGTACCAGCGGGATGCAATCGATGCCGTGGTCGAACTCTTCGCAGGTCAAGAAGGGCTTGAGCAGGGACTTGGCATGCCGAGTCTTGCCGATGACGGAGCGCTATTTGAGGAAGTGGTATTCGGAAACTCACTGGAGCTCAGCTCGGAAACTCTCCGCAGGAATTTAAGGCGCGTGCAGGAGCGACCGGTTCTCCTAGAAGACGGGACGGAGGTACCCGCCATCGGTGAATCCTCGCGACTTGAGCTAGCCAATGGCGAGATGCCCGACCACTTCAACGTAGAGATGGAAACGGGCACCGGTAAGACCTACGTCTACCTGCGTACAATCGCTGAACTGCACCGCAAGTATGAATTCCGGAAATTTGTGATTGTGGTGCCTAGCGTCGCTATTCGAGAGGGGGTCCTCAACAGCCTCAAGCTATTGAAGGGCCATATCAGGGACCTGTACGACGGGTTGCAGTACGACTACGACGTATACGAGGGCGGCGCTCTGAGCCGGGTACGCCAGTTTGCGACGGCTCCTCACCTGCAAATTTTGGTAATCAACATCGCGGCGATGACCGGCGACTCAAACACGCGTCTCATCCACCGTCCGACAGATACCCTCAATGGTTACGCCCCAATCGAATTCTTGCGAGCGTGCCGACCGATTGTGGTAATGGATGAGCCTCAGAGCCTCGACGGCCCTACGCAGGTGCCAGCGATCGACGCCCTCAAGCCACTCTTCCAGGTGGGCTACTCGGCGACCCCGCCGGAGGGGGCGCACCTAGTCCATCGACTCACGCCGGTCGACGCGTACAACCAACGTCTCGTCAAACGCATTGGAGTGTTCTCACTCACCAAAGACGAGGATCTCAACGAGGCGTTTGTCGATGTCATGAAGATCAACGCGAAGCCGGGGTCGGTCACGGCGACCGCCAAGATCCACAAGGCGACTAGACAGGGAACCAAGGCTACGCAGGTCACGCTGCGCAAAGACGATGACCTCTTCGAGATGAGCGGCCGACGAGAGGTCTATGCCGGGTGGTCGGTGGAAGATATTCTTGCCGACAAGGGAGTGGTGGAATTCGCCAACGGCCGACGCATTGAAGCTGAGTCGACGAGTTCAGATTCAGACGATCAGCAACAGCGGCTCATGCTTCGCCAGGCCATCGTGAGCCACTTTGAGAAGGAGCTACAGCTGCTTCTATTCGAGAAGCGAGGTCAGATTACGTCTCCGCTCAAGCCACTGACCCTGTTCTTCATAGAGAGAGTCGCCGACTACTACCCCGACGACGCCAAGCTCCGCGACTGGTTTGAGGACGAATACGAGTTGATTCTCAACGACGCAAGGTTTCGGGCTGTCGCTCCCCACATGCCCCCAGTCGAAAAAGTGCACGATGGCTACTTTGCACAAGCCAGGAATGGTGTGCCGAAAGAAGCGAAGGCTCACACCAATGCGGCTGGAGAAGCATTCGAGCGCATCATGAAGCGCAAGGAGGAACTCCTCAGCTTCGACGAGCCACTTCGATTTATCTTCAGTCACTCGGCTTTGGCCGAAGGATGGGACAACCCGAACGTCTTCACGATCTGCAACCTGCAAGATGGCAAGTCCGTGATGAGGAAGCGCCAGCAAGTCGGCCGAGGCCTGCGCCTTCCCGTGATGACAAACGGCGAGCGGTGCCACGTCGACGAAGTGAACCTTCTCACCGTTGTCGCCAAGGAGTCATTCTCTTCGTTCGCTGGCAAGCTTCAAAGGGAGATTGAGGAGGAGACCGGTGTCAACTTCACCGGCCGCATCATAAACGTCCGCGACAAGAAGACCGTCAAGCTCAAGGACAACGTCCTAGAGTCGACTGACTTTGCTGACCTCTGGGAGCAGATCTCTTGCAGAACGTCCTACCGCGTCACTTTCGATACGGAGGCTGTTGTGACCGCTGCGATTGCCCGGATCAACGGAATGCCTGAGGTCGAGAAGGCGAAGTTCCGCTTGTCGAAGGACATCGTGACCGTTGATGCTGCTGGCGTCAGCGGGGACGGTGGAATCGATCTGGGAACTGTTGAGTCCGAGGCGACAATCAGGGTGCCAGACGTGGTCCGTGAGCTCTGCCGCCGACTGCCACTGACGAGAGCTACAATCGTGCGGATCCTCAGGGGATGTGACCGGCTCAACGACGTCAAGTCGAACCCCGCAGTCTTCATGGACCAGGTCACTGACTGCATGAATCGGGCTCTCTACGAGGAGCTCACGGAAGACATCGAGTACACACCCTCTGGCGAATCATGGCCTGCATCGCTGTTTCGAGATCGCCACCAAGACGAGTCAGTGGCGTCTCACGTCGTTCCCGTGAAGCACAGTGTCTCCGACATGGTCGTGTGCGACTCAAGGATCGAGGTGGAGTTTGCTCAGTTCCTTGACGAGCGTAAGGACGTGCCGCTCTTCCTCAAACTTCCCGAGTGGTACAAGATTTCAACCCCGCTGGGCAACTACAACCCAGACTGGGCATTTGTCCGCGACGATGCCGCCGGACACCGGCTATACCTCGTCCGCGAGACCAAGGGTGGTTCGGATATTGAGAAGCTCCAGTGGGAAACCGAGGGCTGGAAGATCCGCTTCGGAGAAGCTCACTTCAACGCAATCGTTGTCGATTACGCCTTCGGCCATGACCTTTCCACGCTCATTCAGCCATCAAGCTGACTTGAGCACGCTGATTGGTGTGTGTGTTGACATCTCGGCCTCTCGCAGCTACATGCCAAGTGCTTCAACGAGCGCGTGCAACTCGGGTTGAAGCCACCTCACCGACAGTTGAACCAGACATTCGGAGGCGTCGATGCTCTAGGGAGAGCATCGTGGTCCTGCGGTAATCAGTTTGCGACAGGTGCTCCGATGTCGGCAGCCAGGCCGACCGCTGGGCTGGCTGTAGTGGTAGAAAAGTGCGGGCTGGAGACGCCAGCCGCCCAGAAACCCACCAGGACCGACTAGCAGTAGGCAACTGCCGAATCCAACCGAACTAATCGCAAAAGAGAATTGAGCGCCAGCAAGCATCAAATGCCGAGCCGGGATCGAGCCTAGGATGCCAACCCATCAGCAACTGGCGAGGGTCCCAGTCAGCAGCCAACAGCGAGCAAGATCGGTCCTGCACTCTTGCCCAAGAGTGGCTGCCATGACACCGCAGTTCCAATCTGCGAATTACTGTGCTACCAGGAATGGAAACGGTCCGCTGGCTTAGCAAAGCCGGTCTCGTTGCCGAGAGACCTGCCACATGTACCGGCTCGCCAGCTTCGGGAATAGCTTGGCTATGCGCGCGGGGGTTCAGCTGGAAGCTTCTGAGAGCCGGTCCTCAAGGCCGTGGAAGGTGCTATCCTGCTACCTGTGCCACGGTGCGGACGCTGTAGCCGGCGGCAAGGGCTGTTTGGACGGCCTTGGCCCGCACCCACTTGGCGCGATCCAACCAAGCCTGGGCCTTGCGCACCAATTCGGCGCTGTCGTCTAAAGCGGCCATGACAGGGACTGTTGTCACCAACTCGGCCATCTCCTCAGCTTTGCGTCGAACAGCAGCCCGGCAGCGGCGCTCATCGAGAACCCTGATCTGCTGCGACAAAGGAAGACCGTCATCATTGAGAAGCGTCTTCAGCTCTTCGTCGGTCAGGTCGGCCAGCTGCAAATCGTTTTTCACGGCGCACAGGATAGATGTTCGATATACGAACATATGGTCGTTTGACAAACGTACAGTACAGACGTTCGGGGGCGGCACTTGTAGTGCAAGCGTGTACCTCTGGCATTGCTCGCTGTTGGCTGCTGGCTGTGGACTTCGGTGGATGCTGGTGGGATCGCTGATTCGGTCTCGGATTTTGCCTGAATTGCAGTTCTGACTGCTTGCCGAATTTGGCGCTGTGCATGGTGTGCTTCGGTCTGGTTGTTGGTCGTTTGGCGGGCTATGGGTTTGTCCTTGTGGTTAGTTTCGCTGGCCGGGGTTTGTGGCGGCCCCGAGGTGGGGCCAGGGGTTTCGGCTGGGGTCGCAGATTCGCCCTCGAGGGACTCTTGGCTGCCGTGGGGCTTGCGGGTATAGGCGTTGGCATGCGGGAGTCGGCTGCGGAGGGGTCTGGGGTTGGCATTGCCGTTGTGGGCGCGGGGCTGATGGCTTTTGGACTTTTTCGGGCGGGTGTTGGGCTTGCGACCGGTTGGATGCGGCTTTTGACCGGTGTTGCGGAGGGTTGCGACCGGTCGCGGCAGGCGCCGTGGTGCATGATGGCGGGCATGAGCAAGGTTCTTGGCCGTCTGCGGGCAGTGGGTTGCGGCAGTGCTACTGGTGTTGGCGGACCAGGGATGCGGGCCGTGGTTGATATATATTTCTCAGATCGACTCTGGTATATTTCTCATATGAGCTCTGTCGAGGTTCTGGAAAGTCTGGGACCGGTGTTTTTGACCCGGGAGTTCGAGCGGGCGGCCAGGGTGCGCCCGTCTTCGGCATCGCGCGCACTGGGGGAGTTGGCGGCCAGGGGCAGGGTGGAGAAGATCCGACGGGGGACGTGGCGCAACTTCTGTGTGGAGTGGCCGTCTGCGGCCGATCAGTTGGTCGGCGCCAGCCCGGTATCGCATCATTGGACTGCGGAGTGGGAGGCGGAACTGGAGGCGGCCTACGGAAGCTCGTCACGCCGAATCTCGGGCCTGACTGCGTTGGGAATGGCGGGGGCGGCGTTGATCTGCCGGCCGGAGGTCAGCGTGGCCGGCGCCGCCGCGTTCGACACTGATCCGTTCGGGTTCGCGTCATGGCGGGAGAGCCCCGAGTCGCTCTTGGTTGGCGCGGTGCAGCTGACGGAGCACACGTGGGTGTCGACGCCTGGGCGGGCGGTGCTGGAATGCGCCCACCACCCTTACCGCTCGCACCGCTGGGAGGAGTATGTGGGCCGCATGTTGGCCTTCCGCTTCGAAGTGTGCGCGCCTGACGAAGTCGCCGAGGTGGCGGGCGCCCTGGGCTGGCGCGCCGGTTTGCGGCGCATCTCGTCCTTGGCACAGGGACTGGCCGAGTCCCCGGCAGGGCAAAGCCTGGGGTTCGATGTCGACCCCCGGTGGGCTGATCTGGGCTCTGCCGCTCGCCGAGGTGACGACTGGATTCACCTCGCGCCCCTGCACCGCACCGGCACCCCGCCCCGCATCGCCCACCAAGATGCGCCCCGCAAAGTCAACTGGGGGGCTGCACCTGAAGCCCTCGCCGCCGCGGTGTCGACATGAGCCCTCCGACGAACCGGCACAAGGGAGGCACCGCTGGGGTCTGCGTGGAGTCCGATGCGGTTCGCCTGACTATTGGGAAGATACGCGGGAGCGCAATGCCGGGAGCGGTTGAGGCTAGGTCTCGATGGGATTATGCGGCGGGGCTCGGCAAGGGTCGGCGGGTAGTGTTGGGTTTGATGAGTGCTGATGCACCGCTCGCGAAGGAGTTGGCGGGTCCGCTGCGGCCTCGGCCCTATCTGTTGGCCAAAGAAGTCCCGCAGCTAATGGCCCAGCCGTTGGTGAGGGGCAGACATCTGCCGTTGCGCCAGTTCGTCAAGGACTGGTACGCCCCGTTGGCGAACCGCGCCGAGATGGTTGTCGACCCCC
Organism: Acidimicrobiia bacterium; assembly: GCA_009843865.1. Classification (GTDB taxonomy): domain Bacteria; phylum Actinomycetota; class Acidimicrobiia; order Acidimicrobiales; family Bin134; genus Poriferisocius. The sequence continues at coordinate 14,525 of VYCQ01000018.1, forward strand.
TTGGGCCGGATGTCGCTTTGGGCGACGCGGTGCGGATAGCAACTGTGGTCCATGCGCTGTGCGATTTGGAGTCGATGGCGGTGCCGTCGTGGGTGTACGACTATCGCTTCGAGGACGACGAGATGTTGATTGAACAGGTGCCGTGGCACAGCACTTTGGGGGATTCCGAGCGCAGGGACGCGCCGTCGGCGTGCCAGTGGCACAGGTGCTGGTTCGGCACCGGGTTCTTCGAGGTGCTCGGTGTCCACGTCGGATGAGTTCCTTCCCCACGACGTACTGACCGGCGACCGTCTCCGCCGGTTGTTCGGCGAGTTGGACGCAGAGCTCGGCGCAGATGGCCCCCGGATCGAGGTGGTTATCTGCGGAGGTGCCGCTTTGGCCCTGCGGTGGAACGACCGCGCCACCCACGATGTCGACACCCTCGAGGAGTTCCCCGCCAGACTGAATGCTGCGATCGCCACGGTGGCAGCACGCAACGGGCTGAGACCCGACTGGCTCAACCATGCCGCATCGATGTTCCGCCCAGAGGGCCTGCAATCAGAGCCGGTGTATGAGGGCGACAGGATCAGCTTCGCCGTAGCCACCCAAAAGTACTTGCTCGCCATGAAGGCGTACGCGGCCCGCCCCGGCGACATAGCCGACATCGAAATGCTGATGAACGAGCAGAACATGGACAGCTCAGATTTGCTACCGCTGGTAATTAAGACCTACGGCCCCGACAGAGTCCAAGACCGCGAGAACGCCATCGCCCTGGTCGTCGAAGCAATCAACGAAAGACAAGACAACACACCACATCGCCGAGGCCCGCAACCCGGCATCGACCTTGGACTCTGAACCCCCACCGGCAGCCTCCACCAAACCCCGGAGGCCCCACAGCCTGCGTACTACCCGGGGAGGTTCAATTGCCACGATGACACGTCTGGTCGATTAGTCCGGAAGTCCAGTCACTCAGTCACCTAGGGAGTCAGGCGTTTCCTGAGGTATCGGGCCGGCGATTTTCCTTTATCGTCCTTGAAAAAGACCTGGCCGTCCTCCCGAATACTGGCCACCTCGAATTCTCTGGGGAAGTCGCCTGCGAAGGACTCCCATCTCTCACCCAGTATTTCCTTCAGGCGCCGTTCTGAAGGGTCCTCTACTTTGACGACTATGTCGCCGGGCTTCAGCTCCATTCTCCTCACTGTTTCTAGGTTTGAGAGCTGAATTGCCTCTTTGATTCTGACAAACGCGCTCCAAGAAAAGGCGCAGTCCGTCACGTCGATCTCCAACTCATTTGCCAGCTCCCGCTGGCGGTCCGTGACGGCACGAGGAGGGCAACCAACTGCATTGCCGACCCTTTCCAGGATGGCGGAGGCGACCGTGGCAAATGTGTCGTCGGGCGACACTTGAATCCCCAATTGGTCGGCGGTCGCTAGTTGTTCCGCGCTGGGCTTGACCCCACTCCACAGAATCTTGGGAGACCCGGCAAACTGTATTTCCCACAACCGATAGTTCATTGGTAAGACTCCGAACTGCTTGGTCTTTTTTTGGACCGAACAAGGGTGCGTGCAGCAGACCGATCCCAACACTCCAACGGCACTACTGCAAGTCGTGGTCGAGGGCCTTGAACCCGAAGCGGCCACCTCTACCTGCCTCGTCCTAGCGTCCGAATAGAGCACGAATCCACTGCCAGAGCCTGCGCATGAGATTTCCGTGCTTGCGGTTGAGGGCGACATAGTATTTGCGACGGCACTCCTCTTCACGGTGTCTCCCGTCGGCGATTTGTTCAGCAGCCCATCCTATGGCCGTTCCAGATACTGGGCACATTGGTCCATGAGTTTGCGGCGCTTGGTGTAGGCGTCGCCTCGGATGTAGATCTGTTGGGTTGAGTCGCCGAGGCTGTGGGCCAACGCAGCCTCACAAACGGCCCAGGGTGTGTCGGTCTGCTCGAGTGCCCAGGTGCGGAAGCTGGCCCGGAAACCGTGCACGGTGGCCCGGTCAGCCAGGCCGATGTCGCGCAAAATCTTCGTCAGCGTTATTTCGGACAGGGGTCTGCCCGGCTTGAGCGGGGATGGAAATACCAAGTCAGAGCCGTCGTGGCAGTCCTTGGCTTGGTCCAACACATCGAGAGCGGCGTTACTGAGGGGCACCCGGTGCTCGGATGCGGCCTTCATCCTCTCTTCGGGGATCGTCCACTCGCACGCGTTGAAGTCGATTTCGTCCCATGTGGCGTTGCGGGCCTCGCCGGAGCGGGCGGCGGTCAACACGGTGAACCGCAGGCACAGCTTGGCCGAAGGCGACGCGCCGGACTCCTCCACAACAGCGAGCGCGTCTGCGACTTCGCCATAGGGCAGCGACCGGAAATGGGACTTCACGCGGGGCATCGGCGGCAGGGCCCCGTCGATGACTTCGCCGGCCATGTTGAACTGCACGTAACCGTGCGCCTGACACCATTTCAACACCGTGCGGATTCTCTGTCGGACCTTGCGGGCCGTTTCGGTGCGCGTCGCCCACATCGGCTCCACGCACCGCAGCACGTCTGACTGGGAAATGCGGTTCACTGCCAGATCACCGATGATCGGGAACGCGTGGTTCTCAAGCGACACCCACCACAGGGTGGCGGTCCGGTCGCTGCGCCATCGCGCCCTGTTGGCATCGAGAACTCTCTTGGCTGCCTCCCGGAAGGTCGGCACGTCGCCTCGGCGTTTATCGGCCAAGGGATCGCGGCCGCTGGCTACCGCGGCGCGGTGCTCGAATGCTTTGGCGCGGGCGTCGGCCAGGCTCACCTCGGGCCAGCCTCCCAACCCGATCTCGCGGCGGCGCCCGTCCACAGTGAGGCGCAGAACCCAGCATCTCGACCCGGATTCGTACACTCTCAGAAATAATCCTTGGCCGTCGTGGTGCTTTCCCACACCGGCGTTTTTGACCTTCGCGGCGGTCAACTGCGGCATTCCATCCCCCAATTTATCCCCCACTCTTTCGGGGATAGCTCGAACGATACTGGGAACAGCCTACCACCGGTCACTGACATAAACGGTCGCTACGCTGGGGAAATGGGGAACAACACAGACCCACTGGCAACAACAGAAAACCCTTGGCAGCGCCCACGGCAGGATTTGAACCTGCGACCTTGGACTTAGGAGGTCCCTGCTCTGTCCGTGCTGAGCTACGTGGGCGGGAGCGTGCTGTTTATGCGTGTAATTAGCGTTGGAATGCAAAGCTTAGCTGGACAGGTTGATTTTACGGGGTTGATGTGGTTGAGCGTAGCCGGGGTTGAATTCGAGTTGGTTTTTGTTGTAGCGCAGCCAGGGGTAAAGTGCAGTGGGTCGACGGGCGATGATGGCAAGTTGGTTACGTTGGCGTTTACAGATTGTGGTTAGAGCAAGCAGCACAGGCCCGCCAACTTGCAGTGCAAAACGTTGCCGCGGGTTGGTGGAAGCATCCTTGCTCGGGAGGCGTAATCCATAGCGGAACTCAACTTGGGGTTCGCCAGAGGGGTCGTAAGATCTCAGTGTCTTGATTATCTCTGCTTCAGTCCATCGGTATATGTGGTTGGGTACGCTGGTGTTGTCTAGCCCACCAGCATTGCAGCTTTGGCTAGTTACTGCGGTCAATTCATAGCGTAAAGCCAAACCAGCTCGAACAGCTAGGCGCATGAGCGTATTATCGCGGGCCTCAATTACCACGATCCCCTCACGGCATACTCGGTACATCTCTAGCAACCCGCGGTGGGGGGAGCGGCAGTGATGTAGCCCTTCAGACACGAACACCCAGTCGAAAGTATTATCTTCGTAGCTCAGCGATTGGGCGTTTTGGTATGACCAACAACCTTTGGGTACCAATGACGCGAAGGCTTCATCCAAGTTGGAGACCACCACATTGGTGAACCCCAGTGATGTCAACAGTTCCCAATCTTGTTTGCTTGCGCATACCGCTAGCAGACGGGTTTCAGCAGGTAGTTGCAAGTTACTTAGCGTGGCTGCCGCAAAATCCCGGTCCAGAGTGTTCTCCTTTGGCGCTTCTTGTTAATTATTTCTTGCTAATCATTTCTTGTTGTTGATTCTAGGAGTTGTTGATTTTAGGAGTTCTAGACGGGGATATGCCAAAAATACATTTTGAGGGCTTAGACTAGTTATTTGGTGTAAACAAACTTGAACTAGGAATTGTCATGGGACGTGGATCAGAGAGCTTCCAGAAGCGACAACGTGAGAAGGATAAACGAGAGCGGGCGGCCGTTAAGCAAGCTAGGCGTCATGGCAAGCTTGATTTCCCCCTAGAGGCCGAAGAAACGTCACCATTAAATGTACGTTCCGAAGCACAGCTTTACGAGGATTTTCGTTTGCTTAATGAGAAATATCAAGCAGGTGGTATTGATGAGGAAACCTTTGAGCGAGGTCGTGATGAAATTTTTGAGCAGCTTGGCCTTGAGGTTTATTCCTAGCATCCGTTGTTAGCGTTGTTTTTGTTGTTGCTACTGCTGCTGTTGTTGATGTTGAAGGCGTGTGTGGGGTTTCATGACCTCTCGCAACAAGGATGGCTGCAATGGCGTGGTGGGGGAAAGCGTTGGGTCCATGCGACGGATTTCCACCGAAGCCTTTACCTCAGGTACTCCCGACCCTGAATACACCCCTCGCAGAGGGGGCACATCGTCGTAGTCGCGGCCATGGCCGATCTTTACATGTTGGTGGCCTACCGTTAGTTTGTTGGTAGGGTCTAGTGGCTGCCAACCTACCCCGGGAATGGCAGCCTCAAACCATGCGTGGGTTTGCACCCGTACTAGGTCCCTGTCAATACTGCCTGTGCGATCGTTGCTAGAGAACAAATAGCCTGATACATAGCGGGCCGGTATGCCTGCGCTGCGACATAGTGCCACTCCGAGATGGGCGAAGTCTTGGCACACGCCTGTTCCTCTGGCAGCTATCTCGGTTATGCATTCTCCGATTTGAGTGCTGTCTGGTTCATAAGACAAACGCGTGTTCACAAACTCCCAGATAGCTGCCACAGCAGAGTTCACATCTGGCTCATCGTTGGTGAGGTTGTGAGCCTCTTTAGCTAGGGCGCTGTTCCAGTTTGTGTGGCGGGTGCAGGTCAGATACTCCTCGTGGGACTGACGAAACTCCGATTCGCTCAGCGCTTCAAGTGGTGGGGTAGCAGTAATCGCTAATGGGTCTTGCGTCTCTACCGAAGCCTCGGCTGTTAGCTCCAAGGCATGGTGATCATCAGTTACGCCGAATTGATCAACTCGGGTACCCCAATAATCGGTAAACGACAAGATTCTAGCCGACGGCTCTAAGGTAAGTCGGTAGTTCAATAATTGCTGTCGCTGGTTGGTGGTTGGGCAGGCTCGCACCTCGTTCTGCGACTCTCGCACCACTGTGTCGAAGCAGAAAAGCGTGCGATAGCAAATGTCCAGCTTCATGCCGAAACGCCTGGGCCGATTGCCTGACAGTGCAGGTCGAATGCCTCAGCATTGCGAAAGAAGTAATGGCTTAGATCGTCAGCTACGCCTCTTACCCCAGCTTCAATATCTATTAAAAGCACAGGTAGTTCAGCCAGCAACGTTTCGAAATCACCATACTCTAGCTTGGAACGAAGTTGTCCGAGGTGGCGCATTGGCGGAGTTTTACCCACCGGTGATAGGGCATTTACATGAGCTTCGCAGGCTCTCAGGCAGTACAGCACCGAGCGAGGGAAGGCATCGTCTAGTAGTAAGAATCGGGCGACATCGGATGCTAGCGGTGAGGATCGGCTCGCTCGCTGATAAGCCTCTAGCGCCGACACCGAGCGGAGCGTGAGTGCCATTTCATCATAGGAGGAGCCGTCAAGTTCGGGGTAGCGCACGCTGATTAGTCGACAGGTCATCAATGCTCGTTCTAGGGATTGACCTAATACCAAAAAGCGGTAGCCCTCGCCTTGCGACATAGAGGTGCTGATAACCCCAGTGAGCGACTGACAGCTTACGCGGATGAAGTCTAAAGTTTGGAAGGGGTCGTGTTCCATCGTGGTTGAGAAGTCGTTTTGATGCATACGCAGGTGGATTTGGTTGATTTGTTCCCACAGTTCTGAGGGCACTTGGTCTCGCAAGGATCGGAAGTTCTCGCGTGCCCGGCCGATGCAAAACACCACCGAGCCCGCCAAGCTGGGTGAGGCCACCAGTGCAGTGGCCGCTGCTTGCACGTCAAGACCTAGACCTGCGGTGCTGTGCAGAATGGGTGGTGTGGAGGTAAGGCTTTCGGCCATAGTTTGTACAGTGTCGGCTGAGGTGGGCATTTCGAGACGCAGTGTGCTGATGAGGTTTCCCATCCGTTCAACACCATGGGCAGGGCTTTCGCCCACGGTGCTTAACAATGTGGCTCGTATCATGCGGGCGGTGTCTTCGGCCCGCTCTAGGTAGCGGCCAGCCCAGAACATGTCTTCGGCGTGTCGGGCCAGCATCAGCGGTGGTTCTCCTCAGCTTGTTGCTCTTGAGCCTGGGTTTTTTGAGTCTGAGTTTTCTTAGCTTGGACTTCCTGAGCCTGGTTAGCATCGCCTAAAACCCAGGTGTCTTTAGAGCCGCCTCCTTGGGAGCTGTTTACGATGAGCGAGCCTTCTCGCATAGCTACTCGAGTGAGGCCGCCGGGGATCACTTCGGTTTGTTCTCCGCACAGTACAAAGGGCCGTAGATCTATGTGTCGGGGGGCAAATTCTTTACCGTTCCACGCTGGTAGACGTGACAGGTTCACTACTTCTTGGGCAATCCATCTGCGTGGGTTTTCCAGGATTTTGTCGCGAGTCTTGGCTAGTTCAGCGTCGCTGGCTTGAGGACCGATTACGATGCCGTATCCTCCAGATTCAGCTACTGGCTTAATTACAAGCTGATCTAGGCGCTTTAGCACTTCGGCTCGTTGGTCGTTATCCCACAACAGGTAGGTGGTGACGTTATCTATTTTGGGTTGTTCGTCTAGGTAGTAGCGGATCATGTCGGGCACGTAAGCGTAGACAGCCTTGTCGTCGCCCACCCCATTGCCCACAGCGTTGGCTACCGTCACGGTGCCAGCTCGGGCTGCGGCCATTAGTCCAGGTACCCCTAGGCTGGATTGTGGGTTGAATACCACCGGATCTAAAAACGTATCGTCGATGCGGCGATAGATCACGTCTACTCGTTCTAACCCTCGAGTTGTGCGCATGGCTACAACATGGTCGTCCACCATCAGGTCGCGGCCTTCCACTAGTTCTACGCCAATGCTGCGAGCCAAAAAAGCGTGTTCAAAGTAGGCCGAGTTGAATATGCCGGGGGTAAGAACGACTATCGTGGGATCGTCCCCGCAAGCTGGTGGCGCGATAGAGCGCAGCACTCGTAACAGGGATCGCCCGTAGTGGTCCACTGAGCGCACTGCTAGGTTGGCGAAGGCAGCAGGCAAGAGCTTGGTCATGGCAGCTCGGTTCTCGATTACATAGGAAATGCCGCTGGGATTGCGTAGGTTGTCTTCAAGCACCCGGTAGACACCATCAGCTCCTCGCACGAGATCGATGCCAGCCACTACGCAGCGGGCACCAAGCGGCACCGACACGTTCATAGCTTCCCGCTCAAAGCCGGTACAAGAAGTGATTAGATGTTGCGGGATTATGCCGTCGTGGATTATTGCCTGCTCGCCTGAGTAGATGTCGTCCAAGAAGCGGTTGAGAGCTGTTACCCGTTGGGCGAGTCCTTGTTCGACGCCAGCCCATTCTTGAGCATCAATAATGCGGGGGAATAGGTCCATTGGCCAGGTTCGTTCGGTTCCTTCCTCGTTGCCATACACGGTGAAGGTGATGCCTTGTCGCCGGAATGACTCGTTACGTGCTTCTTCTAGGGCGCTTATTTGGGTCGGGGTGAGACGGTTAAACCACTCTTGTACGGGCTGGTAGTGGTCGCGGGTGCGACCTTGTTCGTCTACGTGCTCGTCTACGAAGCCCTTTGGTTGGGGTAGGCCGTCTTTTAGGCCATCTTCAGTTGCAGTTACGATCTCAACCATGGCGCTTATTCCTTTTAGTAGCGATGTCTATGAGGTCTCAACTTGACAAGCTTGCCACAACGTGTGCGACAACTTGTTTTGTGCTGATCGTCAGCCCTGCAATCTTCTACCATTTTGCTTCTACCATTTTGGTAGAGCAGCTGTGTGGACTTGAACATCAAAGATCTAGACGACAAGGTGTGTTAGAGGCTTCGGGAACAGGCAGCTGCCGCAGGGCTATCGGTACAGCAGTTTTTGCGAAATGAGTTGACGAGGATCGCATCACGTTTTTCACCCGCTGAATTGACGAGCGGTCGCCGCCCGATGAGCTGGTCAGAGTTTGAGATGATTCGAGAAGAACTTCGTAGGATTGATGCCTTGTAACGTTGTATGTGATGCAGGAGGGGTGCTGGTACTTGTTGGGGTGCTAGATGGAGCGGTGCCGCGGTATTTTCATAGCGGTTAGGGGAAGGGAGGTTCCATGGCCTCCCTTTGGTCTGTAGAACTTTGGCCAGTGAGCACCAGATCCGATAGTGCTAGCCCCTAACATTTAATATGCAAAATCGGTGATCGAGTTAGCGTCCTGGTTGTTATCTTGCTTCTCGGCGCATTCTCTGCTTGATGTAGTTGATGGAGAGCCTGATTGGCACTGACTTTGGTGGACGCTGATGTGCTTGGTTTGGCTTTGGGCTTATGATCCATTCTAATAGCGCCAACGATACTGCGATTACCTGTGGTACTTGATTGTCAGAGATAGTGTCATTGTCTCCGATAAGGTGCGGTTATGGCACAGATGTCATTAGAGATGCCTACTGCGGTGGCACCATTCAAGTCGCAGCTCTTGAAGTGGATTGGCAATAAGCAGCGTTTTGCGCATGAAATCGTCTCATTTTTTCCACCTCGATTTAATGCATACTTCGAGCCATTCTTAGGTAGTGGCGCAGTTTTGGCAACACTTGCTCCGTCAAAGGCCGTGGCTTCAGATTCGTTTGGTCCATTAATTGATCTATTTAGGACTTTGCAGGCAAACCCTGGTCTGCTAAAGCGCTGGTATTTCGATCGTTGGATAAAGCTCGCCATTTATGGTAAAGAACAAGTGTATGAAGAAGTTAAATCATCCTTTAATTGCAATCCTAATGCTGCCGATTTGTTGTTCTTAAGTAGATCATGCTATGGAGGTGTAATTCGATTTAGAAAAGATGGAGTTATGTCAACTCCATGTGGGAGCCATAATCCCATTGATCCTCAGTCATTTAATAAACGGGTAGATGCGTGGCATGAACGTACTTGTGAAACTGAGTTTAAACACATGGATTATCGTTTGGCAATGAACTTAGCTGAAGAGGGTGATGTAATCTATTGTGATCCTCCCTATTCGGATACTCAGAGTATTCTTTATGGAGCTCAAGCCTTTAGCTTTGAAGATCTTATAGATCAAATTTCAAGATGTAAAAGTCGTGGGGTCGCTGTTGTACTTAGTATTGATGGAACTAAGAGTTCAGGAAAAGTTGCAGTAGATTTACCTATTCCAACTGGATTATTTGCAAGAGAGATATTTGTCAACTGTGGAAGGTCAATGTTGAAGAGATTTCAGATGGGTGGACAGACACTAGAAAGTGAAGTTGTCAAAGATAGACTATTGCTTACGTATTAAATTTTTATGCTTCCAAATGTAAAATTTCTTAATCAGTCTTATGGTTTCTGGGCATATGTGAGAGCTATCAGCGAAAAATTTGGGTATACGCGTCGTAATACTTCTACAGTCAGTGCACCATCTGAATCTGAAGTAATGCAAGTTCTTAGAGAACTCAACTTAGGTGGAACAGATATCAAGTTTGACAATAAATTAGATGCGAGAGGGCATCTAATTGTTGAGTATTTCCATTATAGGGCTGACACCCTAAACAACAGGGTTAAGGGGATGCTTATGGATGCTGAAGAGGCACGCGCACTGTTCCAACATGTTTATGGGTGTTTTGATCCTAAGTGTCCATTGCCAATGAATAAGCAAAAGGGAGAAAAGAAGGCTAAAGCTTACCTAACATGCCTAGTGAATATAATGATTGAGTCGATTATAGGTGATCTCAGCTGTGATTATGATCCTAGGCAGTTGACAAAAATAACTGATGGTAGGCAATTGCTAAGTACATTATCTAGACGGATGGACGGTGCGTTTCCTTCTACTGTGAATCCAATAGCAATTTGGGAAATTAAAGAATATTATTATACCACTACTTTTGGTAGTAGAATAGCGGATGGGGTATATGAAACACTGTTAGATGGTATGGAACTCAGAGACCTGAAAGCCGATGCAGGGATTCATGTTAAGCATTATTTAATCATTGATTCTTATAAGACTTGGTGGTCGGGTGGAAGATCGTATCTTTGTCGTATTTTGGATATGATGCACATGGGTTATGTAGACGAAGTTGTATTTGGTCGAGAAGTGATTGATCGGATTCCTAGTCTCGCCTCAAAATGGTGTGAAGAGTTAGATGTGCGTGTTTAGTGATAAATCTATTGTTGATAGCAGGGACTAGGTTTTAGCTTTTGGGCGTATTATGGCTACTTCAATTGTTGCGGTTTTGGTGGTAGTTGTCCGGTGTCTAGGAGATACTCAAACTCTGCTTCGTTGAGGATTTGGATTCTCAGTTTTTGAGCTTGATTCAGCTTGGAGCTGCCAGGTTTTTCGCCGACCACAAGGGCAGTGGTTTTGGATGACACGCTGTTGGTCGACTTGCCACCTCGGGCCTTGATGGCAGCGGCTGCCGTTTCGCGGTCGTAGCGCTGAAGCGTGCCGGTGAACACAATGGTGATGCCTGCCAGGGTTTGCGAGGGGGTTTCAGATGGGGCTTCAGCTTGTGTGTTATTGCTGGGGTGCTGAGTGAAGCTGAGCTCCGCAGCCCGCAGTTTCTCTATGATCTCTCGGTTTGCTTGCGACTGGAAGAAGTCGCACACGCTTGCAGCGATAACTGGGCCAATTCCTTCCACCTGAGCTAACTCTTCAGCTGAAGCTTTCATAATGAGGTCTAGTGTTTCGTAGGCATCGGCTAGAACCTCGCAGGCAGTGTCTCCTAAGTGTCGTATGTTGAGGCCAACTAATAGTCGAGCCAACGGTTGAGCTTTGGCTTTTTCTATGGCTTGGCTCAGATTGGACAAAGAAAGTTCTGCGAAGCTGGCTAGGTGGGCTATTTCATCTGCGTGCAGGGTGTGTTCGCGCCCGTTAGCTAGTTGAGTTTTCCAACTGAGTTCTCGATACTGGTCAAGCTGGGTCACATCCAGGGTGAACAGGTCGCTGAAATCGGCAATTAGGCCCAGATGGAAAAGCAGAGCGGCCTTTTGTTCTCCAACCCCTTTCCCTTCGATGAACCTGATAACCCGTTGCAAGGCTTGTTCTTGGTTTGAAGTCAATTTCCTGCCATGTGGTGAGGGTGAGGTTGGCAACACAGGAGGGGTGTCATAGTGCTCCAGCAGGTTTTCGCTCTTAGCTGAGGTCGGCATGTTATTCAGCCTGACTCCCGCAGAGCGCAGCTTGGCAAGGGATGTTTGGTTTTCCTTTGAGCTAAAGAAAGCTTTTATAGCTTCTGCCATCTTTGCTTGAACCCCATTGATCTGTAGTAATTCCTGAGTTGAAGTTTCGGCGATTTCGTCGAGATGTGGGAAGGCTTGAGCCACGATCTTGGCTGTTACCTCACCGAGCCCATCGATGTTGAGCGCAAACAGCAGTTCGGCGAGCGGACGGTGCTTCAAGCGTTGGATTGATACGAGCAGCTCATGTTGGTTTTTGGTGTCGAGATGTGAAAGGGCAGCCACGAGGCTGGTATCTAGAAAAATCTCCGTGCCGTCTTTGAGACGAGTAGCCCAAGTGCTGTATTTGAGTTCTTTCAGCAGTTCGAATCCGCCGGGATTCAAGCTGAAGATGTCAGCTATGTTGGCGATGAGCCCGAGTTTGATGAACAAGCGGATTCGCTGCTCGCCCAAGTGTTCAATATCTAATGCATTGCGGGCAGCGAAGTGCTTAATCCAACCCCGAAGCCTCTCGGGACAGCTTTCAAAACAGCAGTAGTGTGCTGCATCACCATCTTGTCGGATTAATGGCTTGGCGTGTGTGCAGGGGCAGACGGAAGGAAACGTCCACTTCGATAGATCGGAAGGACGCTGTTCCAACACTGGTCCTAACACCTCAGGAATCACATCGCCTGCTTTGCGAACCACCACGGTGTCTCCAGGGCGCACATCTTTTGCCCGAACTTGGTCTTCGTTGTGCAAGGTGGCCATTGCCACGGTAGATCCCCCCACGAACACAGGCTCTAGCACAGCAAACGGAGTAGCTTTGCCTTTGCTGCCAATAGACACATGAATGTCTAAGAGCGTGGTTGTTTGCTCTTCGGGAGGCAGCTTGTATGCGATGGCCCAGCGCGGCGACCGGCTAGTTGTCCCTAGCTTCTGTTGAAGATCTAAGCGGTCGATCTTGAGGACTGCCCCGTCGATCTCATAGGGCAGGTCGTGGCGTATGTCTTGGCAGTGTTGGATGAACTCCCAGGCCATACTTAGGGAGTTGACCGTGATGGTTTCTGGATTAACCGGTAGGCCCAGATGCCGTAGATACTCTAAAGTGGCGCTGTGGGTGTCTAGTTTGGGGCCACCTTGGATTTCGCCAACCGAATAACACCACATGGCTAGACACCTGCTTGAGGTAATTTTCGGATCTTTTTGGCGCAGTGAGCCAGCTGCGGTGTTGCGGGGGTTGGCGTAACGGGGTTTGCCTTGAGCCTCTTGCTGCGCGTTGAGTGTTTCAAAGGCTGCCAAGGGCATGTAGACCTCTCCTCTCACCTCCAAGATTTTGGGTGCTCCTGCGCTCAGCCGATGTGGCAGAGAGTCGAGGGTGAGCATGTTGGCAGTGATGTCTTCTCCTACTCGGCCATTGCCCCGGGTAGCAGCTTGTGTCAGCTTGCCGTCTTCGTAGTGCAGTGAAACGGCCAGACCATCGAACTTGAGCTCGCATACTAGGGTGCCAAGCTCTGCTGCCGTTTGTTCAGATTCGGTAGCGCTGACGCTTGTGCTCTCACCTTTCTCGCGATCGCTTGTCTCATCGTCTATCTCATCGTCTGCTTCGTTAGCCACTAGCAGTGGCTGTTGCCCTGTTGTCTGTTCGTCGCGATAGTGGGTTCTTGAACCTGAAGCAGCGAGCCGATGTCGAGCCCGTTCTGCCCAAGCCTTCAGTTCGTTTTGGCTGAAGGCGTTGTCTAATGACATCATCGGTATTCGGTGTTCTACCGGTTCAAACAGGGTTGAGGGATCAGCACCGACGGTTTGTGTGGGGGAGTCTGGCTGAACCAGTTCAGGATGGGCCTCTTCAAGCCGCAGCAGCTCGCGTTTTAATTGGTCATAGTCGGCATCGGGAATCTCAGGAGCATCGTCGCCGTGGTAACGCTGGTCATGGTGGCTGACGAGTTTGATCAGCTCCGCGATGCGGTCTTTTGCTTTCGTTGCCACTCATTGGATAGTAGTGGCGATGCTCTTGATCGCAATCGTTATCGGTGTGTTGCTTCGACTTGCTTGACCTCTCCGGTGTTTGATGCAGAGCCATAGACTCTAAACTGTCCTCTCGTGACTCCTACGATGTACCGAGATACTGGATATCCCCTGACTTATCTGATTGAGAGCATCAAGAACGGCAACATTGCTCTGCCCGACATCCAGCGGCCGTTCGTATGGAAATCAGCGAAAGTTCGGGATCTGTTCGATTCCATGTATCGGGGATATCCTGTAGGGACGCTGCTGTTCTGGGAAACCGGTGCGGAGATCGGCACCCGGACGATAGGCGGTGGTGAGCAAGATAAAGTGGCCAAGTTGTTGATTGTGGATGGTCAACAAAGGCTCACATCCCTTTACGCGGTGATATCTGGGCATTCCGTGCTCTCACAGAGATTCAAGCACGAGAACATTCGCATCGCCTTTCGGCCCCGCGATGAGACCTTCGAAGTAACCGATGCCGCAATTGAGAAGGATCCCGAGTTCATTCCCGACATCACAGCACTCTGGAATGAAGGCTACCGACCCACACTGCGAGCCTATTTTGCACGGTTATCTGACGGTCGAGGCGCTGCGTTGTCTGAGGCTGAAGAAGATCAATTAGAGGACCGAATTGATCGGGTCTACGACCTTCAGAACTTTCGATTTCAGGTCATCGAACTCAATGCTACTGCCGACGAGGAGCAGGTTGCGGAGATATTCGTGCGGATCAACTCCGAAGGAGTCCAACTTCGGCAGTCTGATTTCATTCTCACGCTGATGTCGGTTCATTGGGAGAAGGGGCGAAAAGAACTCGAGCGATTCAGCCGCGATGCCGTTGACCCTTTTGTGCAGGGTCCGTCGCCAAAGAACACCTTTATTGATCCGAGCCCAGATCAGCTACTTCGGGCGAGCGTCGGGCTAGCTTTTCACAGAGCCCGTCTCCAGCATGTCTACAGCATCCTTCGTGGCAAGGATTTGAATACCGGCGAGGTGTCAATTGCTCGCCGAGATGAACAGTTTGAGCGGCTGCGATTGGCCCAAGATGAGGTGCTTGATCTGACTAACTGGCATGAGTACCTCAAGTGCCTGACCCTTGCTGGCTTTCGCAGGCGGCGGATGATTACCTCCGATACCGCCTTGATCTATTGCTATGTAATCTGGCTGATCGGTCGTCGAGAATTTGGTCTGAGTGTCTCGGCTCTTCAGGCCGTGATGGCCCGATGGTTCTTTATGGCCCAGACCACCGGCCGTTACACGGGATCGGGCGAAACCGCCCTGGATGCCGACTTGGGCCGCATCAGCTCTCTCGAGCCGAACAACCCCGACGCGTTCTGTGCCGAGTTTGACCGCCAAATCAGGGCCAACTTCACAAACGACTACTGGGAAGTCACTCTTCCCACCCGGCTCGACACATCATCAGCTAAGTCTCCTGCACTTTGCGCTTATTGGGCTGCTCTGAACGTGCTTGATGCTGAGCTGCTGTTCAGTAGCCTCAAGATGAGGGATATGCTGAAATCGGGAGAATATGCACCTCGATCAGTTGAACGCCATCACCTGTTCTCAAAGGCTCACCTGAGTACCAGGGGTATCACTGAGACCCGACAGGTGAATGCTATTGCCAACATGGCGTTCTTGGATTGGCCGGATAACCTCGATATTGGGTCTGATGATCCCATGGAGTACTGGCCAGCAATGTCTGGTCGCCTGAGCTCAGATCAGCTCCAACGTCAAACTGAGTGGCATGCGCTGCCGGTGGGCTGGGAGCAATTGGAGTACCCGGACTTTCTTGAGAAGCGCCGGGTGCTGATGGCCAGAGTAACCCGGAGTGGTTTTGAACGCTTGTGGGATAGTCCCAGTGAAGATTACTTGTCCTCTGCTCTGGTTGATCTGCTTGCCGCTGGTGAATCGCGGACTATCGAATTTAAATCCACTGCTCGCCTCAACCTGCACACTGGTCAGCCAGACAAGAGGATGGAGCATGTGATCACCAAAACAGTCTGCGGATTCCTTAACGCCGAAGGCGGCAAACTTCTTATCGGAGTAGATGACGACGCGAATGTGATTGGGCTTGTTGACGATATGCGGACACTGGGGAACAAAGGCAACCCCGATGGCTACGAACTCTTCTTGCGGCAGGTTCTCGACAATGCTTTGTCTGCCCCAACTGCGGCTACAGTGCGAATCAACTTTGAGTCTCATGCTGGAGCAGATGTGTGCATCGTTACAGCTTCAGCCTCGGCTAAGCCAGTATTCGCTAAGGCGGTAGAGGGAGGAGGGACTCCATCTGAGTTCTGGGTTCGCATCGGCAATGCTACAAAGCAGCTTCACGGAGACGACATGGTGGAGTACCAAGCCGATCACTGGGGTTAGTGCCTTACTTTGTTGCCCTTACATTACGATTATAGAGCATTGGCAAGATGTCGCCCGCAGGCTGCCGCGTGGCGCTCGGCCTCAGTGAGCACGACTGTCTTGCCCGAACCGCGTACCCCTAGCACGATACTGGTGTAGCGGCTGTCGCCGGGACCGGCGTCTAGTCCTTCGTACAGGTCGGCAAGGAGGTTGTCGCGTCCGACGAGGGCGTCGGGAACCTGACCGAAGTCCGGTGAGAAGGGGTTGGGGTTTGCCGACGTCGATGCGAGGGGGCGAGCGCTCACCACCCCATCCTACCGCGCACAAACGGGGCGCACAACGCGCTAAAAAGCGTTATCGCGCACAAACGTGGGGGCATTCGGCATGGAACACCGCGCCTGCTCGCCGTGAATGAGGACTTGGAGTTCAGCCATCGTCCATGATCGCCTTAGGTGGCAAGCTCAGGGTATAGAGCGAGTCGGTGGTCGGTCGCTAAGCGGAGCAGTTGCAGCGGCCGCGCTGCTTGAGCGCGTTTGCCTTGCACCTCGGTCCCAGATCGCGCAGCTTCCAGCAGGGTTCTGGTAGTGCTCGCCGTCAACCGGATCCGTGGAACCGCGTACTCCTGGCATCACACGACTGCTGACATCTTGTCAATCTCCGACGAGACTTCTTGGAGCAGATGCAGGGCATCGACAGTCGCTTCATTCTCTGTCTCTGCTGCCCATCGCAGTTTGTCTGGACGGATTGGGGCACACCACGGCATGCGCCTCGTGGAAACACCACTGCGGATTTTATCAAGGCACTCATGCCACGGTTCTTCTGACATCCAGAACACGCTCACGGCTTCTAAGACCGTGACCTCGGTCCAGTTCAACTCAGCTCTCCTGTGATTCCTCCTCGGTCTGTAAACCACGGTCGGATGGGGCGGCTTGGGTGAGGCGCCCAGCGTGCTGATCAGCGCCTTGCATGGGACCTGGGTTGTCCACCGCAGCGCGTGTAGCGCATCGGCATCGGCGAGACCTGCCCCAGGGCCTGCGAGCAGCATGGCAGCGATGGTGTAGTTGGGAGACATGTAAGCGAACTCGTGTTTCTCCGGCCAGCCGCGCCAATAGAGGCCCTTGGCTATTCGCTGCACGCCCCTAAGGCTAAAGACAACGGCTGATATTGCAGCTCTTCGCAGAGGCACCCGAGCCTGCTGTCAGTCGCCTCGTTGCTCCGACTTTTTGAACGATCAATCCCCACATTCTGATAGGGCTGATGGGTGATGACTGCTGGCTCTTGTGCGTTGCTTAGGCCCTCAGGGTCCAAGTGCGGTGATGGGGATGACGGTCGTGCCGTCTGGCCTGTCGTAGCCGTGGCTGGTCGCTGTAATGATCAGCAGTTTCGAGGGCGTGGCAGAGCGGGATGTGTCGATTGTGGCGCGCAGCTTGAGCAGTGTTCGTGCCGCTTGGTTTATCGCAGTCTCGCCGCCGAGTTTGATTTCGATGGCGAGCCACGATCCGTCGCGGCGTTCGACGATAGCATCGACCTCAAGACCGTTGCTGTCTCGGTAGTGCGCCAGTTCGCCGCCGAGAGGCTGTGCATAAACCCGCAGATCCCGGATCACCATGGATTCGAATAGCAGACCGAAGGTCTCGAGATCGTCGTAAAGCTGCGTTGGATTGGCTCCCAATGCGGCCACGGCCAGCGAGGGATCCGCCAAGTGTCGCTTGGGGGTCTGACGCAAGTTGGCCCTTGATCGTAGTGCCGTTGACCACGCGGGAAGATCTTCAGTTGCGTATACGCAGGCAAGCGCGTCGAGATATGCCGCCACGGTCCGTGCGTCAAGCGGTATTTCGCCCCCGGTATCGGCTGCGAGCGTGCGCTGTGAAACTTCAGTGGCGATGTTGCGTGCCAGCGATCGCAGCAAGCGGCGTAGGCGAACTGTGCTGCGGGCCGTGCCGAGTTGGGGAATATCAGCGCGGCACATCTCCTCTAGATACGACCCCGCGTATTCCTGAGCAGCCTCGATGCTGAGGCTGATGCTTGCGGGCCAGCCGCCCCGGCATGCCGCCTCGATAAGATCCGACAAGCTGACCGGCGGCGGTTCGACATATCCGGCGGAGCCTACGAAAAGGTCGCCAAGTTTAATCTCTCCCGATGATAGTCCCGTCTCGAAAAGCGACATCGGCCGCATGCGGATTCGCTTGACGCGGCCAGCTCCGGTATGGCGGGTAATGTCGTCAGCCGGAGCCGCGGAGCCGGTTAGTATGAAGCGCCCGGGTCGCTGACCGTCATCGGCAGCGGCGCGCATGTGATTCCATATTTCGGGAGCGAGCTGCCACTCGTCGAGCAAGCGCGGCTCGGCCCCCATAAGGAGTTTGGTCGGGTCAACACTGGCTGCGGTTCGAGTTCCGGCATTGCCAGCAAACATGACCTCGCTGCGGGCGTGTTGATGTCCCGTTGAGGTCTTGCCGCAAGCACGAGGACCCTCAAGAACAACCGCAGGTAGTGCCCGCAACGCCGAGGCAATCTCGGCATCGACGACACGACGCACATAGCTTTTTGGCACCGATTCGCCGCCAGCTTTTCTCACGAGGGCCAATGTATCAAACGATACGAATATATTCCATCATTTATAGGTATATGAATGTATCAAAAATAGTATCATCAATGTATCATACGCAGCTGAACTTGCGCCGCTTTCAATGTAAGTAGTGGAGGCTGAGCTTCTTTACGCTTTCTCAATCGTTGTGGGCCATAGAGCGCGAGACCGCTTTGCCGGTGGCTGCTCGTTTCTCGATCGCGTCCAACAGGTTGGACGCGTGTGTTGAGTGCGCTGCTCGGGCTGGCAAGGTTTCTATGGCAGCGTTGAACGCTGCTAGAACCCGCTCCGACAGGTCTCTCATGCGTTCTGATGCTTCCAAACGGGGAATACCTAGCTGGTGGGCTGACTTTTTCCATGCCGCTGCATCAGCACGAAGATTCGTCACGATGCCCCCCACATCAGACTCGGTGAGCGGATCGATCCTGCTGTCCCGCAAGGCCAGATCGGCGATGTCTTCCGGGCGGCAGAATTGAACTGCGCCAGCGCAGTCGCGTCCCACGGGGGTTCCGAGCAGATCGGAAGGTTTAGTCGAGTAGATGCCGTAGTCGGTGGCCCACCTCCTGCGGACCTCATCGTTGTCAGCTAGCAAGCCATCTAGCCATGCCTCCACATCATGGGGGCGCGAATCAAGCAGAAAGCTCGTGGATAGCGGCACGGGTGAAGGGCGGGCAAGGTATTCGTCGCTGTAGGAGAACAGTGCCTGCCCGTTTCTGCCATCTGAGACGGTTCCGGCCCGTTCGCCGTGAATGAGGACTTGGAGTTCAGCCATCATCCATGATTGCCTTTAGGTGATCATCGAGCCTGAATCGGGTGTGGTCTATCGGATGCATCTCCATCTCGCAGTCGAGGCTCCTCAGCAGTGCGATTAGTGTTGATGCTTTGGGATCGGCCCTGGCCGATTCGATGGCTGAAATCTGAGGTCGGGCCACTCCAGACCTCACCGACAGCTCGGCTTGAGTCCAGCCAAGCTCGTTTCGGGCCTGTCTGATAGCCTGTCCTAACCGAGGGCCTGAGGTGATGGCGCGGCTCGGGTGCCGCCTCATCCCAGTTCCCCCCTCCAAACCTTGATCTGTAGTCTTCACGCTACAATCATAGCGCATTGACAAGATGTCGCCCGCAGGCTACTGCTTGCGCCATCCGCGTTTGACGGCTTTTGGCTAGCTCTTTTAGTTCGCGTTTTACGCAAGTAATTGACCAACCAAAGAAAAAACTCTTGTATAAGCGCTAATTGAGAAAAAGATTGGATAAGACGGTACGTTCAGGGGGAAGCTTACAAGGGTCAATCAGCCGGGGGTAGGATTGTGGAATGGGATCGGTGCTAACGCGGGGATTGGAGACTGCGGGCTCGGGAACTCTCGTTTCGGAGGCTGCGGTCACCGAGGCTGTGGAGTTGGCATCTCCTGTGGAGTGGGGGGTTCCTGGTTTGGAGGATGCCCGACGTTTAGGCGAGGGGTTCGTGGTGCTGGGGGCCATTGAGGTATTGGTGTTCGGGTCTGTAGCCCGGGGCGAGGCGGTCGATGGCAGCGACATCGATTTGGTGGCGGTGTTCGACGATTTGGGCGATTATCGTTGTCGGCCGGACCTTGAGCGGTGTCTGGTCAAAAGGGCGGGTGAGTTGTTGGATTTCGAGGTTGATGTGTGGGTTACCGACCGCCCCGAGTGGGCGCGGCGCACAACCGTGGTGTCGTCGTCGTTGGAGGCGGCCATCGCCGATGAAGCTGTGTTGGTGGCAGTTCGCGGCCAATGCAACGACACGGATGTGGATTGGGGAAAGGAGATCGGGATGCCGCCTGACAACAGGGCCGAGGCGCTGAGCAGGCTGGAGGATGTCCGCAATGCCTTGAGCCGGGTAGAGGACCGCTTGGACGAGGGCCCCCGGGAACAAAGGGCCGCCTCGGTAGGTAGCGCCCGCCGCCACAGCGAGGCGCGCTATGAGCGGATGGTCGACGTATGCGTCCATTCGCAGAAGGCCATCGAGAGCGCCATGAAGACTGTGGTCTGTCTTGTGGGTGGCAGCCCCGAGCGGATTCACTCCCTCGACAGGCTGGCGGCGAGGATTCCATCACCGTACCGGGATGTGACGAAGCCAGCCACGGACCCCGCAAACAAGACCACGCTAGAGGAGATCTCGCTTTGGCACCGCGCTGGCCCTTATTCTGACGAGCGGCCCGATCTCACCTTGGCCCAGATTGAAGTTACCGCCGCCGAACTCGCCCGCATTGCCCGCGACACCGCCGAAACCCTTGTCCGCCACTTTGAGGCAGCAGACGATGCCCGCACCCTTATCGCCGATATCGCCGACACCGTTGGAACGGTACGCGTTGTTCTAGCCAACCCCTATAACTAACCTCTCCACGATTAGCGGGGAAGCTCAGCCGCTTGTGGACGAATGATTGGCCGAGCGGAGTAGAAGCCTTACGGACATTTGATGGATATAATGTCCGCAAGGGTTGTTCTTGTGGACATCGGGCAGGAGGGCTCGCCAGTGTCGGAGATCGTCACGCGGACATGGCAAGAGCAGGCTGGCGGTGTGCCGGTGCAGCATCAGGGCGTGTATTCGGCGTTCATCCCCGACACCATCGCCAACTGGTCTCCGCATTTGGACGCCGACACCGAGCGCGCCATGGCTGATGCGGCCATTGCCTTGATGAGGTATCAGATCGGCGGCAGCCAGGCATTCGCCCCTGAGTGGATAGTGAACCATGCCGAAGGTCTGGCTTCGAGCACAATGGAGGGTGTTCACTCTCCATTGTGGAGGGTGGCGCAGGCCGAGGCGCTACCCGATCCCGCTTCTCCCACAGCCGAAGACGACTTGCAATCGGCCGCGAATGTCGACATCACCTCCGCCGCTGTGGACATGGGACTCTCTGGGGCCGATTTGTCCGTGGACGACCTGTGCGAGTTGAACGGGACCCTGATGGCCGTGTCGGCAAAAGCGGCCCAGTTCGGGAGGCTGCGGAAAGAGCAGAACTGGATTGGCGGGATGACGCCTGTACGGGCGGTCTACGTTCCGCCTCCGCCGGAGTCGGTTCCATGGCTCATGGAAGATCTGGTTTGGTTCTGCAACAACTCAGAGATGGCTCCGGTGTTCGCCGCCGCGCTGGCACACTGGCAATTCGAAACAGTGCATCCGTTTGCCGACGGGAACGGTCGCACCGGGCGCGCCCTCATCCACTACGTCTTGGCCCGGCGCGGTATGGTCGGCAAGCCCACTGTGCCGATCAGCGCTATTTTGGTCCAGGACAAGGCAAGGTACATATCTTCTCTTGACACTGCGAGGCATCTAGGCCCTCCCAACAGCCCAGAGCGCCTAGATGGGATAGCCCGGTGGGCCAAGCATTTCGCGGAGTCGCTCGTCCACGCCTGCGACTACGGAGAGAGGCTCAAGGCGGCCACGTCAGCAGTACGACAGTCATGGTCGCAAGCGCTGCCGAATCCGACACCGGCGCAAATGAGGCTCATGGAAATGCTCGGGAGCACACCAGTCATCAACGCCAAGATCGCAGCAACCGGGATCGGCGCAGACGAGCAAACAGCGAGAAGAGCGATTGCCAGGCTCGTTGAGGCAGGGATACTCGAACAGCGGGGCGATGCCCGCAGAAACCGCATATTCCAGGCTCCTGCTGTCCTTCAATGTGTCGACATGGCAGTCTCACAGGTCTTCGAAACCGAAACAGCCCCATAGCCGATCGCCAAAACAACAGCGACAAAACGTTGCGAGTTGTTTGGGTGGGTGATGGGTTCGGTTCCGAGTGCTCGCAGCAGTTGATACGGTGTGAATGGCTCACGGG
>VYCQ01000009.1 GCA_009843865.1 Acidimicrobiia bacterium
GCTCGTCGGGCTCATAACCCGAAGGTCGCGGGTTCAAATCCCGCCCCCGCCACTAGGTCTCATCAGTGCTTCCTCACCAGTTTTTAAAGTAGCGGGATGGGACTGGGCCAGCTTGGTCTTGATATTTTGATTTGGTCGCGACTGAGCCGTAGGGGTTGTCTGCAGGAGTGGTCATGGAGATGAAGGAAATCTGGCCGATCTTCATGCCTGGATATAGCGTGATGGGAAGGGTAGCTACGTTGGAAAGCTCTAAGGTCAGGTGCCCGTTCCAACCCGCGTCTACAAATCCCGCAGTGGAGTGAATCAGCAACCCTAGGCGACCTAGTGAAGATTTCCCTTCTAGTCTGGCAACTAGATCTTCAGGTACTTGTACACGTTCTAGGGTGGCACCTAGAACAAACTCGCCAGGGTGCAAGATGAACAAGCCATCGGGTTCAATTTCTACTGGTTCGGTGAGGGAATCCAATTGTTTTTTCACATCGATTAGTCCTTCGGTGTGATTACGAAATACCAGGAAGTGTCGGTCTATGCGTAAGTCCACCGAGGAGGGCTGGATCGCTTCGGTGTCTAAGGGTTCAATCTGAATGCGCCCGGCGGCTAGCTGTTCGCGGATGGAGGCATCGGAGAGGATCACGGATTTAGTTTAGGTTGTGATCGTAGATTGGGTACAGTGCTTGATGTTAGCGGGTGTAGTTCAGTGGTAGAACCCCAGCTTCCCAAGCTGATGACGCGAGTTCGATTCTCGTCACCCGCTCTAAAGTGAGTTTTCGCTAGAACAGAGCTTGCACTTCGGCTACCCTGGCCTGCACCTCGCCGAGGGTAGGGGCTTCTAGATTGAGTCTTAGCAGAGGTTCGGTGTTGGATGGGCGTAGGTTGAACCACCAATCGCCCATGTCTATGGTCAATCCGTCAAGTCGGTCTTGGATGCTGTGTGGAAAGGCGGCAGCCACTGTATTGATTACGGCATCGGCATCGGCTACAACGGTGTTGATCTCACCTGAAGAGGCGTAGCGATCTAGGTTAGATACTAAATCTGATAGCCCGTGAGGGTGGCGGCTGAGCGCTTCTAGCACAACCAGCGCAGCGATAAGGCCGCTATCGGCCCTGTAATTGTCTCGGAAGTAGTAGTGGCCTGAGTGTTCTCCCCCAAACACGGCATCAGTTTCTGCCATGACCTGTTTGATGAAGGAATGTCCCACACGGGTGCGTATGGGTTTGCCACCTGCGTTGCGAATAGCTTCTGGCACCGCTTTGGAGCAAATCAGGTTGTGGAGCACTGTGGCACCGGGGTGTCGCTCTAGAATGAGCTGAGCGATGATGGTTGTTGTCACTGATCCTGAGATGGTCAGGGCATGTTCATCTACTAGAAACACGCGGTCGGCATCACCGTCAAAGGCCAGTCCAATGTCTGCATTGATCTCTAGCACGCGGTTGCACAGGTCGCGTTGGTTTTCGGGTTGTAGTGGGTCGGCCGGATGGTTCGGGAAGGTGCCATCTAACTCGGGATAGAGGTGATCTAGGTGAAATGGCAGTGCCTCGAATACTGCTGGTAGAACCAGACCGCCCATGCCGTTGGCGGTGTCGGCGACAACCACCAACGGCTTAAGAGAGTTAAGGTTTACGAAGGAACGCACATGCTCTACATAGCCGTTTAGTAGATCATGGTATCTGAGGGTGCCTTGGGCCGCGGTTGGCTCGGCACCAGCTATCGCTAGGGCTTTGATGGTGTTTAACCCGCTGTCAAAGCTGAGCGGGGCAGCTCCGGCATTGCACATTTTGATGCCGTTGTAGCCGATGGGGTTGTGCGATGCCGTGAATATCGCTCCGGGCAAGTTGAGCTTGCCTGAGGCGTAATACAGCATGTCGGTGGCGCAAAGCCCCACATCAACCACGTCTAGGCCGTGTTGTAGTACCCCTGAGGCAAATGCTGCTGCCAATTCTTCGCCATCTGGTCGCATGTCTCTGCCAATCAGGATGGCCGTGTCCCCTCCAGCGGTGACGAAGCGGGCAAAAGCTCCACCGATGGCTCGCGCGCCGTCGGCATCAAGTTGGTCTCCTACGGTGCCCCGCACATCGTAAGCCTTGAAGATGGCATCAAAATCGGTGGTCATGTGGTTTGAAGCCTAACGCTCAGAACTATCCAAGCAAGTAAAGGGGTGCAGGTCTTAGCCAATTTGAGGTGTTAAGTTGAGCAGCATGGTTTTTGGGGTGTCAGCGTTGGTAATCGTTGGTTTTATGTTGGTGGTATGGGGTATCAGCGTGGCGATCCGAGATGTCAGCATCGTGGATATCTCTTGGGGCTTTGGTTTTGTGGCGGTGGCGTGGACAGCCATGGTCGTCACAGGTGGCCACGGGGTGCGGATGGTGTTTTTGGTGGCCATGGTCACCGTTTGGGGGTTGCGGCTCACCATTTATTTGGCTATCCGTAACATCGGCAAAGGAGAGGATTATCGCTATCAGGCTATGCGTCGTCGTGCTGGCGATCGCTTTTGGCTCATCAGCTTGGGCAGGGTGTTTGGGTTGCAAGGTGCGGTGATGTGGGTGGTGTCGTTGCCTTTGCAGATCGGGATAAGCGAGTCCAGCAAGGGTGTAGAGGTCTTATGGGTGATTGGGGCTGTCATATTCGTGGTGGGGTTGTTGTTTGAGGCGGTTGGCGACTGGCAGCTAGCTAGGTTCAAAGCCAACCCTAACAATGCTGGCACAATTATGGATCAAGGGCTGTGGCGTTACACCCGTCACCCTAACTACTTCGGTGATGCCACCGTTTGGTGGGGTATTGGTCTTGTGGCTGCTTCGGTTCCAATTGGAATTGTGGGGTTGATTGGCCCTGCCATCATGACGTGGTTGCTGCTGAAGGTTTCGGGGGTTGCAATGTTGGAACGTGGTCTCCACAAGAGGCGTTCTGGCTACAGCGAGTATGTGGAACGCACCAGCGCATTCATTCCCCGCAGACCCAAACTAGATCAACCCGCATAGCCGCGAGCGCTAGTCGCTTAAGTGTTTGCATGAGTATGCAATTTAGTGCATACTTAAAGGCATGGGGAAAAAGATCTCCGGGAAAAAGATCTCCGTAGGAATCATTGGAGCATCGGGGTATGTCGGAGCTGAGTTGATGCGCCTGTTGCATGGACATGACAGTTTTGATGTTGGGTTCATCACTGGTGACAGTCAGGCTGAGGTGTCGGTTGCTCAGGTTTATCCCAACCTGGTAGCGGCTGTGTCAAACAAAAGGTTTGCCACCTATAACCCTCAGCTTGTAGATGAAGTGGAGCTTGTGTTTTTGGCATTGCCTCATGGTGAGTCCATGTCTTTAGCTAAAGAATTGCTGGATCAAGAGAAATTGGTGGTCGATTTAGCCGCTGACTTTAGGCTGAACGACTCAGCTCAGTACCTCAGCTGGTACGGTGAGCCTCACTTTGCCCCTGAGGTATGTGAGGATTTTGTTTACGGGCTGCCTGAACTGTTTCGACAAGATTTAGTAGGTGATGGTCAAGTTGCGTGTAGTGCGGTGGCTGTACCGGGTTGTTATCCAACCGCTGCGGCGCTGGTGCTGGCCCCGCTGGTTCGCATGGGCCTTATTCAAACAGACGGTGTGATCGTAGATGCTGCTAGTGGTGTGTCTGGTGCAGGCCGATCCCCTAAGGCGCATACCACATTTTGCGGTGTGGACGAAGACTTCACCGCTTATGGGTTACTCAACCATCGCCACACGCCTGAGATAGAGCAGGCTTGCGGAGTGTCGGTGCTGTTCACCCCACATCTTGCACCCATGAGCAGGGGTATTTTGGCTACTTGTTATGCTAAGCCTGCCGCAAGTATTTCGGGTGAAGCCTTGCTTGGCACATCGAGTGAAGCTTGGCTTGGCGCGCTTGCAGACTTTTATGCCAATGAACCTTTTGTGGTTGTGTCTGAGCGTGTTCCATCAACCAAGGCCACGTTGGGTTGCAACATGGCGCACCTCACCGTGCGTTTTGATGAGCGCACCCAAACTGTGTTGGCGCTTTGTGCTATTGACAATCTGATGAAGGGTGCAGCTGGGCAAGCTGTTCAATGTGCCAACCTGATTTGTGGGCTAGACGAAACTGTTGGATTGCCTCGCGTCGGGATGTTTCCATGAGCGTGACTGATGTAGGGGGTTTCGTGGCTAGCGGGATCGGGTGCGGGATCAAGCTCAGCGGCGAACACGATATGGCAATTGTGGCTACCGCCGACTTCGCACCGGTGAACGCTGCGGGGGTGTTTACTTCTAATAAGATGACAGCCGCACCGGTGTTAGTGTGTCGCGAGCATTTAGCCGTCACTCAAGGTACCGCAGCAGCTGTAGTGCTTAATAGTGGCAATGCTAATGCTGCCACCGGAAAACAAGGCATGGCTGATGCTCGCCGCATGTGTGAGCTAACCGCTGCTGGTTTGGGTGTGGTTCCTCAGCATGTGCTGGTGTGTTCTACCGGGCTCATCGGCTACGGGCTGCCAATGGACAAGATCGCTCCGGGTATTTCTGCGGCTATTGCAAGTTTAAGCGCCAGCGGTGGCCCCCAAGCCGCACAGGCCATTATGACCACTGATACCGTGCCTAAGCAGGTGACCATAGCTAGCAACGGTTTTACTGTGGGGGGTATAGCCAAGGGAGCGGCCATGTTAGAACCCAACATGGCAACTATGTTGGCAGTGCTAACAACAGATGCCGCTTCTTCTTCTGAGGAGCTTGTTGCGGCATTGCGTGCCGGTGTGGCTAGTACCTTTAACACCCTTACGGTGGATGGTGCTGAATCAACCAACGACACCGTGTTAATCTTGGCTAACGGGCAAGCTGGTGCGGTTGCTTATGCCGATTTAGTTGAGGCGGTGATTGCGGCTTGTGAGAGCTTGGCGATGCAAATGGCTGATGACGCAGAAGGCTCTACTAAAACCGTGTTTTTGCGGGTTACTGGAGCTGCATCTGATGCAGAGGCGGCTAAGGCTGCACGCGATACTGCTAATTGCCAGCTAGTGAAGTGTTCTTGGTATGGTCAAGACCCATACTGGGGTCGTATTGCATCTGAGATGGGTGCTGCTGGCGTGGCTTTTGACCATACTAAGTTGACCATTGCTTATGGCCCTCATGTTGTGTATGACCACGGCGAACCCGCTCACCCCAGCGAGCTGGCCGAGTACATGGCTGGTCGACATTTGGAGTTGAACGTGGATCTAGGCATGGGCAACGGAACTGCTCGGATCATCACCACCGACCTCACTCACGCTTATGTGGACGAGAACATGGGTACTTCATGAGGGATTCACCGCTTGATTTATCTCCCGATTGCACTGCCGCGGTGCTGACCCAGGCTCTGCCTTATATTCAGCGCTTTAGCGGTGCCACCGTGGTGGTGAAGTGTGGTGGCAGCACGTTAGGTGCCACAGATGCTTCTAACGAGGGTCTAGCTCGGTTTGCAGCCGATGTTGTTTTGATGCATTCGGTGGGTATAAGGCCGGTGGTGGTTCACGGCGGAGGTCCTCAGATCGGAGACATGATGCAGCGGCTGGGTTTGCAGCCCCGCTTTGTGGATGGATTGCGGATTACAGATGCTGAGACGCTTGATATAGCCCGCATGGTGTTGGTAGGGCAGGTGAATCGCGAGATTGTGTCGGCCATCAACGATCATGGGCCGTTGGCTGTAGGGGTGTCGGGAGAAGATGCGGGGTTGATAACGGCGAGAGCTGACCGTCCTGAGTTGGGCTTTGTGGGAACGGTGGCCTCTGTGAACACTGCAATCATTGGCAGGCTGTTAGATGAGAACTTGATCCCGGTGGTGTCCACAATTGGTGCTGATACAGCTGGTCAGGCTCTGAACATCAATGCTGATGCCGTGGCTGGAACATTGGCTGGTGCTCTTGGTGCTGCTAAAGCAGTGTTCTTGACCAATGTGGAGGGGCTTTATGCCGATCCTAGCGATCCCAACAGCCTCATCAGTGCTACGACTGCTTCGGATTTAGAAGAGATGATTGTTGCTGGAGCTATTGGTGGGGGAATGATTCCCAAAGTTCAGGCTGCTGTACACGCTGTGCGCCACGGTGTGGTGTCGGCTCATATCGTGAACGGCACTACTGCCCATGTGCTTTTGTTGGAGTTGTTCACCGATGCGGGCGTGGGCACCATGGTTAGTGAGGGGCAGCAGAACTCGTGATAGCAGAGTTTGAGGCAAGTGTTTGTCCTGTTATGTCCACCTATCCGCCCCCGTCTGTGATGTTTGTGCGTGGTGAGGGATGTTGGTTGTGGGATCGACAAGATCGCCGCTACTTGGATTTTCTTAGTGGCATTGCGGTGTGCAACCTCGGTCATGCCCATCAGAGGGTGGCCGAGGCGATAGCCCAACAGGCACAGACCCTCTGCCATGTTTCCAACCTGTATGCAACCGAGCCGCAGCTGCATGTGGCTCGTATGATTGATCGGCTTATCGGCGGGCTGTCTGGGCAGGTCTTTTTCGCCAATAGTGGTGCGGAGGCCAACGAATGCGCCATCAAGCTGGCGCGTAAATGGGCTGGGCATGGCCGTTACACCGTTATCAGCGCGGGCCGGTCTTTCCATGGTCGTACCCTGGCTACCTTGCATGCCACGGGTCAGCCCGAAAAACATGAGGCATTTCAACCCCTGCCTGTGGGGTTTCGCCATGTGCCCTGGGATGACATTGCTGCATTAGAGCGCGCCATTGATCCCACCACAGCAGCAGTTCTGCTCGAACCCATCCAAGGCGAGGGCGGCATTAATGTGCCGTCGAGTGATTATCTGGCTGCGGTGCGAGAATTGTGTAATGAGCGTGGACTGCTGTTGATTTTGGATGAGGTGCAAACCGGTCTAGCCCGCACAGGACGCTGGTTCGCCCATCAGCACGACAACGTGGTTCCCGACGTGGTTACCATCGCCAAGGCATTGGGTAATGGCATGCCCATAGGTGCTTGCTGGGCTCGATCTGAGGTGGCAGCGGTGTTTCAACCCGGCGACCATGCCACTACTTTTGGTGGTCAACCCTTAGCAGCTTCAGCAGCTCACGCCACCCTAGAGGTGATGCAAGAGTTAGACCTGCCGCGCTTAGCTGCTCATGCTGGCCAGATCATGACCTCTGCGCTGTTAGATCTGGACAAGGTGATCAGCGTGCGGGGCCGAGGGCTGTTGCTAGGCGTGGAGCTCGCCGATGAGCGGTCTGCCAACGAGGTTGTGAGCACAGCCCAAGCCGCAGGCTTGCTTGTGGGGATTGCGGGGCCCAGATCATTGCGTCTTGCACCACCGCTCATCATCAGCCACGACGAGATCGCTCACGGAGTTGTGATACTTCAAGAGGTGCTTGAGGTATGAGCAATGTTGCCTGTTTGTTAGAGGTGGACGACCTCGGCTCAGCTGGATTGACTCAGGTGTTGCGCACGGCGTGTGACAGCAGTCCGCTTAAAGTGTTGCAAGACTCTGGCGTTGCGCTGTTGTTTCAAAAGCCTTCATCTCGCACCCGGCATTCCATGGAGATGGCTGTGATGCAGCTAGGCGGTCATCCTGTGTCGGTTATCGGGGCTGAGGTGGGTATTGATGAGCGTGAGTCGGCTGAAGATGTGGCTCGTAATCTGGCTTGCTATCACGCTGCCATTGGGGTGCGAGTGTTCGATCATACTGTGGTGGAAAGGATGGCGGCGGTCAGCCCAGTGCCGGTTGTCAATATGTTGAGCGATCAAGCCCACCCGCTTCAGGCCCTTGCTGATCTTCTCACCATTCAGCAGGCGTTTGGGCAGATTGCTGGTTGTCGTATTGCTTATGTGGGTGACCCCAACAACGTGTCACGATCATTGGCTATCGCTGCTGTGTTGGCTGGTGGCGAGTTTGTTGTGGCTAGTCCTAGCGATTATTGCTTCAATACCAACGATCTGCAACGGATTGCCCAAAGTGGTGCTGTTCCTGTGGTTATGGAAGACCCTTTTGAGGCTGTGCAAGGTGCTCAGGTGGTTTATACCGATGTGTGGGTGTCGATGGGACAAGAGACTGATGCTGTTCAGAAGTTAGCCGCTTTTAGCAACTATATGGTCACCCCTGAGCTGATGGCCGAAGCTGCGCCAGAGGCCATTTTTATGCACTGCCTACCAGCACGTCCTGGTTCAGAGGTTAATGATGAGGTGCTTTATGGTCCACAGAGTCGCATTTGGCAACAAGCCGAAAATCGCATGCACACAGCCCGGGGTGCGCTCAGTTATCTGCTGAAGACCCCATGAGCCTCAGCAAGAATCAGCGACAGTTTCGTATTGCTGAGATCCTTAAGCGTGAGCTGGTTGCTAGTCAAAGTTATCTGGTGAAGTTGTTGGCAGCCGATGGGGTGATGATTACCCAAGCTACAGCTTCACGAGATTTAGATGATTTGGGTGCTGTGAAGGTGCCGACAGGTGGAGGATCGGTTTATGTCATCCCAGAGTCGACCTCTGAACAGGTGGCTCCTGACCATCATCTTAAAAGAGTGCTGGGCGAGTGGGTGGTAGCCGTGGGGTGGTCGGTTAATCTGGTGGTGCTGCATACCCCACCTGGATCAGCTCATGTTGTGGGTTCGGCTATTGACCGTTCTGGGATGGATGCAGTTTTGGGCACTGTGGCTGGCGACGATACGGTGCTAGTGATCGCTACGGAGGCTGCTGATGGTGAGACTTTGGCTATCTACCTACGCGGCCTAGCTGGCTTGGGTGAATCACAATCTGGTCATCAGGTACAGGAGATCTATCAGACAAAGGAGATACGGTGAACACTGTGAGTTCGTCGACCACACAGGTCTCACAAATTCATCAGCAGTTTGACAAACAACAGTTTGATAAGGTGGTTTTGGCTTATTCGGGTGGGTTGGACACCTCGGTTATCCTGCGCTGGTTGCAACAAACCTATGGCTGCGAGGTAGTGACCTTCACTGCTGATTTAGGCCAAGGGGAGGAGCTGGCATTTGCCAAGGCTAAAGCTGAGGCCATGGGCATTAGGCAGATATATGTCGAAGACCTGCGTGAGCAGTTTGTGTCTGAGTACGTGTTTCCTATGTTTCGGGCTAATGCCATATATGAGGGTGAGTACTTGCTTGGCACTTCTATTGCGCGGCCATTAATCGCTAAGCGGTTGGTGGAGATTGCAGTTGAAACCGGGGCTGATGCCATCGCCCATGGTGCCACCGGTAAGGGTAATGACCAAGTTCGCTTTGAGTTGGGGGCTTATGCTTTAAATCCTGGTATCAAGGTTGTTGCCCCCTGGCGGATTTGGGATTTGAGTTCAAGGGAGAAGCTCATGGCTTATGCGGCTGAGCATGGTATTCCCATTGAGGCCGAGCGAGAGGGGGGATCGCCGTTTTCTATGGATGCCAATTTATTGCACATCTCTTATGAAGGAGGCCCGCTGGAAGATCCATGGTTGGCACCTCCTGATGACATGTGGCTTTGGTCGGTAGCACCCGAGCATGCTCCCGCTACACCTACTGAGGTTGAACTTACCTTTCAGGCGGGTGACATAGTGGCCATTAATGGTGTGAATCTCAGTCCGGCGACAGTGCTTAGCGAGCTAAATCGGTTAGGTGGGGCTAACGGCGTTGGGCGTCTGGATATAGTCGAAAATCGCTATGTAGGCATGAAATCTCGGGGTTGCTATGAATCTCCGGGTGGTACCATCATGGTTAAAGCGCATAGGGCAATGGAAAGCCTCACTTTGGATCGTGAGGTGGCTCACCTCAAAGACGAGCTGATGTCGCGTTATGCAAGCTTGGTTTATAACGGCTACTGGTGGAGTCCTGAGCGGGCTATGTTACAAGCCGCCATTGACCACTCTCAGGTGCGGGTAAACGGGAACGTGCGGCTCAAGCTATATCGTGGTTCAGTTACGGTTACCGGTAGGTGTTCTGACGACAGCTTGTTTGACAAGGCGATTGCCACCTTTGAAGAAGACCAAGGTGCCTATCGACAAGCTGATGCTGAGGGTTTCATCAAGCTGAATGCTTTGCGGCTTCGCACTCTGGCCCAAAGAGGAGTAGTGGCTCAACGAGAAGAAGGTGCCCACAGGGGAGAAGGTGATTCGTCGTGACCACTCTTTGGCATGGCAGGTTTGCAGATGACCCCGCAGAGGAGTTGATGGCTTACACGGCCAGCATTGGTTTTGATGAGCGCTTAGCTGCTGATGACATTGCGGGTTCGCGCGCCCATGTGAAGATGTTGGCACAGGTAGGCTTGCTCAGCGATTCTGAGGCTGATCAGGTTTTGGCAGCGCTTGAACAGATCGAGGCTGAGCTAGCAGCAGGCGTGCTTGTTTTTGAGTCAAGCGATGAAGACATCCATACCGTGGTTGAGCGTCGGGTGACCGAGCTAGCTGGTGTTGCTGGTGCTAAACTGCACACAGGGCGTAGTCGCAACGATCAGATAGCCACCGCTCTGCGGTTGTTTGCTAAGCGGGAGCTAGCAGTTATTGCCGCAGATGTGTTGAGCTTGCAAGAGGTGTTGTTGGAGCGGGCAATCCAAGCTGGTGACAGCTATCTGCCCGGCTACACCCACCTTCAGCGGGCGCAGCCAGTGTTGTTAGCCCATCATTTGTTGGCACATGGCTGGGCACTAGCGAGGGATGTGCAACGTCTTGGCGATGCTCGTGCTCGTTTAGACACGAGCCCGTTGGGTGCAGGTGCATTAGCTGGTTCTTCGCTGCCTTTAAATCCAGAAGCTACTGCTTTGGAGCTGGGTTTTGGGGGTGTTTTTGAGAACTCTATGGATGCTGTGTCGGATCGGGATTTCGTAGCTGAGAGTTTGTTTGTTTTGGCCTTGATTGGCATTCACCTGTCTCGATTGGGTGAGGAGATTGTGTGGTGGACTTCAGAAGAGGTGGCTTTCGCCAGCTTGGATGATGCGTATGCCACCGGCAGTTCCATGCTGCCGCAGAAGAAAAACCCCGATATAGCTGAGCTGGCTAGGGCCAAAGCAGGTCGGCTTATCGGCAACCTTACTGGCTTGTTGGCCACGCTTAAAGGACTGCCGTTGGCCTACAACCGCGATCTTCAAGAAGATAAAGAGCCGCTGTTTGATTCTGTGGATCAGGTGCGTTTGGGGCTTCGGGCCATCGTTGGGCTGATGAGCACGATCACCTTTGATGTTCAAGCAATGGCCGCGGCCGCCGATGCGCCATCTTTGGCGGCTATTGATCTGGTGGAGTGGTTGGTGGCTGATGGTATGGCTTTTCGTGATGCTCATGGTGTAGTGGGCGAATTGGTGCGGCGTAGTTTGGATGGCGAAGCATCGCTGGTGGACTTAGTTCGAGCCGATCTCAGGTTGGGTAACCAAGCCGCTGAATTGCTCAATCCGGGTGTAGCTGTAGGCCGTCGTAGCACACAGGGAGGAGCGGGAACGGTTCCGTTGGATGCTCAGCTTGAGCATTTTCGTGCTGCACTTGTGGAGGATCGGGCTCGTTTTGGGTAAGTGGCAATTACAACTCAGCATGTTTGTTGTGCTGTGCATCGCTTTGTATTTGCGTGTTGCTTTGTATGTGCCATGAGGCTACCTAGAGATTTTTACGCCCGTAGCCCGCTTGAGGTAGGTCCTGAGCTGTTAAATAAGGTGTTTGTGGCTGGGCATTGTCAGGGCCGCATCGTGGAGGTGGAGGCTTATGGGGGTGGCAACGATCCGGCTAGTCATGGTTATCGTGGCATGACACTGCGTACCGAGGTGATGTTTGGCCCTCCGGGGCATTTGTATGTGTATTTCACCTACGGTATGCACTGGTGTGCCAACGTTGTTTGTGGGGACGAAGGTGAATGCAGCGCGGTTCTTCTTAGGGCGCTCACCCCGTTAATGGGCATTGCTGAAATGCGCGAGCGCCGTTTTAAAGCACGCCGCGATCGCGACCTGTGCAGTGGTCCGGCTAAGCTCGCCGCTGCGTTTGGAGTCGACGGTTCAGCTAATGGTGCTGATCTAGTTCGCGCAACCGAGGGTATCTCAGTGCTTGATGATATGATCCCACCACCATCCCAACCGGGTTGCTCAGCTCGTATCGGTATTACTAGAGCTACCGACAGGCTCTGGCGTTGGTACGTCCCTGATTGCCTAGACCTTTCTTGCTAGCTAGCGAAGCCGTGTTTGCAGCCACCTTGGCAGGTTTTCACGATTGGTTTTCTTGGGTGGTGTTGTTTGCCAATGCGGGTGCTGGCGTTTGGTCGCTAGCAGCTCACTATCAGCAACGGTTCAGGCGTTGGGCTTTGTGGGCTTTCATCGTGTTGGCTCAAACAAGCGTGTTCGCTCAGGTGATAGTGGGGGTAGTGTATGAGAACCGCAGCAGTTTGGACCCGGGTGATCTACACCGTCTTTATGGCTTTGCGGCAATAGCTGGGGTAGCCATTCTTTACGCGTATCGATCTCATCTGGTAGATCGTCGTGAGCTGCTTTACGCTGGTGGTAGTTTTTTTCTGGCAGGTTTAGCTATCCGCGCCATGATTCTCACATAATCCGTCAGGTTATGCTGGACCATAAGGCCCAAGCGGGCTAGAGGTTGATGACGGGGCAGGTCAGTGTGCGGGTGATGCCATCCACCATTTGGATTTGGCTGACTACTAGTCGACCTAGCTGATCCATGGACTCGGCCTCAGCCTTGGCGATCACGTCATAAGGGCCGGTCATGACCTCTGAGACCACCACGCCTTCAATCTCTCGGATGGCTTCGGCTACCTGACGAGCCTTGTCCATTTCAGTTTGAATAAGAACGTATGAGCTGACATCCACTTGGCTACACCTCCATTTGGGTGCTTTGATGTTATCCGAGTAATGGCTGCTTTGCGCATCCGCGCCTTAAGTATTGCTGTGATGACATCGCTAGGCATGGCTAAAGGCTCGTATGGTTTTAACATGGTCGCAGGTGTACATGATCGCCATGTTGAGAAGGTGTTGGTAACCGGTGGGGCAGGTTTTGTTGGTAGCCATATGTGTGTGGCTTTGTTGGAAGCTGGCCATGAGGTAGCTGTGATCGATAGCTTGGAGAACTCATCTAGTGTCGCATTAGATGCCGTGGCCGAAATCACCGGGCAGCGACCTGTTTTGGTGGTGGGTGACTGTCGTCATCGCAGTGCTTTAGATCAGGTCATGTCGTGTATGCGTCCCAGCGTGGTTTTGCACTTCGCGGGGCTTAAGTCGGTTGCTGAATCTGTAGTAGACCCTTTGCGCTACTATCGCCACAATTTCCAAACTACAGCTCAATTGCTAGCTGCTATGAAGCGCAACGAGGTGTTTCGGATTGTTTTTTCCTCGTCGGCCACCGTATATGGCGATCCTGAAGTGTTGCCGGTATCCGAGACGGTTCAAACCCAACCGGCAAACCCTTATGGGGCCACCAAGCTGTTGGTTGAGCAGATGATCGCAGATGTGGTGCGGGCTGATTCCCGTTGGTCGGCAGTCTTGTTGCGCTATTTCAATCCGGTGGGAGCTCATCGCAGCGGACTCATCGGCGAGGATCCAACTCATCCCCCCGCCAACTTGATGCCGTACCTCTTGCAGGTAGCAGTTGGCCGTTATGATGCCTTGCCGCTTTGTGGCACCGACTATCCCACCCCTGACGGCACGGCGCTGCGTGATTACATTCATGTGATGGACTTAGCTGAAGGTCACTTAGCAGCCATGGAATATTTGCAGGGTGCCTCAAGCGGCACGTATACCTTCAATTTAGGCACTGGGAGAGCTACTTCGGTGTTGGAGTTGATCGGTGTCATGCGCGAAGTCACAGGTCTAGAGTTGCCTTACGTTCAGCACGAACGGCGTTCAGGCGATGTTGCGGCATTGTGGGCTGATCCTAGCAAAGCGAAGCGGGAATTGGGATGGGTAGCTAACCGCAGCCTGGCTGACATGTGCCGTGACGGATGGGCATGGCAATCTAAACACCCAAACGGCTACTGCTCTTAAGTGCCTAATTAATTGCTTATCTTAGAGTGAGGCAATATCTACTAGGACCAGCTCAATTTGTTCCGGCATCTGCACCGGCATCTGCATTGCTAGCTGAAGTTAAAAATGAGGGAGTACCCATATCTATTTCAGAGCCCAGCCTGAGTTGGGTGGCTTGGTTGTCTACAAGGTTAAACAGCACCCTTTGCCCTTGGCGCAACATCCGAAATACTGAACCTTCTAGGGCATTTGTAGCTAGGTCGAACTCGGCCATGTCTGTGTCGCGTACCACCACACCGGTTTTGGTGGTTGGGTCGTATGCTTTGATCACGCCCTGCATGATGATTCCTTTTACAGTGATTCTGTTTGCTGAGATTCTGCTTGCTGATGATCTGGGACGAACTCAGGATAACTGTTGGATGTGGCAGTTCGCGAGTTAACCCGGCGCAACTAGGTATTATCGCGGGGTTATGGCGCTAAATCACCTAGATGCCTTTGAGATGCGGGCCACTATGGCGTGGTTTCGAGATGCATTGGCTACTCATCGAGGTTGGCTGAATCAGTTGAACGTGTATCCCGTGCCCGATGGTGACACCGGTACCAACATGGCTTTGACCTTAGAATCTGTGGTGGGCGAAGTGTCTGGTGTGTCAGACGATATGGCTGCGGTGTGTGGGGCTATCAGCCATGGGTCGCTTATGGGGGCTAGGGGCAATTCAGGGGTGATCTTGTCGCAGATCTTGCGGGCGCTGGCCAACTATGTGGCTGAGGTGGGTTATTTGGATGCAGCCGTTCTTGCTGAGGCGCTTAAACGGGCTTCAGTAGCTGCTGATGCAGCGGTATCGGTTCCTGTGGAGGGCACTATCTTGACGGTGGTGCGTGATGTGGCCAACGCTGCTGTGCAACAAGTTGCAGATGAAGAAGCTACTAATGATGCAACAGGGGGCAAATTCACAGCAAACAGCGCCGGGGCTCTTGTTGATTTGGTGAACCGGTGTTTGCAGGTTGGTAGGGATTCGCTGGCTCGCACACCTGAGCTGTTGCCACAGTTAGCTCGGGCCAGGGTGGTAGATGCGGGCGGTGCAGGGTTTGTGCTGTTGTTAGATGCTTTAGCCACAGCAATTGATGGGCGTGAGTTGCCGGAACCGCCGAGTGTAGATGCTGGGGTTGGGGTGGGTGCAGCTATCAGCGACTCTGATGGTGCTGTCGATTCAGACTCCGAGTTAGATGCTGGAGCCTTCCGCTATGAGGTGATGTTTTTTTTGGAAGCCCCTGATGATGGCGTTGCTGAGTTCCGTCAGGCTTGGGATGAGTTGGGGGACTCCATCGTGATTGTGGGTGGCGATGGTTTGTGGAACTGCCACATTCATAGCAATCAAATTGGTGCCAGCATTGAAGCTGGAATTGCGGTAGGTCGTCCTTTTGAGATTCGAGTGACCGATTTGTTTGAACAAGTGGAGCACATTGAGTCGCTCGTTGAAACACCGGCGAGTAGCGCGATCACCATTTTGGGGGGTACCGCTTCGGGCGGTAATCTTGAATCAAGTTTATCGGGTGAAACTAAAGCTGTTCGAACTGCGGTGGTGGCGGTGTCAGTAGGATCGGGTGTGCGTCGCATCTTTGAATCCTTGGGTGTGGGGGCCATCATCGCTGGCGGTCAGACCATGAACCCAGCAACTGAGGACTTTGTGCAAGCAGTGGAACTGCTAGGTTTTCAAGAGGTTATTGTGCTGCCCAATAACAAAAACATCGTGCCCGTAGCCGAACAGGTGGATGCTTGTGTTGAAGCCATCGTGAAGGTGGTGCCTACTCGTGCAATAGTCGAGGGGTTGGCCGCGTTAGTGGTTTATGACCCTTTGGCTAGCGCCGCGCAAAACTGTGAGGCCATGTCTGATGCAGCCGCTGAGGCAGTTACTGGTGAGGTAACCCGGGCAGTGCGAGACACTCAAAGTGAAATAGGCCACATCGTCAAGGGACAATGGTTAGGTCTAGATCGCCAAGGTCTACGAGTGGTGGCTTCAAGCCTCCTCGAAGCCACCACTGATTTATTAGAGGAGCTTTTGTGTGAGGATCATGAGCTGCTGACGGTTATCTATGGAGCCGATGCCACCTTGGCTCAAGTAGAAGAACTGCGCGGTTGGCTGGCAGAGAACCATCCTGAGGTAGAAATGGAAGTTCACGAGGGAAACCAACCGTTGTATCCGTTTTATCTGGGAGTAGAGTGAGCCACCCTGTTCGGCCTGCATTAACCATGGCCGATCTGAACAACATGAGCGTTGAGGTTTTGACGAGGGTGGGTCAGGCCAAAGCCAAGGCGCTGACTGTTGTGGATATACGAACGGTGTTGGATTTGTTGACTTACTATCCGCGGCGCTATATCGACCGGACAAACCAAGCATCCATCTGCGAGCTTTTAGACGGGGTGGAAGCCATGGTACTTGCTCGGGTGAATAGCGTGTTCGCAAAGAAGCTGAGAGGTAACCGCACCATGGTGGCCGTGGGGGTGGGTGATGATACCGGCAACTTGAAGTTGGTGTTTTTTAATCAGCCTTGGCGAGAACGCCAACTCCGTCAAGGCCAAGAAGTGGTGATTTTTGGCAAGTTGGATCGCTATCGCGGGCAAAGCCAGATGACCAACCCGATAGTTGACCTTATCGGCGATGAGACCGGTCGTATTGTGCCGGTGTATCCGCAGTCGGGTAAAGCCGGAATTCAAACCCATGAAATCCGGAGATGGGTGGATGAGGCGCTACGTCGTTCGCAACAAAGAGGTATCAGCGATCCGTTGCCTAGATCGTTGTGTGTACAGAACGACTTGTTAGGGCGCCATGAGGCTATAGATGCCATTCATCGACCTGACAGTATGGATATCTGCTATGCAGCTCGTAATCGCTTGGTGTTTGATGAGCTGTTGCGGTTGCAGCTTAAGTTGATCATGCGCAAACGGGCAGCAGAACAAGTTGCTGTAGGTATCTGCCATGAAACCAAGGGTGTTCTTCTAGACCGCTTCGTTCAGTCTCTGGGTTTTCCTCTCACGGGAGCGCAGCGCCGGGTGATTGACGAGGTGGCTGATGACATGGCAAGGCCCGTACCCATGCATCGTTTGCTTCAGGGTGATGTGGGGGCTGGTAAAACGGTCGTGGCTGTTACGGCTTTGCTCATTGCTGTGCAAGGCGGGCATCAGGGTGCTTTGATGGCACCCACAGAGGTGCTCGCCAATCAGCATTTTCTTGGTGTACAGCAATTGCTGAAGGGCTTGCAGGTGCCATCGGCACAAACCTTGTCAGGCGAGGTAGATCTTCAGGTGGCATTGCTCACGAACCAGATCACCGCCGCAGAGCGGGTTCAAGTTCAACAAGCCATAAGATCTGGCAACATCCATATCGTGATTGGCACACATGCTTTGATTCAGGCTGATGTGGAGTTTGCCTCGTTGGGCGCGGTTGTGGTGGATGAGCAGCATCGCTTTGGAGTGGAGCAGCGGGCGGCGTTGCGGGCCAAGGGCAGCAGCAACAACGTACCCGATGTGCTGGTGATGACAGCCACGCCCATTCCCCGCACCGCAGCAATGACTGTTTTCGGTGATTTAGATATTTCCACTTTGGACGAGGTGCCACCGGGACGTGCTCCTATTGTTACTCGCTGGGCAAGGACAGCTATAGAAGAAGCTGGCGTTTGGGAACAGCTTAGAGGCGAGGTTGCACAAGGTCGCCAGGCTTACGTGGTGTGTCCGATCATTGAAGAGTCTGAGATCAGCAACGCCCGTTCTGTTATAGAAACTTACGAAAGTCTTCGCAGCGGACAGCTCGAGGGCTTGCGGGTGGGCTTGTTGCACGGTCGGCTGACCTCACCTGAAAAGGATACCATGATGGGTTTGTTCCGCAGTGGTGATTTAGATGTGTTGGTAGCTACCACTGTTATAGAAGTGGGCGTGGATGTGCCTAATGCCACGATGATGGTGATTGTGGATGCTGACCGTTTTGGGGTAGCGCAACTTCATCAGCTTCGAGGCAGGGTGGGTCGTAGCGATCAGGCATCTGTGTGCTGTATGTTGGCTGCTGATGCGGTGGGTGTGGCCGCGGATCGTTTGAGAGCTGTTGTGAGCAGCACTGATGGGTTTGAGTTAGCGGAAGCTGATTTAGAACTTAGAGGCGAGGGCACTATTTTGGGGGAGCGTCAAAAGGGTAGCAGCGATTTGAAGTTAGCATCGTTGCGCCGTGACAGGGATTGGGTGATCCGGGCCCGTCACGCAGCGGTGGCATTGCTAGATGAAGACCCCGGGTTGGTGAGCCATCAAGAGCTGCGCGAAGAGGTGGATCTGCTGTTGATGGAAGACGATGCCGATTATCTTCTCAAGAACTGAACCGAGGTGTGCTGAGTTGTTATGGCTTTGCGCATAATTGCGGGGGAGGCTAAGGGGTGTCGCCTACACATTCCACAGGGTACACAAGTGCGGCCTTCTACGAGTAGGGTGCGCGAAGCCGTGTTCAATTCTTTGCATAGCTTGGATCTCCTTCACGATGCTCATGTTCTGGACTTGTATGCTGGATCGGGAGCGTTGGGTCTAGAAGCCCTCTCTCGGGGTGCAGCATCGGCAACCTTTGTGGAGTCGGCCCCGTCGGCCTTAGATGCGTTGCGAGCAAATGTTGCTGTTACAGGGTTGGCTCAGCGTAGTCATGTGGTGCCGGGGGATGTGATGGTCAAGTTGCAGAGACTCACCGGTCCTGCCGCAAGCGGGTTTGATGCTGGTGCTGGACAATTTGATGTAGCTCTTTGTGATCCACCATATAGTTTCACAATGTGGACAGATTTGCTTGCGCAGCTTTCAAGTCGAGTGGTAGTTGTTGAGTCTGTTTCTGAGGTACAGCCGGGTCCAGCTTGGGAAGTCGTCAAATCTCAGCGCTACGCGGGTACCGTTGTAGTAATCGCCAAGCAGCGATAATTCAAAGAGTCTTCGGGAGAGTTCTGTGACGCGGGTGCTGTTTCCAGGGTCTTTTGATCCAATACATAACGGACATATGGAGATCGTGGAAACCGCTGCGCGTTTATTTGAAGAGGTGATTGTGGCCGCGGTTCGCAATCTGCAAAAACCGCCGTTGTTTGAACTAGAAGAGCGTCGGGTTATTTTGGAAGAGTGCTTTGCTCATCTGTCCAACGTTCGCACTCGCACGTTCGCCAAGTTGGTGGTAGACCTAGCCAAAGAAGAGCAGGTGGACTTTATTGTTAAGGGTCTTAGAGCAGTGTCGGATTTTGAGAACGAACTTCAGATGGCGCAGATGAACCAGGCCATCTCAGGTGTGCATACCCTGTTGATACCATCTGCCAGCAAACATTCTTTTTTGGCATCCAAACTGATTCGGGAGCTAGCTCGTTTTGGGCAAGAAATTGATTCTATGGTCCCCGTACCGGTGGCTAGACGACTGATTGAGAGGTGCTCTGATGGCTGATGTGGGTTCTTCGGAAAACATGGCTGACGCTGGGGGGCAACCAGTAGTTGGCGGTGCCTTCGTTGATCCTGAGTTTGATTTATCGTTGCGACGGGCTATTGAGTTGGTGGATGCAGCTCGGCCGATGCCGTTGTCGGCTTCCTCCATGATTAACAAAGATGAGGTGCTCGAGTTACTTCAGAGGTGTTTGAACAACCTGCCCGAGGAGATGAGGGCAGCCCGTTGGTTGTTGAAGGAGCGAGAGGACTTTTTGAAAAGAATCAATCGTGAGGGCGATGAGATTCTGGCCGCGGCTCGCACCCAAGCTGAGGCGATGGTGCAGCGCACCGAGGTGGTGAGAGCTGCTGAACAGCGAGCTAGACGTACTGTGGAAGAAGCCGAGTCTAAAGCCAAGCGACTGCGTCTAGAGACAGAGGATTATTGTGACACCAAGTTGGGTAGCTTTGAAATCGCCCTAGAGCGCATTTTTAACACTGTCAAAGAAGCTCGCTCGCGACTCCAAGGCGATCCGTTGGGTGATCTAATTCAGGAATACGGCGGGGAGTCCGAACCTGTTGTAGACGATGGCTTTTTCGATCAAGACACAACCGAGTAGGCCCATGTCCAAGAGCGTCACGCCTAAGGCCAGTTCCCCAAACAGTTGCATGGTCGTGCCGGTGGTTGAGCTGTTGCGGAGGCCCGGATCGCATCGCAACTTATCGCTCAAGGTA
Organism: Acidimicrobiia bacterium; assembly: GCA_009843865.1. Taxonomy (GTDB): domain Bacteria; phylum Actinomycetota; class Acidimicrobiia; order Acidimicrobiales; family Bin134; genus Poriferisocius. The sequence continues at coordinate 20,033 of VYCQ01000009.1, forward strand.
GATTTTGAGACGCTAACGAACTCTGATGCCACGATTGAGGGTCCGGTTGAGTTGCACATACTCTTGGCATCTCACCTTTCAGGCATTGAGGTCATCGGCACAATCACGGCACGATGGAGTGGGGTTTGCAGGCGTTGCTTGGCCCCCATATGTGAGATCGTTAGTTATGATTTACGCGAGATGTTCAGTAGTTCTGGCAACCCAGATGAAATATATCCCTTGTTAGATGCTGAGGTCGATCTAGCGCCAATGGTCAGGGATTGTTTGGTGTTGGCCTTGCCGATAGCGCCCTTATGCTCACAAGCGTGTACTGGTCCCGCTCCTGACACTTATCCCCTTCAACAGTCGCAAACATCATTGGACGGTGAGCGGGATCCCCGGTGGGCTGCGTTAGACGCGCTGCGTATTAGCCAGTAAAGTTTCTCATAGTAAAATTTATTGCTGTGCCAGTGCTTACATATGAGCGTTCATATACTGAGCATTTATATCTCTGTGCAGTCCAGCCTGTTGCCCCTTAGCTAGGAACGCTTCTTGGCTAGGAGCATTGAGCTAGGAAATTCGAGCTAGGAACTTGTTATGGCTGTTCCCAAGAAGAAAATGTCTAAGGCTAAGAGTCGTAGCCGACGAGCTTCGGCGTGGCGGGTATCAGCACCTTCGCTGAGCGTTTGCCCTCGTTGTGGAGCGGTGAAGTTGCCTCATCGGGTTTGTGCTGAGTGTGGTTGGTATGCTGGACGTGAAGCTGTTGAGGTGGCTTGAGTTTTTCTTAGCATTTAAAGGGGCAGAGCACTTTGGGGTTGCTTCCAGTTGCTGTAGATGCGATGGGTGGCGATGATGCGCCCAATTCGGTTTTGGCAGGTGTGCGTCTAGCTGTTGAACGCAACATTCCAGTCGTGTTAGTAGGGCCACCTGAGCAGATCAGCACTTTAAAGGATGCAGATGGCTTAGAGGTTATAGCCGCATCAGAGGTTATCGCCATGGGAGCAGAAGCCGCTTCTAGTGTTCGCAAGCTTAAGGATTCTTCGTTGGTACGCGCCGCGGAAGCGGTGCGTGATAAGCGGGCTTCGGCAATGGTGAGCGCTGGTAATACGGGTGCGACTATGGCCGCCTCTTTGTTGAAGATGGGGCGTGTCCGTGGCGTGGCTCGCCCGGCTATTGCCACGCCCATAGTTGTGCCCGGTCGATCTTGGCCCAACGTGATGCTAGATGCAGGTGCTAATGCCGAATGCAGTGCTGTATGGTTGGTTCAGTTCGCTCAGATGGGGGCTGTTTATTGCAGGGATCGTTGGGGGGTGCAGGTGCCTCGGGTGGGCTTATTGTCCAACGGTGAAGAGGCTGGTAAAGGCTCTCTTTTAGCTAAAGAAGCTTTCGCCTTGCTGCAAGATATCGCTTGGCAGCAACGTACCGCGGCTACTTTTGTTGGCAATGTGGAGGGTTGTAACCTACTAGAAAACGTTGCCGATGTGATTGTTACCGATGGCTTCACTGGCAATGTGGCTCTTAAGACTGCTGAAGGGGTGGCCAAGCAGATCGTTGGGGCACTGTTGGAAGCGTTTGATTCGTCTGAGGATGCTCGTGCGGGGGCTAAGCTTCTCAACACTGCCCTTTTGCCCTTATATGAGGAGTTCAGCCCCGATTCAGTAGGGGGTGCCATTTTGTTGGGCGTGAGGGGGGTCAGTATTATCAGCCATGGGTCATCTTCTCCTGAGGCATTGGCAAACGCCATTCAAGTGGCCCATGAGCTAGCCGAGCGCGACACAGTAGGATCGTTGCATAAGGTTTTGTCGCCCGAATCGCCCAGATAGAACCCAAAACTCCATCTAGTGGCGTATAATAATTGAGCGTCTTAAGGCTAAACAGCCTTAGAGAATCTGGAAATCCCAGAAGCTCCTTAGTTCACAGATTCCAATACCTTGTGGAGATCAAGTGCCATCTGAAACTCACATTGAACAAGGTCCGCTCGATCAAGAGGGGGTGTTTACCCTGGTTAGTGAATGTTTAGCTGATATTTTGGAGATTTCCCCTGACCGCATTAGCGAAGGTCAAGCCTTTGCCGACGACTTAGATGCCGACTCTCTGGCCTTGATTGAGCTAGTAGAAACTCTTGAAGAAGAGCTGAGCGAGCGGACAGTTGGTTTTAGCATCGACGACGAAGACTTAGAGGACCTCAAGACAGTCAGAGATGCCGTGGATTATGTCTACGGGCGTCTCAATCCAAGCTCCTGACATCAGCTCTCCCTGTTGTTGCGTTTGCGGATCGGTTGGGTTATGCCTTCGCTGAGCCCAATCTGCTGCAAGAGGCGCTAACCCATAGATCTTGGTGTGTAGACCATCTGGATGCTGGCTCTAATGAGCGGTTGGAGTTTCTGGGCGATGCTGTGTTGGCGTTGGCGGTGACTGATTTGATCTACGCGGCTTACCCTGACATGGCTGAAGGGCAGTTGGCTCCTTTACGGGCTGAGGTAGTGCGAGCTGAGTCTTTAGCGGAGTTGGCTGAGCAGTTGGGGTTAGGCGTTGTCTTGCGCTTGAGTAGTGGAGAAGAAGCTTCTGGGGGTCGACATAAGCCTTCTATTTTGGCTGATGCTATGGAGGCTGTAATTGGTGCTGTCTATCTTGATGCTTCGTGGGATCAAACATTGGCCTTGGTTCATAGATGTTTAGGTGAGCGTATTGCTACCTCTGCTCAAAATCCTGGGGTGCGAGATTACAAAACCCGTTTGCAGGAGTACTGCGCGCGTAGAGGTCAGGTTGCCCCTCGGTATGTCTTGTCGGAAAAGGGTCCCGACCATGCCAAGCAGTTCATGGCGGTGGTGCAATTTGACGGTCAAGAGCGTGGTCGCGGTGAGGGTACTTCTAAAAAGCAGGCCGAACAGGCTGCGGCAGCTTCTGCTTGGGCAGATCTGGCGGCCGAAGCGCTGAGGCATGCAGAACCCGACGTTGACGCTAGGAGAAATTGATGCTTGCGCTTCCTGAAGTAGAGACCATTCGCCGCGATTTGGACAGAGAGTTGTCAAGTTTGCGGATCAAATCGGTGGAATTGTTGGAAATCGGGCTTGCCAAGCGTTCTGGTGGCAAAAAGAAGTTTGTTGGTCGTTTGGAGAAGGCCAAGATCACTGGGGTGCGTCGTCGCGGGCTCTATGTGATGATGGGGTTAGATACCGGGGAAGTGTTGGTGATTCATTTGGGTGCGGGCGGGCAGCTGCGCCGCCACGCTAATCGTGATGAGATCGAGCCCAATACCGTGGTGTCGCTTACTTTTACCAAGAAAGGGCAGCTTCGGTTGTTGGATCAAGCGGGCGATGTTGAGTGCATTGTGGTTCGGGCCGACAAACTTACCCAGACAATTCCCGAGTTGGAGATCATGGGGATTGATCCGTTAGATCAGCCTGTGCCTTGGCGGATGTTTGGTCAAATCGTATTGGCCCAAGAAGCCAAGCTTAAAGCAGTGCTTACCGACGATCGCGTGATTGTCGGCTTAGGTGAGTTGTATTCTGATGAGATCCTTTTTGCTGCTGGTTTACGTTATGACCGCACCCCCAATTCTTTAGGTCCTCAAGAACTACGGCGGCTGCACAGGGCGATGGTGGAAATTCTTCACGATGCTGTCAAGCACAGGGGTTGCACCTTGGAAGGTAGCTACTATGTGGATGTGCATGGTGTGCCTGGCGGTTATGCCGAGTACATCAACGTTTTCAAGCAGTCGGGGCGCAACGGGCGACCTTGTCCGCGCTGTCATCGAGCTATTCAGAAGTATCGTTATCGGCGCCGTTGGACCTACTACTGCGAACAGTGTCAAATTTGACATAGCATGTGACACCAAACGTTGTTGCTGGCTAGCTAGGGTCGAGACAGTGTTTTTGAAGGCTTTGACTCTGAAAGGTTTTAAGTCGTTTGCCGATCCCACCACGCTGGTGTTCGAGCCGGGTGTGACGGTGATCGTGGGGCCTAACGGGAGCGGCAAATCTAACGTGGTGGATGCTGTGGCATGGGTGATGGGAGCACAAGCACCTACATCGGTGCGCTCTGCCAAGATGGACGAAATTATATTTGCAGGCACCTCAGCGCGCTGCCCATTAGGTCGCGCTGAGGTGTCGCTGAGCATGGACAACTCAGATCGGTTATTGCCTATCGAGTTTGAAGAAGTCACCATTACACGCACCCTGTTTCGCAGTGGTGATAGTACCTATGCTCTCAACGGCGTGCCTTGCCGTTTGCTGGACATTCAAGAGCTGCTGAGCGATACCGGCGTGGGCCGTCAACAGCATGTGATCGTGTCGCAACGCCAGATTGATGCGGTGCTGAATGCTTGTCCTGAAGATCGCCGTGCCGTGATCGAAGAAGCCGCGGGGGTGCTTAAGTATCGTCGTCGCAAGGAGAAGTCGGAGAGGCGTTTGGAGGCAACCGAGGCCAACCTTACTCGCTTAGCTGATGTGTTGAGTGAGGTTCGTCGTCAGCTTCGTCCCCTAGAGCGTCAAGCTACCGCGGCTAAACGACACGGGGGGTTGTTAGCGGAGTTGGATGGTTTGCGGCGCTATCTAGCAGGGCAGGAGATTCAGCGGCTGCGCAGTCTTGTGAGTCGACTGAGTCAAGAGCAGGCCCACAACCGTTCGCAGCTTCAGGGGTTGCTAGCGCGTTTAGAGGCATTGGACAGAGATTCGGTTACGGCTGAGATGGAGTTGGCCGCTTTGGGTGGCAGTGATTCAGGCGATGAGCTGATGGGCTTTGAGGGGTTGGTGGAGAGGTTACGCGGCTTGGGGGCCATTTTGGAGGAACGGCGCTTGCGCTTGCTGCGCGAGCGTAGCGCCGGAATAGATGCCGATGTGGTAGCTACCTTGGAGGCCGAGTCGAATCGTTTGGCCACGGAGTTGGCCTTAGCTGAACGAGAAGCTTCAGAGTTGACTTCGCAAGCAGGTGATGATGCGCCAGCAGATTCAAAAGACATGACTAAGACATCTGAGCTCTTGGAGCAGCGCCGCTTGGATTTGGTAGCTCAACTGGATCGCTGTTGGAGTGAGGCCGAAGAGTTAGAGGCAGCACAACAGGCTAGTCAAGCTGCTTTGGAGGCTCAAGAGTTTGCGACATGTCAAGCTAGAGCTGGGGTTGATACGGCAAGCGCTGCTGTGGGTGCCGCTGTTGGAGAGTATCAGGCTTGGCAGGCGCGACACGAGGCTTTATTGCTGGCTTTGGATGAGGCTCAAGATCAAGCAGGTGCTGAGTGCTTAGTAGGGGTGGAGGACATGGTGGGTTCTATGTTGGAGGTTGTCGAAGTTGATCGGGGTTGGGAGGCTGCTTTTGAGGCTGCTGTGGGTGAGGCCATAGCTGCTGTGGTGGCTAGCAACACTGGTGCCGCTATGCGTGCCATCGTCATTTTGCAGCAGCAGGGTGTGAGCGGGGTAGTGCTACACCTAGACGCAGATATGGTTGCTCCGAAAGCTTCTAACACAGGAATGCCCCTGCGCCCTCATGTGCGTTCTGCTGTGCCTGGTATAGACAAGCTGCTAGATGTGTTGGTGGGTGCGGTGGGCGTGGTTGAAACCGCTGAGGAGGCTATGGCAGGTGTGTTAGCTGATTCGTCGGCAGTGCTGGTTACCCGTACCGGGGATCGTTTTTGTTCATTGGGTTGGAGGGTGGGAGCACATCGCTCTGGTGCTACCAAGATCATGTTGCATGAGGCAGAAGAAAAAGTTGCTGAAGCCAACGAGGCCACAGCCGCTCTTCAAGAAAGATTGAGGCACGCAAAGCATCAACAGCAGGTTGAAGAAGCAAGTTTAGAGCAAGCTCAAGAGCATTTAGCAGCGTGTATTCAGGTTGTTCAAGCCGCTAAAGAGCGCTCTGGTCATCTGGAGCGCGAGCTGCGTGATGTTGAAGTGCAGATCACAGAACAAGAAGGCAGGCTGCGTTTGGAGTGCAAAGTGCGCTCTGCGGGTTTAGCCGAACGCTGTCGTTTGCTTGCTGCTCAGCGTGCAGAAATAGAACAACGCTTGTCGCAGATGACACAGGCTCGTCAAACCGTGGCGGCTCGACGTGTTCTTATAGACACCAAGCTTGCGGTGGTGCAGGAGCTAGCGAACTTTGTATCTGATCGGTCTGAGATAGCCAACTTGCGTCTTGGTAAGCTACGTCAGCAGCGAGATGAGCAGTCGCGGGCGGCTTGTGATGCCGCAGGGCAACTAGAGAGCTTGCGCCAACATCGACAACAAGTCGAAGCAGAGTTGGGCGGTTGTCGGGAATTAGATCATCGCAACGAGTTAGAGCTAGCTGAGGTTGAAGTGAAGCTAGAAGCTGTTACTGAGCGGTGTCGCAGCGAGTTGGGCTGCGAACCTCAAGAAGCAGTTGCTGTGCCATGTCCAGAGATATCTTCAGACGCGACTCCCGCAGAACGCGTTCGTGCTCTTGAGCAAGAGCTGCGCATCATAGGGCCGGTGAACCCGCTAGCCTTAGAGGAGTTTGAGGCTTTGTCGGAACGTCATGCCTTCACTCAATCTCAGATTGACGATGTTCGTCAGAGTCGACGTGAGCTGCGTAAGGTGATCCGTAAAATCGACGAAGCAATCGTCAGCGTGTTTTCTGCTGCCTACGCGGATGTGTCGCGCAACTTTTCTGAACTCTTTCAGACGCTGTTTCCCGATGGGGAGGGCAGGTTATGTCTGACCCATCCTGATGCGCTTTTGGAAACTGGAGTGGATGTGGAGGCTCGTCCTTCGGGTAAGAAAATCCGTAGGCTAAGCCTGTTGTCGGGAGGTGAGCGTTCGCTTACCGCTCTAGCTTTTTTGTTTGCGGTGTTTCGTAGCTGTCCGTCGCCGTTCTATGTGTTGGATGAGGTAGAGGCCGCTTTAGATGATGCTAATCTTCAGCGCTTTTTAAATCTTGTGAAAACTTTTAGGGCAGACGCGCAGCTGCTGATGGTGAGCCATCAAAAGCGTACTATGGAGGCCGCCGACTGCTTGTATGGCGTGTCAATGAAATCAGGGGGCAGTTCGAAGGTGCTCTCAGAAAAATTGGTGGTATCCTCAGACCCGGAGATTCTTCTTCAACCTAGCTTGCAACAAACTTGAGGTCTCAACAACCACAATGAGCATTGACCCCGAAGCCCCTCGTGGGGATTGGGATTTTTGGGGGTGGGGATCAGACGAACCCACTGATCCCGAATCATCTTCACCCTCGTTTCAGCATCCCTTAGAAACCCCTTTGCCGTCTACTGATAGACCAGAATCGCATTCCTCAGCGCAGCGTTTGCCTGAGCCAGCCAAGCTTGTTGAGCCAACTAGTTCTCAGGCGTTTAATCGGGTCGTCGTAACGGATTGGGTATCACACACTGTATCGCCCCGTATCGCATCTAGTTCGGCTTGGGCTATGCTCTGGGTCTCGGTTGTGTTGGCTATGTTCGGCTTGGTTGGCATTGGGGTGGGTATAGGTAGCGTGTTTCTCAATCGTGATGCCCCAGCTTCTGAGGTTGTGGTGATTTCTGCTCCGGAGGTTGATAGCACAACGCCATTACAGGTAGACCCTTCACAGGTGTCGGTGCCAACTTCGTCGCAGGTTAGCAACGTTGATACCGTGCCCGTAGAAGGTGTGTCCTTGTTGGATTCAGTGGTGGATGTGGCAAGGGCGGTGTTGCCTTCGGTGGTGTTAATTGAAGTTACTGGTGTTGAAGAGCAATCCTTAGATTCACTTGACTTGTCTGATGGTGTGCCGCGTTGGGGCCAGGGTTCTGGCATCATTTATGATGCCAGTGGCCTCATTTTGACCAATGCTCATGTGGTGGAAGATGCCCAAGAGGTGACCGTGCAGCTTATGGACGGTACTCGCGCTCCCGGTGAGGTGGTTGGTACGGCATCAGCTTTAGACGTTGCTTTGGTAAAGGTGGATACCGATGTTGTGCTAATTCCAGCACAGTTCGCGGAACGATCTACCGTCGAGGTGGGGCAGCTAGCCGTGGCGATAGGAAGCCCTTATGGGCTGCATCAGTCGGTAACCTCCGGCATTGTCAGCGCCATAGGTAGGGCTGTTCGCGAAGGATCTGGCGAAGGTGCTTTTGTGGAGATGATTCAAACAGACGCGCCGATAAACCCGGGGAACTCTGGCGGGGCCTTGGCCAATCAATTTGGTCAGGTAATTGGCATGAACACGCTTATACGCACCGACGGTTCTATGGGCAACATTGGTTTGGGGTTTGCCATTCCAACTGATATCGCTGTGAACATTGCCGAGCGCATCTTGAACGGAGAGAGCACCGAGTTGGGTTACTTAGGAGTGTGGGGCGACGACCCAGAAATGGGGTTGCCGGGGGCATTGGTGGCGGAGGTGCTTCCTGGCACGCCAGCTGAGTTGGCCAACTTGATGCCAGGCGATTTAATCGTGGGGATTGACAACGAGTCGGTCGCCACCTTCACTGAGCTTGCGGCCAAGATTCAGTTCCGTATTCCTGGAGCTACGGTTGTTTTGGATGTGGTGCGCGATGGCGTGACCATCCAGATTCTTGTGCAAGTGGGGGAGCGCAGCCAGTTTGCAGATTTGCAACCTACTCCCCAATCTGAGGATGAGTAGCAACACTTCATGAGCAAAATCTAATGAGTAACCAAAGAAGACCCTTTACGGGGTTCTTATCATCGCTTGTGTCGCGCGGGGTGGATGATGCCACCTGGGATGAGTTATATGAGACCTTGATATTAGCTGATGCGGGTGTTAGCTCTACTGCTGCTTTGTTGGAGCGGCTGAAACAGCGGGCTAAAGAGGCACGAGTCAAAGACGCTGAAGGGCTCATAGCGTTGCTCAAATCTCAGATCGCTAGTGATTTAGGTGGATGCCAAGATGGCACCGCCTTGTCCACTAATGGGGCTCCTGCGGTATGGTTGTTTGTAGGGGTTAACGGCGTGGGCAAGACAACTACCATTGGCAAGTTGGCAGCTCGCTATCGTCAAAGCGGTTGTAGGGTGGTGCTAGCTGCTGGTGACACCTTTCGTGCAGCGGCTGTCGAACAGCTAGGCATGTGGGCTGATCTTGCGGGTGTCGAGTTGGTGAAGGGTGCTGGGGGAGCCGACCCTAGTTCAGTAGTGTTTGATGCTATTCAGCATGCAGCGGCCATAGGTGCAGATTTAGTGATGGCTGACACGGCCGGTCGTATTCATAACCGCATCAACCTTATGGAAGAGTTGGCCAAGATCAGGCGAGTGGCAGATAAGGCGGCAGGTACCGTTGCTGAAGTGTTGTTGGTTATGGATGCCAGTACTGGCCAAAACGGCCTTGTTCAAGCTCGAGAGTTTACCCACACCGCTGGGCTCACCGGTGTGGTGCTTACGAAGTTAGATGGCTCAGCCAAAGGCGGCATCGTGATCGCTATCAATGACGAGCTGGATATCCCCATTAAGCTGGTAGGTCTTGGTGAGGGTGTAGGCGACTTAGCTGAGTTCAATCCTCAAGAGTTTGTTGAAGGTTTGGTTGCCTAGTGGCGTGTTTTAAGCTTATTAGTGCCTGTACTGCTAGGCATCTGTACCTTTCGCAACAGCTAGGGTGGTCGGCGCATGTTTGATTCGCTTAGCAGTCGATTCGAGGGCATTTTTAAGCGTCTAAAGGGTCGCGGGGTGCTGCGTGATGCCGATGTGGATGAGGTGCTTCAAGAGATCAGGCTAGCCCTGCTTGAAGCGGATGTGAACTTGCATGTGGTTGGTAGCTTGCAAGCGAGAATCCGAGATCGTTGCGTGGGAGTTGAGGTACACGAGGCGCTGAACCCAGCTCAGCAGGTCATCAAGATCATCCACACAGAATTGGTGCAAACCCTAGGTGGGGAAACCTTGGAGATAGTGCATCCTGCTAAACCGCCTACGGTGGTGTTGCTGGCAGGTCTTCAGGGTTCGGGTAAGACAACCAATGCTGCCAAATTAGCTTCCTGGTTCAAGCAACAGGGTCGTAACCCTATGTTGGTAGGCGCAGATCTGCAACGCCCCGCTGCTGTGGAGCAGCTTCGCACTCTTGGGCAGGCTATCGGCGTTCCTGTGTTTAGTGAGCCCTCAGAACCGGTAGCGGTAGCTCATAAGGGGTTGGTTGAGGCTCGTGCGGCCAACTCAGATGTGGTGATTTGTGATACCGCGGGCAGGTTGGCCGTAGATGCTGAGTTGATGGAGCAGGTGGTTGAGATCTCAGCTGCTATTGAGCCTCACTACACCTTTTTGGTTGTGGATGCCATGACCGGTCAGGACGCGGTGGCCACCGCCGAGGTGTTTCACGCTACTTTGGAGTTAGACGGGGTGATCCTCACCAAGGTGGATGGTGATGCTCGGGGTGGGGCCGTTTTGTCGATCAAAGAGGTGGTGGGTAGGCCCATTGCCTTTTCTTCTACCGGTGAGAAGATCGACGAGTTTGAGCTGTTTCATCCTGACCGGGTGGCTAATCGCATTCTTGGGATGGGTGACACTCTAACCCTCATTGAAAGGGCTGAACAGGTATATGAAGAAGCTGAGGCGAAGGCCGCAGCTTCCAAGCTGTTGGAAGGACAGTTCACTTTAGAGGACTTTCGGGATCAGATGCATCAGCTCAAAAAGATGGGCTCTTTACAGAATCTAGTTGGGATGCTTCCGGGTGCTTCTGCTGAGCTGCGCAACGCTGAGATTGAGGACTCTCGCATAGCGCAGGTGGAGGCCATCATCTGTTCAATGACCCCTCAAGAGAGAGCTACTCCTCGTATTATTGACGGTTCGCGACGTCAAAGGATCGCAGTGGGCGCAGGTACTCGACCCGCAGAGGTGTCGCAGCTTCTACGGCAATTTAGCGAGATGCAAAAAATGATGAAGCGCTTAGGCAATAAGCCCTCTAGTGCAAGCAAGAAAAAGTCCAAAAAGCGCCACAGGGGGAGTCGGGTTACCCCTTCAGGTAGTCAACCAAGTAAGTTGGGGCAACCAAGTAAGTTTGGAAAATCCAAGCTGGTGTTACCTGGCTTGGAGGACGAGGATTTTGATCTTTCTTCTTTGAGATAGCTGTTGATGTAGCTATGGGGATAGTTCAACGTATCCTTGAGGTAGCCCACCGGCGCTGTGGGCGAGTAAATTAGCGCCTCAAGATCATGGAAGGGCTGATTGGCTTGTGGCAGTAAAACTTCGACTCATGCGGATGGGTAAGAGGAAGCAACCCTCTTATCGAGTGGTGGCCGCTGATTCTCGTAAGGCCCGTAACGGGCGTTTTATTGAGATCGTGGGTACTTATAACCCTCGCGTGGAACCCTCTCACATTGCGATCAACAATCAGCGTGCCTTGCATTGGTTACGTCACGGAGCTCAGCCTAGTGAGCGGGTGCAAAAGTTGTTGGTGATATCGGGTGCATGGGCGGAGTTCACTGGCGAGCCGGAGGCCGCCCCTAAAGAGCCCAACCCTCCTACTAAGGTTACGCTGGCCGCTGATGCTGAGGTATCTGCAAGCGAGGTTAGTGATGTTAAGGCTGAGGTGGGAGAAGCTGATGAAGAAGAATCCGAACCACAAGTTGAAGGTGAAGAATCGTGAGCGATCCTGATAACCAATATGAAGATGACGACTACCTTGAAGATGTTGATGAGGGTGAGGACTACGATCAAGATGCCGATGTGAACACCATTGCGGTGCCCACAGCACGCAATGTGTTGGAGTACTTGGTGAAGTCGGTAGTGGAACATCCCGAAGAGGTTGAGGTGGAGATCGTGGAGCGTCGCGGTACTATCACCTTGGAAGTCGCAGTTGCTCAAGGGGATATGGGCAGGGTAATTGGCCGTCGCGGTCGTGTAGCAAATTCCATACGTACCATCGTGCGAGCTGCGGCTAGCAAAGACGGCAGCAACATTGCCGTTGAGTTCATCGATTAAAATCTCAGTATTCACAATCTTCCCTTCACTATTAGGGGAGTTTTTACGGGTGGGAGTGATTGGTCGAGCTTGCAATGACGGCAACTTAGCGGTGAATGTCCATGATTTGCGGGCTGCTGGCAATGATCCTTACCGCTCGGTAGACGATGCACCGTTTGGCGGGGGCGCTGGCATGGTGATGAAACCTGAGCCGATTTTTAAATCTGTAGAGCAGGTTGATCCGCCTCGTCCATTGTTCTTGTTAGGCCCAGCAGGGCGACGCTTGGATCAAGAGCTGGCAGTGGAGTTGGCTGCGTTAGATGGGTTTTCGCTGTTATGTGGTCGTTACGAGGGTGTGGATCAGCGGGTGCGGGATCAACTTGTGGATGATGAGCTATCTGTGGGGGATTTTGTATTGGCGGGGGGCGAGGTAGCGGCGATGGTGTTGATTGAGGCGGTGGGGCGCTTGTTGCCTGGCGTTTTGGGTAATGAGTTCTCGACAGATGAGGAGTCCTTCAGCGACAATCTGCTGGAGTACCCTCATTACACCCGCCCTTCAGAGTTTCGAGGTTGGGCTGTTCCTGAGGTGTTGTTGTCGGGCCATCATGAGCAGGTTCAGCGCTGGCGCAAGGCTCAGTCATTAGCGCGTACCCTTGCGTTGCGTCCTGATCTCATCGCTGCTCGAGGTGGGTTAACCGAAACCGAAGGGGAGTTGCTTGGTGAGTTCGGCCTTGGGGTGAGCGAGCAGATATAATGAGCTGCTGCGTCCGAGAGCAGTTATGCTTGTTTGTTGATTGTGGCGCAGCTTTGCAACACGAGGTCTGCTATGAATCTCACCGACATCGTTGATCGTGAATCCCGGCGTAGCGATATTCCCGATTTCATCTCTGGTGACACAGTAAAAGTGCATGTGCGAGTGGTGGAAGGTAACCGCGAGCGTGTTCAGGTTTTTGAAGGTGTGGTGATTCGTCGTCAGGGCAGTGGTATTCGCGAGACGTTCACCGCTCGTAAGGTGAGTTTTGGTGTTGGGGTTGAGCGCACGTTTCCTTTGCACTCGCCGATTATTTCTAAGGTAGAGGTGTCTATGCGCGGTGATGTGCGCAGGGCCAAACTTTATTATTTAAGAGATCGTGTTGGACGCGCTGCTCGAGTGAAAGAAAAGCGCCTTTAGTTAAGTTGTCACAGGGTGCCCTTAGTTTGGGGGTCATGCCTGATCAACATGTTTCGTATAGGCAAGCCTTAGGTCGTTGGGGAGAGCGTAGAGCAGAGCGATGGTATCTTCGTCATGGCTATACGGTGTTAGAGCGCAATTGGCGATGCGGTAGGGGTGAGTTGGATGTGATTGTTAGGCGCGGGGCAACGGTGGTGTTCTGCGAGGTTAAAACCCGCTCTAGTTTGGATTATGGGATGCCCGCAGAAGCTGTCGGTTTTGATAAGCAGCGCAGGATCCGCCAGCTAGCTGCTCAGTGGTTAGAGCTGCAACCTAGATTATGTTCTTGGCAAACCAGGTTTGATGTGGTTGAGGTTATGGGCCGAGAAATCAGGGTCATTGAGGGGGCGTTTTAGGTTTTAGCCAATATCTAGCGGGTCGCCGCAAGAGGGCATGCGGTTGCGATCGGCAAAGGCATCTAGCAAGGCATCAACCCCATCGCCTCTTTCTAGATCGATGGTCACCCTAAATTGGCGATCTTCTCCCTCGCGTAGTGCATTGGCATGTGCTTGTCGGTCATTTAGATATGTGTTCCAAGTTTTAAACCATAAACCTAACAATTCGCCATCTGCACCAGCGGGGGTTGATGCAGCTAGATCAACGGTCATCTCAGTTAGCACAGCAGTGGCAGCATCAATTTGGTTGGCTCTGTCAGCTAAGTCCGTTGCTTCTCGGGCCTGAGGTAATTGGGTGAGTTGGTCTCTGGCAGTAGCGCAGCGGACCTCTGCTGCGGCTACCCACGCTCGATTTTGGATGCGGTCGGGGTTCTCATCGCCAAAGAACCAAATTGTGGCTCCAATCCAGAACAGTCCCGCTAGCACCAGCACGCTAGCTCCCAGTGCGGTGAGTATTTTATTGGTGTTCATCTGCTCGGGATTGTCCGGTGTAGGTGTTTATAGCTCATTTTGTTGCGGTTTGTTCTTGTTTGGTTGTTGTCTCTCGTAGCATTCTCACAGTGCTTGAAGAACTCCAATCTCGCAGGTTGATTCACGATGCAACCGACATGGATCTTTTGGCGCAACGGCTGAACGGTGATCCAATAAGGGTTTACCACGGTATTGACCCTACGGCGGCATCGCTACATCTGGGCAACCTCATCGGGGTGTTGGTGTTGCGGCGTTTGCAGGCAGTAGGCCATCGGCCTATTGCTTTGTTGGGTGGAGCCACGGGTATGGTGGGCGATCCCAGTGGGCGTTCCGATGAGAGAAACCTGTTGGATGCCGCAACCCTTGAGGCCAATGCTGCTGGTATAACCGCACAGCTAGAAGCGCTGTTGGACTTTGATGACATGGTTTTGCTGGTTAACAACTACGACTGGATTCGTAACCTCACTTTGGTTGAGTTTTTGCGCGACACCGGCAAACACGTCACCGTCAATCAGATGCTTGCTAAGCAATCAGTGCGTAGTCGTATGGATAGTGACATCGGCATTTCTTACACTGAGTTTACTTATATGTTGATGCAGGCTTATGATTTTTGGTGGCTTCACACGCATTACAGATGTGAGTTGCAAATTGGAGGTTCAGATCAGTGGGGCAACATCGCTGCTGGTGTGGATTTGATTAGACGTCGTTCAGGGGTGCAGGTGTACGGGTTCACTTGGCCGTTGCTTACTCGTTCTGATGGTGCCAAATTTGGTAAAACTGCCGAAGGTTCAGTGTGGTTAGACCCGCAGTGCACCAGTTCGTATCGCTTTCACCAGTATTTTATGCAGGTTCCTGATGCTGACGTGGAACAGATGTTGTTGCAGTTCACGATGTTGCCGGTGGGTGAGATTACCGATCTAGTGGCATCGCATAAGCACGATCCGCAGCGTCGCGAGGCTCAGCGCATTTTAGCCAATGAGGTGACAGCACTTGTACACGGCTCAGCGATGGCAGCAGCAGCAGAGAAGGCCGCTCAAATTCTTTTCGGCTCCCCCATAGATGACATGGACATACCAGCCTTAGAAGCAGTGGCTGCCGAGGTGCCCACCTCTGTAATTAAGCTTACCGCTGAGGATGGTTTTGATGAGTTTAACAGCAGTTTTGATTTGGTGGAACTTTTAGCTGCTAGTGGCTTGGCTTCTTCTAAAGGAGATGCTCGTCGGGGTTTGAGAGAAGGATCCATATATGTCAACAATCAGAGGGTTGCTAGTGAGGCGGCAACCGTTTCAACCGATCAACTGTTGCATGGGCGGTACTTTTTGCTGCGTCGTGGCAAGCGTCGTTATCACTTGCTGCATGTTCAGCGATAGAGCACCACGACTTTTATTAACTGAGTTGACGTTGCGCGTGGTGACCGGTAGCGTAAGCCTTCACCTCTGAGATGGGTTACCGTTGGTTTCTCGTGTCAGAAGAGCGGGGTTCGGCTTGTCCGACCCGGTGCGGTACTCCCAGATGGGCCACCGCTTCACGCTCCTTGAAAACGGAAGAGAGGACGGAAAAGCCAGTGCGGGCGATGGCTCGGCGCACCTCGCGTCGATGGCATCGACCTTACACAATTCCAAGAAAACTAAGTCAGGAAGGGCATCAGCCCTTTTGATTTTCCGGAATCGCTTTGTCTTGCCGAGGCAATTTAGTGAGACGAGCATTTGATCAAAGGCGATAGCCCCTTGGGGTAATTGCCAGAGATGTTGACGGAGAGTTTGATCCTGGCTCAGGACGAACGCTGGCGGCGTGCCTAACACA
>VYCQ01000027.1 GCA_009843865.1 Acidimicrobiia bacterium
GCGAAGGTCTCGCCCGACTCGTGCCAAAGATAGGAGGGATTCTCGAGATCGTCGGTGTATGCCCGCAGGTACGAAGAACCGCAATTGCGGCAGGTGTAGTACTCGAATACGCGTGCGCCACAATCGCAATATTCCCGGGGCTGCGCGTACAGTTTCCCCACTGGATTGTCCGACGGGTCAAGATCGTGACTCAAGGGGTCGGGGCAAGCCCACAAACCAGACAATCCCCTGAGAAACGCGTGAACTCTGCAAGGCAAGAGTCCTGGCTCACCATCTGAAGGGCGCGCAACGCTTCCGAGAGCTGCGAGTATGGTCACGAACTCATGCGCCGCCTGTGCATCTGCGGTCGGACACACAAGTTCACCGAGTTCGTCGAGCGCTCGAGCCTCGGTCATCGTCTTGTTCACGAGCATCTGCATGGGTCCGAAGTCATGCAGTGCCTCGAACAATGCGGCTTCCACTGAATTTCTTTCCCCGATGCCGCGATGAGTCAGGAGTGGCTCAATCGCATGGAGCCGCTCTTCGGGCTCCGCCGCGTCGTAGAACGCGTCTAGCGAAACTGCGAGTGCCGCTTCGATGTCCCCGTCGGTCGCAGGAGCAGGATTGGGACCCAGGTTCAACTTACCCTGTAACGCCCGGAAAGATGCGGGGTCTGTGCCGGTGAGCTGTGCTGCGAAGTTTCTGGCGTGGTCGTGATCCTGGAAGCTCGCGCTAGTACAGATGACCTGCAAACGATCTGGGTCGATCCCGAGTCTCATGCGAAGCCGCCGCAAGAGCATCGCAACCTCCGTGCCTGCCGCTCCACGGTAGAGATGCGCTTCGTCCACAATGAGCAGGAATCGCTCTCGAGGGTTGGCCTCGAGCCAGGCTCTTGTCTGATCGAACACCGCTCTCTCGAGCGGTCGCATGAGCATGTACTCAAGCATCGAATAGTTGGTGATGAGAAGGTCTGGTGGATCAGTCAGAACCTCGTGCCGTGTGAGGAGTTCCGCGTCCTCTGGCAGCAGGGTTGCTCGATTAGGCTCGCCATTTTGATCAGTCCATCGCTGGTTACTCGCTCCATACCAGGCACGGATGTCTGCCTTGGCGGGCCATTTCCCCCTCTTTTCTAGTTCAGACTTCAATCGCTGAGCTCGTGAGGCTGTGTCTGGGTCAGCATCTGCGGCACGATCAAGCAAGTCGATATAGAACTGCTTGATTGGAGCAAGTCGCCGCTGGTCCTTTTTGGCGCTTCGCACGCCTGGATACAGCGTCCTGCTTGTGTACCGGGCGAATCGTGCAGGCCGTCCCCCTCCTGACCGAAAAAACTCTCGGACCCTTTCGTCGCCAAGCATGAGTCGAAGTCGCCCCAACTGATCATTTACGAGAGCGTTCATTGGATAGAGGAGCAGGGCGCGAATAGCCGGCGAACTAAACGAGTCCGGACGCTCAATGGCTTCGACTGCCAATTTTCCGAGAATTGGAATCAGGAATGATTCGGTCTTGCCAGAACCCGTTCCTGTTGTGACCACTAGGTTTGATGGTGCGTCCTGGCTAAACGCATAGGCAGCAGCCTCCGACTGATGTGTGTAAGGCGGGTCGTAGACCATTCGCCGCCCGTCCTGATTGGGCGTGGAAAGTACCTCGAGCAGCTGTTTCGCTGGACTAGGAATTGGCAGCATTTCGAAGGATTCACCGAATTGGTAACGCGGTGTGCTTTCCAAGAAGGGGCGTTGTGCGATTACGCCTTCGGACTCCAGCAATTCCCTCCGTTGTCGCACCACCGAGGCATTTCCGACGTGATACGTGGCCTCGATGTAGTCGCGCAGACCGTGTTGAATGGCCTCGATGGTCTGACCGATCGTAGGGGTGTGATTACTCATGCTGGCCTTGCTTTCCCTCCGCCCAGACGTACCAGAGTTTCTGTTCGACTAACTCGCGGACTTGACCAAGTGCCTCGTCCTCAACGCTGAAGGAGAAGAGCGCACCATTCGACCGCAGTACGGGGTAACCAAAGAACGCCAGGTGGCGATGCAGCCAGGCAGTCAGGGGAGCATCAAAATCCAATCTGGCGCGTGTTCCTGACAACGGCACGACGCTGACCACCCCAGGACTGCCTGAGTCAGCATCAATCGCGGCCATAACGCGCCAAGCCTCGTCGCACGCTCTGTCACCACGACCCTCAAGTGGAAGATCGACGAGCCGCTGCACCAACCCGTCTTTCGCTCGAGCGACTGACCATCGATCTGCCCCGTAAGCCTGTGGACGCCGGAGCACCAAAGTGCCGTCTGGTGGGTGACGAATGGGCCGCCATCGACTGCGATAGTGGCGTCGCGGCTGTGAGGGATCGAACATGACAGCGCCTTCGAGTTCCCCTGGTGGGATCGCTGCGTCGAGGTGGTTTGAGATTCGGGTCAGAAAGCGATCAGTTGTTTCGGTGTTCGGCAAGCGTAGCCAGTGCTCAGTCTTGATCTCTCTGACGCCTTCCTCTCGAAGTTGGACCAACAAGTCTGCCTCTTGCCCTTCCGGGAATCGCAGATATCGGACGGAACCGTTTCGCTCGATGTACGTAGCGAGTTCATCGCTAACCGGAAGGACGCCGTCCGGACGGCATCCAAGGAGCACAACGAGGCGTTTGTTGATCGCGACGTACCTGGGCATCCCGATAAGCAACATCGACGCCTGAATGAGACCTTGTCGGTCAATCTCGCTCTCGACGAGGTCGCCAACAGAAACGAGTTGCTCGATAACATCCGGTACAGATTCCAACACTGCATAGTCAACATCGGGAAGGCCTCGAATTGGTTCTCTGACAAGGCGCACCGCTGCCGACTTCGAGATAGGGCCGCGCATGGATACAACACGCCGGGCGGCTTCGGCTAATGCCTCGGGGAAGCTGAAGTCGATGTAGTCGGCATCCAGGCCAAGTACCTCAAGGGATCGTGACGCAACCTCATTCGAATCGATAGACCTCAGTTCCATGCGAATCCCTCGTACGGTGCTTCAGTTCGGAATTCAGCGGCACGCACGTCGTCTACTCGGAACACGATGTAGCGGGCGAGCCGTAGCGTGATGGGGTGTTCGATCATTGAAGTGGCGTGACGCTGGAATGCATCTGAGGCGAGGTCCACTACCGACGACGGCTGGCTTGCGACACGAAGACAGAACTCACCTAGAGAGATGTCTGAGTGGACAGGTGAAGACTCAGCCCACTGGATGATCGATGAGAAGGTGGCCACGAGATCATGAAGATTCATCGATTCCGGAGTAGGCAGACTTCGGCGTACTGCTTCGATCGTCGATTGCTGACTTAGTGACACCCCAAGTGCACCAATCATCTCATTGTCAGAAATCTTCCCGATTTTGAATCGCCGGTGCTCCAATCCTGCCCAGTACTTTCCACCGATTCCAGCAGCGATCTCCACCGAAATCGCCTGAAGTACCCTTCGCGCAACGAGGCTCGCGTTTAGATCGGGCTTGTCTGCCATTCGCCACAAACTCGCAAGATCAACGAGTTCCTGGAGGGAATCGACAGAGGACTTCCGTCGCTCGATTTCTATCGTGCTTCCTCGTGCCCCGAGATCCGCGAAATCGCGGATTGTGGCAGGCGTTACCACCGTGGAGATAGAGAAATCGTTCGCGGTGGCCGTCAACAACCCCGAATCGGGGAGTCGAAACGCCATGCCGTCGTCGTAGTCCAACCGATATTCACTGTCAGGTTGGCTGAGGGGGCGAAACGCGACCTCTGGAATGACGCCGTCCATGTTGTCGACAAGTTCGGCGACAGGATGAGCGTCGTCATGAGACACAATCCATCGAAGCGGGGTGAACGGCCTTTCAGCCGATACTTCGACGGTTCCAATATCGCGGTGGCCGAACGAGACCCTGACAATATCGCTCTTTTCTAGGTGACGATGGATACTCTCCGGACGGAGCATTCTCGACACAAGCCGACGCGATTCATCAATGCTGACTGGAAGTCTCGCACTCCCCTCGTTCTCGGCCAATGGAACTTCCCTGTCGCGAGACAGAAGTGCAACCCTTCCGGTTACGGACTCACCACGGGGGCCCAAGACTTCGATCTCGACCGCGCCGCTGAGCATTTCTGTAAGCGATGGAGCACTCGGAGAGGTGAGGAGAACCAGTCCCTCGCGAAGCGATCCGGAGCCCGGCCGGATCGACCGTGGCCGGATGTCAACACGAATGGATTCCTTTGCCACTGGTGTCGTCGAATCTGAAGCGAATGCCTCAAAGTCAACATTGTGGTGACCAACGGGAAGGGTGCCAAGGTCCAAGAACGCTTGTCGGTCTTCGATCACGGCTCGCTGTGCATTGCCGTTGATCGTGATGATCAAATGATCGACCTTCCGATCGGTCTCCAAACCGATGATAACCGGGTCCCCGTCCAACCAGACCGCCACGTCTGCCCCGTTCCAGCCGGCATTCGCAAGTCCGGCTGGCCAGACCCGAATCGCAGTCTGAGTGGCAATAGCCAGCGAGTCCCACACTTCGATGTCTGCGTCGGTTACGTCGTCAGGAACTTCAATCATGTAGAAGTTGAGGTCCGATACAGAGCCAGCGTTGAGTTCCACCATTGGCGATGCCGCTGGGAATTCATCTGGAGTCACCAAAATGTAGCGAGACGCGGGACGAACAAAGCGTCCGAGTACGACAAAGCCTTCGCCGTCCTGAACACGGAATAGCCACGGAGGTGGAGGCAGCCTGCAGTAGTCGGAAAGGTGGCCGTTCGTCCGGTCCGAGGCACCAATCAACTGCAGTAGGGGCCCGTCACTCAGTGGTTCGGTAAGTTCAACCCACCGCCCAGGCCACAACAGAGCAGATCGGGCTAATGCTTGCTGAGTGCCATTGACTCGACACCTGCGTTGTGAGAAATCTTCAATCATTTCGGGATATCGCTGAGTGAGAGAACTTAGGTCTTGTAGTTCGAGGACTAGCCGCCACCCTCCTGCGGATCGCAGGAGCCGAAGTTTGGGATCAACGACGTCAATCGAGCGTTCAACTCGATTGTCTGTCGCCGGCCGAGACGCTGGGGAGCGAAGCCCTATGAATGAAGTCCGAGTCGCTGCCTGAGCTTCTCGAAGAAATGTTCTTGCTGTGCGCTCAAACGACAGGTCACTGACTATTTGACGCACAGTGGACTGCAGCAACGTCTCGTCGCCCGCGAGGTCCGCGTCGTCGTGTGTGAGCAGCGCAGTCGCAACCTGTCCAATCAGGGCGTGGTTCTGGGCGAGGTTCCGGAATCGGTCCGATGAACCCCAGGATGCTGACTCGATCAGTTGACCGAGCCGCTCAGAATCTTCGATGACGCTGGAGTTCAAACGGAAGCGGTTGTAGTACAGGATTTCGACCAACTGACGCTGAAATACCTTGGGTAGGACGGCGTGGACAACGGGCCAGCAGATGATGGAGAACTGC
>VYCQ01000007.1 GCA_009843865.1 Acidimicrobiia bacterium
CCTCCCCCTTCCTCCGCTGCGACCTCTCTTAAAAACCAACCACCGAATTATCAAATCTGATAGCAACAATTTACAATTATCGCTGTAAGCCACAGATTACCTAAGAGCATGCTGTAAACTTATTTTCTTACTTTTAGTTCTAGTGGGCTTACCACCTAAGCCATTTGGGCTTATTGCCTAGTAACAAGAACAAAACCATGAGTCGCCAAAAGTTCCAAGGGAGAACAACGAATATGCAAGATGTACGCAAAGCAATTTTCATCGTGATTACATTGCTGGCAGCATTCGCACTGCTGGCCACAAGCTGTGGCAACGATGACGATTCAAGCGATGCCTCAAACAGAGAAGATGCTCTCGGTGACGGATCGCCTCTCGGTGACGGATCGCCTCTCGGTGACGGATCGCTCGGCATAGTGGAAGTTGAAGCAGGCGATGCTATCCAAATCCGCTCGCTGCAAGCCATCACCGGTGATGTTGCCTTCTTCGGGATTCCTATCGACAGGGCCACCGCACTAGCAATAGAAGACTACGGCCCAATTCACGGTTTTGATGTAGACATAGGGGCCAGCCTTGACGACCTGTGCTCGGCAGACGGCGGCGCTGCGGCTGCCACTACCGTGCTCGCCGAAGAAGATGTGGTCGGCGTTCTAGGCACCTCCTGCTCAGGCGCTGCCGCTGCGGCAGCCCCATTGCTAACCAATGCGGGCTTAGTGCTCATCTCGGCTGGCAACACCTCGCCATCGCTAACATCAGACCTCGCTGGCAACGCTGGCGAAAATCACCATGTGGGCTACTTCCGTACTGCGCACAACGACCTATTTCAAGGCACAGCTATGGCCAAGTTCATCTGCAAAGAACTAGGTCTTAACACCGCAGCCTCCATGCATGACGGCGACCCCTACACCCAAGGTTTAGCTCAAGCCTTCAACGATGCCTACGAAAATGAGGGCTGCACCGTTACCGGCTTCACAGCTATCAACAAGGGCGACACCGACATGGTTCCAGCACTCACCGAGTTGGCCGCAGGCAACCCCGAGGCGCTGGTGTTCCCACTGTTTCAACCGGAAGGCGACTTTGTAGCCGAACAGTACAAAAACGTGGCCGGACTTGAAGATGCAGTGCTAGTGACTGCTGACGCTCTCTTGGTTGACAACTTCATGAAGCTGCCTCAAGCTGAAAACGTTTACATCACCGGCCCGGATCAAAACTTTGAAGGCAACATGAACGAAAGCACCGGCAGAACTGCGGCCGAAATCGCTGCCGAATACGAAGAGCGTTACGGTGAAACAGCCACCTCAGCGTTCTGGGCTCACGGCTACGATGCGGCGGTGCTGCTGCTAGATGCCATCAAAGCAGCTTCTTGGTTAGAAGATGGGTCTTTGTGGATTGACCGTCAAGGGGTGCGCGACTACCTGTTCTCAGTGCAAAACTACAACGCCATCATCGGCAACTTAAGCTGCGACAACTTTGGCGATTGCGGCTCTTCTCGAATCGCTGTGATCCAAAACATCGGCGGTGAAGAAAACTTGGATGCCAGCTTCAACAACGTATTGTTCAGATACGCTCCATAAAGGCGCTATAACAATAAACCAACAAAAACTTAAGGGAGCCAGAGACTGATTTCTGTACGGTCTCCACGCACAGGTGTAGAGTGGTTTCTCACCTTTTTACGGGTAGCTGCACTCACTTTAATTGCAGTGGGGCTGTTAGCCTTCATCGCCCAAGAAATTGATCCCAACAACCCGTTTGCAAGCTGGGTCAACCCCGATGCCACCGGCCTAACAGGGGCACAGTTTCGAGGTCTAATCATCTCGGGCATAGCTCAGGGAGCCATGTACGGCCTAATCGCACTGGGCTACTCTATGGTCTACGGCATTTTGGGGTTCATCAACTTCGCTCATGGCGAAGTGTTCATGGTGGGTGCCATGACCGGCATGATCGCATCTAACAAACTGGCCGATGCAGGTCTGTGGGAGACCAACTTCATCGGCTCATTGCTGATCGTGATGCTCTTATCAGTACTGGTCTGCTCACTAACCGCCGTGGTCATGGAAAAGGTGGCCTACCGTCCACTCAGGAACACCCCCAGGCTGATTCCGCTGATCACGTCCATAGGCGTGTCTTTTTTTCTCCAAAACGCCTCAATCGTGCTGCTAGGCCCCTCAGCCAAGTCGTATCCCGAAATGCCCGACTGGCTAAAAGATCAATACACCTTCTTAGGCATTAGCGGGGCCAGGCTGCTAGTGATCTTCGCAGCAGCAGCCTCCATGGCCGTGCTGTGGTACTACGTGGAAAACACTAAGAATGGCAAAGCCATGCGAGCTGTGGCCGAAGATGCCGAAATCGCTGCCCTCATGGGCATCAACGTAAACCGCACCATCGTAAAAGTGTTCGCCTTAGGTGGGGCCATGGCTGGCATGGCAGGCATCTTGTGGGGGGTCTTGTTCCGCAGCGTGATCCACTCCATGGGCTTTTTGCCAGGCATCAAGGCTTTCAGCGCAGCCGTGGTGGGCGGCATCGGTCACCTCGGCGGAGCCATGACAGGTGGCCTATCTATTGGCATGGCCGAGTCGGTAGGGCCACTAATGATCCTAGAACCCTTAGGGGTAAACGGCGTATCGCAGCTGCGCGACGCGGTGGCCTTTGCGATGTTGATCGTAATGTTGTTGCTGAGACCCTCCGGCATCTTTGATGAGCGTCTGCCCGCAGAAGACCGCACATGACCACAATCCCACCCCGGCCTACCTTTACCCAAGACTGGTTGCGCATAGCCCGCATGGGTGGCATCGCTGCGGTTGGACAAACATTTATCGCCCTATCAAACATGCCAGTGCGCCTTGACGAACGACTGCTTATCAAACCCATACTCAGCATGGGCTACCTAATCCTAATAGTCCTACCGTTTGCAGTGGGCTACCGATACGGGCACCAAATCAAACGAGAAGGAATGCCCACCTTTACCCCGAGCATGTACGAAGTACTTGGAGGGGCTCTAAGCGGTGCATTAGCTGGTGGCGGACTTTCTTTATTGGCAGTACTGCTACGCCATTTTGATTTACGCGATCCGCTGGTCAACTGGAGTCCCATTTTGTTGAATCTCCTAACATTTGGCAACGCCACTTGGTTCGCGGTCATCATTTGGATCGTCATCGGCACTGGAACAGGTGCAGCCGGTGGGCTGTTACGACTACTCGGCCCGCGTGCATATAGAACTGCAATCTCTGTAGCCATCACGGTAGCTAGCGCCGCTGTGCTGGAATCTTTAATAGTAGACATAGCCAAAGGCTTGGGCCTCGAAAACCTCACCGATCGCCTCTACGCCTCCCGAGGTGGCATTGAATGGCTCAGCGCCATAGTCCTAGCCGTAGCCTCTGGCACCCTCGGAGTGCTGGGCCGGGGACGCTTTCGTCAGGCCAAAACCCAACTCTCCCAACTAGAGGGCACTGCGCGTACCCAAGCCAACGCCGCGCTCATCGCGCTTACCTTGGCAGCACTGATCGTGCTACCTCTGTTTGCGGGCAAGCTCACCAACGAGCTGCTAGCCAACGTAGGGATCTTCGTGCTGCTGGCACTTGGCCTCAACATCGTAGTGGGGCTTGCAGGCATCTTAGACTTGGGCTACGTAGCCTTCTTTGCTGTCGGCACCTACACCGCAGCAGTGCTCACTGCGGCCACCTCGCCACGCATATCCCCAGAAATGCCCTGGCTGTTAGCCCTTATCTTTGTTGTGGTCATCACCGGACTAGTTGGGCTGTTCATCGGTGCCCCCGTTATTCGCATGCGCGGCGACTACCTAGCTATCGTCACCTTGGGCTTTGGTGAAATCATCCGCTTGCTTTTCTTATCCGATTGGCTGTCAGGCTGGTTTAACGGCGCTCAAGGTCTCGTGCAAATCCCCCCAGCGAACATCTTCGGGCTCACCGAAATAGGAGGCACCGAACCTCGTAGGGTGTTCTACCTGGTATTGGCGTTTTGTGCTCTAGCAATTTACGTGTCATGGCGGCTTGAGCGCTCTCGACTGGGCCGAGCGTGGATGGCGGTGCGCGAAGACGAAACTGTAGCCGAGGCCATGGGCATCAACACCGTGAACATCAAGCTAATGGCGTTCGTGGTGGGTGCGATGCTGGGCTCTTTCAGCGGTGCCATCGTGGCTGTCAAGGTGGGGTCAGTGTTTCCCTCTAGCTTCTTGATTGTGGTGTCCATGGTGATCTTAGTGGTGGTGATCTTTGGCGGCATGGGCAACATCGTTGGAGTGATTGCTGGGGCTGCGGTGCTGATCGGCGTACTAGGCGGACCTCGTCAACCAGGACTTTTGGCTGAGTTCTCCGAATTCAAACTGCTGATCTATGGCGCTTTGTTGATTTGGATGATGCTAGCCCGACCTGAGGGGCTAATACCTAGCATGCGCCGCAGCCGCGAACTGCACCAACACGAGATAACCCAAGATGCTTGGCTCAAGAACTAAAGCAACCAAACAGATGGCTAACCCTGAAGCGACAAGCACCGACAAGCCGATTCTGGAAACCCGCAAGCTGAGCGTGGACTTCGGAGGGCTGCACGCCCTTAGCGCCCTAGATATACAAGTTCAACGAAACGAGATCGTGTCGGTGATCGGACCCAACGGCGCTGGCAAAACCACCTTGTTTAATGCCATCAGCGCCACGGTAGAGGTAAGCAAGGGTGACATCTTGTTTGAAGGCAAATCCCTGTTAAACCTAGAGCCCAATGCCATCACCTCTCGGGGCATTGCCCGCACCTTTCAAACAGTGCGCTTGTTCACCCATATGACGGTGCTCGAAAACGTAATGGTTTCTCAACATTGCCACACTAAACAGAACGCCTTTGGGGCACTGCTTTACACAAAAGCCTTCCGCACAGAAGAGGCTGAAATTCGCCAACGAGCCGAAGAAGTCCTGAGCTTTTTCGGCACCAGACTTGTCGGCTACCGCATGGATCAGCCCGCCTTCTCACTCTCTTACGCCAACCGCCGTCGCTTAGAGATAGCCCGAGCCATGGCCACCCAACCCAAGCTCATCTTGCTAGACGAACCGGTTGCTGGAATGAACCCAGTGGAATCAGCAGAACTAACCACCATGATCGGACGGCTGCGTGACGAGTGGGACTTCACCATAGTTGTCATTGAACATGACATGAGCGTGGTACGTGAGGTGAGCGACAGGGTTGTGGTGCTAGACCACGGAGAAAAGATCGCTGAAGGCAACTACGACCATGTGTCCAACAACCCGGAAGTTGTTGAAGCTTACCTTGGTAAAAGCATGACAAAAAAATGATCCACAACAAATGACAACCACAAATCCCCTGCTAGAGATGCGTAATGTACACGCCCACTATGGTGCTGTGCATGCGCTAGCCGATGTTAACTTACAAATCAACGAAGGCGAATTGGTATGCCTGCTCGGAGGCAACGCCAGCGGCAAATCAACCACACTCAAAACCCTGCTAGGGATGCTCAAGCCCACCTCTGGCGAGGTGCTACTAGACGGCGAGGTAGTAAACGATAAACCCATCAGCTACCGAGTATCTAAAGGTGTGACCATGGTGCCCGAGAACCGTCGACTGTTCAAGCGCCTCACGGTACGAGAAAACCTTGACCTCGGTGCTTATCTCCGTAGCGATTCCACACAGATCAACAACGATATGGAACAAGTGTTTGAGCTGTTTCCACGTGTCAAGGAACGGCTCAGTCAAAAATCAGGCTCTCTATCAGGTGGAGAGCAGCAGATGGTGGCCTTAGGCAGGGCACTCATGTCCCGCCCAAGGGTGCTATTGATGGATGAACCCTCTATGGGCCTCGCCCCCGCCCTGGTGCAACAAAACTTTGAGCTGATCCAACAAATCCACGAAGCTGGAACGACGGTGTTTATGGTGGAACAAAACGCCAACATGGCTTTGTCTATCGCCGACAGAGGGTGGGTTTTACAAACGGGCCGAGTAGTGCTAGACGACACCGCTCAGAACCTGCTCAACCACCCCAACCTACAAGCCTCCTACCTCGGCACCGCCGATAAGCAATAAACAGCAATGACCAGGAGATGAGCTATGAAGATCTCGATATTTGACATTGACCTAAGTCGGCCTGCTGCTTCAGCGACCTCTTTGGATGCCATCAGCATGCAAATCAAGCGTAGCCAACAACAGGGGTTCAGCGGCTACTGGCTCCCCCAAGCCACCGGCATGGATGCCTTAACGGCATTAGCCGCCATCGGATCGGGGGTGGACATACCCATGGGGGTGGCCGTTGTGCCGATCTACAACCGCCACCCGGCAGCACTAGCGCAACAAGCATTGACGGTCAACAAAGCTCTCAACGGAAAGTTGACCCTCGGGGTAGGTGCTTCTCACCGTGTGTTTGTAGAACGGGTTTGGGGCTACAACTTCGACCGCCCCGTCAACTACATGGCTGAGTACCTAGAAATCCTGCTGCTCTTGTTAGAAGAGAGACAAGCCTACATGAAGGGCAAGAGGCTCGTCATGAGGGGCGAATTGGACATTGAAGGCCCAGCTTGTGCTGTGATGGTGGCCGCTTTAGGACCCCGCATGTTGGAATTGGCTGGCAAAACTACAGCAGGCACCATCACCTGGATGGCGGGACAAAAAACGATTCGCGACTTCGTCGTTCCAACCATCAACGACGCAGCAGAGGCTGCTGGCCGTAGCTCCCCTCAGGTAATAGTAGGACTGCCAGTATGTGTGACCGACAGCATCATCGCGGCCAAAAAGCGGGCTACCGCACTGCTCAGCAAAGAAGAGCAAGCCTCCTCCTACAAACAAATGCTAGAACGAGAAGGGCTGTCTAGCGCCGGAGAAATCTGCATCATCGGCAACGAAGACCATGTGGCACAGCGCCTTGACGAATTCTTCACCGCCGGTGCCAGCAGCATTCTGGCCGCCCCCACCGGCACGCCAGAAGAGGTGGAGCGAACCTACAATGCCCTAGCAGCACTCGTTACCTAAGCAAAACCGACTGAATCTGTCGGCCAATTAGCAACAAGTAAGAGATTAAGTCTTAAAATAGCAAAGCTCACTAAAGCTACACAAGATGGCTTTGAGCGTTGTGTCCAACACGAGTTGGATCAACACCCAAAATGGATACCAAATCTTATGATGCCCACTGTTGTGTGAGGAATTACAAAGGAGCAGCACATAGTGACCGATCAAAATCTGAAAGCGGGCTTGCACATCTGGAATCGCAAGCCGTGGTTAGCAGGAATTGTTGCAGTATCAGTGCTAACCGCTGGACTTACCTTGGCGGGATCCCCCTTATCAGCTCAAACCGCTGCGGACATCGCTGAGCGCGATCAACTAATCGCCCAACAAGAAAACCTGCTGCACACCTACCGCTGTAAGCTTGATGTGGACACCGATGCAGTACCCGGCGGGTGTCCTGACTTTACCCGCGCTGTACCCGGCACTGCTCCAGAGGAACCGACCGCTGCGGACATCGCTGAGCGCGATCAGCTAATCGCCCAACAAGAAAGCTTGCTGAACATCTACCGCGCATTAGAGCAAGCCAGCACTGAAGATGCCGAGGAGGTGGACGAAGCAGAAACAACTGCCGATTCAGATACCATAAGACTAAGCCGCGAAACCGTCAGAGGTGAGTTTGACTTAGTAAATGGCAACGCCATGCATGGTATCTTGATCCCTCGCCTCGGCCCATGGGCTAGCAGCGAAGTGTCGCCAGCCCTCAACGATGCCTCAGTGGTGTTCCGCTATACCGTGCAAATGTACAGCGCTGCATTTGACGCGGTGGCACCCTACGACGAAACCGCCGTGGGCATCTACTCTCGGATAGGACGCCGACCCGCCTCAGAATCGCAAGACAACCTGCTGCCCAACACCGCGATCATGTATGCCTTATATCGCCTGATGCTTGATTTCGCGCCTCACCGAACCGAAGAGTGGCGCTCAATTCTGACCGACTACAACCTAGATCCTGACGACAACACCGGATTGGACTGGCCCTGTGACAGCAGCGATCGCGCCGATGCCACCGCTGCGGCCATTGGTAACCTAGCAGCCCGCTGTACCCTAGATGCCCGCCGCAACGACGGGTTTAACCAGTTCGGCGACATCACCGGCATTGCCTGGAGCGACACCACCGGCTACAAACCAACCAACACTCCGTTTGAGTTGAACGATGCGTCGCGCTGGCAACCCCTCATCATCCCTCACACCGATGGCGTGTTCAGATCGCAGGTTTTCGTGACCCCCCAATGGGCCAATGTAAAGCCTTTCTCAGGGTTCAACCCCAGGGACTATCGAGTTGAACCTCCAACAGAGAGCAACCACACCAACGTTGAGGCGTATCGAGCACAAGCCCAAGAAGTGTTGCACGAGTCGGCAGGTCTTGATGATTACAAGAAAGAAATCGTTATGTTCTTCGACAACAAGCTGCGGGGATCACAGATTCTGCCCGAGGTGAAGCACTTGGTGGATGTCGTGGACTTCATTCAAGTTTCGTTCTTAGTTGAGATAGCCTCTCACGACGTGGGCGTGGTGGTCTGGCAAGAGAAACAACGCTTTGACGCAGTGCGACCCACAACTGCAATCCACCACCTCTTCGGCAGCGAAACCATCTCAGGGTGGGGTGGTCCCGGTAAAGGTACCGTGGAGATGCCAGCCAGATCATGGCGCAGCTTCGCTAGCGTAGCCGATCATCCCGAGTACCCGTCAGCCACCACCTCATTCTGCGGTGCCTACGCTCAGTCACTACGCAGATACGCCAATGTCGAAGATGCCACTGGCGGATACAGCGGCATCCGTGCAGCGGGCTCTAACCCAATCGAGCCCGGTGTCACGCCAGCAGAAGATCTGGAGCTCAGCTTTGAAACGTGGAGCGAATACGAAGAAGCCTGCGCCAACAGCCGAGTTTGGGGTGGCGTACACTTCTGGCCTTCGGTGGAGGTGGCAATACCACTGGGCAACCAGATTGGCGACCTAGCCTACGAATACTGGGCGACGCTCATGGACGGCAGCGCAGACATGCAGATGCCCGCTCAGCCGCTTCCCCCGGATCCCCTTCTCGAAGAAGCCCACTTTACGGGTCGATAAAAGAGTTCCCCCCTTAGCTAATCGCTAGCGAAGCCCAAGGAGCACCTTATGGAAGATTTAAGAACCAAGATTCACGAGATCGTGGCTGAATCCCTTGACATTGAAGTAGACGAGGTAAGCGACGACTTACTGCTTTACAACGACCTTGATGCCGACTCGCTGGACATTTTGGACATGAACTACCAGGTTCGTAAGACATTTGGCGTTGAGATGGCCGTAGCCCACATCCAACGCCACTTTGAACAAGCTGGCATCCGCTGGCTTGATGAAAATGGTGGGGTCACCAAAGAGGGCCTTGCGGTGCTCAACGATTTCATGCCCGAATTGGATGACGGCCGAATTTCACCCGGCGACAAAGTAGAAAATGTTTTCGTGGTTCTCAAAGTAGGCGATCTCGTCAACCTCCTAAAACGAGCACTAGCTGAAAATGACTAAAGCACTGATCACCGGCGTGGGCGCGGTGTGCCCACTGGGCTGGGGAATCGACAAGTGCTGGGATGACACGGTAGCGGGCCGATCAGGTACCGCTAGATTAGAGATAGTTGAGGTTGGAGCAGACGACTGCAAAGTGGCTGGGCAAGTTCCCGCCCGCAATGGTACTGGCTACGAATCTTCGCCTCTACGGCTTCTAGACTTCTACCGCTTCGCCGAAACAGAGGCGCTTGCACAAGCCGGTCTAGAGCGAGAAAGCGTGGTGCGTAATCCACGAGCCCGAGCGGCGGTTGCCAGCCACGGCTTCGCCTGGAAAATCGACGAGTTCACCGCTGCATGCCGTGGCAAAACGGTCAATGGAATCGACCTGTCAGAATATGTGCGACGTCCTCAAGAGGGTGCCCACGAGGGCATTGGTGCTGACTTCAGCGAACGCTATTCGGGGATTACCACCGCTTGTTCGGCAGGTGGTGTTGCAGTGCTAGAGGCTGGCGAAATCGTGCGATCTGGGCTGGCGGATATCGTTATCACTGGCGGGGTTGATGCCAACATCAACGAGGTGATCGTGGCCATCCATTCACGCATGGGCGTGCTGACCCGACACAACTCCACACCAGAAAGCGCATCTAGGCCCTTTGACGTAACTCATGCTGGGTTCGTGATCGCCGAGGGTGCCGCTGTGCTGGTAGTAGAATCCGAGCGCAGCGTTGAAGCACGCGGCGCGCAGCCCATTGCCGAGTTGGCCGGATGGGGAACCGCAGTATCAACCGCCCATCTCACGGCAGGCTCTGAGGGAGGCGAAATACAAGCTCTGGCCATGCAGCGAGCCTTAGACAGCGGCGGTGCCTCGGTTGATGATATTGACTACATCAACATGCACGGCACCTCCACCGAAGATAACGACATTTCCGAAAGCGAAGGGGTACGGAAGGTGTTCGGCAAAACAGCCCCGCCGGTGAGTTCCACCAAAGGGGTAACAGGCCATTTACTCGGAGGTGCCGGTGCTCTTGAGGCAGTGTTTGGGGTGATGGCGATACACACCTCTACCCTGCCTCCTACCGCCAACCTCAACGAGGTAGATCCCCGATGCAGTCTGGACGACTACATCGCCGACGGGGCTAGACATGGCCCCTGCCGGGGAATGTTAACCAACTCATTCGGACTAGCAGGCTCCAACGCATCACTGTTGTTGAGGCAACCGTGAGAGCAATAGTTTCAACCTCAGCAAAGATCGGCTTTGGTTCTCCCTATGAATTGAACCACCGAGAATTGGTGCCGTTCCGCCATGACCGCCGCTGCGTGGCAGATTTTGAGGTGCTCACCCTAGCCTGCTTCAAGCAACTCCTAGGCGAAACCGAGGAGATATCTGGGCGCGGCTGTGGGCTGTACTTTGCTGGAGCTAAGGACACCTTGCAACTTGATGTGGACTTTTCTAACGAACTTTTCGACGCAGACGACAGGGTTAACGCGCTGACCACCATGGCGGAAGGGCTGAACCCGCTTTTACCGCTTAACAAGCTCTACAACATCGGCCTCTATCTAGCCGCTAAAGAAGGAATTGAATGCTGGCGTCACTGCCAGTACACAAATCACAAACATGCAGACTACAGCGCTCTGGCCGCAGCAGTAAGAGACGTTTGCTCAGGAACAGTTGAGGTCGGTTTTGCTGTCTTCGCCCGGGCCTCAGGCGGATTTGAGCTACCACAAGAGTCAATAGGCGCAGTCGGAGTTCGTGTGGTGGCTTGCAATGAAGCTGGAGATCGCACCAGCGATGCCGTAGAATTATCAGCACGACCACAGCCTGAACTGTTGCTGGAGTTGCAACGCCTCCACGCCGATGGTGGTGGAGCTGAGTTGGCCGTTGAGCTTCCCGACGGTACCTGTTGATTCTGGCACTTCGCCCTGCCGCTAGGCTGGCACGGTGACAACGCCAACCTTACAAACTGTAAAGCCCACAGCGATTATTGTCGGCGCAACTGGCGCTATTGGCACAGCAGTATGTAAAGCCATGGCTTCAACGTGGCAATTGGTGGGAGTCAGCCGACGAGGCTTGTCAGAAGAACTGCTTGAGATTGGCGTGACTGATCTGCGTGTGGACATCACTGCCCCCGATGCTGGCGAAACGATTGAGGGTTGGCTAGATAATGCCGATTGGAGCTGCGATGCCCTTGTGATCGCAGCAGGTATCCACGAGGTGTCTCTGCTTGGCGAGTACGAAATGAAATCAGTTGAACGAATGATGTCGATCAACTTTTTCGGGCCGCTAGCTGTCACCAAAGCATTACTGGCTGGCATGCTGGCACGGCGACAGGGGTCAATCGTCTGGGTCAGCTCGGTGCGCGGCGAGCTCGGCGATCCCGGACAAGTTGCTTATGGAGCTTCTAAAGGAGCGATGAACTCGGCCATCAGCTCTTTGGCCCGCGAGGTGGGACGACGCAAAGTACGGGCC
Source organism: Acidimicrobiia bacterium (assembly GCA_009843865.1). GTDB lineage: Bacteria > Actinomycetota > Acidimicrobiia > Acidimicrobiales > Bin134 > Poriferisocius. Next base: position 11,957 of record VYCQ01000007.1, read on the forward strand.
AATGTCGTGGCTCCCGGGGTGATCAACTCCCCCATGACCGATGTGCTGGCTCAGAACTGGCAAGAATCCCTCACAAAGCGCAACCCCTTAGGCCGCATGGCAAATCCTGAGGAAGTGGCAGCTGTCATAGGTTGGTTAGCTGGACCCAAAAGCTCCTATATAACCGGCACAATCGTGAATGTGGATTGCGGAGAACAAGCAGCGATGCTGAAAGAACCAGCAACTTAGCGAACCTATGATAATGAGACGCTCAGGCGGTTAAACCCCCGTCAACACGAAGAGTGATTCCGGTTATCGCGCTGGCATCGTCACTGCACAAAAAGCGAACAGCTTCTGCCACCTCTTTAGCTTCAGCAGGTCGACGCAAAGCAGTGCTGGCTTTAACCTGCTTGCTATGAGACTCAGGGACAAGGCCGTCGGTGAGTTCTTCGACGTATCCTGGGGCCAACGCGTTCACCAGCACATCAAATGTGCCCAAACTCACGGCCAGAGACCTCGCTAAGCCCTCCAAACCAGCGCTGTCAGCACACAAATCAGAGCGACCTGGCAAACCCACTATCCCCGCCGCAGAGCCAACCAATACAACCCGGCCATACTCTCGTGATCTCATGTCCGCCAAGAACTGCTCGACGAAGCAATGTGCCGCCGAAATGGTGATGGGCGGATTGACCACCACACAAAGGGGCGGCCCGAACCGAGCCGTACACAGATCACCAAAACGACTGAGCGAACTCGCATCCGATATATCTAACTCGAAAGCCGAGCCAAGCAAACCGGCATCAGCCAACTCTTTTTCTAACTCGAAGCTGACTTGATCGCCCGAATGTCCTCCAAAAGATACCGGATGACCTGCGGTGGCCAAAGATCGCACAATGGCAACACCTAGCGGGTTAGATCCGCTGCACACAACAGCGGGTGCCTGCACAGCAGGGAGACTTCTCATACGGCCTTCACGATGCGCTTGCGCGATATCCCAGAGTAACGGATCATGTTGAATATGCCCGCGTTAGGAAGCGACTCCACGAACAAGGTGTCATCATCGAAAGATTGCACGGTTGCCATCAAATCAAAGGGTTTCTCGATGTTGAGGGCCAGTCGTTCCCATAAATCATCAGTGCTCACTGGACCGGGGTCGCCTGTGAAGCAGTCGTAGAACTCCACTGCACTCGTGTCGGCACTTTCGATCACCTCAAGATCACTCATGGCCTTCTTCATCTCATCAGCCACCCCCGCCATCAGGGGGCAGTGGCTAGCAAAATCTATGGGCAAGCGAATGACATTGGCCTCGATCTCACTTGACAAGGTGGCCTCCACGTCTTCACGAGCTTCCAAACGGCACCCCAATGTCACAGAACTACGAGTCATCACCCCCGAAACCCAACACCCCTCGATACCCTCCACGACTGCTGCGGTTTCAGATGGCGCAGGCCCGACAACCGAAAGCATGCGCCCCTCACCATGACGAGCACTGGCTTCTGCGATCAAATCACCGCGGATCATCAGCAGCTTGCAGGCATCTTCAATCCAAATAGCACCCATAAGAGCTGCGGCAGCCCACACTCCACTGGACTGCCCAATAACCGCTTTAGGACGAGCCCCACGATAACGCTGACGAGTGCAGGCATACGTTAGAGCCGCCACGCTGGCCTGATACGGGCCGGGGGCCGATCCCACTTCGCCTTTGGCCAACTTGGAGACGAAATCCACCTCCAAAAAATCACTCATACGCCGCAGATCGCTGGTCTCTAACAACGAGGTCTCGCGCATGTTGTTCATGTCAATCCCGCCACCAGGAAACATCACCACTTCATGTGAGCTAGTTCCCCCTGAAACAGCGTCATCAGATGCTAAAGACATAGAAGAAGCAGGCACCGCGGTCACACCCCCTCCATAAACACGGTTTGCATACGAGAACATGTGCTGGCAAGTTCGACCAATTGAGCGAACGCCAAAGACCGCATCCACGCACGGGCTTGGCCTATATGAGCGAATTCCAACAGCAATAACCTGTCTGGCGGAGGCTCGCCTTGGACAGATTCAATGCTCCCGCCCTTAACCAAATAACGTCCACCATGATCAGCGACGCTGTCGGCCAAAACCATGAGGCTATCTAGGCTGTTGGTAAACGCCCCGACATCAGTCGCCGTGAGGCTAATGCTGCCGATTATCGACATGAACTGCTCCTCGCCCTAGACAAACTCTAAGAATGATATGTGATGGAATGGCCACTAGATATAGTTCGACGGTGGACAAATGGAGAGTGCCAGCACCTACAGCCATCCTTAAGGCAGTAATGGCCGATGCAACAATCATAACGGTACGACGCCACGGTAACCCTAATGGACCCCGCATGGTGTTCAGCCACGGCTGCGGATTAGCTGCCGACCTGTACTATCCATACTGGTCACTGCTAGCGGACCGTTTTGACCTCTGCATCTTCGATCTGCGGAGCCACGGTTGGAATCAGGTTAGCCCTATAGAAAGCCTCAATATCGCAACCCTAGCGGCCGACAACCAAACCATCATTGAAGCTATCTCAACTAATTGGGGACCAAAACCGTGCCTTGGCGTGTTCCACTCGCTATCCGCAGTGATGGCCTTAACCCACCAGCGCCACAAGCCCGACTTTACTAGCTTGGTGCTATTCGACCCAGGCTTGAAGCTACCCGGGGGCACCACCCAACACCTCGACGAAGTGTGCCAGAAGCATGCAAAACGGGCTCGACGCAGACAACGACACTTTGCGTCGCGCCACGAACTTGCCGAGATGCTCGGACAAACACCAGCCTACTCCCTCATACCGCCAAAAACCCTGTCACTGCTAGCCGATGCCACACTTCGCCCCGCCACAGGTGGCGGATACGAACTTCGCTGCCCTCCCAAACAAGAAAGCCAACTCGTTGAGTGGTATTTCGGCTTTGCCATGCAAGCAAGTCATATGATTGACAGCTTAGACATCCCAATAAAAGCAATCAGTTCCGATCCAACGATTCAGTCTTCTTTTTTGCCTGGCCTAGACCTCAACACCCTCGCTAGATTCAACTACGACTTCATCCCCGGCAAGACACATTTTCTACAACTTGAAGGGCCCGAAGAATGTGCCACGCTCACCATTGAGTTTCTAGAGCGCCACCACTTAGCCTAAACCAAACCAATGCTCTCACAGAGAGCAACTTGGCCAAGTTCATCAAGGGGGCTACCATGAACCTTAGGCATAGATCTTCTTGTCAGATGATGGTGGTCATCGATGGCTAATACGACACACTCAGACAGCAGCGGCACAAAGACCCGCCGCAACCGAGGCCCACGCATCGCCAAACCGCGCTTGAGGTTTGGTAAAGGCTCCCCGGAAGACGGCTACCTCGGCCAGTTTTTCGGCGCTCACTTTGCTGAGCTGTACCTAATCTTCCGGGTGGGCTTTGCCATTATGACCCTGATGCATGGTCTTCAGAAGACATTTCTACTGTGGGGCTTCCCCGCAGATCAAGACCTAGACCCTGCCGTAGACATTGCTGGCATTGTGGAGTTGATCGCTGCCTTCTTAATCGGTTTCGGCATACTCACTCGAATAGCGGCTGGTGCCATGATGGTGGTAGCCGCATTAGCCTTCTTCTTGATTCACCTAGAACGGGGGCTATGGCCCCACTACTGGGATGCGCATCATGGCTTCGACACCCTCCACCACGGTGGAGAGGTTGTAATACTACACTTTTTGTGTGCGTGGGTGATCGGCATCCTAGGCAGCGGCAAGTGGGGATTAGAACGTCGCCTAACTGGCAAAGAACTCCTCTAACCACGCCCCATCAAAAAGCTGCACAAACCACAACCTGCACCCACTTCACTGCAACGCCATCGTAGGAGTATCATAGAATTAGATAATGACTAATCAGGAATCTCCTGCTGAACGCTCCGCGCTTCCTTCTAAAGGAGCACGGTGGTTGGCGTTTGGTGCAATCTTGGTGGGTGGGCTATGCGGAGGCGTGATTGGGTTTGCGTTCATCGACTTACAGTGCGACGGCAACTGCAAATTATGGAACGGGCTTGGTGCTTTGATCGGCGCTTTAGTGTCCGCTGTAGGCTTGGCAGTGGTTGCCAACTTGACCCTGCGGTCTATGGAAGAGTGGCGGCTCTTTAACAACCGCCGTCGCTAATAATCCTGCTCTGTTCCAGCAAGTCAACACGGCAACTAAGCAAAGAAAGCTCGGGCCACCTCATACAGCTCAGAACTCACCGGCTTCGCCTCAGCAATAGCATCCACTAAACGCACCGTAACCATCCCACCAGCTTGATAAGCCACCATAGAACCCCACTTGTGTGCATGCACAGCATCAATCGCAGCGATGCCGTAACGAGAGCACAACACCCTGTCGAATGCTGTAGGGGTGCCGCCCCGCTGAATGTGACCCAGCACAGTAACCCTGGTGTCGAAGCCGGTGCGGGCCCCGATTTCGCTGGCAACCACATGACCAATGCCACCAAGCTTTTTGTGGCCGAACTCATCTACCTCCGGTTCGGCTATCTCTAGAGTGCCTTCAGCGGGCAACGCTCCTTCAGCCACCACCACGATAGATGCCCAACGTCCTCGACGGTGACGACGCATAATGGTTTCGGCCACGGCTTGGATGTCAAAAGGGTGCTCGGGAATAAGGGTGAGGGTGGCCCCCCCAGCGATGCCAGCCCATGTGGCAATATGCCCAACATGGCGGCCCATGACCTCCACCACCATGACCCTATCGTGAGATTCAGCAGTAGTGTGAAGACGATCTATAGCTGAGGTGGCTATCGACACGGCAGTGTCAAAACCAAAGGTTTGCTCGGTGAGAGCTATGTCGTTATCGATTGTCTTAGGCACGCCCACCACCTGAGCAGCACCGGCTTCTTGCACGCTTGCGGCTGCCGACAAAGTACCCTCACCGCCAATCACAATCAGAGCGTCGATGCCGGTTGATTCCATAGTGGAGCGCACCTTGTCGAACCCATCGCTGTACATGCGCGGCGACACCCTAGAGGTGCCCAACACAGTGCCCCCCCGCGGCAACGAGCCACGCATAAAGTTCACATCCAACGGGATAAAATCGCCCTCTAGCACTCCGCTCCAACCGTCTTTGAAACCGATTATGCTGTCTTGGTAATGACGCTCAGCTTTACGCACTATGGCTCGGATAACCGCGTTTAGGCCCGGGCAATCGCCCCCACCGGTGAGCACCCCAACTCGCATGGCTAACTAGACACCAACGGTGAAAGATGTGTGAGGGTTTGGCGAAGTTGGCGGACCGCCTGAGCGGTGCGCTGTTCGTTTTCGATCAGAGCAAAACGCACATAGCCTTCTCCGCCGGGGCCAAAACCCACTCCCGGCGACACCGCCACCCGAGCATCTCGTACCAGCCAAGAAGCAAACTCAACCGAACCCATATGCTGATAGGGCTCTGGAATGCGAGCCCACACAAACATGGTGCCCTTAGGTGGATCGGTAGTCCAACCCATACGGTTCAGCCCAGAACACAAAGCATCACGACGGCTCTGATAAATGTCACACACCTCTTCGGGATAATCTGATGCCTCATTCAAAGTAACGGTGGCAGCGATTTGAATCGGCTGAAAAGTGCCGTAGTCCAAATACGATTTGAGCTTAGCCAAGGCTGCGATCACTTCAGCATTACCTACCATAAAAGCCACCCTCCATCCCGCCATTGAGAAAGATTTGGTCATGGAATAAAACTCCACGGCCACATCTTTAGCACCTTCCACCTCAAGAATAGATGGGGGCGTATAGCCGTCATAGCCAATATCGGCATAAGCAAAGTCGTGTACCAAAAGCACATTGTGGGTTCGAGCAAAATCCACGATGCTCTGCATAAAATCTAGATCTACACAAGCTGTGGTGGGATTATGAGGAAATGACAACACGATGACGCGCGGCTTGGGCCAGGAATACTGCCAGCGATCTTGCATGGTGGTGAAGAAATCGCTGCCAATACTTAAAGGAATCTCGCGCACTTCTGCACCAGCAAACAAAGGGGCGTAAAGATGTATGGGATATGACGGCGAGGGCACCAACACAGCATCGCCGGGCTGAAGCAACGTCCACATCAGATGCGAAAGACCCTCTTTAGCTCCAATGGTGTTGATCACCTCTGTTTCGGGGTTCAACTTCACCCCAAAGCGGCGGCGATAGTACCGAACCATTGCCTCTCGCAGGTTAGGAATCCCCCGGCTAGCCGAATAACGATGATTACGAGGATTATGAACAGCCTCAGCTAACTTATGAACAGCTATCTGAGGCGACGGCAAATCAGGGTTGCCAAAACCCAAGTCGATGATGTCGTGACCAGCCCGACGACCTTGCACCTTAAGGTCGTTTATGATGGTGAAAACGTAGGGTGGCAGGTTGTTTATGCGACGAAAATCCACGGAGCTGCTCTCGCTAAATCGGCTCTGAACTTAGGTTGTTGCGCCCGATATGGGGTTTAACGACTTTTTAATGTACGTCTGCTTCCACCCTACTGCGCAGCACCTCTAAAGCGGTGCTCATTATACGAGCCTCGGCACGACGCTTCACGAAACCAGGTAGGGGCATGGCCATCTGCACTGCAAGGTGATAGGTAACCTCGGTGCGATCAGGCGCATCTTGAATGGAATGAAAAGAGTACTCCCCGTCGAGGCGTTTGGTGAGATCGCCCTTCACGAGCCGCCAAGATACCCGCAACGGGTTAGTGCCATAGAAATATTCCAGCAGATAAGTAGTGCTGCGGCCCATCGCGGCAGCTTGGAACGACACCAGCCCCGCACGTCCGTCGGTGTCGCGGCGTAACACCTCCACCTGCTTAACCTCAGGTGCCCACTCTGGGTAAGACTCATAATCGCAAACCACCTCAAAACAGCGCTGTGGTGGAGCTTCAATAATGGTGCTCTTAGTGGCCTGCTCAAACATCATAACCGTTCCTAGTAAAATTGCTGGATCCTGATCTGCTGTCTTGTAAGGGCCGATCTGAGAACTCCCCATATTTGACACCCCACACGCCGGAAAGCCCCAACGCGTAGACAGATACCAGGATACCGAACGCTATAGCGCTAAAGGGGCACACAGACGCTGCAAGCTATTGGCTAAGGCTTCTCAACCACATTGGCTGCTAATCGCCTCATCTAACACGCAGCGCAGCTGCTGAGCGAGATGATCGTAGGAAAACTCGGCCACCGCCCTCATCCTGCTCTCTGTGCCCATACGCTCGCGGAGGACTGGATCGGACAACAGCGAATCCAAGCTAGCCGTCACGCGATCTAGACGATTGGGCTGCTCAACAACAAAACCAGTGCGACCGTGCTCGACCGCTTCAGCGGCACCCCCGCTACTGCCAGCTAACTGCGCCACCCCCGTCGCAGCAGCTTCCAAAAAAACGATGCCAAAGCCTTCCTGTTCAAGACCGCCCCAGCGCTGACGACACATCATGGCAAACACATCACCACACCCGTATAGATCAGACAGATCGCTATCGGTTACGCAATCTAGCAGCCTCACCGGAGCGTTATAGTGTCCGATAAGACGCTCAAGTCGACCCCTGTCGCGACCGCTGCCAGCAATAACCACGACCAAGCCCGGGTGACGGTCAACTAGGCGAGCACTGGCAGCTACAAGCATATCCATGCCCTTACGGGGTACTAGGCGGCTGACAGAAACCACCACAAGAGCATCTTCGGACAAGCCGAAACGTTGACGAGCTGCGTTTCGCTGAGTGCGGTTCAGCGGATGAAAGCGTTCAATATCTACCCCTGGTGGCACGATAGCTGTAGGCATCTGACTAACGGCTGCCCGCTCAGCTTCAGTCACCACATAACGACCTGCGGCTATAACCACCTTTGCGTCTTGCAACACCTTGGCCAGTAACTGCTTGGTGCCCGGCAGCCTAGCAGACACTGTCACCTCAGCCCCGTGAAGAATCACCCCATAGGGGTAATCAAGGCGAGGCGCTAGTACACCTAAAGGCAACACGGGGTCATATAACAGCAGCTTGACACCAAGCTCACCGGCAAGTTGGTTAATTTCAGCTGCCATCTTGGCAGTAGGCAAGAGAAAGTCTCGCTGCGAACGCACCACCTGATGTGTTTGACACCCATCCCATTGACTAGCTTCCGGATGGGCACGAGTGAGCACGCAAACATCCTCAGGAGGAAGGCGTCGCCAAAGCTCCCACAGGTAGTTCTGGATGCCGCCTAGTTTAGGGGGATAATCATTGGTTACCAGCAGATGCTTAGCCACGACTCAAGCTACTTCGGTAGGAATGTTGCAGGGTTGATTTGCTAGGCAAAGTTGTTGTGCCGCCCAAGTTGCATGACGCCCCAGCATAGGATCGTCGTGATTCATGTAGCGCCAAATAGTGGCGGCCACCTCGGGATGGCTGCCACGGTTGGAATTGCCCAGTGCTACCAAAGCGTTGCGCCGCAAATAACGAGGTTGGCGACGGGGAATGTACCAACGACCATAACTATCCATCAGCTCCTCGTCATTCATAGCTAACAGCTCTAACAAGTCAACCGATGCTTGGGTTTCGCTGGCAGTTGTAACAGTGGCTGCTGTGGTAGCACGACGATTGGGCGGGCACACCTCTTGACAGTCGTCACAGCCATAAATACGATCACCCAAAGCCACGCGATATTGCTCAGGAAAATCACCCTCAGCCTGCACCAACCAAGCCAAGCAGCGTCTGGCATCCACCACACCGGGTGACACAATGGCTCCAGTTGGGCAACCATCCATGCAGCGGCGACAAGACCCACAACCATCAGAAACCGGCCGGGCAGGTTCCAGTGGGGCGGTGGTAATCACCGAGCCCAACACAAACCAGCTGCCTTTACCTGATAGCAAGATGTTGCTGTTCTTGCCATACCAGCCCAGTCCTGCCCTGCGGGCCGCTTCACGATCCACTAAAGCGTTGTCGTCAGCCACCACCACGGCCTTGTGCCCAGCTTGGTGCAATAGATCTGCAACATGGCTTAAACCAGATCGCAACTTGGCGTAATAATCTCGCTGAGCATAAGCAGCAACCCTAGCTAGCGGACGATTCGAGACTATGTGGCTAACATCAGGCGTAGTACAGCCAGTATCAGAAGAGGGTCGGTAGCTCAACGCACCCACCACCAACGAACGTGCTCCGGGAACCGTGTAAGCGGGGTCTGTGGAACGTGCAGGATTGCGATAGGTAAACGCCATGCCACCGTGCAAACCCTTCGCCTGACGCTCCAGCAAATTAACTTTGGTTGACTCAAACGGTGCCGCGGACGCGATCCCCACCGCATCCAAACCCGCATCCAAACCCGCATCAATCACCTCTCTAGCGCTAAGCAAACCCTGCGCTACAAGCTGTTGGACAGATGCAGTGTGCGAGCCGTGTGAATTAACCATATTGGTTTTTAAGCTCCTGAGTAGCTACCACAAAACTGTCCAAGACCGCACCCGCAGCACCAGTTTCAAGCGCAACCTCAGCTAGCTGCACTCCTTGCTCTAAGGTGTCACACACATCGGCCACACACAACGCAGCTGCCGCGTTTAGCACCACAATGTCGCGCTGAGGGCTAACTTCTGCATTCAACACCCGCTGAAGACACCTAGCATTAGCATCAGCATCACCACCCACTAAGTCGGCAGAGTGGGCGGGAGCAAATCCTAGGCTTGTGGGGTCCACAAAATGGTGGATTATTTCACCATGACGAAGCTCCCAAACTTGTGTGAGGCCAATAGTTGACAACTCGTCTAAGCCACCATGCCCATGCACGATCATTACCCGCACCGAGCCGGTGACTCTGAGCACTTCCAACATAGGTGCTGCCATGTTGGGATCGCTAATGCCCACTAACTGACGATTCACCTCAGCAGGGTTAACCAAGGGACCCAAAAAATTGAACACACTGGCAATGCCAAGTTCACGGCGCGGAGCAGCCGCGTGACGCATGGCCGGATGAAAAAGCGGGGCCAAACAAAACCCGAAGCCGGTTTGCTCTACACAGTGAGCCACCTCATTAGGGCCTAAATCGATCACTGCACCAAGGGCCTCCAACACATCAGCCGAGCCACATAACGACGAGACCGAGCGATTACCGTGCTTACATACCTTGGCCCCTGCGCCCACCGCCACCAGAGCCGCAGCAGTAGACACATTGATGCTGCCACTGTGATCACCACCGGTACCGCAAGTGTCGATAATCCCCAACGCAGGCGCATCCAAGGGCACCTTCACGGCTGCTGAGCGCATGGCAGTGAGCAGACCTTTGAGTTCATCTGTGGTTTCACCCTTGGCACGCAGGGCTACCGCAAAAGCCGCGATCTGTGCTGAAGTAGCTTGACCTTGCAGAATCTCGTTCATAGCTGCATCAGCCACTTGTGCGGGCAGATCTTGTCTTGCGACCAACTGCCGCAAAATCCCGGACCATCCACCGTAGGTTTGCAGGCTCACTACCCTAGTGTGGACTATCGTTGCACGATGGCCACAATCCAACACAAGAACACCCAACCATGAACATCTGTGTTATTGACGTGGGCACTAGCAGCATCCGCGCGGCTATCACCGATGGACAACAGATTATTTGTTTTCGCCAAACAAGCACTCCACCAATGATGCCCGAACCAGGCTTAGTGGAGTTTGATGCCCAAAAGATGGCTGCAATCAGCTTACAAACCGCCAGCGAGGCCATTGCTGAAGCGGGCGGGGTGGAGGCCGTGGCCGTGACCAATCAGCGAGGAGCCACGGTGATGTGGGATCGCCAAACCAGCGATCCGGTAGGCCCGGGGCTGAGCTGGCAGGATTTGCGTACCGTCGGAGATTGTTTGCGATTAAAAGATGAAGGGCTAGAGCTTTCGCCTAGCGAGGCTGCCACCAAAGTGGCATATCTATTAAACCAACACGACTCAGACCGAACGCGCAACCTTTGCTTTGGCACCGTAGATAGCTGGATAGTTTGGTGCTTGTCACAAGGCGCTAACCACGTTATAGACCCCTCAAATGCTTCAATGAGCGGGCTAACAGCACCTGATGGCAGCAGTTGGTCGACTAACATAGCCGCGCAGCTTGGAGTGCCGATGGGATGCCTGCCCAAAATTGTGGACTCGACTGCGGTGGTGGGCCGCGCCACAGCATTGCCAGGGGCACCGCCCATTGCAGGGATCATTGGAGATCAACAATCATCTTTGATCGGACAGCGCTGCGTATTAGAAGGCTTAGCGAAGCTTACCTTTGGTACCGGAGCTTTTTTAGATGTGTGTGCCAGCGAGACACGTCCGATCCCCCAAAAACGTAGCGATGCGGGCTTGTTTGCAATCGTAGCGTGGCAACACCAAGGAGCTATCACTTGGGGAACTGAAGCGATGATGATTACCGCCGGTTCAAACATCAACTGGCTAACCCAAGACATGGGCCTGCTAACCAGTGCTTCTGAGGCTGCGGAGATGGCCAGCAGCGTTGATGACACCGGCGGGGTGGTTTATGTACCAGCCTTATACGGGTTAGGCACACCCTATTGGGACTTCGGAGCTAGGGGCGCGCTGCTAGGGATTACCGGCGGCACCAAAGCGGCCCATGTTGTGCGAGCTGTTTTAGAAGGAGTTGCACACCGGTCGGCAGATTTGCTGAACGCTGCTGAAACCGACAACCCCTATAGCATTGAAAGCATCAGGGTAGACGGAGGGATGTCGCAAAACCCGGTGTTCACGCAGATTTTGGCCGACACTCTGGAACGCCCAGTAGAGCTATGCCCAGTACCTGAAGGCACCACACTAGGTGCCGCGTTGTTAGCACAGATGGCTTTGGGCTATTGGTCTAACTGGGAAGAGATGGCTGCTAGCTGGTCACCTCGGGCTGTGATTGAGCCCCACAGCACTGTGGATCGGGCCCGCTGGTTAGAAGCCATACAGCGAGCTACTCGCTGGTATCCAGAGCTTTCCGACTTGGGCCTGTAAACTAATCGCACGGTGAGTCGGCCGGGTGGTCGCGGCATTGCGGTTCATTTTCTGGACTTTAATGTCGAGGAAGGTCGGGACTCCGTAGGGCAACGGTGCTGGCTAACGGCCAGTCGGGGCAACCCGCAGGAAAGTGCCACAGAAAACAGACCGCCGATGGCCTAGCACACGCAGGGCACAGGTAAGGGTGAAACGGTGCGGTAAGAGCGCACCAGAGATCGGGGCAACCTGGTCTGCTAGGTAAACCCCACCGGGAGCAAGGCCAAGCAGGGGATATGGCGGCCCGCCGCTTCACCAGAAGCAATCCCCGGGTAGGCCGCTTAGATGGATGACCACCCAAGGGCCCACAAGGGCTTGGACAGAATCCCGCCTACAGGCCGACTCACCGCCCCTCAAAACCACAAGAACGCTGTTACAGCAAGAGAGAGTGCGTTTTCAGGTTCGCACCAAGATGCAGCCACACTCCTCACAGTGGCACAATTCGCTGATGGGCAACCGGCGAATGCGATCTTGTTCTTTAGCCGACAAAGCCAAATGACAGCCCTCACAAATGCCATCACGCAGACGAGCCACCGCCACACCCCCTAGCCTCTTACGCAGTCCCTCGTAATTGACAAGGGCTTCATCAGCAATCTCGCCAGCCACTGTCTTGCGAGCTACAATCTCTAAATCAATTTCAGCCTGCACTTCAGCTTCGGCAGCCGTCAGCCTCTCACGCACCTCGGCAACCTCTGCTTCCGTATTGACTAGCTGAGAATCTAAATCATCTCGCGCTGCATTAACCTGCTCAACGTTCTCTAAAAGACCCAAAACCTCGTTTTCTGCTTCAGAACAACGCATCCGAAGGCCCTCAATCTCATGTTGTAAGGCCAACAAATCTCGAGTGGCGGTCAGCTCACCCGAATACAATCGTTCACTTTCTTGTTGCACCCGAGTTTCTAAGCCCACAAGATCATCTTCGCTGCGCTTGAGGTTGCGCTGAAGTTCTAATAACTGCGCATCAACGATCTGCTTTTGCTGTTCAAGTGCTCGTTGTGCTGCTTGGCTCGCAGCCAAAGTGTCGCGCTGCGGAAGAGTTTTGTGGCGATACAGAAGCTGGCTGATGCGCGTGTCATGGTCTTGTAACGTCAACAGAAGTAAAAAATAATCTTGGCTCACCAACAGAAATCCTATGTGCCACCCACCCCAACAGTTGCTTCCAACTGAAAAGCCCCCAACTGAGCAGGTGCATCACAGTACAACTCCCAAGGGATGCCTTCTTCGGTGGCAAACTCACTAAGCCCGCAGGGCTCAAGCCCACCAGTAGTCAGCAGGCTCACGCAAGTGTCTTGAAAACCATCCTCATCGGTGTCCACCGGTACGATCTGAGATGTTATGTCTTCTGCATTACCTGTTGCTGCATTTGCTGCGTCGTCCCCGCTTGCTCGGCCCTGCTGTTTAGCGCCAACCTGATCTAAAAGGTCCGCACAAGGGTGGCCCACGGTAAATACATTGTCCAAGCGGACAATGTCACCCAAGCGTGTCTCGCTAGGGCAACCAGAAAACATGGCTGGCTCTCTAATTTCGTGATAATCGTTCATGAAACGTCCCCAAGCTAATGCAGGATAAGAACTGCCAGTGACCCCACGCAGGGGAATACGCTCGTTGGGATTACCCAGCCACACCGCAGTCGCTAAATAAGGAGTGAAGCCCACAAACCAAGCATCAGCAGACTCTTCGGTAGTGCCTGTCTTACCTGCACCAGGCTGAGAGCGCACCTGAGCACGGTGACCGGTGCCGTTAACCATGTTGTTCACCAGCACCTCGGTGGCCCAACAAGCCGAACGAGCCGACACCACCCGCTCACCCGCTAACTCGTGGTCATACAGCACATTGCCCTGACGATCCAATATACGCTCAATGTAATAAGGCTCATAACGAATGCCACCGGTGGCTATAGATCCGTAAGCCGATGCCATGTCAATGGGATACACCTCACCCGACCCCAGCGGCAAAGAAGCCACCGGTGGTAAATCAGCGGAGATACCCAACCGAGAGGCAACCGCGACAACCGACTCAATGCCTACAAGCTGTCCCAACCGCAAAAAAGCACAGTTGGAAGAGACCCTGATCTGATTAGTGATGGTTTCTATCTGCCCAGCTGAGCGGGCAAAATTGTGAGCCACATAAGGATCAGGCACACCACCGGGGTTAGCCATCAGACACGGCCCCTCTCCGCTGACTTGATCACTGGGTTGATATCCCTGCTCAAACAAAGTGAGCATCACAAAAGTCTTAAAAGCCGAACCTGGCTGGCGAGTGCCCTGAGTAGCTAGGTTGAACTCTTCTTTGTCTTGAGCAAAACCCGGCCCACCCACCAATGCTCGCACCGCCCCTGTATCGGGTTCTATGGCAACAAGCGCCATAGTAGCTGGCACCCCGGCGTGCTCACCGGTGTTGTATTCAACCAATGTCTGAGTTATTGCTGCCTCTGCTTGGCGCTGAGCATCAGGATCAAAAGTGGTGTAGATGTTAAGCCCGCTGTTAAACACCAGGTTGAAACGATCCTCAGGCGTACCGCCCAAATATTTAGGATCATCCAATAAAAGCTGCTTTACCTCTTCCACGAAATAGCTCTTGGGTGGCAGTTCAATCTGGTTCACCTTCGTGGGAAGCGGCTGACGGTTGTACTGCTCGGCCTCGTCTCGGGTTATGAACCCTAAATCGGCGAGCCGGTTCAACACGATGCGACGCTGGCGCAGTGCTCCAACAGGGTTGTTTATGGGGTTATTGCGGCTTGGATTATTGATCATGCCAGCCAGCAAGGCGGCTTGGCTCCAGTCCAAATCGACAGCATTCAAACCCCAGTAAACCTCAGCAGCAGCCTGTACTCCATAAGCCCCCTGACCGAAGTAAACGGTGTTCAGGTACAAGTTGAGGATGTCCTGCTTATCTAACTCCCGCTCAAGGCGACGAGCCATCACCATCTCTCGGAGCTTGCGCTCAGCCTCTACCTTGTTGCCAACAACGAGGTTCTTGATGAGCTGTTGGGTGAGAGTAGAACCACCCTGAGTTATGCCACCTGCCCCCACATTTTCTAGTCCCGCTCGAACTACGGCACTCAGATCGATGCCAGCGTGCAGGTAAAAATTTTCGTCTTCGATTGCTAATACGGCGTTTTGCACCTGCTGAGAGATGTCATCCAAATTGGTAAGCGCACGATTTTCGATGTAGCTAAACACATCAATCATCTGCCCATTGATGTCATACACGTTGGAGCGAATAGACAGTTCATTAAGATGCACATCTTCGGTAAGATTCAGCTCTACGGGGGTGGAATCCCAAGACCGCAGCACATCAGCGGTGGGAAGCCACACCACAAAGATGGTTGCAGTCAACGCTAAAGCCAGCATAGGCATGAGCAAAGCCAGCCTGAGCAGGTGCGAGAGCCACCTCAAAAACTCCTTCACCAAACCCCCAAACTACCGGATAGCCAAGCTAACTTGCACCAACTAATCCCCACCACCAAGCGATCGCGGCTACCACACCCAACGCCAAAGCCGCCAACAACGCCCGCTTTAGCAGCTTGTACAAGCACAGTCCTGTGGCCAACACCGCTACAGCTATGACCCCTAAAGCAATATAGGGGTTAGCAGAAGCGAACTCGATCAGCTCATCGGGGATGCGATCACGCACATCGGAAGAAAGGCACTCCAAGGCGCTCTCAGGCAACTTGTCGATCTCACCCCTGCGCAGATCCAACAACACGTTTTGATCGACACATTCAAGGCCCTCGGGGAGTTCAGAGCCCTGCTCTAATATCTGTTCAGGGGCTTGCTGTGCCAACTGTCGCAACACATCCACCCCAACATTTTCCTCTACTGACACTACCCAATAGCGTACCGGTGCGCCTATCCACTAAATCGTCACTGCTAATTACTAGGGTCAAGACATGCCAACAGCGCTTTTGGACACCACCCTAAATACAGACACCAAGGCGCTAGCCGAAGAGGTGGCACCTCTAGCGATTCGAGTAATCCGCAGTCCTAAACGCCGCAAAACCGCTGCTGCTAAGATTCTGCCCGACTGCATAGAAGTACGAGTGCCCGCTGGTATGGCCCCCGACATTGAAGCAGACATGGTAGCCAAGCTAGTAACTCGCCTAGAGCGCAAGAGGATTGCCAACGCTGGCACACCGAATTTGGCTGAACGAGCCGCTCACCTAGCCCAACGTTATAACCTACGCCAACCAGTTTCGATCACATGGGCTGAACAGAACGACCGCTGGGGTTCGTGTAGCTCGTTGCGCAGCACCATACGTATCTCTACCAGGCTGGCCAAGGTGCCCACCTGGGTGCTCAACGCTGTGATCGTCCATGAACTGGCTCATCTGAGCGAGCCCAACCACAGCCCAGCTTTTTGGGCATTAGCCAACCGCTATCCCCACCAAGAACGCGCCTCTGGTTTTTTGGAAGCTATGTCAGGCGGCCACTGCGACCCCTGCCATATCATTTGACAAAAATCATCAAATAAGGTTATTTGCTAATGCTGCTTTCTAAAGTATGTTAGGCAAGCAAAATAAGGTTAACCTTACAACTTCATGGCCTCCGATTCTTCGGCCCCTCTGCTGTTAGCGCACAACATTTCCAAATCGTTCAACGGGGTAACCGTTATCACCAATTGCAGCTTGGAGGTACGCCCCGGCGAGTTGGTGTCACTGTTAGGACCCAGCGGATGCGGTAAAACCACACTATTGCGAATCATCGCTGGGCTGGAAAAAAACGAAGCAGGCGAAGTGCATATCAACGGCCGCCAAGTAGCTGGCAACGGTACCTGGGTGCGCCCCGAAGACCGCAACGTGGGCATGGTGTTTCAAGATTGGGGGCTGTTCCCTCACCTAGACGTAGCCCGCAACGTAGGTTACGGCGTGCCTCGGCGCAAACGTCCTCAGCAAGTAGCCAAAGCCCTAGAGCTAGTACACATGGCAGGCATGCAGCAACGCATCCCCGACACACTCTCAGGTGGAGAACAGCAGCGGGTGGCCTTGGCGCGGGCGCTAGCACCCGAACCCACAATGCTGCTACTAGACGAGCCGTTTTCCAACCTAGACAGCACCTTGCGGCGAGAGGTGCGGGGTGAGGTTCGCCATCTGCTGCAAGATTCAGGCATGACAGCGATATTCGTCACCCACGACCGCGAAGAAGCTCTAGTTCTGGGCGACCGAGTAGCGCTCATGCACAAAGGCCAAATCGTGCATTTTGGCAGTCCCGATGAAATCTACCAAAAACCTGCCACAGCTTGGGCAGCCAACTTCATTGGAGCTGTGACGCTTTACCCAGCGCAAGCCACAGGAAAAACAGCCCAAAGCAACCTAGGCCCAATCCCTCTACAAGAACCCGCGTATGGCCCAGTAGAGGTGGCGGTACGCCCCGAAGCAGTGGAACTGTGCCCATCTCAGCAAGACCACACATCTCAGCGAGACCACACAGTGGAGCACCACGAGTTTCATGGTGCCGACACCCTAGTAACCGTCGCTAGCTCATGCGGTACGCGCCTACAAGCACGGGTGAGCGGCACTAGAAGCTTTGCAACAGGCACTGCGGTGACCGCTGCCTATGTCGGCCCGCCGGCTACCGCCTTTCAACAACCCCACCGAACAAACGGCAAACACCCACAAATTTCGAACAACGACAGGCAAAGCCACCAACACAATAGCCACACCAGTTACGACCTAAACGACCAAAGTTAACTGGCGGTGCAACTTTCCGTTACTCGCTCTGGGGTAATACTAAAGGCAGCCGCGCTGGTGGTGACGGTTGGTTTTGCCTTCCCTGCCGCCTACCTAGTGTGGCGCAACTTCACTTTTCATAGCGACCCACTAGGCGTGTTGTTCTCAAATCGCACCGCGGGGCCGCTGCTACGCACCCTACACCTAGCGGTTCTAGTATCGATCTCAACCGCGCTGTTAGGCACCACACTGGCTTGGTTCACCATCCGCTGCAACCTACCCTGGAAAAGGCTGTGGCAAACGCTCTTACCGCTGCCCTTGGTATTTCCCACCTTCATCGGAGCGGCAGCCTTGATCCGTACCCTAAACCCGGGCGGGCTTTTATCAAACTGGCTTGCCAACATAGGGCTTGCCTGGAATGTAGAAATGCGGGGCCTGTTTGGAGCGTGGCTAGCGCTTACCTTATTCACCTACCCCTACGTATATTTACCCGTGGCCGCCAGGTTGCGCCGCCTGCCTGGTTCGATTGAGGAAACCGCCCGACTATTAGGTGACCCCCCGTTGGCCGTAATCCGTCGAGTGGTGCTGCCGCAAATTGCTACAGCAACAAGCGCTGGCACCCTGTTGGTGTTCTTATATGCCATAAGCGACTTCGGAGCGGTGCAACTCATGCGCTACGACACCTTGAGCCGGGCAATCTACACCACCAGGCTCAACAATCAGCCTGCGTCGCTGGCGCTAAGCATGATCTTGCTGGGGCTAGCTGCGGTAGTGGTGTTAACCGAGAGGGCCGCTACCCACCGCTTTGAAACCTCTACTCCAGCCCGCACGCGCCGCCCAGTGATCTACAACCTAGGAAAAGCCAAGCCTCTAGCTGTGACCTTTGTAGCTGGATCAGTTGCCATCAGCCTGCTCGGGCCGGTGGCATCTTTAGCAGACTGGTCGATCGACGGTATCCGCATCGAAGCTGCGGGGGGCCGCGAACTGCTAGTGAGTTGGACCAACATTTGGTCGCCTATTTGGAACACAACTTTGGGCAGTGTGCTGGCTGCGGTTGCGGCAGTGGCGGTTGTGCTACCTGCGGCCTATCTTGCAGTATGGTACCGGTCTCGTATAGGGACGGTGGCCAACGCCGTGATCGTGTCGTCGTTTGCCTTGCCTGGAATCCTTGTCGGGCTAGGACTGTTGTTCTGGACGCTAAAAACCGACCTAGGCAACCCCCTGCGCAACACCGTAGCGCTGTTGGTGTTTGGATATGTGGTGCGCTTTGGAGGACAAACCATGCGCACCTCACAAGTAGCGGTAGCAACAGTGTCGAAGCAACTAACCGATGCTGCCCGCACCCTTGGGGCAAACTGGTTAAAACGGTTTCGCACCCTCGACCTGCCACTTATGGCATCAGGGCTATTAGCTGGCGGTGGGTTGGTGATGTTATCGGTAATGAAGGAGCTGCCCATCACCCTGCTTATCGCCCCCTTCGACTTCCCCACCCTCACCTTCAAAGCCTTCAACAGCATCGAAGAAGCGTTCGTGGCCGAGGCTGGAATCTGGTCAGGTCTATTAGTGCTGCTGTCGGGCATCCTCACATGGCTGTTCATAATCCGCCGCGCGGAGCATTTCGACTAGCAGTGAATAAGCGGCCTTTTAGCTAGACCACTCGAGCGCTGCGACGGTCTACCGTTCGATGATTGTTCTCGATAATCTCGGTTACATGGCTTAGGTCAAGTAGATTGGCTTAGACAGGATGGCAAAGAAGGACTAGATGCCTTAGATCCAAAAAATCCGATTCCCTTGATTAGCACATTTAGCGCCAGAACCCTTTAGCCCACCAATCACGGTGAGGCATGCTGATTCCGTTCCGACCATGGCTCCACTCGAAGAAGTCCCGATTATCGACCTTGTGCAAGATGACTTTCCGAAATAAATCTATAAGTTCACTGCCGCCATTGTGCGTCTCAATAAACGTCAGCAAATCCTCGTGCCCTTCAAACGGCGGATTGTTCCGATTGATGAACGCTACAAACGCTTCGGCAAACGCCTGAAACTCCTGACAATCGTAAAGATAGATCGCCTGCTGCCATTTGCTTTTCGTCAAGTTTCTCCGTGAATATTCAAAGTCTTTTCGCTTAAGTTCGATCCGCTTCACGAGAGCCTCTTGCAGGTACTTCGATTCGCCGAGAATTCGGTGATATTGAAGTACGGCATCAGTTTCGAATATCTTCTTAATGTCGTCATCGTCTAAGCCATATCCTCCCTGCACCAGATCGGACGCAATGTAGTATCGCGCGTATTGACAGAAATTATTTAGATCCGAATATCCTCCCTTATTACAAGGACCACCCATGTCAATCGCAGCGAGAGGACGACCGAGTTCATTCGACCAGTGGGCAAGAAAATCGTCGGCATCTTCGTAGTACATCTGCCATGCCAATAAACGACCCCCAGCGGCACCGTGTCCGTGAAAGCTAAAATGGTGCTCAGAGTCGGGGTACCGTGACACGAGATAGCTGGCGATCTTTTTAAACGCGTCGCGCAAGAAGCGGCTTCTCTCTGGCGACCACGGACTGTCAGGCGGAAGACGCGGCATATCAGGAAACGCCATCACACGATAGCTTTCGCGATAAGCAGTAAATTCCTCCGCCGACATGTTCTGGTGATGCCCTGCCGCGGGATCGAAAGAATTGTCAAACTCATACAGATGAACAGCGTTTTCGTCCGACCAAACAACTGCTTCGAAGTACTTCATGTTCGGGCTCTCACGGAAGCTAATATTGCGCTCCCATCCATCGCCAATATGCACGAACGGGGCCCAATCATCGTTCACAAGCAGAGCGTGCAGCCTCACATGGTGCTGATCGTGCGTCACCGGAGGCGATCGCACTTCGTGAGAAAGCACAACCGAGCCACCGCGATGAACTTCAATAGCGGCATCGCCCGAACCAAAAAGCTGCCATTCCCAAAAAGATCCCGCAGGCCACAATTTGAGTACGGCCGGGTTCGTTGAAGTTACCTCCGTGATGGGCTCGGACGTGCCATCTTTAATTTCAAGTGCGGAGAAGTAACCGGACTCGCCCCAGTAGGGTTGCTCGGGTACCGGTATTGGCGGGTCAAACTCATACCGAACTTCCGCCGACCCAACCACAGGCACCACAACCTCAACAGGATCATCCTCAACAAAACCATCCGACCCAACCACAGGCACCACAACCTCAACAGAGTCATCTTTGGAGCAAGCCGGACTTGCAAACAGCGACACAAGAACAATCAGCGCGATTATCTTCGACATATTCAGACACAACATTAGTGTCGAGAACAATCACCGCGCCTACCTCACCCGATCTTGACTTGGTCGTCAAGATTGCGAATAGTGATGCTTGCCGATTCTTGCCCTTTCTGACTTTCCAAAAACCTACATAAGATGAGTGCTTGCAATGTAATCACTGTTTCATCCCATTAAACGGCCGGTCGTTTTACAAAGCATGGGCACAGCGGAGGTGGCTCTGTTGGGGCAGATTATTCATTCAGTACGTACTAGTGGGCCGTAAGGGACTTGAACCCCTGACCCCCTGCGCGTCATGCAGGTGCTCTAGCCAACTGAGCTAACGGCCCGGAATGAGTCAGGTTAGCAGGATCACCGCAACGCACAACGACACAATATGGTACAAGCAAGAATCGCACCCACGAGAAAGGAGCCATCTGCATGACCACCAAGCGTGTAGTCATCGTTGGCGGAGGCTTCGCCGGACTCAGTGCCGCCTATGAGCTGAAAAAACGAGGTATCACTCCCCTGCTACTTGAGGCCAAAGAGAGAGCAGGCGGACGCGGTATCGGCGAACAAATAGACGGGTTCTCAGTAGACAACGGCGCATTCGTTTTCACCACCACATACGACACTGCATTCCGCATCTGCGAGGAGCTGAAGCTGCCGATAGTGGAGTCGACGATGATCTTCGGCCACTTCCGCAGTGGGCGGTGGGTTACCACGACACCCAACCAATCACTCAGAAATTTCCTGCGACAACTGCCCGCAGCCAAGGTCATGGGCTTTCTCTCGCCCTCTGGTCTGCGAGCCGGTTCCAAGGTGATGCGGCATATGTATCATCAAGAAGAATTCCTAAGTTTCGCGAGCGACAGCCGCTTAGCTGAGATCGATGATGACGAGTCCTACGGCGACTACCTCAATCGCCACAAGGTGCCCGAGAAGCTGCGAATATCGCTAAGCGGACCCCTCAAGATGGTCTTAGGTGATGCCGCGCCCGCCAGCCAAGCACTGATGCGGGCCTACATCGGCGAAACCATGCTGAGTGGTGGCAAGGTGTACATGCCCGAGCGAGGCATCGGCTCGCTGAGCGAAGCGCTAGCCACAGCCTGCTCTGAGGTGATCCGAGCTTCAACCCCCGCCAGAAAAATCGTGGTCAAGGACGGGGCTGCGACCAGCATCATCGTTGATGGCGAGATAATCAAAGCCGACGCGGTTATCTGCGCCGTACCCGGCACACAGGTCTCTGGCCTTATCCCCGACCTTCCAACCGAAACTCACGCCGCGCTCAGCACCGTCAGCTACTCAACCGGTTGTCGTGTGGTAATCGGCCTCGACCGCCGCCCGCTACCTGCTGGCTGGCACGGTGCTCTTTACCCAGAGCACGACGACACACCGCTTTTGATGGACCGAACAACCTTCCTACCCGCTTGTGCGCCACCGGGCAAAAGCATCCTGGACTTGCTTATCGGCCTCGACAGGGCCAAAGAGCTCATCGCCCAAGACAACGAAGAGGTAAAGCGTCAGATGCTGGATGCCGCTCGTCGCAATGCCCCTCCCGGCTCGGCTCTTCCCAGCGATGACGAAGGTCTGTTCTACCGCGTCTATCGCTGGGAAGAAGCCCTATGCATGGGCAAACCTGGAATGCTCGCTCAAATGACCAAAATCCCCGGCCAGCTTGCCAAAAGCATCCACAACCTGTTCCTAGCTGGTGACTACATGGGCATCCCTTCAGTCAACGGCGCTCTCTCTAGCGGCCACCGAGCCGCAACTCAGGCAGCCGACTTCTTAACCTCCCGCAGCACTGAACTGGCACAATCGCAGTAAACCACCATTGGTATCGAGACTACGGATGGGCAAACGATCATCTAAATCATCAGCCATCCCC
>VYCQ01000030.1 GCA_009843865.1 Acidimicrobiia bacterium
GACATGATTCCTGATGAATAGCGCTCAACGATTGCGGGGCGAGCCTTCTCTGCTGCATTCGAGTGCAGCCTTAAAGAGTCACGGGAGTGAGTTAGCAAGCCGAGTGAGGGTGTCCTATTGTCTCGGCATGCTTACGTTGCCCCAGCTTGAGAGGCATCTGTTTGCTGCGGCAGACATCTTGCGGGGGAAGATGGATGCGTCGGAGTTCAAGGAGTACATCTTCGGGGCTCTGTTCTTGAAGCGGGCGAGCGATGTGTTCGAGCAGGAGCGACAGGGGGTGGTGTTACAGGAGCTTAACCGGAAGCGTTCGCAGGAAGAGGCAGAGAGGCGGGCGGACGATCCTGACTTCTATGAAGACGCATTCTTTATGCCAGAGGTGGCTCGATGGGAGTACCTGCGGGACGAGGTGCATCATCAGGTGGGTGATGGGCTGAACAAGGCTCTCGCGGCCCTGGAGGAGTCGAACCCCTCGCTGGAAGGGGTGTTGCAGCACATCGACTTCAACCGGAGAGTGGGCACCACGACAGTTTCGGATAAGAAGTGGCGGGATCTGATCGATCACTTCTCGAAGTACCGGCTGCGAAACGAAGACTTTGAGTTTCCTGACCTGTTGGGCGCGGCCTACGAGTACCTGATTCGGGACTTTGCCGACTCGGCTGGCAAGAAGGGCGGAGAGTTCTATACGCCCCGGCCGGTGGTGCAACTGATGGTGCGTCTGGTCGATCCTAAGGAGGGGATGTCGGTGTACGACCCGTGTTCGGGGTCGGGCGGCATGTTGATCTACGCCCGCAACCATGTGGCTGACAACGGAGGCAATCCTGACAACCTCGAACTCGCCGGCCAAGAGAACAACGGAACCACCTGGTCGATCTCGAAGATGAACATGCTTCTGCACGGCATCCGCGACGCCGACTTGCGCAACAACGACACCTTGACTACCCCAGAGCACACCAAGGGCGGGGAACTGAAGCGGTTTGACTGCGTGATCACCAATCCACCGTTCAGCCAGAATTACGACAAGGACTCCCTAACCCACACCGAGCGGTTCCGCTACGGCTTCACCCCCGAAGGTGGCAAGAAGGCCGACCTCATGTTCTTGCAGCACATGCTGGCGGTGCTCAAAGTCGATGGTGTTGTCGCCACCGTCATGCCCCACGGGGTGTTGTTCCGGGGCGGGGCGGAGGGTGAAATCCGTAGGAAAATCATCGAGGACGACCTGCTCGACACGGCATTGGCCTGGGCCCAAACCTCTTCTACGGCACGGGCATTCCAGCGGCCATCTTGATCCTGCGGGCTAGAGGCTCGAAGCCACAAGAGCGGGTGGGCAAGGTGCTGTTCATCAATGCTGACCGTGAATTCGGCGAGGGCCGGGCCCAGAACTATTTGCGACCTCAAGACGAAGAGAAGATCGCTGTTACCTATCGGGACTTCGTCGACATCGAGGGCTTCGCCAAGGTCGTCACAATAGACGAGCTTGCCGACAACGACTTCAACTGCAACATTCGCCGCTACGCCGACAACGCGCCGCCGCCAGAACCACAAGACGTGCGGGCTCATCTCCACGGCGGGGTGCCTATGGCTGAGATCGATGCAGCGAAGGATCTCTTGCAACGAGCTGGTTTAGATGCTGAGGTTCTCTTTGCCGACAGGGGCGACGGTTATGCCGAGTGGTGTCATGGCATCGCCTCCGACGAAGGGCGAGATGCTGCCTGGAACGCAATCAGGCATGCCGTCTCGCAACAGGCAGCCGTAAGTCCTTGGCCTCGGTGGTGGTCTGAGGCTGTTGAGCCACGACTTCTCGCCTTGCATGACGCCGACGATCTAGCTGATCTGCGTCGCCACTTTGTGGGCACCTTCACCAGCTGTATGACGTCAGCTGGATTGGACCGCTTTGAGGCTGCAGGGATGGTCGCAGAATGGTGGCAGCAGAGCATCAACGAGCTTCAGACCGCCGCCAATCGAGGATGGAAGGCTGCGATCGAGGCTTGGCTCACTACCGCAGAAGCCAGCCAAGCCGAGAAGAACGCCCCAGATTTGGCTGATCAGACTGCCATAAGGCTTCTCGCGGGTAGCCAACTCGCACAGAGAGCCGACCTTGTGATTGAACATGCCCGTCTCGTCGTCGAGATCAATGCTGCCGAAGCGTCAGAAGAGGATGATGAGTCTGGCGACGACATCATCAGCTCGTCCGAGGTCAAGCGATTGAAGGCTGAGCGCACCAGAGTCAAGAGGGCGCTCAAATCCTTGGATGACGCGCTGCTCATGCAAGCTCATCAGGCTCTTGAGGCCATGCGGTTGGAAGACGCCCCCGGCGAGGCTGTCGCAGTGCTACGCAGCCGGATCGAGAAGCTCGTAGCTGACCACTTTGCCACCGTTGACCGCGGCACCATTGCATGGTTCGACAATCTGGCTAGCAAATACAGCACGACTCTCAACGAGCTAGAAGTCCAACGCGACACAGCCATCACCCGACTGGAAGAGCATTTTCGGGAGTTGGGGTATGGGTGAGGAATTTCGGTCACGCACTTTGGATGAGCTTGCGCATTTCATAAACGGATACGCGTTTAAACCGTCAGACTTTACTGAAAATGGTTTGCCGGTCATTAGAATCCAGCAGCTGCTTGATGCTGATGCAGAGACGGATCGATTCGATGGCCAGATCGACTCTCGATTCATGATCCAAACAGGTGACATTGTGATGTCGTGGAGTGGGACGATCGCTGTCGTCGAATGGAAACGGGGCGATGCGTGGCTCAATCAGCACCTTTTTCGAGTTGACCCTCGAGACGGTGTGAGTCGAGAGTTCCTTCGTCACCTCTTGTCTTTCGCAGTTGATGACCTGCTGAGAGCAGCACACGGCACAACTATGAAGCACATAACAAGAGCGGAACTCTCTCGATTTGTGGTCTTGATTCCATCTCTTGGGGAACAGCGGCGAATCGCAGAGGTTCTTGACACGGTCGAGGAGGGAATCCAAGCCACCAAACGTGTCATCTCCAAAATATCCAGAATCCGTGAAGCTACTATTGACGACTTATTGTCTGGCCTTGATCCCCATCTTGACTCTTGTCTCGCTGATGTGCTCCAAGATCCCCTTTGCTACGGAATTGTCCAAGTTGGCGAATATGTATCTGAGGGTATACCCGTGGTTGCTATTCGTGACCTGAACGGAGACTTCGGCCTTGACCTGCACCGGACCAGTACGACAATCGATGAACAGTATCCCAGAAGCAGAGTTCAAGGCGGTGAAGTACTGCTGTCTATCAAAGGAACAATTGGAAAAGTCGGCTTAGTGCCAAGAGCCTTTAGGGGAAACATAAGCCGCGATATAGCACTCCTTAGACCCAATGCCAAGGTCAAGAGTGCATACCTAGCCCATTTCTTGCAGTCACACGAAGGACAACGCCGACTTCGGCGGATTGCCGTCGGTACGACAAGGGCTGAACTCTCGATTCACGCGCTTCGTGATGTTCCAGTGTCGGTGCCTGACTCTTCGGAGCAGTGTCTTATTGCCGAAATAGTGGGCAACCTCGATGCCTGGCAAGAGGAAGAGTTCAATCGACTGTCGAAACTGAGGCAACTTCAAAAAGGTCTCTCTGCTGACCTGATTTCGGGCCGCGTTCGGACGGTGGCTGCGTGAGCACAGGCCCAGAGTGGGAGCGTGTAGAGAGGCCGCTTCTGGAACACCTGTCTCAACTGGGTTGGGAGACGCTGGTGTGGGGGAAGCAGCAGGAGGCCGATGTCGTTGGCCGTGACTCGGAGCGGGACGTCTTACTGGAGCGGCGGCTGAGTTCGGCGTTGCGGCGAATCAATCTACGGCCGAATGGGGAGCCTTGGCTTGATGAGGATCGGATCAAGTCGGCGATTGCGGAATTGCGGACAGCGCCTGGTGGGACGGCATTGTTGGAGGCGAACCAGCGATCAACTGAGTTGTTGCTGGGTGGGTTTGCCGTTCCCGGGTTGGACGGGGATCGAGAGCAGATCGTTGACTACATCTGCTGGGACGACTGGTCGGCCAATGACTTCTTGGCAGTGTCGCAGTTTCGGGTGGCCACGCCGGGCAGCCGCCCCAACATCAGGCCGGATGTCACGCTGTTCGTGAACGGCATCCCGCTCGTGGTGATTGAGGCCAAGCCGCCGGGCACTGAGAGCGGTATCACCGATGCCATTGACCAGTTACGTCGCTATGCCAACCAGCGGGACAGCGAATCGGCCGAGGGTGCGGAGCAACTGTTTTGGCCCAATCAGTTCACGGTTGCCACGACCGGTGAGCGAGCCGAGGCTGGCACGTTCTCGGCCTTGCCTGAGCACTACCTGGCTTGGAAGGATCCATACCCAACTTCAAGGGAAGTGGTCGCCGCGTCACTGGGGATGCTGGTTGAGGCGGTCACTCAGCAAGAGGTCTTGACGGCGGGAATGTTGGCGCCGGAGCGGTTGCTGGACATTGTGCGGCATTTCACGCTGTTCAAGGAGGCTGGCTCGGGTCGCACGATCAAGCTGGTGTGCCGGTATCAGCAGTACCGGGGCGTGCAGAAGGCATTACACCGGCTGCGGGCCGGAACTACTCGGGCTGAAGACGGTCATGTGGATCGCCGAGGCGGGATCATCTGGCATACCCAGGGGTCGGGCAAGAGCTTGACCATGGTTTTCTTGATTCGGGCGATGCGGAGTGATCCCGAGTTGCGGAAGTTCAAGATCGTGTTGGTTACTGACCGCACCGATTTGGAGATCCAGCTTCGTGACACCGCAGCGCTGACGGGTGAGACGGTGAAGGTAGCTAGGAGCGCGGCTGAAGTGCGTGAGCTTCTGTCGCAACCCGGTCCTGGTGTGGTAATGGCGATGATCCAGAAATACCGCGACACCAACGGTGGGAGCGGTGATGGCTTGGGTGCCGAGGAGACGTTCGGAGTGTTGAACGACTCCGAGTCGTTTCTCGTCATGGTGGATGAGGCCCACCGTTCTCAGGCATCGACGCTGCATGCGAACTTGATGGCTGCGGTACCCAACGCGGCTCGGATCGGATTTACTGGCACGCCTATCATCATGGGCAAGCGGAAGAAGACTTTGGAGATTTTCGGCGACTACATCGACCGCTACACGCTGGCCCAGTCGGAAGCCGATGAGTCGACGGTTCCGATCTTCTACGAGGGACGCACTACCGACGCAGCCGTCAGCGGCGCGTCGAGGATGGACGAGGTGTTCTTTCGTTGGTTCCGCGATCTCACCGAACAACAGCGCGAGGTACTCCAGAAGAAGTATGCCACCACCGCTCAGGTGCTGGAGGCACCAGAGTTGATCGCTGCCAAGGCAAAGGATATTTTGCGTCATTACATCGCAACGGTGATGCCCGATGGGTTCAAGGGCATGATCGTGGCCACCAGTCGGGAGGCGTGTCTTCGGTACTACGACGCGCTGAACACAGCCCGAGACGAGCTGGTCATAGAGCTCGATCAGCGTCGGAACGAACTCGGGGGCCGATTGGGCTACGTACTCAACCTTGATTCCGAGGAGTCGTTTCTGCGTTCCGCAGTAGGGCAAGTGGATTTGATTCGCGCTCTGGAATTCGCGCCGGTTATCTCTGGTGATCACAACGATCCTCCGCACTATGCCGATTGGACTGACAAGCTGCGCCAGCAGGTCCGCATTAACAGCTTCAAGCTTCCTCTGGGGGTTGGCGTTGACGGTCACAGCCCCCTGGGGCTTTTGATTGTGAAGTCGATGTTGCTCACAGGGTTCGATGCACCTTGGGCTCAGGCTCTCTACCTCGATCGGATGATCCAGGAGGTCGAGCTGCTTCAAGCCGTTGCTCGTGTCAACCGAACTGCACCGAAGAAGACCTATGGGTTGGTGGTGGACTACTATGGGGTGTCTTCTCAGCTCACCAAGGCTCTGGCTGCCTATGCTGGCGACGATGGCGAGATTGATCCTGATGTCGAGGGGGCGCTGCGCCCGCTTACTGCGGAGATTGAGAAGCTGGAACCACAGCGTCAACGAGTCCGACAGATTTTCGTGCAGCGGGGCATCGAGCCGGAGGCAACCAATGATGCGATCGAGGCTTGCGTTTACCTGCTTCGCGATGAGCGGCTCCGGGCTGAATTCGATGTCGCTCTTCGGACGCTTCTCACCACCTTCGATACCGTGTTGCCCCGACCCGAGGCGCTTCCATTTGTGGACGATGCCAACCTCTTTGCCGAGGTTCAGATAGCGACCCGTCGGCGCTATCGGGACACGCCCGACGGTGACTTCGACCCGTTCAAGTACAAGGAGAAGGTCCGCCGCCTTATCGACGAGCACATCACGGTTCTCGACCTGTCTCAGAAGATCCCCTCAGTGAGGATCACAGACCCCGATTTCCGAAACCATATTCAAGGCATCAACTCCGATCGGGCCAAGGCTTCAGAGATGGAGCACGCGGCGCGTCACCACATTCGAGAGCACCTCGATGAGGATCCGTCCTACTACGGCAAGCTCTCGAAGCGCATTGACGAGATTCTCGAGCGGTTCGAAGACCGATGGGATCAGATGGCCCTTGAGTTTGAAGAACTGATCGCCGAGAGCAACGCCGGGCGCATTGACGAGGACAACACCGGGCTTGATCCGACTATTGAGTTGCCCTTCCACGGAATGATGGTTGAGAAGGTGAATAGCTCTGTATCCGACGCTTCCGAGCAACTCATCACGCTTACTCGCCAGCTCGTGGCCGATGTCCGCCGGATCATCAGTAATGTCGGGTTTTGGGACAACGCCACCAAACAAGATGAGCTCCGCAAAGCTGTGAAGCGCCAGCTTGATGGGAGTGAGCTGTTTGAATTCAACAGTCTTGACGAGCTGGCTGTCGAGCTCGTTGACCTGGCCAAGGCCAATCAGCAGCGGCTGGCATGACAACTGCTGCCGTTGCTTCCCTTCACGAGTTTCCTGAGATGGTTGTGGGCGACTTAGTGTTGGCGGTCGCTCCCCCTAGCGAACGCACCACCATTGAGATCACGGTTGAGCGCGATGCTTCGCTCGTGCTTAAGGCACCTCGCGACACCACTATCGAACGAGCAATCCAGTTTGTGGCCGACAAGCGTCAGTGGGTGTATCGAAAACTGACCGAGAAGGATGCCCTCACCGGCCCGCAGATCACAAAGCGATTCGTGGAAGGGGAGGGTTTCGCCTATCTCGGCCGCAGCTACCGGCTCACCCTCTCCGATCAAGTTGCCGATGTTCGCCTTGAACGGGGCCGCTTCTACATGAACCCTTCCCAAGCCGGAGAGGGGGCAGCCGCGATGCGTCGCTGGTACACCAACACCGGGACTCACTGGCTTCAAAAGAGGATCGGCCCTTGGGTCGCCCGGATGGGGGAGGACACCGTTGATGTTGTCGTGAGAGATCTGGGCTACCGCTGGGGCTCAGCCCGGCCCACCGAAGGCCCCCAGAGCATCAACATTCACTGGGCCGCCCTCCAACTCCCGCCTAGCCTCATCGACTACATCCTTGTCCACGAACTCGCCCACCTCCACGAAATCAACCACACCCCCCAGTTCTGGGCCATCGTCGCCCGCCTCATGCCCGCCTATGAAACTCACAAGTCCGTCCTAGCTACCTTCGGAAAGAACATTTGGTTGGGCTCAGCTGTAGGAAAATAAGAGAGACGACTATCGAAAATCCGGGAATCACTACTTGTTGGGCACAAAAAAGTCCTGCCAATGCACCACAGACAAGCCATGGTGGATGGCGGGGAGGGTTGATCCAAAGTGTAGTAGCGATCCAGGTGAGCCAGTGGTCCGAGCAAACGGCCGGGGTTACGTCTTTGTGGGGGGAAGTGAGGGGGGGTTAGGCCCAGAGGCGACGGGATTTGCGGGCGAGATCAGCGTGGGCTTCGGTTAGGTCGTAGCCTAGCAGTTGACCATCTTGAACTACCGGTTGGCCTGCTACATACAGGTGGCGTACTTGGCGGTCGGGACCTAGCACGAGGCCAGTTAAAGGGTCGGCTATATCGGCTATATCCTCGCCTGGCCAAACGGCTAGGTCGGCCAGCATGCCTGGTTGCAGCGTGCCTAGCTTGTCGGCCACGCCTAAGCAGCTAGCTCCTCCTGAGGTGCCTAATCGCAGCGCATCAGCTGGCATGAAGGCATCGGCTGATTCGGTCCGCAGCCTGGCAGCGTAAAGCGATTGACGTAGCTCTGGAAACAGGCCGCCCACCTCGTTGGAAGCAACTCCGTCTACCCCTAGGCCAACCGGTACGCCTGCGGCCTCAAGATCGGTTACCCGACAGATGCCAGCAGCTAAGCGGGCATTAGAGGAAGGGCAGTGCGCTACGCCTACGCCTGCTGTACCTAGTTGGGCTATCTCGGGGTCGTTGATCCAGATTCCGTGGGCCAGCCAAACGTCATGGTCTACCCAGCCCCACTCGGCGAGTTGCTCTACTGGGCGGCGGCCAAAACGCTCAAGGCAGTGTGTTTGTTCGTCAACGGTCTCGCACAGGTGCGTATGTAGGCGCAGTTCATGTTGTCGGGCTAAAGCGGCTGAAGCCTCCATTAGCTCAGAGCTGACCGAAAACGGGCTACATGGGGCCACCACCACATGCACCATGTAGCCGTCGTGGTGTTGGGTGATTATCCGTTCGGTGGATGCCATGATGGAGTCCAAATCTTCCACGACATGGTCAGGAGGTAGCCCACCTTGGGACTCTCCTAAATCCATAGAACCCCTGTTTAGGTGTAGGCGGATGCCCACAGTAGTGGCGGCCTCTACTATGGTATCAAACACGGTGTCGTCACCGTGGGGCACCAAATAGTGATGGTCAGATGCTGAGGTGCAGCCACTAATCGCAAGTTCTCCCAAGCCAACTAAGGCAGCTGCGCGTACATCTTCCACAGTCAAGCGTCCCCAGATGGGATAGAGCTCTACTAGCCAGCCAAAAAGGTCGCAGCCCACAGCCCGACCCCTGGTCATCCATTGGTAGAGGTGATGGTGGGTGTTAACTAGTCCGGCGGTGATGATGTCGCCATCTACGCGAATCACCTCATCACCGGGCTGAGGTGCGACGTTGCCAGAGGCGACAATTTGGTCTCCGATGATGGCGATGTCGCCAGGCCAACGGGCACCGCGTAAAACTGTTCGGGGCGATATGGTGCTAGAAGTCAAAACTGCGCTCCTGTGAACAGCACCGCTGTTTTGGTGTTGGCGGGGGGGTTGTCGTGCAACAGACCTGCTAGGCCAGCCGAACCGGTGGCGCTGACGTTGATGCCTGTGGCAGAGCGCGCAGTATCCCAGGCTTCGCAAATCAATTTCTCGGGTACAACCACGGGGTAGCCCTCGCTAGCAGCCATGGCTTCACTGACGCTGGCCCAATCATAGGTTTCGTCGTCTAGAATGCCGCTGGCTGCTGAAGTGGGGGTGGGTGTCCACGGCCACATCACAGCATTGCGTTGGGCTCGGGCTTGCGGTAAGCCGCCAAGGTTGTAGATGCGCCGCCAAGCTCTAGCTAGAGGAGCGCAACCCTCGACTTGTACTGCGATTAGACGGGTTCGGGATTGAGCAGCAGACAGACCTTGGAATACTGAAGATGCTAACGCTCCTCCGCCAACCTGCACATATATTTGTTCTATATCGGGGGCTTGTTCGGCTAGCTCATAGCCCAAGGTGCGGCCACCGTCGAAGGTGTAGCCGTTGTCGGGGCCCTGACAGCCGAAGGGCACTGCCCCTGCTTGTGTTGCCTGACGAAAGCGAGCATATGAGGGGTCTCCGGGGTGGTCATCGGTTCGGGGGCAGACTTCCACCGTTGCTCCTAGCTCTTTGAGGTAGCTGACGGTGGCGGGGTTGGCTTCCTCAGGAACAAACACGCTGAGCGGCCAACGTTCCGCAGCAGCTACCACCGCGGCAGCTACCGCAGCATTGCCACAAGAAGCGATGGCCAGCCGAGGGCGTTTGGAGTGCTTGTTGGTAGCAGCGGTCCCATGCATGGTGGTTTGTTGTCGTTCGCGCACCAGCAAGTGCAGTATCAGCCCGAAGGTGTGACGAGCTTTGTGTGATCCCGATACATTGCCGGTTTCATTTTTTATCGTTACGCGGTGGCTAGCGATCTTGTGCTCGTTACACGGCGACATCTCAAAGCCGTGGCCGTCGATTGCTGCAACTGCCTCGTCTAGACGTTGAGCCGTGGCTACAAACCATCCGTCGTCGCCAGCTTGCTGCCACGACCACAGCATCCGGCGGTAGCGCACAAAGGGTTGTTGGCTAGATTCATCTACCCACCACTTGGGAATTGGTAGCTGCAAAACATGATCGGCCTCGTCAGTGTCTCGCTTTTTACAAGCCCACGCCTTGGGGTTCGCAATCGCCCCGCAGCTACATCGTAAGCGAGCTGTCATTGGTGCGGACTCTTGTTGGTGTCAGTTAATGGTGGATGGCAGGCATCGCAGGTCATCACCGCTGAGCGACTCGGGCGTTGAACTCAGCGATCAGCTCATCCCAAATTGGCAGCAACTCCCTTAGCGATTGCCAAAACGACTGATCGCGGCGGGCATCGAAGTGGGCTAACGCTACGCCTTGTTGTTCCACCCAGGTAAAATATCCCAGGTTGAATACTCGGTTGCGATCTCGTTCGCTGAGATGTAACAAGTGATCTGTGTCTACCTCAGATAGCCAGCGGTTGGACACAGCGGCAGCATCATCGGCACCGAAGCTGCCGCCGAACTCGGAAGCTAAGGTTTTGGCTGTCTCTGAGTTGTATAGCGCCGCTCCGTCGGTAGCTATGGTGACGATCACATCCTCAGGCCCGAAATCTAATGCTGTGGCTATCTTGGCTGAGGCCAACATGTTAGCGATAGAGGAATAGCCAAGGTCGTCTAGATGGGCCATTACCTGATCGCCCACTCCTTGCTCGGCTAACCACCTACGGCCTTCGATGGCAGAGAACATTACCCCTAGCTGATCGGTAGCTTGATCTGAGATTGCTACAACTATGTCGGTGTTGGTTACGTTGTGGATGAGCGGGACATGTTTATCGCCAATGCCTTGAATGTTGTGTTCGCCGTAGCCGTTATACAACAATGTGGGGCACTCTAGGGCTTCAACCACACCGATAACTGATCCGTGGCGCTCCTTGAGCGGATCGCCTGCTCCAAGCGTGCCTGCCGATCCAGAGGCTGATACAAATCCAGCCAGTCGGGCGTTGGGATGTGTCGTTAAATAGTGTTCTAGCACCTGCTCAACAGCGGTGGCGGTGGCGGTGACGTGGCCTAGATGGTTGCCGTACTCGCAGAACTGGTTGAGGATCACGTTGGTCTCGTCTGCGGCTAAAGCATTGCAGGCATCGTAGATTTCCTTCACGTTGCTTTCGGAACCAGGGGTGCGGATCACATCGGCAGGGTCGGATGTCCAGCGTTGTAGCCATTCAAAGCGTTCAGCCGACATGCCCTCGGGCAGTACAGCCACACCCCGACAACCCATAATCGTGGAGATGGCCACGCCTCCACGGGCGTAGTTGCCCGTAGATGGCCACACTGCGCGGTTGCGGGTGGGATCAAACTGTCCTGTCACTAGCCGAGGTGCTAAGCAGCAGTAGGCGGCTAGCACCTTGTGGGCATTGATCATCGGGAAGCGGTTGCCTAACAACATGATGATGGGGGATTGCACCCCCGAGAGCGCGGGTGGGATTATCACATGGCCGGGTATCGCAGAACGCCCAGAGCGAGAGGCATCGTTGAACCAGTGAACCCGCCAAAGGTTGTTTGGGTGTGCTGTGTCAGGGTCAACTCCCGTCAAGTCAGCTTTTGATATAGGAGGATTAGCCAACTCGGCAAACGTGGGTAGTCGGATACCCATTTCGGCACAGCGTTGAACTGCTTGATTTCGTGTGAGGGCATCCACTACCTCGGTCTCTAGGCCGAATTTTTTTGGGATGTCAGCGAACACGCTCATTGGCTTACAGCTTGAAATATGATGTTCATATAACCTTTAGGTCTGTATGTCTGTTGCCCTAGAGTTTTAGGCTACTCTCTATATGCTCCGCTGCGGGCTAACTTCAGGAGGTAACCATGTCCAAGCAGATCTTTTTAAAGCTATTGGTGCTCATGGCAGTTTTTGCTTTGGTTGCGACAGCTTGTGGCAATGATGATTCTGATGCCCAGGGTACCGCAACAGACTCCGACCCAACTTCGGTGCCTGCTGAGAACATGGATAGCGACGACATGC
The DNA here is from genome assembly GCA_009843865.1 of Acidimicrobiia bacterium. Lineage (GTDB taxonomy): Bacteria > Actinomycetota > Acidimicrobiia > Acidimicrobiales > Bin134 > Poriferisocius. Next base: position 12,181 of record VYCQ01000030.1, read on the forward strand.
ATGACGAGGTTGTGGCCGCTTTCGTGTATGTCGGCCCGGTGGGTGATGCTGGTTGGACTTGGGCACATAACGAGGGCCGCCGTCAGGCTGAGAGTGCAACTGGTGCGTCAACCCCGTTTGTAGAGAACGTGCCAGAAGAGGGGCCAGATTTTAGGAACTTTGTGGTGGACTTCATCGAAAACGAACAGGCCGATGTTGTTTTTGCCACATCCTTTGGCTACATGGATGCTATGGAGGAGTTAGCTGGCGAGTATCCCAATGTGGTGTTTGAGCATGCCAGTGGCTACAAGAAGAACGACACCAATTTTGGCAACTACTTCGGACGTATGTACCAGCCTCGTTACCTGTCGGGAATGGCTGCTGGTGCTCTCACAGCAACCAACCAGATTGGTTATGTGGCGGCGTTCCCTATTCCTGAGGTTTTGCGGGGTATCAATGCTTTCACCCTGGGAGCGCAGCGGGTGAATCCTGATGTTGAGGTACACGTTACTTGGACGTTTACCTGGTTTGATCCCGCGATAGAAGGCGACAGTGCCCGGGCTTTGTTAGAAGCTGGTGCCGATGTGATCGCTATGCATCAAGACTCCACCGCACCCGGCTTAGCGGCCCAAGATGCAGGTGCCCGCTGGGTTTCTTATAACTCCGACATGAGTGCGTTCGCTCCTGATGCTTTCATCACAGCTCCGATTTGGAATTGGGGTCCTTATTACACCCGGGTTATTGAAGCCGTTCAAGACGGCAGTTATGAGCCAGGTGCTTATTGGGGCGGCATGGCTGATGGTATCGTCGATTTGGCTCCTCTGGCCGATGATGTACCTGAAGCAGTGGTGGCTGAGATTGAGCAAGTACGTCAAGCTTTAGAGGCTGGTACTTGGGATGTGTTCACCGGCGAGATCGTTGATCAGGACGGCAATGTGGTCGTTGCTGAGGGTGAGACGATGAACGACGGCGACATGCTGGGTATGGAGTTCTTAGTTGCAGGTGTTGTTGGCAGCGCAACCGGCTGATTTTAGTTAGGTTTGCCCGGCTCTTATATGCCGGCTTCTATATGGCAGCAATCGAAACCGATTACGCGGTTTGGCTCCGGGGAATTGAAAAAAGATTCCCCGGAGTGATTGCTTGTGATGGTGCCGAGCTAAAGGTTCGTCGCGGTACCATTCATGCCCTTTTGGGCGAGAACGGTGCTGGCAAAACAACGATGGCTAACGTGCTAGCAGGTGTTTATCGACCAGATGCTGGCGAAGTTTGGGTGAATGGCAAGCGTCAGACATTCCGCTCGCCTGCTGATGCCATCGCCGCAGGGGTGGGCATGGTGTATCAGGAGTTTCGGCTGGTGCCTTCGCTGACAGTTGCTGAGAACATCGTTTTGGGTGCTGCGTCCCCGTTGTTGAGAGTTGTTGAGATCGAAGAGAAGGTGGCTGAGCTGTCGGACACCTACGGCTTAGCCGCCGATCCCAGCAGGCCGGTGTGGCAGCTTTCGATGGGTGAGCGCCAGCGGGTGGAGATTTTAAAAGCCTTGTGGCGCAATGCCTCTGTGTTAGTGATGGACGAGCCCACCGCAGTGCTCACTCCGGCCGAAGCGGCTGAACTAGGACTCACTCTGCGGGCTATGGCTGTTGATGGCCGCTCTGTGATCTACATCAGTCACAAGCTAGATCAGGTGGTGGCATTTTGTGATGAGGCCACGGTGTTGCGTCGTGGCAAGGTCACAGCCACCTTTGACGATTTGATAGATGTGGATCTAGCTGAGTTGGCCGAGAAGATGGTGGGAGCATCTGAGGTTGGCACTATCAAGCGGCTCAAATCAATCCAACCCGGGCACGCAGTGTTGCACTTGAACGGTATTAGCGCTCGTAACGACAGAGGGTTGCCAGCGTTAAGCGATATCAACATAACGGTTCATGCCAACGAGATAGTGGGCATCGTGGGAGTGTCGGGCAACGGGCAAAAGGAATTGGCTGAGGTGATTGCGGGGTTGCGTAAGCCCTCTGAGGGGCGGATGATTTTGGGCGATCAAGATGTTAGCGGAGCTTCACCTGCTGATCGCTACCGCATGGGCCTAGCCTATGTGCCAGAAGATCGCTTAGGCGTGGGCTTAGCCCCCAAGATGTCGGTGGTGGACAACGCTGTGGTGAGATCGTACCGATCCCATCGCCGAGGCATATTTTTGGCTGCTTCTAAATGCATTGTCTTTTGCAAGGGCTTGATTGAGAGGTTTGGGGTTCGCGTGGGACGCTTGAGCCATCCTATAGCGGGGCTTTCTGGGGGTAATCTGCAAAAGTTGTTGTTGGGACGCGAGCTAGCCGAACAGCCCATCATGCTGGTGGCAGCTCAACCCTCACGAGGTTTGGATGTGCAGGGGGTGGTTGCTATTCAGGGGCATCTTGCGGATCAACGCAACAACGGTGTTGGTGTGTTATTGATCTCAGAAGATTTGGATGAGCTGCTTGCGTTGGCAGATCGGTTGCTTGTGATGTTTGGGGGGCGTGTTGTGGGCGAGTACGGCCCTGATGTGACCCCGCGGACAATCTTGGGAGCGGCGATGGCGGGAAGGCCACCTCAATAATGAGGTTGGCGCAATGATGCGACCGGTGTTGGTTAGGCGGGATCGGGTGCTGCCTGCCACCCAAGCTTTGGGGTTTGTGGTGGGCATTGTGGGTGCATTGGTGTTGGGAGCGATCTTGTTGCTGGTGTCCGACAACAACCCCGTAGAAGTGTATGAGCGCATGTTTGACTCAGCTCTTGGGGGAATTGATTCGTTGTCGCGCACCTTAGAGCGGGCTACGCCTTTGGCTCTAACTGGTTTGGCAGTAGCAGTAGCGGGGTCAATGGGGTTGTGGAATATTGGTGCTGAGGGTCAGATGATGGCTGGCGCAACTCTGGCAACCGGGGTTGCAATGATGACAGACGGACTATCTGGGCCGTTGCTCATAGCGGTGATGCTGGCTAGCGGTGTGGTTGGAGGCATGGTGTTGATGTTGGGGCCAGCCTTAGCACGCTCGTACTTAGGGGTGAGCGAGATCATCACCACCTTGATGCTGGTTTACGTGTCTATTCGTGTGGTGGAGTGGCTGGAGGTGGGTCACTGGAAGGATGCTGGCTCGTTGGGCTTTCCTCGCATAGAAGAAGTGCCCGCGCAGGCTGCGCTGCCCGGATTGTTTGGTCGGGTCAATATAGGGGCTCTGATCGCGCTGGGTTTGTTAGTTGTATTTTCTTTGGCTGTTTCTCGCACAGCCTGGGGTTACGAGCTGCGTTTGGCTGGGTCATCTCCCAACACGGCTCGCTATGCGGGTGTGTCGCTGCGTCGCAAAATACTCGCAGCATTGTTACTGTCTGGCGGCATTGCTGGTTTAGCTGGTGCGGTTCAGCTTACCGGCACTGAGGTGAGGCTTACGCCCGGGTTGTCTAACGGGTTTGGCTTTTCGGGCATCATCGTTGCCGCGTTGGCTTTGATGCGGCCTTCAGGGGTGGCTGTGGTGGCGTTTGTGTTCGGCGCGGTGCAGGTGGGGGGTCAGAGTATTCAGACGTTGGGGGTGAGTTCGGCTATTTCCACGATCTTGCAGGCCATGATTTTGTTTAGCGCTTTAGCTGCTGTCGTGTTTTTCAACTATCGAGTTCGCTGGGCAGGCGCAGCTAGTGAGCATAGTGATGTCTGAAGCGGCTCTGGTTGGGCTGTTTGTGGCTACGGTTCAGTTCGCAACGCTGGTGTATCTGGCAGCTCTGGGAGAGTTGTTTGCTGAGAGGGCGGGGGTGCTCAACCTGGGGGTTGAGGGTATGATGGCTATGGGTGCGGTCAGCGGCTTTATGGTGGGTTTGGAGACGGGCAGCCCCTGGGCAGCATTTGCCGCGGCAATCGTAGTGGGGGCCCTAGTGGGCGGATTGCATGCCCTCATCAGTGTGGTGTTGGGTGCAGATCAGGTGGTGTCGGGCCTGGCTTTGACCATTGGTGGGGTGGGCTTGGCTGCGTATGTGGGGCGCAATGTGGGGGGCAGAATTCCCGAGACACAATTCACTGATATGAGTATTGCGGGATTGGCCGACATTCGTTGGTTTGGTGAGATTTTTTTCGATCAACCTCCTGTGGTGTATCTGGCTGTCGGCCTTGGATTGGTTAGCTGGTTTGTGTTGGCGCGTACGCGTCTTGGATTGGCTCTTCGGGCAGTGGGCGAGTCGGCACCCACAACCGACGCAGTTGGGCATTCAGTGATGGGGCTGCGGGTGGGGGCGGTCATGGTAGGAGGGGCTTTTGCCGGTGGTGCTGGGTCGTTTTTGTCGTTATACATGGCTCCGGGGTGGGTTGAGGGCATGGTTGCGGGTCGCGGTTGGATTGCTGTGGCTTTGGTTATTTTTGGTGCTTGGCACCCCGGGCGTTTGGCATTCGGAGCGTTGTTATTCGGCTTTACTTTGGCGCTACAGCCGCGGTTGCAATCTTTTGATATAGGTCTGTTGGGTGTGCAGGTAAACGAGATCTCGCCCGCTCTGTTGGGAATGATGCCGTTCTTGTTGACTGTGGTGGTGCTGGTGATCATTAGCTGGCGTTACCGGCATCGTCCTTCGCCTGCTCCTGCCGATTTGGGTATTGCTTATCGTCGCGAGGAGCGCTAAAGAAGGTTAAAAAACTTTGGCAAGGCTCCATTCTGGCCAAAGCAGTCATGAATGAGGGGGAATCAATTGTGAAGACGCGCTGGAAGACAATTGCTGCTGTGGCGTTAGTACTCAGCTTGTTGGCTGCTGCTTGTAGCTCAGATGATGATGTTGGGGGCACTGAAGTTGGCATAGAACAAAGCCACATCTCAGAAGATGAGGTTGTTTCAGATTCAGAACCGACAGCAGGGGTGGTGCCCACGAGCAATACCGGCTTTATTCCCGGGGCCATAGTTTCCACCGAGTGCACAGATATGCACCCCATCGGTGGCACGATATCTATCGGCTTGTTCGGTGAGATGAATGGCTGGGATCCTACAACGGTTGAAGACGGCCCTGAACTAGGTGAGATTCAGTTGATGGCCATTTATGATTCTCTGTTTTATTTAGATCTCACTACATCGGAGTTGCTGCCCGCCCTAGCTGAAAGCATCACAACCGAGGACAATCAGACCTTTATCTTGACCTTGCGAAACGATGTAAACTTTACAGACGGCACTCCACTTAATGCTGATGCCTTCATTTGGAATGTTGAGCATTACCGGACTGCTTCTGGGTCTCGTGCTGCTGATGAAGCCGAAACCATCGCAGAGATCAACAAGATAGACGAGTTAACCGTTGAGATTGTGGCTGTCAACAGTAACGCTGCTTTGCCTCTGAGCTTTGCTGGTCGTCTCGGCAAGATGATGTCGCCTACCACCTATGAGGCTGGTAGAGATTTAGAAACGGGTTTGAACTCTGAGATTAACACCAACCCTGTAGGCATAGGTGCAGGGGCTTTTTTATTTGAGTCGTGGATTCCAGGTGACGAAGCTGTTGTGGTGCGCAATCCCGATTACTACCGCGCTCCTTGCCCTTATTTAGATAGTGTGATCTTTAGACCGATTGTTGATGCGTCTCAGCGCCAAAAATCATATCAAGCTGGCGGTCTAGATATCTTCTACTCCAGGGATGCTGTAATCCTCAGCCAAGAAAGGGATGCGGGCAGCAACATCGCTACATATGTTGATAATCATGCCAGTCATTGGTTGCTTAACAACTCTAGGGAGCCTTTTAACATTCGTGCTTGTCGCCGAGCAGTGGCTCATGGGGTTGACTATGAGACCTTGAATGAGATTGTGCATGATGGTCTGAGCACAGTTAATCGCAGCATTATGAGTCCCGGCTCACCTTGGGTCGATCCTGAAGCTAAAATTCCAGCTTACGATCTTGATGCGGCTAGAGATGCGCTTGTTGAATGTGAAGCCGAGTTGGGCGGCCCATTGGAGTTCTCTACCTTCTGTTATTCCGAAACCGTGAATCGAAAAACCGTAGAGACCTTGATTGCTATGTGGAATGCAATCGGGATCACTGCTATTGCTAATTGTGTGAGCGTTGGTGAGATGGCTAGTGAGGTGTTTGCTGGCGAGGCAATAGCTAATCCCTGGTCGGTGGCTGTGGGCGACCCCGATGATCTGTATTTCTCATACTATGGTGATTCATCCACAGATGGAGTGTGCGGTTCTAATGTTTCAGCGGGCAACTACGGCAAGGCTTGCTACCCGGAGTTTGATGAGGCTCTTACGCAAGGTCGTAAAGGACTTACTTTCGCGCAGCGTTATGAGGCTTATAGTCGTTTTCAGCATAAATGGGCCGAAGAAGTACCCCATATCCTTACCTTTAAGCCAGAGCGCGGGTATGTTTGGAGTGATAAGGTTTCAGGCATGATGCAAACCAGCAACTTTGTTGCCATGTTGCAGTTTGTGGCTAAAGGCTAGGCGGTCACTTAGATTGTAGGGACAGCTGCGCGCGGAACTTAGCGATGTTGGCTAACTTGATGCCTTCATAACCTCGCACCAATTCGGCAGACTTGGCTACTTCCAAGATTGCCTCAAGGTGTTCGGGGCTGCTGGCTCCTTTTGCTGCTTGGCTAAGGGTAGCTAAGTATTCTTGTGGCAGGCAACGTTCTTCGCGGCGCAGCTGGGTATAGCCGAAGGGATCCAACGGGGTACCTCGCAACCATTTAGCTCTGGCTAGCAGACAGATCACAGGCCGCCAGCGCTGTACTGACAATGCAATTTTCTGCTTACGCCCTAGTAAACGCATAAACGGCGGGTGTAGTCGCCAAGCCAAACGATCGCCGGGTTGGGCCACTGCCTCTACAGGTTTGTGCCCATCGGCATCTAACAACAATCGTGCCACCTCGTATTCATCCTTGTAGGCCAAGAGCTTGAACAGACCCGCAGCCACCGTTTTGGTGATCTCGGTGGTACCCGGGCTGATTTGTTGTTCTAGTTTGGCGTAGGGGCTCACATGATCTAAGAATTGATGGGCTAGTACACGGTTTTGGAACCTCGCTAACTCGCTGGCATACATCTGCAACGTGTTGGATAGATCATTGTCATCGCCTGAGATGTTGGCGATGCTTGACAACAGATCTTGGGTTAAAATTGCTTGTGGAGTGGTCTTCAACCTTGTTCTAGCTGATCTTTTGCGCGTTGAAGTTGGTTTCGTAGCGTTAGTAACAGCATTGCTTACCGCCGTGGGGTCTGCCATTTGCCAGCGGCCCCAGCGAAAAGCTGCGGTGTTCATCTCTACGGCCACACCGTTGAGACCGATGGCGGTTTCTACAGCTTCAGGTGATATCGGTAAAAGTCCTGCCTGCACTGCCATGCCAACCACAAACACGTTTGCTCCGGTGGCCTCGCCCACCAAAGCCATGGAAGTGTCTGTAGCCGCAGCCCAATGTTGCGCGTCGGGGCGGGTTTCAGCTTGTACCCGTCCTAAGAGTTCTTGGTCAGATGGCATCTGTGTTTCGGGATGGGCGGTTTTGGTGCCCGGGGGTGTTACGTTGAGCGATCCCACCACTGCTGTGCGAGAGGCATCTGCTGGGCCTAATCCAGTGTCGGAAGCTGCCACTAGTAGGTCTAAAGCCAAAAGTAGGTCGGCTTGGTGGTCGCCTAGCCTGTTGCTGCCAGAGCGCCCGTTGCGAGAAATGCGTAGGTCGCTCACTACGGGACCTGCCTTTTGGGACATGCCAATTTGGTCTAGCCCGTAAACACTTGATCCGTCTAGCATGGCAGCGGTGCCAATGAGCTGACCTGCGGTGACCACTCCGGTGCCGCCAATGCCGGTTATGTGTATGTTCACATCTTGTGAAATGTGTGAAGCAGGTTTTGGCAGGTGGGTGGGGGGTGGAGTTCTGTTGGTGGTGGCATCGTTAGCTGCGCTGGTTTTCGTGAGCTTGGGCCACAGGCGCTTGGGCTTAGTGACGGTAACAAAAGCCGGACAGTCTCCTTCTAGGCAGGAGAGGTCGATGTTGCAGCTTTCTTGATCGATGGTGGTCTTGCGGCCAAATGGTGTTTCAATGGGCTGCACCGATAAGCAGTTCGAGATTTCAGCGCAGTGACCACACCCCTCGCACACGCGATGGTTGATGGCTACTCTGGTGCGAGGCTGGCTGACGTGGCCTCGCTTGCGCTCGCGGCGCAATTCCGCAGCGCATCTCTGGTCGTGTATCAATACCGTCACCCCCGACACGCCAGCTAGCTCTTGTTGCACAGCGGCTAGCTCAGTGCGGTTTCTCACAACCACCTCGTCTGGTACGCCTAGGCGACGGGTGCGAGATGGATCATCAGAGGTGATGATGATCCGGGAGACACCTTGAGCTAGCAACGAGCGACATACCCGCTCAAGGGGTATTGTCCCGGCTGGCTCCTGCCCGCCGGTCATGGCCACGGCACCGTTCCACAGAAGCTTGTAGGTGATGTCGATTTTCGCAGCGATAGCTGCGGTTATGGCCATCTGACCCGAGTGAAAGAAGGTGCCGTCGCCCATGTTTTGGATAAAGTGCCCCGCTTTTACGAACGGCGCCATGCCGATCCATTGGGTGCCCTCGTTGCCCATGCAGGTGATGCCAGCTATGTCACCGTAACGTTTCTCGTCGCCTAGCAGGATCATGGTGTGGCAGCCGATGCCTGCGCCTACTGCGGTGTTGGGGTCGGTCACGGTGCTGCGATTGTGTGGGCAACCCGAGCAGAAATAGGGAGTTCGGTTCACTGTAAGCGGGATGCGTTGTCGCACGGGTGTTGCGGGCTTTAACTGATTGCTTAGGCGGGCTGCTAAGCGGTCGCGCAGTGGCTCAACTAGGTCGTCGGCATGTAATGCACCATGGCTCTTGATGAGGGTTTGGTCTAGCTCGTCGAATTCGCCCACCACCTGAGGTCGATGTGAGGTGTTATAGAGGGCATCTTTGACTCGAGATTCTACGTTGGGGGTTTTTTCTTCGATGACAAAGATCTCTTCTAGCCCAGCGGCGAATTTGCGGATCGAGGAAACGTTAAATGGTATGGGCATGCCCATACGTAAAAGGCGAATACCAGCGGTCGCTATGTCTTCGTCGCTAGCTAAGCCTAGAGATGCGAGGGCCTCGCGCACTTCCCAGTAGGTGATCCCTGAGGAAATGATGCCGATCCAGGCGCTTGCGGAATCTACCACCACCCGGTTGAGGTGGTTCAGCTCGGCATAGTGCAGGGCTAGGTTGGTGCGTAGCTCCACGATCTCTTGTTCAATGTCTAAGGAGTAGGGGGTGAGCAGGCGGGTGTTGGGAGCATGCTGGTATGCCTCTCCATTTAGCAGGGGTATCTTGGGGTGTACGTTGTTGGGCTCGAGGTTGACGCTGGCAGACCCATCGGCCACATTGGCCACAATTTTCATGCCTACCCAGAGCCCGGTAGCTCTGCTCATGGCGATGGCGTGACGACCTAGCTGAAGTACATCAGCGGGGTCACCGGGGTATAGCACCGGTACATGTAGGTCGGCTAAAACGCCTGCTGTCGAAGAGGGCAAGGTAGAAGATTTGGCGCTTGGGTCATCGCCAGCGAACAAGATCACCCCGCCTTGGGGGTGTGCGCCTGTGAACACTGCGTGGCGGATGGCATCGGTGGCTCGATCCACACCGGGGGCTTTTCCGTACCAGATGCCGATTACTCCGTCGTATTGGGCATCTGGGCGTGATCCAGCTAGCTGGCTGCCCATGACTGCGGTGGCGGCGGACTCCTCGTTTATTGAGGGTCGTAATACCATGGCATCTTCGCCTGCTTGACGTACAGCAGAATCCAACGCTGCGTCTAGACCTCCTAACGGTGACCCAGGGTAGCCAGCGGCGAAAGCGGCGGTGCGCAGACCCGCGGCTCTGTCCACTCGGAGTTGTTCTATGGGCAGGCGAGCCATGGCCTGAAGGCCGGTTAAGAAGACCGTGCCGTGATCTTTGGTGTAACGATCTGAGAGGCGGTAGCTGACAGCAGGCTCGGTGGCGGTCATGGGAGTTTCAGTCTACGGCTAACAAGCAAGGTGGCTCTACTGTCTTATGAAGCTGCTGAGTAGCTGTGCCTGTTTTGGGCCAACTATTATGTATGTGGATGGAGCGACGCTTAGCGTCCAAGGTCGATCAGCCACGTATCGAAGCAGCGGTGCGAGAGATTCTTGAGGCCATTGGAGAAGACCCTAATCGAGACGGGCTACTTGATACCCCGATGAGGGTAGCTCGGATGTATGCCGAGATTTGCGAGGGTTTACATCAAGATCCTGCGGCGCATCTCACTTGCAAGTTTGAGGCCGACCACGATGAGATGATCTTGGTGCGAGAGATCCCCTTGTATTCGCTGTGCGAGCATCACATGATTCCGTTTTTGGGGAAGGCTCATGTGGGTTACATTCCTAATGCCGATGGTTGCATAACCGGCCTCTCTAAGCTGGCTCGAATGGTGGAGGGCTATGCCCGAATGCCGCAAGTACAAGAGCGGCTTACCACTCAGGTGGCCGATGCAGTTGAGAGAGTTCTCAAGCCACGAGGGGTTATAGTGGTGGTGGAAGCCGAGCACCTGTGCATGTCGATGAGGGGGATTCGCAAGCCAGGTTCTAACACCGTCACCTCGGCAGTTCGAGGCTTGTTTCGTTCTGACAGCGCTACTCGCGCTGAGGCAATGCGCTTTATTGATGGCAGATAGGGGTCACTCACCGGCAAGCACCCATAAACGGCGTGTTGTAGTTAGTGTTTGGCTTGTTGTATGAGATGGACGCTTAGCGACATTTACGGGCGTGCAGGTACCCTGAGAAGGTGCAAACAGTGAAAGCTGAGTCTGTGGTGATGGGCATAGTCAATGTAACCCCTGATTCGTTTTCTAATGATGGGTTGTATGGGTCTAGCGAGGCCGCTATTGCTCAAGGTCTTCAGCAGTTTAGTCAAGGTGCCGCGATTGTGGATGTGGGCGGAGAATCCACCCGTCCGGGGGCCCTGTCGGTGCCGTTGGACGAAGAACTGCGTCGGGTTGTGGACGTGGTAGCGGGTTTAGCCCCTCATGGCAGGGTTTCTATCGATACCACTAAAGAACAGGTAGCGGTGGCAGCAGCAGAAGCTGGTGCTTGCATCTTGAATGACGTGTCAGCCAACTTGTGTGAAGTGGCAGCCCAATTGGGAATGACATGGATTGCGGTTCATCGTCAGGGCACCGCAGCCACGATGCAAGACAATCCCACCTACGGTGATGTGGTAGTTGAGGTTGCTGAGTTCTTGGTGGGAGCACTACAGCGGGGTGTGGTCGCTGGGGTAAAAGAGGTGTGGGTTGATCCGGGAATTGGCTTTGGTAAGACCACCGCTCACAATTTAGAGCTGCTAGCCAATGTCCGTGGATTGTCTGAGTTAGGAGCTCCGTTAGTGGTAGGGGCTAGCCGTAAACGATTCATAGGCGAGCTGCATGCCCGTAGTGATGCCATCGCTAACATGGATGCCAACGATTTGGGAGTGCAGGTGCCCGCAGACGACCGCTTAGAAGGTTCGCTAGCGGTTGCCACATGGGCATTTTCTGAAGGAGCGTCTGTGGTACGAACTCACGATGTGGCATTCACCGTTGATGCTTTAAGGGTTGTCGGGGGAAAAGAGGCGGTAACGATATGAAGGGTAAGTGGGCTGAAGGCATTCAACCGCGCAATTTTCGTTGGATCATGCAAGACAGGTTGGCTGTTTGCGAGCGTCCTGGTGGTCAAAGTGAGAGCCATAGACGGGTTCGCCGCACCGAGGAGATTAATTGGATTCGTCAGCAGGGTTTTTCTCGAGTGGTGTCGTTGATGCCATCCACCCACAATCTACACAGCTACAGCGAACAGAATATTGCCTGGAGCCACTGGCCGATTTCCGACAGGGAAGAATACGGAGATCGGCTAGGCGCATTGTTTGTAGAGCTGAACGTGCTTTTGACCCGCGGCGAGAAGGTGTTGGTTCATCGTCGTAGGCTGAGCGATGAGGTGTGTGGCTTTATGGCCGGGTATTTGCTTTGGATGGGGATGGTGTCGGGTGAATCGCAGGTGGTGGTGATAATGGAGAAGATGACACAGCGTCCTTTTGGCGCGCTAGGGCGTCGGATTGTGAGCGCAGCGGCAAGGATGCCCGCGCCCGAGGTGTTGCTGGCTTCCAGAGACGATGCCAGCGTTGCCGAGCAGGAGGCCGATAAGGTCTCAGACCAAGCAGAACTCGGCGAGAGCCCGCCATGAGCGAGGATCGGCTGTTTCTTAGGGGCCTTCAGATCATGGCCTTGTGCGGGGCTTTGCCGGAAGAGCAGACCAGAGCGCAACCCTTTGAGATGGACATAGAGTTAGGTGCAGATTTGGTTCCTTCAGGGGTGTCCGATCAGCTTGGCGATACTGTGGACTACAGTGCTGTATGCGCCGCGGTGTGCGCGGTAACCCATGGTCAGCGCTTCGAGCTCATGGAGGCCATGGCTCACAAAGTGGCTGAAGTGTGCTTTGGGTGTGATGAGCGGGTGGTACATGTGACGGTGGAGGTTCGTAAGCTGCGTCCCCCCGTGCCTTATAACTTGGCGATTAGCGGGGTGCGCATCACCCGTCGCCTTTAATGTGGTATTGGCTCAGCACTCAACCATCAGCATCTCTTCAGGGCCTAGTAGGGCCTTTTTGGGGTTGGGTTCCAATATGGGCGACAGATTGTGCTTTTTGCAAGCAGCGGTAAACGCTATAGATGCCATAGATGACTTGGTCGCTGTCTCTGGGGTTTACGAGACTGATCCGGTCGGTGGGCCTCAACAGGGGCTGTTTTTAAATGTGGTGGCTCAGTTGAGCACCGGCCGGTTGCCTCGAAACCTCTTAGAGCTTTGTCAACAGCTGGAGACTTCAGCCGGTCGGGTGCGGGAGGTTCGTTGGGGTCCTCGTACTCTGGATGCTGATGTTTTGTGGGTGGAAGGCGAGACAGCGGATGAGCCTGATCTGATTGTGCCACATCCTCGCATGTTGGAGCGGGCGTTTGTGATGGTGCCACTGGGAGAGTTGGCCCCTGATTTGGTGGCAGGGTGGGTTAACCCTGGAATTGGCGATTGTCGTCGCTTGGGGGATTGGGATCAACTAGCTATCCGAACCGGCGAAGGCAGCTTATGAGCGCAGGGTTTGCAATTCCAGTTGTTCATAGTGCATCGGATTTGCGGGCTATCACCGAGCCTATGCGTGCTCAAGGTGCAACGGTGGGTCTTGTGCCTACCATGGGCTACCTACACGAGGGTCATCAATCGCTGGTGATCCGCTCGGCCGCTGAGAACGATTTGACCGTGGTGAGCATCTTCGTGAACCCGCTTCAGTTTGCCGAGGGCGAGGACTACAGCATTTATCCTCGTGATCTCCAGCGAGATCACGAGATGTGCGCAGAGGTTGGGGCTGGGCTGGTGTTTGCTCCTTCTGCTGAGGAAATGTACGCAAAGGCACCCATCACTTCGGTGGCGGTTCAGGGGTTTAACGCTGTGTTAGAAGGGCGGTTCCGCCCCACTCACTTTGATGGGGTCTCTACCGTGGTGGCCAAACTGTTCGCCATGCTGGGTCCGGATCGGGCTTATTTCGGAGAGAAGGATTATCAGCAGCTTGTCATCATCCGCCGCATGGCTTTCGATTTGTCTTTTTCTGTCGAGGTGGTGGGCTGCCCTACATTGCGTGAGTCCGATGGTCTGGCAATGTCTAGCCGAAACGTGTACTTAACCGCCAGCGAACGATCTGCGGCCACCGTGTTGTGGCGATCTCTTCAAGCCGGGCGAGAAGTAGTGATGGCGGGAAATCGTGATCCCGACGAAGTAGAGGCGGTGATGGCTGCGGTGATAGCTGCCGAGCCCAAGGCATCTACCGACTACGCCGCGGTGGTACACGCCGACACGTTGGAGCGTCCTGAGGTGCTGAATGGTGAGCTACGCCTGCTGATGGCCGCCCGTATTGGTCAAGCCCGGCTCATAGACAACATCGGGGTTAGTTGTGAGTAGTTTTGATCCTCCAGCGCACGAAGTGCGGATGGCTGTTGAGCGGGCTTTGGCTGAGGATTTAGGACCTGAAGGTGATCTCACCTCGTCGCTTTTGCCCTCTGTTGATGTGATTGCTGTAATCGTGGCAAGGGCTGCTGGGGTCTTAGCCGGGCGGGCTTGCGCGACCGAGGTATTTCGTCAGGTCGATCCTTCGGTGATGTTACGGTGGGAGGTTGCTGACGGCGACCGGGTGAGTCCCGGCCAGCAGCTGGCTGCGGTCACAGGTTCTCGATCCTCGGTGCTCACTGCGGAGCGTACTGCGCTGAATTTCTTGAGCCATCTTTCTGGCATTGCTACCGAAGTGTCTCGGTACGTCGCAGCTGTTGCTGGCAGCGGCCGTGTTCGTGATACCCGCAAGACCACCCCTGGCCTGCGGGTGTTGGAGAAGGCGGCTGTGCGGGCTGGTGGCGGCGACAACCACCGAGCGGGGCTCTCGGAATGGGTCATGTTTAAAGATAATCATTTGGCTGCCATCACCATTACCGAAGGGGTGTCGGCCGCTCGCCAGCGTTGGCCTGAGCGTGCCGTTTATGTGGAGTGCGACCGGATAGAGCAGGTAGATGAAGCCCTGGCTGCTGGCGCAGACGCTCTGCTGTTCGACAACATGACCCCTCAACAGGTGCTGACTTGCGTGGAGCGGGCTGAGGGCCACGATTGCCTTCTAGAGGTGAGCGGTGGCATCACTCTAGAGACGGTGGCTGAGTACGCTGTTACTGGGGTGGACTTCATCTCGGTGGGCCAGCTCACCAACTCGGCTCCGGCTTTAGACATCGCTCTTGATGTGGTTTGAGTTGTTCAGAGCTTCATTTCTAATTTACAGAACGCGCTATAGAAACATTACAGAACGCGCTATAGAAACATTACAGAACGCGCTATAATTTCTTTTTAACGCGCTTCGCTTTGTTTTAGTTGCATCCAATCGCAGAAGGAGGCTTTAGATGTGAGCGATCTGCGGAACACACTTACCATGCCCGGTTATCTAATGCGCGTTGCGGGCAGCGCTGTGGAGAGTGCTTTGCGCAGGCGGGGAGCTGTGTTGATCGAGGGGGTGCGCGGATGCGGCAAGACTTGGCTTGCTCGGTATTTTGCCCGTAGTGAAGTTCGCCTTGACAACGAGGCAGTATTGCTGCTGGCTTCTTCTGACCCTGTTGAAGTACTTCAAGGCCCCGTGCCTCGGCTGCTTGACGAGTGGCAGAATGCTCCAAAGCTGTGGAATTGGGTGCGCCGAGAGTGCGATGATCGCCCTGAGCGGGGCCAATTCATACTCACTGGTTCGGCTGTCCCCCAAGATGATGTGACTCGACATACTGGAACCGGGCGCATCAGTCGGGTGTTGTTGCGCCCGATGTCGTTGTTTGAGGCGGGGCGGTCCACCGGTGATGTGTCGTTGAGGGCGGTATTTGAGGGCGATGCTGTGTCGTCGATGCCCAACGAGAGAGTAGGGCTGCGCGAGATCGCTAGTGCAATCTGCGCTGGTGGATGGCCGCAGAATTTGGACGAGAGTGATGGAGATGCATTTCAGTCGGTTCGTGACTATGTGGGAGAGGTGGTCAGGGTGGATTTACTCTCCGGGAGTGGGGTTCGCCATGATCCTGACATGGTGCGGCGATTCATGCTGGCTTTGTCCTATAGCATTTCCACCGAGGCGAAGATTACAAAGCTGGCATCGGATGTGAGGATTGGTAATCCCCCTGGCCGGAATACCGTTGCTGCTTATTTGGACGCGTTGCGTCGAATCTTCGTTGTGGAAGACCAGCCAGCTTGGCCCGTTAGCCTGCGCTCTAAAGCTGTGTTGAGACGGGAGGCCAAGCGCCACTTCGTCGATCCGTCACTGGCTGCGGCGCTTGTAGGAAGCACTCCCGAGCGACTGTTGGCAGACCACACCATGTTTGGCATGTTGTTCGAGTCGCTGGTGGTGCGTGATCTTCGTGTGTACTCGCAGTCCGACCTTGGTGGTGTCTTCCATTTTCGAGACAACACAGGGCTTGAGGCCGATGCAATAGTCGAGCGTGTAGACGGTTCGTGGATTGCAGCAGAAATCAAGTTAAACACTGCTTCAAGCGTGATCGACAGGGCTGCCAAGACATTGAAGCGACTCCAAGACAAGGTAGTCCGTCAGCGTTCCAGCGAGCTAGCTGCATTGGTTATAATAACGCCTACCGGATCTGCTTATCGTCGTCCCGATGGGGTGCAGGTTATCCCACTGCCCCTTCTGGGTCCATAGGGGGTTCAATAGGCGCTAGCTCAGCGGCGGTATTGGCAGGTATGTCGATTGTTAGGACACCCTCGACCCGAGCCATCCTTTGTTCAAGCCGACCCACCCTCTCCTCCAACCGGGCGATCCTCTGCCCGTTCCTGATCACTTCTTTCTTGAGTTCAGCGAGCATGTCTAAAATGTGTTCGATCTGGGCTTCGATTCGGGCGATCCTCTGCCTGTTTTCGATCACAATGTCGCGCAGTTTGTCGGTTGTTCGCTGTTGGTGCCAGATAATGGCGAGGACAGCCACCATCAAGGTGAGGATTTGGGTGACTACCTCCACGCTCATGACAATATCCTATCTGCCGATCCCATAGCTTACAACCTAAAATATATAGAATATACGGAAATCCCTTTCTTGTGTGAGGTGGCAAAACTTGTCCACAAACTCGACGGAGAAGTGGCAGACACAACATACCGGGGTTTAGATCGTGGTATCTCTGAGACGTTTCAGCCCGATGTCAGCCACCTCGTCAAAGTTTGGCAACACTGTCGTTATCAGGCCATGCGTTCGCCTAGCGGTTTTGTTCTTGTTCTAGACGAGATTCAACGAATTGATGGATGGTCGGAGGTGGCGAAGGGGCTGTGGGATGCCGACCGCAGGGATGGTTGTCCTCTGCGTGTGGTGATTCTCGGGTCGGCACCGCTTCTTATGCAGGAGGGTTTGCATGAGAGTTTGGCTGGCCGGTTCGAGCCGATTCACTTTACCCACTGGTCGTTTGCCGAAATGTCGGAGGCATTTGGCCTTAGTTTGGAAGAGTACATTTACTTCGGCGGCTACCCTGGCGCGGCCGCCAGAATAGATGACCCCGACCGATGGGGTGATTATGTTCGTAGCGCTCTCATCGGGCCTGCTATGGAGCGTGACGTGCTTGCGATGGTTAGGGTGGATAAGCCCGAGCTGCTCAAGCGACTCTTTGATCTTGGTGCGCGTTACTTCGGCCAACAGGTTTCGTACACCAAGTTGTTGGGCTATCTTCAGGAGGCCGGCAACACAACCACCCTCACCCGCTATCTAGAGCTTCTTGCCCGAGTGGGCATGATTACCGGATTGCCCAAGCTGACCAATCGTCCGACATCGCCTAAAGCTCCCATTCCGAAGTTGAACGTGCTCAACACCGCCCTCATGTCAGCGGTTGGTGGTTACAGCTTCGATGCGGCTCGAGCCGATCGTTCGTATTGGGGCCGCCTGCTAGAGAGCTGCATGGGCGCTCACCTGTTGAACGCTGCTTCGCCGAGGACCGAGGTCAAGTATTGGCGCGACAAGCAGCACGAGGCAGATTTTGTGCTTCAGCGCGGACCGCACCTCGTTGGTATCGAGGTTAAGAGCGGACAAGCTTCCGTCGCCCCAAGAGGTCTGAAAGAGTTTCAAGACCGTTTTAGGCTAGTAAACACTGTTGTAGTTGGAGATGGCGGTGTGCCTCTTTACGAGTTTTTGACCCTGCCCCCCGATCATTGGTTCGATTCCCCGTGAGCTTTTACGTCGCTCGTACTTGTACTGAAGTCGGTGCTGGCGCTGCCAGTATCTCGCGGTCGCTTGATTGCTTTCGAGACCGACCTGCTTATGTGTTGCTTGGTGATCCTGGCTCGGGAAAGAGCACAGCATTTCAAAAAGAACAGGCTGCCTTAGGCGATGCCGCAGTGTATGTGAGCGCCCGAGATTTCATCACCCTTTCGGTGGCCTCCTATCCCGAATGGCGGGGCCATACCCTCTTCATCGATGGACTTGATGAGATGCGAGCTGGCACCACTGATATGAGGTCTTCTTTGGATGAGGTTCGCGGTCGGCTCGATCAGCTTGGTTGTCGCAGTTTTCGAATCTCGTGTCGAGAGGCCGATTGGCTTGGTGCCAACGACCTGCGCAGTTTGCAGGCTGTCTCCCCCGAGTCGCAGGTTGTCGTTTTGCGACTTGATGCTTTGAACGACGATGACATTGCGGAGTTGCTTAGCGAACATCTGGTTCTTGACGATGCCCAAAAGTTCATCGTTCAAGCCGAGCAGAGCGGCCTGAGTGGTTTGCTCGGTAATCCGCAAACGCTGAAGCTGTTGGTTGATGCAGTGACGCACCGCGGCGAGTGGCCGGACAGCCGTTTGGAAATCTTTGAGATGGCTTGTCGACAGATGGTCGCGGAGCAAAACGAAGAGCACCGCATAGGTGATGGAGTTTCGCCCGAAGACGATGTATTGGATGCTGCTGGTTACCTATGTGCTCTACACCTGATCGCTGATGTGCCAGGATTCTTGGCTGCCTCTAACGTTGATTGCCATTCGTTGGTATCGGTTCATTCGCTTGCAGAGTTGCCTACTTTGCTGTCTAGAGAAGGCGTGGAGCGAGCCCTGAAGACGAGGCTGTTCACCGTTTCTGGTGAACACGGTCACGCCCCTGCTCACCGCCATTTGGCTGAGTTTCTTGCTGGTCATTACCTCGCTAAGTTAATTGGCGATGGGTTGCCAGCCTCGAGGGTGGTGGCGCTGTTAAGCAGGCCGACTGACGGGCGGGTGGTTACTGCGTTGCGGGGTCTGTCGGCTTGGCTTGCGGCTTATTCTCCTAACGCGCGGGGCCATCTGATCGATGCCGATCCCGTTGGAGTTGGCTTGTCTGGGGACATCGGCAGTTTCTCCCCTGATGAGAAGAAGTGCCTGTTGGGATCGTTGACCAGATTGGCCGCTTTTGGGCCGCTGCTTGGCCATGAGCAGAGCGACGGGCGGGTTGATGACTACCGAGACACCACCGCCTGGGCATTTCGGTCGCTCATATCAACAGACACGGCGGCTGTTGTCAGGGATTTGCTTGTCGATCTTGACCCCTCGAACAACAAGCAGCGTGTTTTGCAGTTCGTCTTGATCGTGCTTGGTGTTGTCGAAAGCTCGAGCTTGCAGATGCTCGTCAACCTTGAGTCACACACTGAGGCAATTGCGCGTAACTCTAAGTGTTCTTCATACACAAGACGGTTGGCGTTGGATGTCTATCTTCGGGTAGTCGTTGAACGCGATTCCAAAGCTCGCTCTGCGCTTCGGCTTCTTAGTGATATTCACACGCGGGCAGTGTCTGATCCTGACGATGATCTGCGTGGCACCCTGTTGCAATGCTTGTATCCGGCCTGCTTGCCGACGTCAGATATATGGACATAGGGCTTGCGATGCTTTGCATTGGAGCGCACTGCCCGCAGACTTCGGTCTTTGGTGTGTGGAAATAGTTCTGCGATTAGCAGATTCCGAGCCGTTTGTTTCCAAAGTGTTGCTTACCGAGGCATACCGTGCGCTAGATGATCCTGCTATCAGCGAAAGTCTCACGCTTGACGACTTGGAGGGTCGGATGCAGGGCAACCGTAGGTTGGTCATAGCGCTTGAGGAACTACGCACACCTACGCCTTTTCGAAAAGAGCACCTGAGGTGGGAGCAAGAACATCAAGAGCGATTGGTCGAATACGAGCGAAGCAAGCGTCAGAGGTAGTCTGCATGGTCAGCGGCAGTGCGTTCGCACGAAGTCGAGTTACACAAAAATCAGGCTCCCCCGCAATTGTTGCATAACCTGGCCATGGCTTATTTCGCTTTGTTTGTCGAAGTTGATCAGCGGATGCACCCACGGGATCGTATCTGCGAATTTCTCGGTGGTGATGCTGGATTGGCTGATGTGGCACTCACCGCTTTGCGTGACACAGCATTTCGTGACGACCTACCTGAGGCTGACGAGACGATCTCGTTTCACGCCGAATCTCGTCATCACTTCTTGGCTTATCCCGTGCTGGCCAGCCTTGATTTGCTTCAAGCTGAATCGCCATCGCGCTTGGACGAACTCAGTGGGGAACAGAAGCGCAAGATTCTCTCTGTTCGCTATTGTGTTGCGGATACCCTCAGGCAAGACGCAACCAGCGAGTGTCACGATCGTTGGTTGCAACAGGATCCTGATTTGGTATTGGACATGCTCTATCGGTGCGCTGTCGACGCGCTTAAAGTCGGAGATAGCAACCCGCCGGGTCTCTATGATCTTGACCGATTTGATACTCAAGTTGACAGGTCATATGACATCAGGGTTCGACTTTTACGAGCGTTCCCCGTTCGTGCCCCCAGCACGCAGCTACCATTGCTCGACCGGCTGTTAGGCCAGGTTGTGCTGTTCCCCGACAGAGTAGCATTGTCAGCAGTTATTGCTAAGAAGCTTAAAGCTAAGAGTGCTACCGATGCTCAGAAGGTGCTCTGCTAGCGCCGTCGCAGCATCGAGAGGCGCTTCGTGAGTTCATTGGTAGCAGCGATGAGAGGAGCAGGCATCTAGCCGAGTTTCTACGCGGGGCTTCTGAAAACGATTCTTGGGGACCTTCGGTAATGGGTCAGTGTTCAGAGCCTGCTTTATTACGCGATGCCATTCAGAGGTTGGGCCGACTTTATGGCCCGCTTATGTTGTCGAACGGTTCGGTCACCCTAGATGGGCGCTTCTGATCGAATCGCCAGCATGATCTCATTACTTGGTTCCCTGACAAGCAGAGAGGCTCACAAGACATTGACCTATCTGCTCGCTGACCCGCAGCTCGTTGCTTGGCACGATCATCTCCAACGTTCCTTGGAAAGCCAGAGAGTTCTCTACGGAGATGCCTCATACGTAGTTCCTAGCATCGAACAGGTTAAAAGCACCCTTAGTAATACTTTGCCCGCCAATGCGGGCGACTTAGCTGCTCTTGTTATAGATAAACTGAGAGAGATATCGTCTCGTTTGCGTGGTGGTAGTAGCAATTTGTGGTGCCAGTTCTGGAACGAAGATCAATATGGTCGCCCTATTGATGCCAAACCTGAAAACTCTTGCCGAGATGCAATTCTTGCGCTGCTTCAGAGTGCGCTTCCCGATGGCGCTGACGCGGTGCCAGAAGGGCATTACGCCGCAGGTACTCGAGCCGATATTCGGGTGAGCTATGGTGGGCACAACATCCCTATTGAGATCAAGAAGGACACCCACCGCGACCTGTGGACTGCATTTCGTAGTCAGCTTATTAATTATTACACCACTGACCCAGCTACTGGG
The DNA here is from genome assembly GCA_009843865.1 of Acidimicrobiia bacterium. GTDB lineage: Bacteria > Actinomycetota > Acidimicrobiia > Acidimicrobiales > Bin134 > Poriferisocius. Next base: position 33,422 of record VYCQ01000030.1, read on the forward strand.
GGACACTGTATCTACCTGGTGCTTTGGTTTGCTGGAGATGAGAAGAGGATTGCTTGCTCCCCTTGCGGTTATCAGCTCACAACTGCCGAGGAACTACAGCAAAGCATTGAGCAAGGTCTGACCTTAGACGAAGCCCGCAAGGTATCTGTTGTTGTTTTTGATGTCAATAAACCTAGCGTACAGTCAGCTGAACTGGTGTAGGCATTCCCCTACACCAGTTTTGTTCCCCGTCTCAGGGCACGACACAAAAGCGTACCCCGAAACCCTTGGGGCACTAGAATTATTGTTAGTAGTTTGTTTGGTTTGGTGGTTAGTGGGTATCCGCTAACCATGTCATCGTTGCTTCAAAATCTATGATAGCGCCCAAGTATTGTCATTAGCAATTCGTGTGTAGTTAAGGTTGAGGGTTAGGTTTAAGGTTGAAGTGTTGTGATTCTATTGATTGTTTCGTGAGTTATATCGCTGAGAGGTGTTGTGGTGTTATGGCGACAGCTTTAGAATTGCTTGAGCTTATTTAGTGAATGTTCATGATTAGTTTTTCAAACATATTTAAAATTATGTTCCCCGCAGTGTTCGCCATGTTTTTATTGTTGATGTTGGGTGAGGGAGTGGGTGTTTTTGATTTGGTGGGAGTGTTTTCAGGTGTTTGGAGTGCTGCTGGTTGTGGGCGGGGTGTTGTGTTGTGAGTTGTTTTGGAGTGGGGAACATTGTGTGT
>VYCQ01000011.1 GCA_009843865.1 Acidimicrobiia bacterium
CCCCCCCCCCCCCCCCCCCCCCCCCCCCCCCCCCCCCCCCAGCTTGTGCGCCGCGGGAGTGCCCGGGTTTGGCGTGATCCCGCGATCATCGCTAGATCGGGCAGTATAGTTGTGGCTAGGGCTTGGAAGACCATGTTCGACGGCGCTGATATCAAGATGGCCTCCGCCGCGGGATCGCCCGACATCCCCCGTCGAGTGTGTTGAGGTCGGGGAAGGCTGTGGTTGCCAAGACGGAGAATCTTGTTCGGTTTGATGGGCTGCTGATTTGCAATCTCTCTCTCTCTCTCTCTCTCTCTCTCTCTCTCTCTCTCTCTCTCTCGGGAACATCGCGGAGACGGTCTTCACTGACGAGAGAATGCGGGGATCTTCATAAAGCCAAAGCTTTGTAAACGGCCGATACAACACCTCGCGAATCCGTGACTCATCGAAAACGATCTCCTCATTCTTACGGAGCGATTGCTTCAGGGTGCCAGTCCACTTGATTGAGCCGAGTTCAACGTTTTCGGTGACATCAGCCAGGGACTCGCCCAACTCGTAGAGCACTCGAGCCTCTTCGTAGGAGTCGATGAGGCGCGCCACGCGATTAATCAGCGCCTGTCTGCTGAACGAGTAGACGTAAACATCGCAGTTCGTCTTCACGCCAGAGGCGTGGCTGGAGATCATGGTCTGAGTGTCTGACTGTCGGCTCGTCGCGCAAACCGGCATTAATTTGTTGAATGTTCCGTCGGTGAGGTTTACCCAGTCGTGGCCCTGGTTGATGGGAACAGTCTCGAACTGGTCGCTGGTCACGTCTCCGAGACTGTCGAGCCACTCGAACTTCTGTGGGAGCTTGCTGTATTCGGGAACAGTCGCGTAGTACAGGACGGCAGGCTGGTTGAGGGGCTTCTCGGGGTTTCGGACCAGCACGGTGATCTGTACGCCGTGACGGGAGCCAGCCCCGAATATCTTGTCACCCTCACGCCTGAACTCGTCGCCCGATTTCATGGCATCGCCCAGCAGGTTGACCACGTATATGTCGGTGAACTCGTCGCGTAGTGAGGCTCTCATGCCCGCCAGCGAGGTGGCGTTAGAAAGCGAATTGGGATGGATAAAAGCGATGATGCCAGGCCGCGGTTTTGGGTTGTCGGTATCGCTGAGGCGATCGGAAGCCCATCGGATGGCCTCCACGTAGAGATTTCCGGCGCTGTTCCCTCCTGGAGCCTTGCCGATTACTTCGCGGTGCCGCTTTCCGTAGGTGTCGCGTACCCGATCTTCGAGGGCAGGGTAGTTGATGTTGGGGTTGTCGTTACCGGCGGACTTCTGGCCAGCCGACCAGGGCGGGTTGCTGAAAATTACCTCGATGGGAAGCTCGTTTTGCTGGCGGGCTCGGGCGCTGTTGTAGCTGATGCTGCCGGTGCCGGGCAGGCGGGTGCTGTCTTTCATGAGGAACGTATCGGCGAGCACGATGCCGGTGAAGGGTTCGTAGTAGCCGGTGCGTTCACGGTAGCCCTCTTCGATCTTGATGGCGGCTAGGTAGTAGGCCAAAAGCACCATCTCGTTAGCGTGGATCTCGTGGAGAGAGCCTTCACCGGGCACCAGCGGGTGATGGGTGTTGGTGAACTTGCGCTCGATGTCTTCGTCGCGAATCAGATACTTACCTTTGGCATCTTTTTGGGTGAGCAGGCGGTTGATGAAGGTGCCGGTACCGGTGAAGGGGTCGAGGATGTGGACACCCTTGTCGGTAAGACCTCGATCGAACTCACGTCGTAGCACGGCATCGGCAGAGCGTAAGATGAAATCTATGAGTTCGATGGGGGTGTAGACGATGCCGAGGCGCTGCACTTCGTCGGGCATGGCTTCTTTAAAGAATGTCTCGTATACCTCTAGCATCACCTTGATTCGGGTGTCGCCGTCGTCTGCGCCAGTTAGCCGGTTCTGTACGCTCTGGTAGAAGCGGTCGAGGTCGCGGGTCTCGTCGCGCAGGCGCACGTCTTGGGCTTTGAACTCATCGAGCAGCTCGTTGAGGGCCTTAGAGATGGGGTTGCGGTCGGCAAAGCCACTTTCTGAGAACAGAGCATCGAACACCGGAATGGTCACCACATGCTGGGCCAGCATCACCACCAGCGACTCGGAGGTGAGGTGGTCGCCGATGGTGGCTCGCATCGCCTCGGTGAACTGCTCGAACGCGTCGGCCAAGATTGGGTCGTTGCGTCGGGCCGAGCGGATATGAGCCGCGATGGTATTGGCGACTCTCGCTACTTCTTGGCCCCAGCGGGCCCAGTACTGGCGGTCGCCGCACTTCTCTACCAGCTTGGAGGCGATGGCGTGCTCAAACGACAATCGCCCCTGCACTGGGCCGCTGATCCCACCGCGTCCATCGCACTCTTGGTCGCCGTCGCAGCTTGCTTTTCCGCATTCGCGGCACACTCCCGAGGTGATGATTTCTATCGGCAGTTTCCCCGTTAAGTCGGCAGTGTTGATGGCAACATCGAGGCGCTCGTCGTGGGAACGCAGCGCCTTGAGCACGCTCCACACTTGCTTGAAATCGGAACCCGACAGCACGGCGTCGTCGGCAAGGTTCGAACCTGAGGGCACCACCACCGGCAGCACCACATAGCCTGTCTGCTTGTCGGGCGAGCGGCGCATGACCCGGCCCACCGCCTGCACCACGTCGATCTGCGAGCGCTTGGGCTCCACGAACAGAACGGCGTCGAGGGCGGGCACGTCCACTCCCTCGGTGAGGCACTTGGCGTTGGTCACGATGCGACAGCCTCCGCCTGCGTCGCCGTGCTGGAGCCATGAGATCACGTTGGCCCTTTCCAAGGCGTTCTTCGCCCCGTCGGTATGGCGAACCTCGCAGTGCAGCAACTCCACGCCCACCTTGCGGGAAGGTGAGATCAGGTCGGTCACCGGCCCCCAGTAGCGCTCCACCTGCTGTGAATTGCGAATGGTGTTGGTGAAGGCGATGGCACGGCGGGACGAATCCTGGGGGTTGATCTGCCCAGTGACGCGGCCCTGGGCAGTTCTGGTGGTGGGATCGGCCAAGGCATCCCAGCAGCCCGCCAGCTTCACCGCCTCTTCTAGCTTGATGAGCTTGCCGTCTTCACCCATCTCAAGGTCGTCATAGTTCTCCAGCACCGGATCCTCAGCGACAGCGATCACCAGAACCTTGTAGTCGGTGAGGTGACCGCCCTCCACCGCTTCTCCGAAGCTCATTCGGTAGAACTCCGGGCCGTATACCGCCTCGTCGTCCATCGAAAACACATCGAAGTCGCGTGTGTCCTTTGAGACTTTGGCTTTTGCTGTGTCTGTATAAAGGCGGGGGGTGGCGGTCATGTAGAGGCGTTTTTGGGCTTGCACCCTGCGTTCATCGTGGATCAGCCTGAAACCGCTGGCTTCAGCCTCCTTTTGGCTGCCGTTGGTGCGGTGCGCATCAATACCCGTGGTGCGGTGCGCCTCGTCACAAAGCGCGAGGTCGAAGCCTGGGGCACCGTTAGCTTGGGCCTGGGCCACCAAGGCCAGCGACTGGTAGGTGCAGAAAATCGCTGTCATTGACCCGGGGTTGTCTTCTGACAGCTTCTCTGCGATCTGCTCCGGGTCGGTGGTGACCGGCATGGCCAGTTCGGCCATGTCTGCGTCTTCATCATTGCGGCCAGCACGGGTGTCCGAGCAGATGCCGATGTAACGATGAGGGACGGCTGGGTCGCGCTGGCGGGCCCACTCCCTCATGGTCTGGCCCATAAGAGCGATCGAGGGCACCAGATACAGAACCCGCCTGCCCCGCCCCGCAAGCTGCTCGGCGATCCACAGAGCAACCACAGACTTGCCCGTCCCGCACGGCAGTACCAGCTTGCCTCGGTCGTACTCAGCGAAGCCCGCGACCACCTTCGACACCGCCTCTGCCTGGTATGCGAATGGCTCGAAGCGCAGTTGGCCGAAGATGAGCTTGTCGGGAGAGTGGAGAAACGCCGCCCACTCCACCGGCCAGCCCTCGATATCGCTGCCGTATAGCACCTCGCACCGAGGCGATGTCTTCGACACCATCGTTTGGGCGTGGGCGGTGAGCGATGAGGTTACCACCAGGATGCGATTAGTGAAGATTTCAGCACTTGAAGCCGACAGGAAAGAGTCCACCGCGGCCTTGTCAACCGATCCTGAGTCGTAGAACTTGGTCTGGATCGCGCACAACCCCCCTCCCCAGGTCTCGGTCTGTTCGGCCACTAGGTCAATGCCTATATCTGGTCCGTACCCGTGGGCTTCTCGGTCGGGCCAGTCCATCCATCGCCATACTTGCTTGAACCGACTTGGTCCGTATTCCCCCGGATGCCGCTTAAAGGCATACGGCATCAGCCGTTCGAAAACATGACCCCGCTCATGGGCAGAGGAGTATCGTCGCCGCAGCTCCTTGAACAGACCTCGTTCTAGTGCGTGATTGTTTCTAGGCTCATCCTTGGGGGGGGGGGGCGGAATAGACAAAAAAAAATAAGCTGAAGGCCCCCAGACAACCGAATTGACGGGAGGGATTAGGAGCCAACAAGAACAAAGGTGACAAGCCAAGAAAAAATTTT
>VYCQ01000025.1:0-1217 GCA_009843865.1 Acidimicrobiia bacterium
GACCGTGTGCCACCCGGGTTGTCTGCATTGTCGTTCACAGCGGTAGCAGTTATCTGTTGGGCGGTGTTCCAGTTCGATGTGGTGAACACCAACGCTGCTGACACTGTTGCTGCGGTGGTGGTGTCGGAGGTTGGTGTTATGGTGACCGAATGTGTGGGTTGTGATCCTAATACTACTGTATAGGTGTCTGTTGCAGCGTTTTCGGATATGGTGATTTTGGTTTTGTTGAGGTTTATGTTTGTGCCGTCGTTGTCAGCGATGTTGATGGTGGTGGTGTTTTGTGTGCCTGTTGTGTAGCCGGTGCCGGTGTTTAGGGTGAGTGTTATGGTTTCGGTGTTTTCGTCGATTTGGTCGTCGATGATTGTTATTGTGATGGTTGTGGTGGTGGCTCCGGCGGGGGTTGTGGTGGTGGCTGAGAGTGTGGTGTAGTCGTCGCCTGCTGTGGCGGTGCCTGTGGTGGTGTAGTTGATTGTTAAACCGCCTGCGGGTGCTGGTGCGTTGAGGTTGATCGTGACGATAATAGGGTTTTGCGGTCCGACTGTTTCTGAGGTGGCATAAGTGTTTTGCGCGAATTGTGCTGAGGGTTCGGTGGTTGTGGTGGTGTCGTTGTCTGTGATCGTGATAGTGATCGTGTTGTCTGTGGTGTTCGGGTCGTTGTCATTTGATGGGGTGATCCCGCCGTTTAGGTTTGTGGCTAGGCTGGTGTCGGACAGGTTCGCGAGTGTGATGGTAGCTGTTTCAGCATCGCCTTCGTTGATGTCATCATCAACCGCGGTGAAAGTTAGCACAGCTGTTTGAGCGTCAGCGCCGGATAGTTTAATTTTCGGTGTCGCGGTGGTTTCATCAGCTAAAGCAACACCAGTGTTGCCTGTGTTTTTCAACGCTAATGTGTAATCAACAGTGGCGACACCTGTGATGGTTAACGGGATTTCTGCTGTTTCACCCGCCACCAACGCACGACCCAACGAAACAGTGATTTCGGTTGACGAGGCAGATGTTTCGGTGATGGTGCCCCCACCTGAGAGGGTGACTTGGGTGGGATCGTCGTCTGTGATGGTTATGTCAACGGTTTCGATAGTGATGTTCGCGGTGTTGTAGTTGGGGTCCGAGGATGTGGGAATGTGGGTGATAGTCGCTGTGCGTGTGCCGCCGGGGTTGTCAACATCATCGTTCACCGCGGTGATGGTGACCGGTTGCGGGTCAGCCCAGTTGGTGGG
>VYCQ01000025.1:1317-4526 GCA_009843865.1 Acidimicrobiia bacterium
GTGAACGTCACAGTATCGGATGTGACTGTGACCGCCGTGTTATCAGCGGTGACGGTGATGGTGACGTTGTTAGCAGGCTGGGTGTTTAGAACCACAGTGTAAGTGTCGGTGCCAGCATTCTCAGCGATGGTGAAAGCTGTTTCGGACACAGTGATCGCAGCAGTGTTGTTATCAGGCGGCACAACAGGCGAACCACCACCACCACCACTGCTGCTGGTTCTGCTGGTTTTGGTGTTAACACTGTTTGGGGGGCGTGGTGTGTCCCAGATTTTGATGTCATCAATTTTGGCTTTTAAACCTGTTAAAGGCGAGCCGATTTGTTGTAACGGCAACGAGATAGCTGTGTTAACAGTGTCAACATGTTCACCGTCCACAAACAGTTCGGTGCGCCCCTCATCAGCGACTAACAACAGATGTGCCCACCGGTTGATAGGCAGCACGTAATCGAAAACATGGTATTGGTAACGACTACCCGCACGATCTAACAAACCCAGGTTCTCTGTGTCGTGTTGTTCAAGGCGCACAGCCCCGTAAGGCGAGTTCAACAAGGTTGCACCAGAGCGGGTGCCGGTGCGTTTAACAATCGCCGACAACGTCCACGGTGCCTCTAAATCGACAGCACCCAACATCACACTATCCTGGTTCAACGACTGCGGGCTGTGCCCGAACTCTAAAGAAACACCTGAAGCTCTGCGATCAGGATCAACACGCGGTAACTGTGCTGTCGTGCCATACACATAACCATGCGCACCACCAACCCGATCAGGTACCAACAAATACGAACCCTGCCCACCGTTGTTGAGACCACCTAAGTTTTGGGTATCATCAAACGTCCACCGATGAACCAACCCACCACGCTCAACCACATCAGGTTCACCATCACCAGGGGCCGGGCCGATAATGTTCAGATAATCAAAAAACGTTGCCAACCCATACGGAACAGGCGAAGGATTCCAAGACCGATCAGCTAACACCGCTAACGGGCCGGACAAATGCTTATCTACAAACCCGTCAGACACCCCCACCGCTAACACCCCTTCCACCATAAGACCGGTACCAACCTCACCACTACCAACAACAGGCTCAGAACCATATATTGCTGTCACATCAGGCAACCCCAACTGTGCGTCCAACACCAAACGATGACCCCTAGGCCAACGACCGAAACTAACAACCCCACCCAAACCACCCAACAGCTCACCAACCGTCGCAACCCCCACACCATCAACAGCGCTAACCGCAGAGTTAGCTGCGGTCGCAGATAACCGCTGAACCGTCGCAGACGGCGACGGTTCAGCGGTTAACGGGCTGGCTGTCACAATAACGTGATGATCTAACCCGAACTGCTGCAACTCTACAAGGTCATCAGCTGTGAGGCTGAAGCTGTGAACAGCACCGTTGGGATCAACGTTTAACACGTTCAGTTTGTACCAAGACATTCGCACAATCAACCGCTTCAAATACGCGATACTGAACTGTCTTGACGCTGAATCTAAATACAACCCACGCACACCACTATCAACCGCCGGACCATCAAACGCGACACCCTGCTGCACTGTGAAACCGTTTCGCGAAACAGCCATCAACTGCAACAACGTGCGCGACCCGTAAAACACACCAGTCGACGTGTTCGCAACTATCCTCACAACATCGCTAACCGATAGATGATAACCCTGCGCACCATGTCGCAGATCAGCAGTATCCAACACATCTAACACCACATCACCCGCACGCACACCACCAGCCTCGCTCACACTAAACACCGGTAAAACAAACCCTGAAACCGCCCGCAAATCCGCAGCAACCCTCGCTGCCACATCCTCTAAACGCCGCTGAGACGAAACCGCAGTCACCACAACATCACCAAACACCACACCACCAGACACAAACGCAGTACCAGACCACCCCTTACGGCTATCACCATCGCTAACTAAAACACGCGAACCCTCAACAAGCGTGAAAACACCCTCACCCGATACCCATTCATTTAAACGGGGAACACTAACAGCCTGCTCATTAGATGCCTCTAAATCCACTGTAACCCCAGCCCACGCACCCGCCCCAACCACATTCACAGCTCTAACCATCAACACATAGGAACCGCCATGCACTAAACCAGAAAACACATGTTCACCCGCCCAACCATCCACCAACACCGGAACAGACCACACCCCGCCACGCCGCCAACCCACCTCATAACCCGTCACCGGATAACCCCCATCCGAAACAGGAGCCAACCACCCCAACGACACCTCACCAACACCAACCGATACTGACAAACCCTGCGGAGCTGAAGGTAAACCAACCACACCAACCACCACCCGAGCCGACACCCAACCACTCGCCCCGAACTCGTTCAAAACCCGAACCCCCACCTCATACAACTCCCCATCAACCAAACCATCCAACACCACACCCCGCTCAAAAGCAGGCAAAAAATCGGACACCCAACCCGACGATCTACCACCCAACCCACGGTGGCGGACCTCATAACCCGACACCCCAACACCACCACCAAAACCAGGAAGCGACCACTCCACCACCACCAAACCCGCACCCGGCGACAACCGCAACCCCGACGGCGGATCAGACACCCCCACAACACCCGCAACAAACCTAACACCCACCCAAACACTCTCACCCACCCCATTCAACGCCCGAACCTCAACCACATAACCCACACCATCAACCAAACCCGACACCTCATAAACCAACGTTGAAGCATCAACCAACACATCACCCAACCAACCAAACCCACCAACCTCACGCCAACGCACACCATAACCCAAAACCTCAGAACCCCCATCCACCACAGGCGCCAACCACCCCACACCCACCCCACCACTACCATCACTCACCGCGAAAACATCGCGAGGAACACCCGGAGCTGAAGGCACCCGCGGAAACGAACCAAACAAAGCCGCAACCTGCGAACCAGACAACACCCGCGAATAAACCCGCACATCATCAACCACCCCAACCAAACCCTCACCCAACCTATCCCAAGGCAAACCCAACACCACACCCACCTCCCCAACAAACACACCATCAACAAACAACCCCACACCATCATCAGACCCCACAAACACCACATAAACCCACTCACCCAACGGGGTACCAGCCCCAAACCCCCAAACACCACCCAACCCAAAAACCACACCCAACCCAGTGGAGTATAACCAACTTACGCTGCCCGACAATAGGATAGT
>VYCQ01000037.1 GCA_009843865.1 Acidimicrobiia bacterium
CCATTCCGAACACGGAAGTTAAGCCCACCAGCGCCGATGGTACTTGGGTGGAGACACCCTGGGAGAGTAGGTCGCCGCCGGATTTCGCAACGAGCGGGGAGCCTATAGGCTTCCCGCTTTCGTTGTTCTGAAGTTCATGGGTAAGTCACTACACTGACAGCATGTCTTCTGGTGGGGGTTCTGCCCGCAAGTCCTTTAATCGCCGCAGGCCACCTCGTCAGGCAGAGCTTCAAAATCGGTCGAAGCAGAAATCGCTGCCCCCAAAGGGGCCACGGGGGATGGGATCAGTGGCTCGCAAGGGTGCGGCCAAGGTGTTAGAGCCGCCTTTGGAATCTGTTCCGCAAGCTCCATGTGAAGTTGTTGAAGATACGCCTGAACAGGTTGAGGAAGCGCTGTTAAGAGCGCAGCGGCGGGCGGCTCAGCAAGCTCGTAGCAAACAACTTCGTAAGGAGGCTTATGAAGCTGTGCAACGAGGCGGTTTGACAGTTGAGCCCGTAGCTAGCTTCAGGTCTCGCCAACGTGGCCGCAAAAGGGTTCCTCTGGTTGCTTCGAACACAAAAGGTGGTACTAGGGTACTCAAAGCGCAGGAGCTAGAAGATGCAGTTGGTCACCGGACTGCTCTGCGTTATCGTCAGCGTCTAGTGCAAGCTGAGGTTGCTTACGAGAGTTGTGATTATCACAAGGCTTGGCGGATTTTGGAAGACATGATTAAGGATGCTCCTCGGGTGCCTGAGGTGAGGGAGCTGGCGGGCTTGACTTTATATCGTTTGGGCCGTTGGTTGCCCGCAGCCGCAGAGCTTGAGGTATTACGAGAGTTGACAGGGCGCACCGATCTGCATCCGGTATTAGCCGACTGCTATAGGGCGCAATGTCGCTGGGATGATGTGGACGCTATTTGGGCTGAGCTTAAGAATGCTAAACCTACCGCGGCAGTGTTGGCCGAGGGCAGGGTTGTGGCTGCTTGTGCTTTGGGCGATCAGGGTGAGCATCAGGCAGCAGTTCAGATGCTCTCTGCTGGTTTTCAGCTACCGCGTCGAGCCAAGGAGCATCATCTGCGTCAAGTCTATGCCTTGGCTGATCTGTGTGAGCAGGCTGGGGATATACCCCGTGCTCGCGAGCTGTTTGGCTGGTTGAAACGTCAAGACGAGTTCTATGTGGATGTAGCTGAGCGATTTGAAATGCTGAACTAAGCAGTTATGTAACCACCATTATGCAAATAATGGCCGCACCTCCCGCTATCGTGAGCCGTAGTCAAACCGGGATGTCATATTAGGGCCTAGTTAAGGCAAAGGAGCAGAGAGCTGTGGATATCGAAGCACTGTTGGGAGACGAGGCTGACAACCTGCTCTCGCATCAATCAAAGACTATTCCTTGCGAGGATCTTCACCTACCTGGCCCTGACTTTATTAGTCGAGTTATGGTTGATACCGACCGATCTTCGCAGGTTTTGCGTAGCCTGCAAGGTCTTTTTAATCACGGGCGTCTAGGTGGCACCGGCTACGTGTCAATACTGCCTGTGGATCAGGGTATTGAACATTCGGCTGCAGCTTCGTTTGCTCCTAATCCTCGCTACTTGGATCCTGCTGGAATTGTCGAGCTAGCTATCGAGGGCGGATGTAATGCGGTGGCTAGCACTGTTGGGGTGTTAGCAGCAACATCGCGTCGTTATGCCCATCGCATACCGTTCATTGCGAAGATTAACCATAATGAGTTGCTCACATATCCCAATAAGTTCGATCAGGTGATGTTTGGCTCAGTGGATCAGGCTTACGATCTTGGCGCAGCTGGTGTGGGGGCCACTATCTACTTCGGCTCAGAAGAGTCGACCCGTCAAATCCAAGAGGTTGCTGAAGCGTTTCAGCAGGCTCATGAGCGTGGAATGTTCACCGTGTTGTGGTGTTATTTACGTAATCCGGACTTTAAAACCGATGATAACGATTATCATGTCGCGGCTGATCTTACTGCACAAGCCAACCATTTAGGTGCCACCATTGCAGCCGATATCGTTAAGCAGAAGTTGCCTGAGAACAACGGTGGCTACACTGCCGTGGGGTTCGGTAAGACCCATTCGCTTGTGTATGAAGAGCTGACCACCGACCACCCGATTGACCTCACTCGCTGGCAGGTGGCTAACTGCTATATGGGTCGCATCGGGCTTATCAATTCTGGTGGCGCATCTTCGGGTGCAAGCGACTTGGCCGAAGCAGTGCGTACCGCGGTGATCAACAAGCGAGCTGGCGGGTTGGGTTTGATCAGCGGACGCAAAGCTTTTCAACGTCCCGTTGCTGAGGGGGTAGAGCTTCTCAACGCCATCCAAGATGTCTATCTTGCTGATTCAGTGACCGTGGCTTAGTTGCTGTAACGCATTAGAACGAAATACAAATAGGAGCGAAAAGGTACGGGTGTGGTTCGCTTGAGGTGTGTGTTATCGCTGGCATCGATGGTTTTAACAGTTGTGGTTGTGATGCTAGTGCTGTTGATGGCTGGGGTTTTTATGGCTGCTTGTGGCACTGAAGAAGCAGTGCAAGAACCGTCTGTTGAAGGTGTCGGCGAAATGGAGACCGTGGATTTAGACGATCTTCTTATATCTGTTCCTGAAACAGAGCCTCTAGCACCTGTGCCCGCAGCGCTTGGTACACTTGAACCCGGTCACGCTTGGCCAGAGCTATTGGTGTGGCCAAGGTTTGAGCCTGAGGTATGGCCGCGCTCGCCTGATGAGGCAGCGATGGCTTTTGCTCAGCATATAGCTCGGGGAGATAGAGTTGCGCAGCCTCGTCCTGCCATTCAAAGCGGGATAACTGCCACTGCTGAGCTACCTAGACTGGCCGAAGATGGAACCTCTTTTGGAGTAGCTACCACTATTCATCTGCAACAGGTGCAGCTTGTTGATGGTTCCTTAGCATGGGTGGTGATGATGGCTTTGTCAGATGACATTGTCGTGGACTTCCCGGCTGTGGGGGCGCTGTTAGCAGGTGGCACGTTTGTGCTGGGTGAGGGTCGGGGCTTTGAGGGTACGATCTTGTTCCAATTAGAGGATCAGCTCGGCCAATTGGGTTTTGCCTTCGCCCAAGGGGGCGCGTTGGGCGAGAATCTTCCTTTCAAGACGCATCTTTTGTTTGCTCAGCGCCCTGCTTCAGGTTTGTGGGCTACATTGATCGGTTCCACGCAATCTGCTGTGGATGGCAGCCTCTTGGCTCTCACCATGCTTCCTATGCGCTTAGTGGACGGCTCTTAACCGCCCCTCTTTATATATTTGCGTAGTCCGCGGCGGTGTTTGATTGCTGACAGGCTGAAGTGAGGCTACGCGGCAGGTTGATCGATCAGTCTTGTGTCATGGTCCCAGGGCGGTGATGGGGACGACCGAGATTCCGTCTGAATACTCAAAGCCGCGGCCCGCCTGCGGTAATGACCATGAGCTTGCGCGGCTCGCCCATCTTGCGATCGGCCACCCGAGGCATGTATCCCGATGGTGTCAGTAGATCAGCCATAAGATGACCTCCCAACATAGTTGCATGCCTTTCAATCGCGATGTTACATGGATTCCAATCGCGATATTATTGCCTCATTATAGGAATTGGTTGGCGGAACCCCACTGTAGCTGAACCTTTGCAGTGAGACGCTCAGATGGTATTGCTTTATGCGTTTGCGGCAACGGGGTGTCTTGGGTGTCAAAAATCGGTATTATAGGGTGTCAAAAATCGGTATTATAGGGTGTCAAAAATCGGTATTATAGGGTGATGAGCGCTTATCGCAAGCGATTAGTTGATCCACTTGTTGCTGAGTATCTCGCTGAGCTTCCTGCTGTGTCGATTGTTGGGCCAAGGGCATCGGGCAAAACAACTACCGCTGCGCGTCATTGTCGCACCGTGATTCATCTTGATCGGCCTGCGGAATCGGCGGCAGTGGCAGCTGATCCTGATGCGGCATTGGCCGGATTGTCCGAGCCTATCTTGTTAGATGAGTGGCAGGAAGTGCCCCAAGTGCTTGGTGCGGTGAAACGAGCTTGCGATGCCGAACCCCGGCCAGGAAGGTTTGTGTTGACAGGGTCGGTGCGGGCGGAGATTGATGCCGAGACGTGGTCCGCAATCGGCCGCGTGACGAGGATTTCTATGTTTCCGATGACCGTTGGCGAATTGTTGGGACAGTTGACCGAGCCCTTGATTGATCGGATCGTAAGAGGCGAAGTGGGCTCGTTTCCTGCTGCTGATGCGAATTTGCAGGATTATCTCGATATGGCTGTACAGGGTGGGTTTCCTTATGCGGTGATGACACTTGGTAATCGTGCCCGACGTGGTTGGCTCGACACTTATGTCGAAGAGATCGTTACCCGAGATTCAGCGTTGGTGGGTGGAGGTTATGATCCCACACGGCTGGCCCGCTACTTCGAAGCATATGTTCTCAATTCAGCTGGTATCGTAGATGATGCCACGCTCTATAGCATCGCTGGTATCGATCGGCGTACTGCCTTGGGCTATCGTGAGCTTCTTGAGCGGCTGTATGTCGTAGATGAGCTGCCAGCGTGGACATCTAATCGGCTTAAGCGTCTGTCGCTTAGTCCTAAGCGGTTTCTTATTGATTCATCGTTGTTGGCCGCTGTGACTGGTGCAAGCAGCCAAACAGCGATGAAAGACGGCACACTGCTCGGTAGATTGCTGGAAACATTTGTGGTAGCGCAGCTTCGGGCTCAGGCAGCGGTCAGCGAGCATCGTTGCAGGTTGTTTCACCTCCGTCAACATCATGGACGCTACGAGATTGATGTTGTGGCTGAGATCAATGCACAGCAGATCATTGGGATAGAGATCAAGGCCACCGCAGCGCCTTCAAAAGACGATGCTCGGCATCTTAAATGGCTTCGGGATCAAATCGGGGAGCGGTTCGTCGCTGGAGTGGTGTTGCATACCGGCCCGGCCTCGTTTTCGCTTGGTACACGCTTATGGGCTCTTCCTATTAGCACCCTGTGGTCTTAACCGGCGCGGGTCTTAACCGGCGCGCCCGTTTAGCTCTTTCGCATCTCGGTAAGCTATCGATCACATGGAGCAAATTTGAACATAGAAATACCAGGCGCAGCGGTGCCGGGCCGTCGTACACCGGTTTTCACCGCTGAGTCGATGCCAGCGGCTTTGGCAAAGAAACATCGCACCACGGTTTGGGCCGAACTTGTGGTGTTAGAAGGAACGGTTTTATTTGTTGACGAAGAGTCCCGAAACGTTGCTGCTACTGCTGGCAGCCGTGTGGTAATTATGCCTAACACTTATCACCAGGTGGCACCTTCAGGCGATGCCCAGTTTTATGTTCAGTTTTACGAGCAAGGCTCGCCGTAATCGGACAGTAGGGGCGCAACCTGAGATTTTTGGCAGGTTGCGCATGGGAACGCGGGGGATGGGCTAAGGATTGTGTGTAAAGGTCGCAACTTTCTGATGAGGATGTGCCAATTTTGGTTGTGTGTTGGGTAGTCTTTGCTCTTGGCATCGCATAGGCGGGCAGCCATATTGGGATCAAGGAGGATTCCGTGACAGACACCTTGCCGCGCATAGTTGGGACGCGCGAGCTAGATCGTTTGGTGGTTCGTTTTGCAGGGGATTCTGGGGACGGCATGCAGCTCACTGGCGATCGTTTTACCAGTGCTAGCGCATTTTTTGGCAACGATCTAGCTACTTTGCCTGAGTTCCCCGCAGAGATCAGAGCACCTCAGGGTACTTTGGCAGGGGTGTCTGCATTTCAAGTGCAGGTATCTGATCACGACATCACCACTCCCGGAGATGCCCCTAATGTACTGGTGGCTATGAACCCTGCGGCATTACGCAAGGAGTTGCCCCACCTTGAGGTAGGCGGCACGGTGATCGTTAACCAAGATGCCTTTATGGAGCGCAACCTTGCAAAGGCTGGATATGAGGGTGATCCATTAGAGGATGGCACGCTGGATAACTACACCTTGTTTAAGGTGCCAATGACTACTATAACCAAAGAGGTTTGCAAGGAATTGGGTGTTAAGCCCCGTGATGCTGAACGTTCCAAGAATTTTTTTGCGCTCGGCTTGGTTTCGTGGCTTTATGGTCGTCCTACTCAACCCACATTAGATTGGATTGAGGCCAAGTTTAAGCGTCAACGGCTTGTTGCCGATGCCAACTCTGCGGCATTTAAGGCAGGTATGGCTTTTGGTGAAACAGCAGAGCTGTTTGATTTCAACTATGAAGTGCGCCCTGCGGCTCTCAAGCCCGGTACCTACACTCATGTGAACGGCAACACGGCACTGTCGTGGGGGCTTGTAGCCGCTAGCCAGCAAGCCAAGGTACCCCTGTTTCTGGGTTCTTATCCGATTACCCCAGCCAGCGACATTTTGCATGAGTTGAGCCAGCGTAAGAACTTTGGTGTGCGTACTTTGCAAGCCGAAGATGAAATTGCGGCAATTTGTTCTGCATTGGGGGCTTCTTTTGGCGGCAATCTTGGGGTGACCACTACCAGCGGGCCGGGGGTGGCTCTTAAGAGCGAAACCATTGGTCTAGCAGTGAGCTTAGAGTTGCCGTTGTTGATCATAAATATTCAGCGGGGTGGCCCTTCCACAGGTCTGCCTACCAAAACTGAGAGTGCAGACTTAATGCAGGCCATGTACGGGCGTCATGGGGAGTCACCGGTGCCTATCGTGGCGGCTTATTCCCCGTCGCAATGTTTCTTTGCAGCTATTGAAGCAGCCCGAATTGCTCTCAAATACCGTACTCCGGTGTTCTTGCTGTCCGACGGTTATCTCGCTAACGGCAGCGAGCCTTGGTGCTTGCCAGATATCGCAAGCCTGCCCGACTTGGCGGTGGAGTTCGCCACTGTACCCAATCACACCAACGATGATGGCAGTGAGGTGTTTTGGCCTTATTTGCGTGACCCTGAGACGATGGCCCGACCTTGGGCTGTGCCGGGTACTCCTGAGCTGACTCATCGTATTGGTGGGATTGAGAAGGAAGATGGCACCGGTAACATTAATTATGAGTCTGATAATCACGGTCACATGGTGAAGTTGCGAAATGATCGGATTGCTCACATCGCTAACGACATCTCTGCAACCATGCTTGAGGGTGATATTGAAGACGCTGAATTGCTTGTGGTGGGTTGGGGTTCAACCTGGGGGGCCATTGTTAGTGCGATGACGCGTGTGCGCAAAGAGGGCCACAAGATGGCCCATGCTCATATCACCCACCTTAACCCGTTGCCCAAAGATCTCGGCGATATCTTGCGTAGCTATCGTAAGGTGATCGTTCCCGAGATGAATATGGGCCAACTTTGCCGCATTCTCAGGGCTGAGTTCTTGGTGGATGCTCAGTCGATTTCCAAGGTGCAAGGTGTGCCCTTTACTGCAGCTGAACTGCACCACCACATCATCGGAGCATTAGATGACTAACGTGCCCACCACTACTAAAGCCGACTGGAGCAGCGATCAGGAGGTGCGTTGGTGCCCTGGTTGTGGGGATTACTCCATTCTTACTGCGGTGCAGCTGCTTATGCCCGAACTGGGAGTACGCAGGGAGGATACCGTGTTCGTTTCAGGCATTGGTTGTGCCGCTCGGTTTCCTTACTACATGAACACCTACGGAGTACATGCCATTCACGGGCGGGCACCTGCATTAGCAACCGGGCTGGCCATGGCTCGTCCTGACTTGCATGTATGGGTAGTCGGTGGTGATGGCGACATGTTGTCCATAGGCGGCAATCACCTGCTGCATGTTTTGCGCCGGAATGTGAACCTCAACATCTTGTTGTTCAATAACCAGATATATGGCCTTACCAAAGGGCAATACTCACCTACCAGCGAGATCGGCAAGGTCACTAAGTCCACCCCTGATGGCAGCATCGATGAACCATTTAATCCCATTTCGGTAGCACTAGGTGCTGAGGCCAGCTTTGTGGCCCGCACTCATGACATGGATCGTCAGCACATGATGGAGATGTTCCGGCGGGCTCATAACTTTCCTGGCGCAGCCTTTGTGGAGGTGTTCCAGAACTGTAATGTGTTCAATGACGGAGCCTTTGGTGCTATCACTAAAAAAGATAAACGGGCCTCCATGCTCATCCACCTAGAGCATGGCAAGCCTGTTCGTTTTGGGGATGATAATGAAAAGGGGGTGATCCTTAACAGCTATGGCAGCGCTGAGATTGTTGATGTGGCCGATGTAGGAGAGGATGCCCTTTTGGTTCACGACGAGAATAGCCAAGAACCTAGCTTGGCGTTTGCCTTGTCACGGCTCTCGGCTGGGCCTTTCGAGCCAACCCCCATAGGGGTTTTTCGGTCTGTGGAGCGTTCAGAGTACGCTGCTGAGGCCAGCAAGCAGCTTGCCTGGGCGCAAGAACAGTCGGGTCCGGGAGATTTGGCATCGTTGTTACACTCTCGGGCAACTTGGGAAGTTTCCTGAACGACGTTTTACGCTGTTGGGTGGTGCCGAGCGTTTGGGGGTGCAGCTGTGAGCCGCCCTAGGCGTAGGTTAGATGTTGAGTTGGTGCGGCGTGGGTTGATTGTGGGACGAGATCAGGCAAAACAAGCAGTGGCCTATCGTAGGGTTACGGTGAACGGTGCAATAGCCCTCAAGGCTGCGCAGCTAGTGTTGCCCGGTGATGCCGTGGAGGTAGCAGGCTCGGGGATGCGTTACGTAAGCCGTGGTGGGGAGAAGCTGCAAAGTGCTCTTGAGTTTTTCAGTTTGGATCCCATGGGTTTGCGGTGCTGCGATGTTGGGGCTTCCACCGGCGGCTTCACCGACTGTTTGTTGCAAAATGGGGCGACTGAGGTTGTGGCTGTAGATGTGGGCCGGGCGCAAATCCATGAGCGCATCGCAAGCGATGCCAGGGTGCATGTGTACGAACGCACTGATATACGAAATTTTGATTTTGACCAGAGTGCTGCTTTGTTTGATTTGGTTACGGTTGATGTGTCGTTTATCTCGCTGACTTTGGTTATGCCATCTGTGGTTTGTTTGGCCGCACGAGGTGCTTCTGTGGTGGTTTTAGTCAAGCCTCAATTTGAGGTGGGCCGTCGTCACGTCGCAAGAGGCAGGGGTGTGATTCGCGATCCAGAACTTTGGCAACAAGCCATCGATAAGGTGCTGAGATCGGCTGCATCCATCAATCTCGCGCCTCAAGCTGCTGCGGCATCGGTATTAAAGGGCGCACAGGGCAATGCAGAGTTTTTCTTGCACCTCACTAAGGATGGTATCGCCGCAGCGCTAGATTCTTCACAAGTGGTGGCCCAAGCTGTCATGCAAGCGCAATAGCCTAACGGCGTGGCTACGATTGCTCTTTTTGTTTACGCCGATCGGCCTGAGGCGCTGAATCTCGCCGCTGATCTCATTCTGCGCCTAGATGCTGAAGGCCATGAAGTTCGCTTGCCGATTCAGTCGGCTGAAGCGGCGGCTCGCTCCGATCTGTCTTATCCAGAAGATCGTATTGGTGAGCAGTTGGACTTGGCGGTGAGCTTGGGAGGAGATGGCTCCATGCTCCGGGCTGTGACTGCGGTAGCCGATGAAGGTGTGCCCGTGCTGGGGGTGAACTACGGTTCACTGGGTTATCTGACCGGCATAGAGCCTGAGGCCGCATCGTATGCGGTGGATCAGTTTTTAGCTGGGGGTTACACCATTGAAGAGCGCTTGAGATTGCGCTGTTGTCTGGGCGATGGCACAAGGGTCAGTGCCCTTAACGAGGCCATTGTAGAGAAGGTTGACAGTGGGCGTACCGTGAACTTAGCGGTTCATATTGATGGCGAGTACTTCACTAGCTACGCCGCTGATGGGCTGATCGCTGCGACTCCCACTGGTTCTACTGCCTATTCGCTGTCGGCTGGGGGACCTATTTTGGCCCCAACCATGAGCGCGCTGATCTTGACACCAGTGGCTCCTCATACGCTGTTTGACCGCAGCCTGGTTCTGCCGGTTAACAGCATACTGGTTATTAATGTAGTGGGTGACCGTCAAGCTGCGGTGGCGGTGGATGGGCGTTCGCTGGGAGAGCTAGGCAATGGCGATTCGTTGACGGTCTCGGTCTCCGATCAGCCCGCACGACTGGTCACCTTCGGTCAGCGAGGCTTTCACCAAGCCCTTAAGTCGTCTTTTGGCTTGTTGGATCGCTGATGGCAGCCTGAGGGTTGATGTTGGTCAAGTCGATGCAGCCTGAGACGATGCTGGTTGAGCTGTCGGTTGAGAACCTCGGTGTCATTGGGCAGCTCAGTTTGGTGTTGGCACCTGGTATGACAGCGCTCACAGGTGAAACTGGTGCCGGTAAAACACTCGTGGTGACCGCTTTGGATTTGTTGTTGGGAGGTCGCGCTGAGTCCACTATGGTGCGTCATGGTGCAGATGAAGCAGTTGTGGAGGGGCGCTTTTTCCATCAGGGAGAAGAGATCGTGTTGTGTCGAGTGGTGCCCGCCAATGGTCGTGCGAGGGCGTATGTGAACGGACGATTAGCGTCGGCTTCTGCGCTGGCCACATTGGGCAGCGAGTTGGTGGATTTACATGGACAGCATGCTCATCAGTCGTTGTTGAAGAGGGCGCATCAGCGAGCCGCGCTGGATTCCTATGGCAAAATCGATCTAGCTCCACTTAATGAGGCTAGAAGTTTGCTTGCAGAGGTAGAGCGTCACCGAGCTGTATTAGGTGGTGATGAGCGAGCGCGTGCTCGTGAGGTTGAGCTATGCAGGTATCAGCTGCAAGAACTCGACGAAGCCGCTTTAGAAGACCCGAGTGAAGAGGAGGGTCTCAAAGCCGAGGAAGCGTTGCTAAGCGATGTCTCAGATACTCGAGACGCAGCTCGTGGTGCCGCCATCGCTTTAGGTACCGATGGGGCAGTGGGCAGCGAGCTAGCTCACCTGATGGTCTCGTTGGAGGGTCGAGTTCCGTTGCAAGATCAACACGAGCGCCTTATGGGTTTGGTTGCCGAGCTAGCCGATGTTTCAACGGCGTTACGACTGATAGCTGAGGGCATTGAGGAGAACCCGGCTCGTTTAGTTGAAGTCCGCCAGCGCCGCGAATTGTTGTTGGATTTGCGCCGCAAGTATGGCGAGACATTGGGTGAGGTCATGGCTTTTTATCAAGAGTTGGCCAATCGTCTGAAGGAGTTGGAGGATTGTGACCGTTTAGGTGCAGAGTTAGATGCTGAGCACCAGTGCTTGGTTGAGACGCTGGCACAGGCTGCGGCAACTGTTGGTGCAGCACGCCGCGATGCCGCTGAGGGCCTAGCCGAGCAGGTGACAGCTCGGTTGCGGGATTTGGCTATGCCTCGTGCTGAGGTGCAGGTGACGGTGGGTGATGATCCGGGCGACGAGGTGGATGTGTTACTGGCAGCTAACAGCGGTGCCCCTGGCCTGCGGTTGGACTCGGCTGCCTCGGGGGGTGAGTTAGCCAGGGTGATGTTGGCGTTGCGGCTGGTCATCAGCGCTGGACCTCCGGTGTTGGTGTTCGATGAGGTGGATGCTGGCATTGGCGGGCAGGTGGCTCAGAAGGTGGGTCAAGCTTTGTTGGGTCTGACCGCTGAGCATCAAGTGCTGGTGGTGACCCACCTACCGCAAGTGGCTGCCTGTGCCGATAACCATGTGAGCATCGTTAAGCATGACGACGGCTCAACCACTTCAGTTACCGTCGAACTTTTGGAAGGCGAGCAACGCATAGTAGAGCTGTCTCGTATGTTGTCTGGTTCCCCTGATAGTGAAACTGCTCGCCGTCACGCCTCAGAGTTGTTGGGCTTATCCAAACGCTGAGCTTCGGTTTTGTGTAGAAACTGTAAGTGCTCTGAGCAGCACTAACGGGTTACCTAGATGAGTTGTGGGTGCCACGGTCCGCTAGTAGTTGGTTGCATTCGCTAGGCTAGATAAACGTGACCAAACATATTTTCGTCACTGGAGGAGTGGCGAGTTCGTTGGGTAAGGGTCTGACCGCTGCTTCATTGGGAAGGTTGCTCAAGCAGCGGGGCCTACGGGTGACGATGCAAAAGCTTGACCCGTATATCAATGTCGACCCTGGGACGATGAACCCCTTTGAACACGGCGAGGTGTTTGTTACCGATGACGGCGGTGAAACCGATCTAGACCTAGGTCACTACGAGCGCTTCGTAGATGAAAATCTCACTAAGTTTTCTAACGCAACCACTGGCTCTATTTACTCGTCTGTGATCGCCGCAGAGCGTCAAGGCGAGTACCTCGGTAAAACGGTGCAGGTGATTCCTCATGTTACCAATGAGATCAAGGCTCGTATTGCCAGCCTGGTTTGCGAAGACCTAGATGTTGTGATCACAGAGATCGGCGGCACGGTGGGCGACATTGAGATCTTGCCTTTTTTGGAGGCCATTCGTCAGGTGCGCCTTGATGTAGGACGTGCCAACGTCTGCTATGTGCATGTGACATTGGTGCCTTTCATTGGTCCCACAGGCGAGCAGAAGACCAAGCCTACGCAGCACTCGGTCACTGAGCTGCGTAGTCGTGGGGTGCAGCCCGATGCCATCGTATGTCGCAGCGAAGCGTCCATCTCTAGTGAGTTGAAGCGCAAGATTTCTGGGCTGTGTGATGTAGACCCGTCTGCAGTGGTGAATGTTGCCGATGCCGAGAGCATCTATGAGATACCTCTAGTGCTGCACGAAGAGGGTCTAGATAATTTGATTTGCACCCTTTTACGTCTTGAGGGCCACAAGCCTGATTTATATGATTGGCAACTATTGAATCAGCGCATCAGCGATGTGCATCAAAAGGTGCGAATTGGGCTCATCGGAAAATACGTAACCTTGCCTGATGCTTATTTGTCGGTCGTGGAGGCCCTAAATCACGCAGCGACTCACAATGATGCCTCTGTAGATATTCAGTGGATTCAAGCCGAGAGCGTGGAGGGGCTGATGACCTCCAGCTTGCTGAGTGGGTTAGACGGCATAGTGATTCCAGGAGGGTTTGGTGAGCGTGGGATTGAAGGTAAGATCAATGCTGCTACATATGCCAGAGAGCACAATTTGCCTTGTTTGGGCCTTTGTCTGGGTCTTCAGGCTATGACCATTGATTATGCTCGCAATGTGTTGGGGCTGACCAACGCTCACTCCAGCGAGTTTGACCCCAGTACCCCTTGGCCAGTTATCGACATCATGGATTCGCAGCGGGGCATTACCGATAAGGGTGGCACGATGCGTTTGGGGGCGTATCTAGCTAAGTTGCGCTCAGGCACTAAGGTGGCTGAGGTTTATGGTGCTGAGGTGGTTTCGGAGCGTCATCGTCATCGCTATGAGTTCAACCCCAAGTTTCGCAGTCGCTTTGATGGTCACGATTTTGTTATCTCAGGTGAGTCACCTGATGGGTTGTTGGTGGAGTTCATTGAACTAGTTGACCATCCTTGGTGGGTGGGTACTCAAGCTCATCCTGAGTTCAAGAGTCGCCCCGACCGGCCAGCGCCGTTGTTTTGTGGATTGGTGGATGCGGCTTTGCGGCGCAGTGAGGGTTACCAGAGCGCTGTTGAAGTTGACAAGGCATCTCAGGATTTGCTGGCAGTACAACAGCATCGCGCTTCAGATGTCAGTAGGGCTCATAGCAAAGTAGTGCAATAGACTTCGGTTGGTGTTGAGTTCTAAAGGTGGATGTGGCTTCACTCGAATAGGGGAGCGTCAAGAATGGCAAGGCCATATCGTCTCTTGCAACGTTGTTGAAGTTCAAGGGCCTGATGGGCAGGTTTATGAGCGGGAAATAGTTCGCCATCCGGGTGCTGCTGTGATCGTGGCGTTGGAGGATGAAGAGGTGGTCATGTTGCGCCAATACCGGGCTTCGGTAGATGGAGAGTTGTTGGAAATCCCCGCAGGGAAGCTAGACAACCCCGACGAGCTTCCCGAACTGACGGCGCAACGCGAACTAGCGGAAGAGATTGGTAAGCGGGCGGGGCATCTTGAGTTGCTAGGGGTGTTTCACAATTCGCCAGGGTTTTGTGATGAGGTGACGTACTGCTACTTGGCTACGGAATTGCACGATGTCGAGCGCGAGCCGCATAGCATTGAAGAGCAGTACATGAAGATTGAGAAGGTCAAACTGCAAGACATCCCCGATTTGGTGGCTAGCGGTGAGTTGAGAGATGCCAAATCCATTGTTGGACTCATGTTGGCTCGCGAGCATTGCAGGTGAGTGCTAGGGCCGCAGCAGATATCGCTACAGATGAAACTATGTCAGCTTTGGTCAAAGCAGATGTGAGAACAGATGTTGGGGTTGAAGAGTTTTTAGCTTGGTTGGTGCTCGAACGCTACCGCGCTCCTCGCACTTGTGAGGCTTATCGGAGAGATTTGCTGAGCTATTGTGAGGTGCTAGCTAGCAGAGGAGCAACCACCCGTAGTGCATCGGAAGAAGATCTTTTGGTTTATTTGCGTTATCAACAAGAGCTGGGCAAGGCTCCGTCTTCAATTAGCCGAGCGCTAACATCAGTACGTACTTTTCATAAGTTTTTGCTGCTGGAAGGGATCCGTGATGACGATCCTGGTGCCCATGTGGAGTTACCTCGGGTGCCGCGGGGTGTTCCCAAAGCCCTGAGTGAAGCTGAGGTGGTCGCCATCATCGGTGCTGTGGAGGGCTCTGATGCTGTGTCGTTACGAGATCGTGCCATGCTAGAGACGCTGTACGGTACGGGCATGCGCATCGGCGAGTTGGTGGGGATGTCGCTGGTTGATTTGGATTTGAACGGTGCTGTGGTACGTGTTTTGGGGAAGGGCAACAAAGAGCGAGTTTTGCCGCTTGGCCGCTGTGCTCACGAGGCGCTGACAGCCTGGCTGAGTCCCGCTGCTAGAGGCCAGATGGAACCTGAACGCTGGGCAAACAAGAGCGACCAAAACGCAGTTTGGCTGAACCAGCGGGGCGGTGGCCTGTCGCGCCAAGGTGCCTACAATATTGTTAAAACAAGAGCGCGCCTGGTGGGTTTGGGTGCCAAGGTTTCGCCTCATGTTTTTCGTCATTCGTGTGCCACCCATATGTTGGATCACGGTGCCGATATCCGAGCTGTACAAGAACTACTAGGTCACGTTTCTATCAGCACGACCCAGGTTTATACCATGGTGGCTAATGAGAAGCTGTGGCAGGCATATCGGGCGGCGCACCCTAGGGCTTTGAAATCATAGCGAAGGTGCGGGCAATGAGTTCGGCCTGCTCTTGAGCGTGTATGGCTGCGCTGCCAGTGGCAGGGCTGGAGGATTCGTTGCGGCTTGATCTGAGGATCTCATAGCGGTCGCCGAATGCCTCGTGGAGGTGCCCTTTCACGTAGTTCCAGGGTCCCATGTTTTGTGGCTCTTCTTGGAGCCAGATGATCTTGTTTGCCTTAGGGTACTGAGCGAGTGTCTCAGCTAGGGCGTTGGTTGGCCATGGGTAGAGTTGTTCTACCCGCAGCACAGCCACAGGTGCATCTACCTTGTCTCGTTCAGCGATGGCTTCGCGGCAGATCTTGCCGCTGGCTAGTACAATGTGGGTGGTTTGTGTTTGCTCAGGACCGCTTGGGTCACCTAAAACCGGCTGGAATCCGCCTTTGGTAAGTTCGGTTATTGGTGATCTGGCATCGCGGTGGCGCAACAGCGACTTGGGAGTGAACAGCACTAGCGGTCTGCGGGGGGTGCGCATGGCTTGGTCTCGCAGCAGATGAAAGTATTGGGCTGCTGTAGACAGGTTGGCCACACGGATGTTGTTTTCGGCTACCGATTGCAGGAATCGCTCAATTCGCCCTGAGGAGTGCTCAGGGCCTTGGCCTTCGAATCCGTGTGGTAGCAACATCACTAGACCAGAGTGCTGGTTCCATTTATCTTCGGCTGATACGACGAACTGGTCAATGATGATTTGTGCACCGTTTACGAAGTCTCCGAATTGAGCCTCCCAAAGAACTAGCGCGTCAGGGTTTTTCACCGAGTAGCCGTATTCAAAGCCTGAAGCGGCGTATTCTGAGAGTAGCGAGTCATACGCCCAGAGTTTGGCCCCGTGGTTCGCCATATCGGTCAACGGACAGTGCTCCTGGGCCGTTTGGTTGTCTACCAAGGTGCTGTGTCGATGCGAGAAGGTTCCGCGGCGAGAGTCTTGGCCAGCCAAGCGAATGGATGTCCCCTCATCTAGCAGAGTGCCAAAGGCCATAGCCTCAGCAAGCCCCCAGTCCACCAAGCCATCAGCTATCATCTCATCGCGAGCTTCAAATTGACGGGCCAGCTTGGGGTGTAGCACAAATTCGTCGGGTATTGATTTGAGGGCATCGAATACTCGCTTGATTTGGTTTTTTGAAACAACGGTGCTTATGGGTGGGGCAACATGGGGTGTGGGGTTGCACAGTGTTGGTGAGATTGATATTTGTAGTTCTGTCTGACTAGCTGTTGGG
Organism: Acidimicrobiia bacterium; assembly: GCA_009843865.1. Classification (GTDB taxonomy): domain Bacteria; phylum Actinomycetota; class Acidimicrobiia; order Acidimicrobiales; family Bin134; genus Poriferisocius. The sequence continues at coordinate 16,320 of VYCQ01000037.1, forward strand.
GTTTTTGCTGTCTCACCTAGGCCGTTGTTGGTGGTGATGTTTCGGGTGTCCTCTAATGCTTCTTGGAGCTTAGCCTGAAAACGATCCATTGCTTGTTCAGCTTCTTCGAGGGTGATGTCACCTCGTTTCACTAGCGACTCCACATACAGCTTTCGTACTGAGCGATGAGCTTGGATCCGTCGGTACATCTCTGGTTGGGTGTAGCTGGGGTCGTCGGCTTCGTTATGCCCTTGGCGGCGGTAACACCACATGTCGATCACCACGTCTTTGTGGAAGTGGTTGCGGTAGTCCAGAGCTATGCGAGCAACTCGGGTGCAGGCTTCCGGGTCGTCGCCGTTGACATGCAAGATGGGCGCTTGGATCATTTTGGCGACATCGGTGCAGTAGTGGCTGGAGCGGGCCGATTCTGAGGTGGTGGTGAATCCCACTTGGTTGTTGATCACCAGGTGGACCGTGCCTCCAGTGCGGTAACCCTCAATGAGCGAAAGGTTTAGGGTTTCGCTGACCACTCCTTGGCCAGCGAAGGCAGCATCGCCGTGTACTAAAATGGGCAGCACAGGGAAAAAGTTGCCCTTGGTGACGGTGTCGCGACTCTTATGCTCGCTGTCCGTGCCGGGTATTAGCTGATTTTGGCTGATCTGATCTAAACGGGCTCGAACCATGCCCTCAACCACCGGGTTCACGGCTTCTAGATGTGAGGGATTGGCGGCTAGCTCTACGTTGATGCGGTTGCCGCTCATGCTTTTGAACTCCGCAGTCATGCCTAGGTGGTACTTAACGTCGCCCGACCCTTGCGTGGACGACTCATCTAGGTTCCCTTCAAATTCACCGAACAGCTGACCATAGTCTTTGCCCACAATGTTCACCAGCACGTTTAGTCGGCCACGATGGGCCATACCCATGATCGCTGAGTCCATGCCTAGGTCGGCGGCTTGTCCAAGAACTGTGTCGAGTATCACGATGGCGCTTTCGGCTCCTTCGATTCCGAAGCGTTTCTGGCCTACGTATTTGGTGTCTAAAAACCGTTCTAGGGCTTCGGCTGCGTTTAGTCGATCCAGGATGTGCAGCTTCTCGTCAGGCCCCACAGTCTTAATCATTCTCTCTACCTGTTCTTGGATCCATAGCTTCTCGGTAGGCTCTTGGATGTGCATATACTCCACGCCCACGGTGCGGCAATAGGCATTGCGGAGCACATGCAAGATCTCACCTAGTGGCATTTTGCCGTCGGGTTGACCTAGATCTAGCCCGCCTTGTCCTGTGGTGAGGAACTCTCGATCTAGATCCCAGATGGTGAGGCCGTAAGTGGCCGGGTCGAGTTCGGTATGCAGCTCGGGTTCGCCAGCTGAAAGCGGGTCAAGATCGGCTATGAGATGCCCGCGCACCCGGTGCATGTTGATGAGAGCGTTAACCTGTACCTGTTTGGTGACAACGGCTTGCTCTCGGTTGAGGGGCAAGATGTCGGTCCGCCAGCGTTCGGCCTCGTAGGGCACCCCCAAAGCTTGAAAAATGTTCTTGTAGAAGTTGTGTTGCCCCAGCAGCAGTTGGTGGATAGCTCCTAAGAACATGCCCGACTCGGCACCTTGGATGATGCGGTGGTCGTAAGTAGATGAAATGGTGATCACCTTGGATATCCCTAGGTCGGCCAGCGTGCGGGAATCGGCAGCTTGGTATGCGGTGGGATAGTCGATGGTGCCCACGCCGACAATGACCCCTTGGCCGGGCATTAACCGAGGCACTGACTGCACCGTCCCCAAGATGCCGGGATTGGTGATGCAGACGGTCACGCCAGCAAAGTCATCTGGGTTCAGGTTGTTGTCTCGCACCCTGCGGATCATGGTGTCGTAGAGTTCGATGAAGTTGGTAAAGTCCAGCGTGTCGGCATCGGCAAGGCATGGCACCAAAAGCGAGCGAGATCCGTCTGCCCTTTTCACATCCACGGCGATACCTAGGCCAATTCGGGTGTGGCGAATTATTCGGGGTCCTTTGTCAGTTGCGAGGTAGGTGGAGTTCATCGCTGGCACATGATGAGCGATGGCTTGCACCATGGCGTATGCGATCAGATGGGTGTACGACACCTTGCGCCTAGCGGTACGTCCCAAGTAGCTGTTGATGATTTTACGATTGACCTCCAGCAGTTTGGCTGGCACTTCTCGAAAACTGGTGGCGGTGGGAATGTCTAGGCTGGCCTCCATATTGCGGGCTATGCGGGCTGCTGCTCCTCGCAGGGGCTGTCCTTGCTCGGGTTCGGGTATGGCTGTTGGTTGTGCTGCCAGCGGGGTTTTGACGGGTACGTGGTCGGGGCCAGCAGGGGTGCCACCGGCTGAAGAGTGAGCTGCTTGCCCAGCGCGGTAGTCAGAGAAGAAGTCTTGCCAGCTCTCGCTCACTGAGGTGGGGTCGGCTAAGTACTGGCGATGCATCTCGTCCACTAGCCAGGCGTTTTGGCCGATCATTTGTTCAGCTTCGATGGTCATGATGGAAGTCTACGATCATTGTCAGCATCGGGGTAGGGTCACGCCTGCTATAAAGCGCTAGCTGTATTGGCATGCAAGGTTCTATGGCTTGTTCTGTTCTGTTTGCACTTGCGAGCAACTAGGGTCTTGCAAGTGCGGTTGGCAACCTGGAATGTGAACTCGTTGAATGCTCGTCTGCCCCGGGTGAAGGAGTGGTTAGAGATGGCCACCCCCGATGTGCTGTGTATGCAAGAGACCAAAATGTCTGATGTGGCCTTTCCGGGTTCAGTTTTTGAAGATCTGGGTTATGAGTGGGCACATCACGGCGAGGGGCGCTGGAATGGCGTGGCGATTTTAAGCAGGGTGGGTTTAGCTGATCCTAGTAATGGCTTTAAAGATGGCACCGATTCCGACCCACAAGCTCGTATCATCTGGGCTACATGCGGGGGCGTGAGGGTGGCAAGCGCCTATATTCCCAATGGGCGTGAGTTAGGCCATGATCACTACCACTACAAGCTGAGTTGGTTGGCACGGTTGCGCTCCCACCTAGAATCTAATGTCAGCTCCGGTGAGCCCGTGGTGGTGGCAGGCGATTTTAACGTGGCACCCGCTGATAACGATGTGTGGGATATTGAGGCGTTTGCTGGGATGACTCATGTGAGCGAACTCGAACGCGAAGCGTTGGCAGCGGTATTAGGTTGGGGGTTAATCGATGTGTTTCGAGAGCGTTGGCCTCAAGACAACCTTTATACCTTCTGGGATTATCAAGCTGGTCGTTTTTACAAGCGTCAGGGTATGCGTATTGACATGGTGCTGGCTTCTGATTTGTTAGCTCAACAGGTTGTGATGGCGTTGATAGACCGAAATGCCCGCAAAGGTCAAAAGCCTTCAGATCACGCCCCAGTGTTGGTGGACTTTGCTTGGGATTGTGATGCTAGGAATAGGGATGCCTGAGGTAGCGATGCCAGGGAGAGCGATGATCCTAGCTGCCGAATCTGCTGACTTTGTCTTTTTGGTTTTTTGGGTGCAGATCCTGGCCTTAGTTGTCACCGCGCATCTGTTTGGGATGGTGATGCGTAAGGTCGGGATGCCTTCTGTGATAGGGGCGTTGTTGGCAGGGTTGGTGCTGGGGCCTTCGGTCTTCGGGGTGGTTTGGGAATCGGGATTTGAGTGGTTCTTGCCCGAAGATGTTGGTCAAGACGCAGCGCTCAGCGCGGTGAGTTGGATTGGCGTGGCGCTTTTGTTGGTGGTGACCGGTTTTGAAACAGATTTGGGTTTGATTACTAAGCTGGGTCGGCCTGCCCTTTGGGTTACAGCAGGAAGCTTGGTGGTGCCGTTGGCAAGCGGCATAGTGGTGGGAGTGCTGCTGCCATCGGTGTTTTTGGATGATGGAGCTGAGCGGCTTACGTTTACCTTGTTTGTGGCGCTAGCCCTCAGCGTTTCATCGTTAGCAGTGGTGGCGAAGATCTTGAGTGAGTTGGGCTTGATGCGTCGTGATATCGGTCAAATCACCGTAGCCGCGGGCATGGGTAATGATGTGATTGGCTGGGTGATGTTGGGCGTGTTGACAGGGTTAGCCACCTCTGGTGAGGTGTCGGTGATTCAAGTGCTCAGTACCCTGGGCGGGATACTGGCCTTTGGGGCATTAGCTCTTACCGTGGGGCAGCGGTTGGTGGATGTTGTCTTGAGACAGGTGCGGCGTCGTGGCGGCAGCTTGGCGGCAGCTTTGGTGGTATGCATGCTGGTTATGTTGGCTTTTGGGGTGACAACAGAGTGGTTGGGGGTAGAGGCGGTGCTAGGGGCATTTGTGGCGGGGGTGGTGCTGAACCGTTCACGCTTTCAACATGAAGATGTCCTTGGTCATCTGGAGGGCTTGACAGGGGCTTTGTTTGCTCCAGTGTTTTTTGCTACCGCTGGCCTACAAGTGGATCTTCGTTTGCTTAATGATGCGGAGGCCTTTTGGTGGGGGTGTGTGATTTTGGTGGTGAGCATAGTGTTTAAGTTTGTAGGGGCCTATGGCGGAGCTCGTCTGGCAGGGCGCACTCATCGCGCTAGCCTTGCTTTGGGGGCAGGGCTCAACGCGCGCGGTGCTTTAGAGATCGTTATAGCTACCGTGGGGCTGACGGTGGGAGTGTTCAGCCCCACAGCTTTTACGGTGATCGTGCTGGTGCCGGTTGTTACTTCGCTTTTTGCCTCGGTCACCTTGCGGGCGGTGGTGAACAACTGGCAAGACACCCCCGCTGAGGTAGAGCGATTGGGGCGTGAACAGGCCCTAAGCCGCAATTTGGTGGTGCGAACCTCGCGTTTGTTGCTACCCACCAGAGGAGGGCCTGAGTCGATAGCAGCAGCTCAAATCTTGCATTTTGCTTGGCCTCCTGAGGCTGGTGCCACCGTGTTGACCGTGGGCCCAAGAAATATTGAGGTTGATGTCACACCGTTACGAAACGTGCTTTACGAAAGGCCCCTAGAGCATCGTCAAGTACGCGACGACGATCCTGTTCGGGCAATTATTAATGAGAGTCAGCTTGGTTTTGGGGTGATCGGCCTAGGTGCAATCGACTATACCGATACAGGCATGGTTATTTCGCCGCTGGTGGATGGTGTGCTCTCTGAGAGCCCTATTCCGGTGGTGGTGGTGCGCCGCGCTCGTAATCTTGATCGGCCTCTGCCCGCGGCCTTCAGTCGTGCAGTTGTGCCTGTGGCTGGTAGCCCTGTGTCTAGGGCTGCTCAGGAGGTGGCGTTCAATCTCAGCGCGCAACTAGGTACTGAGTTGCACATCACACATGTGGAAAGCATCCGTGGTGCCTCTGCGGGGTTGCCGTCGTTGTTGGGTCGTCGCATCATGCCACGGATGGGGTCGAATGTAGGTCAGCAGGTGGTGGGCCAGGCCATGGCTTTGGCCGACGAGCTGGGTGCTACAACGCGCTCTGTGGTCTTAGAGGGTTATTCTCCTGCTGAACAGATCTTGCGTCTAATGACTCAAATTGAGGCCGATTTGGTGGTTATGGGTGCTCATTTGCGGCGCGTGGGGGGGCGTCCATTTTTAGGACATCAGGTAGAGGAGGTGTTGCGCGAATGTGATGCCACCGTTGTGGTGGTGTTGATACCTTTTGACTTGTAGCGGGATTTGGTTGCTTGCGAGATGGCGTACAGGTGGGGGGAAGGTAAGCGAGGAACCGTTCGATCACCAAAGCGGCGTTCGCTGGCCCAGTGGCAATGCAGCACTTGTTGGGCACGGGTGATAGCTACATAAAGAAGTCTTCGTTCTTCGGCTAGTTCGCGAGGGGTTTGAGCCTGGGCGATGGGCACAAAACCTTGTTCCATGCCTGCTAGATGCACTATGGGCCACTCTAAGCCCTTAGCCGCGTGAAAGGTAGATACTGCTACGGCATCGTGTGTTGGTGTGGAGGTAGTTGTGCGGCTGGTTTCGGTGCGCACTTGATAGGGGATTTGAGCGCGATCTAAAGCTGCCCCAAGCGTGGCTGTTTGAGCGTTTGTACGTGCCAGCACGGCCATGGATCTCCAGACAGTCTCAGGGCCTTTGGCATCGCGCAATGCCCGTGCTATTTCTAGAGCTTCATCGCCATCGTTGGTGTGTGAGAACACTGTGGGTATAGGGCCATCTGGACAGTGGGCTTTAAGTGGCTGCGCGCCTGGGCCTAGCACGGCACGGCCTGCTGTCAGGATTTGAGGGGTTGAGCGGTAGTTTTCTTCAAGCTTGAGCACCGTGGTATTGGCAAACCAATCTTGAAACCTCTCAATGTAAGCAGAGTCTGCCCCGTTCCAGCCGTAGATGGCTTGGTTGGGATCTCCCACGGCGCATAGGTCGCTGCGTTCCCCCAGCCAAGCTCGCAGGAGATCAAACTGAAGACGGTTTACATCTTGCAATTCGTCTACAAACAAGTGTTGAAACTGCCAGCGGCGAGCTTCGGCGTAATCTGGGTTTTCTGCAAGATCTAGCAATGCCAAAATCAATAGGTCATCAAAATCCAAAACCAGGCGTTTAGCCTTCTCAGCTTCATAGCTTTCAAACAGACTGCTTAGCAGGCCCGGTTCCATTGGAGCGCTTCGTCCAAGGCTCACAATCATCATGGGATATTGTTGAGGCGATACACGTCGGGCCTTAGCCCATTCCAATTCTGCAACAGTGTCTTGAATCTCTGGCTTTGACAGTCGCAACCCGGCATCTTTGGCTGCCCTAGCCATCAAACCTTGTTTGTCTCGCAGCAGCTTACGAGGCCGTTTGCGCTGTTCTGCCCAACGGGTCAGAAGCTGAGAATAGGCTGCACTGTGGAAGGTGCCAACGCTCACCTGTTGTTGCATGCCCAATTTGGTTAATCTGTGCCGCATTTCGTTGGCAGCCTTGCGAGTGAACGTGAGCGCCAGAGTATGTTTGGGATCAATATTGCCTTGCTGGGCTTGGAAGGCAATGCGGCGTGTGAGCACCCTGGTCTTGCCGGTGCCAGCTCCGGCTTGAATACAAAGAGGAGTATTGGGCGTGCTGACAGCTTGTTGCTGCGATTCATTTAGCGTGTCCAAGAGCTTTTTTGCATCAGTCACTCCACCAAAGTACTCACATCAGCGACACTTTCCTCCTGCTTCGCTGTGAATATCTGCGTCACATCCAGCGTCGCTATGGTATGTGATCTCGTCTCAGAGCTCATGTCACGGTTCAGCACAGTCCTCGCCGACATCGCTAATGCTGCCGTGGCCAGAGATTTTTATATCTACATTCTCGATGACATGATCGAGAATGTGAGTGTTTCAGTGCCAGCTTTGTCACCGCTTTTTAGGTCCGACCAGCAGCTGCGCTCCATCCTGGTGCAGACCGTCGGCGTGTTAGGACACCTGGGCGAAGCGCTCAGGGAAGTACAGGGGGTGGACTGTGCCTTCGTGTTCGTGGTGGCATGTTGGGTGGTCCTGTGACGGCATTGGAAATATGGCCGATAAACTGTAGCTTTACGGATGATTTGGGAACTTCTGGGGTCATTATGGAAGTCTTCGTTTGTACCCCCCCTGGGATTCGAACCCAGAACCTGCGGATTAAGAGTCCGTTGCTCTGCCAGTTGAGCTAGAGGGGCTTTTGGGCGGACCGAGGGGATTTGAACCCCCGACCTCCGGGACCACAACCCGGCGCTCTAACCAGACTGAGCTACGGCCCGCAAGGCTTCTCTATTCTAGAGGTCAGATGCACTCATTGGTGAAACCGATTACTCGGGGACTTATATCGGGTTTTAGCGCGATTACTTAAAAGGCCGAAATGCGTGGAAGATCAACTGTCACTGTCTTCGATAAGATGCACTCGTGGATAAGGTGAAGAGCAAGCACACTAGCAAGCACAAGTCGCTTTCTCCTCAGCAGCGTATTCATCCCACACAGAAGCCCGTACCGCTTTTGTCGGAGTTCATTGACCTGTTCAGCAATTCAGGTGATCTGGTGTTGGATCCGTTTGCTGGAAGCGCCGCGACTATCGTGGCCGCTGTGGATAAGCAGCGGCGTTGTTTAGCATGCGAGAGCGATCCTGAGATATTTGATATGGCGGCAAAGCGGATAGCGGACTTGGGGCTGTTTGCAGCTTTGCTAAGCGGGTACAACAGGCACTCGGACTCCGTGACATTGTGGAGATGACCAGTCGTCCGCCGAGCCAGTTGACCATTGACCACAAGCTGCCCATGATTGGCTGGAATGAACATACACGCGTCGGCCAGACGAATTACTCGGAAATGACCGATGACGACAGTTGTGGCAATACGCTAGGCCGGTGGAAGAATCTGTGTATGAGCAAGTGGGAGGACAGGAGTTCTTCGACCAACTCGTGGAGCGTTTTTATCAGGGGGTGGCCGTTGACGAGCTGCTTCGCCCGCTATATCCCGATGACCTCGGACCTGCTCGTAAACACCTAGCCCAGTTTTTGGCTCAGTATTGGGGAGGCCCTCCTTACTACAGCGCCGAACGAGGCCACCCGAGGTTGCGGATGCGTCACGCTCCTTTTGTGATTGGCGTGGACGAGCGGGATGCATGGATGCGCCATATGCGCGCAGCGCTAGCGGCTTGCGAGCTTCCCGAATCAACTCGCATTGCAATGGTGGATTACTTTGAATCGGCTTCTATGCATCTGATCAACAAGCAGCCACCCACCCCATCAGGCACCTTCCGAAAGCTGCCGCTTAGCTGAGCATCTAAGTCAGTTACACCGTGTTATCTATATGGTGGTCGTTAAATTGTCTTAGTGCCATCTACCCCTAGGGTAATGGCTAGTACAACAGCTAAGTCGCCTAGCAGACTGGCGATGATCGCTAGTAACGGCGTGGGCACCGAACGTACCCAAAGCAACGCTGCGGTGGCGGTGGCAGCAACCAGCACACCTCGGGCGCAGCCAAAGTTATCCGGAGTACCCCTGCTGTCATAAACCATATGAGGCCCCAACCCACCAAGTTTTATTTCTTACGCTTCACGGGAATTACTAATCTCACATATTCAAGGTGGTTGATCTTAGGTGGGCAGAGTATGATTGTGGGCTATGTCCAGTGTGTGCCAAGTGACAGGTCGTCGTCCTGCTTTTGGCAATAATGTGTCTCACTCACATCGCAAAACTCGACGGCGGTGGAACCCTAACGTACACAGGCATCGTTTTTGGTTGCCTTCAGAGAAGCGTTGGATCACTCTAAATGTGTCTGCTAAGGGCCTCAAGACAGTCAACAAACACGGCATAGAAAAAGTGGTAGCTCAGATGCGCCGCCGTGGGGAGAAGGTTTGAGCGATGGCCAGCGACAAGCGTCCTATAATCAAGCTGAAATCCACTGCGGGTACCGGCTACACCTATGTAACCACCAAGAATCGTATCAACGACCGTGAGCGGATTGAGTTGAAAAAGTTCGATCCGGTGGTACGCAAGCATGTGATCTTTAAGGAGGAGCGGTAACCGCCGACATCGATGAGCATCGGGAGATTCTGACTGCTGCTCTGTTGGCAGATGATCCTGCACCGCCCCTGTGGCAATTAGTTGACTCCGGTCTTGCCGATGAAATCGTTCCCGAACTGCCTGCTCTTCGTCTTGAGCAAGATCCCATCCATCGCCACAAAGATGTGTTGGCCCACACTATCGCAGTTGTAGCCAAAACTCGTGTTGACTTGGTGCTGCGGCTAGCTACCCTTTTTCACGATGTGGGTAAGCCAAGAACTCGGTCTTTCGAGAAGGGCTCTGTGACCTTTTATCATCATGAGGCGGTGGGGGCTCGCATGACAAAAAAGCGGTTAGAGGCACTGGTCTACCCCGAGACGGTAGTTCACGATGTGAGCGAGTTGGTGCGGTTGTCGGGGCGCTTTAAGGGTTATTCCGATGGGTGGAGTGATGCCGCGGTGCGCAGGTACGCTCGTGAGGCTGGTCATCTGTTGGGTTACCTGAACGAGTTGGTGAGGGCAGATTGTACCACGAGAAACCTCAAAAAGGCTGCTGACCTGCAACACCATGTAGATGATTTGGAAGCTCGGATAGCGCGATTAGCTGAAGCCGATAGCCGGTCGGCCGAGCGCCCTTTGATTGATGGCAATGAGGTGATGGCCCGTTACGGCATCGGTCCGGGTCCTGCTGTGGGTGCTGCTTTAAAATTTCTTTTGGAATTGAAGCGAGCTTACCCAGAGTTAAATCGTAGCGAAACCAAAGCCCATTTGGATAGTTGGTGGGCCGACAAGCATCCCTAATGTCAATTGGGGTTATTGCCTTAATTTAGTAGAGCGTTACGGCTAGTCTGACAAACAGGGTGTCTTCAGAGCGTGAGCTTTCAGAGTATGAGTAGGGTTAAATTGTGTGGAACTTAAGATATTTTAGGCTGTTCGCGGGTCTTACAAGCTTGGTTGTTTTGGCATTCTCGGTGTCGGCTTGTGGTTCTGATGGTGTTGCGGCAAAAGAGGCCATCCCGCTTGTAGAGCCAGCGGTTAGCGCTGCTGTGCAACAGCCCAGTGATCTGACCCGAACTCCAGACGACATCACCAGCCCTGCTCTTGTTGCTGGATCAACTTCTGTGGTCACGTTATCGGTTACTCCTAGTCCAACTCCTGTTGCTACTCCGTTATCTCGTAACTGCACTCCTAATTTTCCTGATTACCTAGAGCTTTCCTATGAATCCTTGGTTGAAGCCAGCATGCAGATTGCGCAAGCTGGCTTTGAGTGTGCCGAAGAGGTGGGTTTGGCCTTTGCCCGAGATGATGCGGCCATTGCCGCTATAAGAAATAGGGGAGTTAGCGGCCCACTATTGTTGGCGGATTCGTTGACAGAATCTGATTTGGCAAATGAACTTGAGCGGTTGGCACCGGTTCGGGTCGTGGTTGCTGGGTTCAATTCAAAGGAGGTACAAAGCGTTTTAGCTAACTTTGATGTTGAGGTGGTCGCAGTGCAACGCCTAGCAGCTGATCACGAGCTAGAAGCTTTGCCTATCGTCAAACCCACTGTTGAACCTACTGTCGAAGCAGAGCTCACCGCTGAACCTTCAGAAGATCTAGAGCCGTCGACTTCGACAGATGTGTTAGATCAGACACCGGATCAGGCTTTAGATGAAATGGAGTCCACCGAGCCTATTTGGATAGTTAGCGATCCTGAGCTAGAACCAATTTTGGGTGTTGTGGCCCAGCAAGTGGAGGCGAGTGTGCTCGTTGTTGATGGCGACTTGCCAACGGTTTCGGTTGAGATTCAACGGGCTCTGCTAAACGCAGCAGAAGTAAAGGTTATGTGGGCAACTGGTAGTGGTTTGCCTTGGCCAATTGACACGATGCGAGACGGTTCTCAGATACCGGGAGGCGGCTTGTTGATGTTTGATGGGAGTGTTAACCGGCGTTTGGTGGCGATTTATGGTCATCCCTCAGGGCCTCAGCTTGGAGTGTTGGGAGAGCAGGGCATTGAGGCAGGTATTGAGCGTTTGAAATCTATTGCACAGGGTTACGAGGCTGACGGTTCGGTGGTTTTGCCTACCTTTGAGATTATCGCCACGGTGGCTTCGGCCTACTCAGGTGCAGATGGTAATTATTCTAGCGAGACTCCCCGAGACAAGCTGCGTCCGTGGATAGAAGCAGCAGCGGTCAACGACGTATATGTGGTGCTGGATTTGCAGCCGGGCCGCACCGACTACCTTGCACAAGCCAAGATTTATGAGGAGTTCCTGCGTATGCCTCATGTCGGTTTAGCTCTTGACCCTGAATGGAGACTCAAGCCGAACGAGTTGCATATGAGGCAGGTTGGTACGGTGGACGCTGCTGAGATCAATCAGGTTGTGGATTGGTTAGCCAGCATTGTGCGTGAAGAGAATCTTCCTCAAAAGCTGCTGATCCTGCATCAGTTCAGCCAGCACATGATCACAAACCGTGACCAGGTGCGCACTCCGCCGGAATTGGCAGTTCTCATTCACATGGACGGCCACGGCTCTTTTAATGCAAAGCACAGTACCTGGACTCATCTTACTGGCTTACCCGATGCTGTTAATTTCCATTGGGGTTGGAAGAACTTTTACGATGAAGATAGCCCGACTCCTACCCCTGCTCAAGTGTTGACTTTGGCACCCAAAGCGGTGTACGTCTCTTATCAGTAATTTTTCTGGTAGAGATATGCAATAGTCTGCGATTTGGATGAGCCATTAGATGTTAGATTGCTGATGGCATCGGATAATGAATTAGGGGGACGCAGTGGAAGTTGCGGTCACCATCAACGGAGAGAGCTACAGCCGCGAAGTTGAGCCTCGTACTTTGTTGGTGCATTACATTCGTGATTTTGTTGGGCTAACCGGCACCAACGTTGGTTGCGATACCTCTTCTTGTGGTGCTTGTACAATTCATTTAAACGGTGAGTCCGTGAAATCTTGTACCATATTGGCGGTGCAGGCTGACGGGCAAAGCCTCACCACCATCGAGGGTCTAGCCGATGGCGAAGTGTTGCATCCCATGCAGGAATCCTTTCGCCAATGTCACGCCTTGCAATGTGGTTACTGCACGCCCGGCATGGTGATGGCAGCTATTTCTTTGCTAGATGAGAACATCGCCCCCACCGAACAAGAAGTGCGCCTCGGTCTGAAAGGTAACCTGTGCCGCTGCACTGGCTACCACAACATTGTTAAAGCCGTGTTGCATTGTGCGGGTGCATCCGTATGATCCCCACAGCATTTGATTACATCCGCGCTAGATCGATTGAGGAAGCCCTTGCTGCGCTAGCCACTCATGGCGATGAAGCCAAGCTCCTCGCTGGTGGCCATTCGTTGCTGCCCCTTATGAAGTTGCGCTTGGCCACTCCGGCGGTGTTGGTGGATATTGGTCGTTTGGACGATCTGCGTTATATCAACGATGTTGGTGACTATGTAGCGATTGGGGCGCTTACTCGTCATCGGAGCGTGGAGACAAGCGATTTGGTGCGCTCTCAAGCAGGATTGCTGGCTGAGGCCACTAGCTATGTTGGCGATCCGCAGGTTCGTCATATGGGGACCATTGGCGGTTCTGTGGTTCACGGCGACCCAGCATCTGATTTGCCGTCGGCGCTTTTGGCAATGCGTGCGACTTTGGTGGTTCAAGGTCCGTCTGGTCAACGGGAGATAGCGGTGGATGATTTTTTTACCGGCTTCTTGGATGTTTCTTTGGGGGTTGATGAGCTGCTTATTGAAATCAGGGTACCTAAAATGCCCGATGCTAGGTGGAGCTTTCAAAAGTTCAACCGCCGTGCTCAAGATTGGGCAATTGTGGGCGTGTCGGTTGTGGTAAATAACGGCAGTTCAGGAATCGGTCTTGTGAACATGGATAGTGTACCTCTACGAGCTGTTGCAGTGGAGGCTGCTGTGAATGGCGGTGCCTCAGCTAGCGAAGCTGCCCAAGTTGCTGCCGAAGGAGCTAATCCACCTTCTGATCTGAACGCTGGCCCGGAGTACCGTGAACACCTAGCTCGTGTGCTAACCCGCCGGGCGCTCGCAGTTGTTGGTTGTTGAAGTATCTGAGGTGTTGGCTCAGTGAAGGAAATTTTGGCTGATTTAGATGCTTGGTTGGCTCAAGGTCGTAGGGTGGTTTTAGCTCGGGTGGTGAACGTGGAAGGGTCTGGTCCTAGGGGTCCAGGTGCAGCTATGGCGGTGAGTGACAATGGTGATGTGATTGGTTCGGTATCGGGCGGGTGTGTGGAAGGTGCTGTGGTTGCAGAGGCTTTTGATATCTTGGAAACTGGTCAGCGGCGCATGGTCAGCTTTGGGTATAGCGATGACGAGGCTTTCGCCGTAGGGCTCACCTGTGGGGGTACAATCCATTTGTTCATTGAGCCGTTGGACTGGTAAGGGTGTCAGAGCTTTACGATCTCCTACGAGATGCTATCATCGATGAGCGGCCCGTGGTGTTGGTCACGGTGATTGAGGGTCCTAATACGGGTGCCAAGCTTGCGGTGGAACTTGATGGGAGCAATTCAGGCACTTTAGGTAATTTGGAGTTAGATCGGGTTGTGGGTCGCGATGCTGTAGGGGAACTAGAAGCAGGCCGCAGTGGGGTGCGTCATTATGGGGTTGGGGGACAAACTAATGAGAGCGATCTTTCGGTGTTTATTGAGTCGTTCGCTTCGCCGCCGATCATGTTGGTATTCGGCGCGGTGGACTTCACCGCGGCGTTGGCTCGGGCAGGGAAGTTATTAGGGTTTAATGTGGTTATGGCTGATCCCCGTGCGATGTTCGCTACTGTCAAGCGATTCCCTATGGTTGATAAGGTGTTTGTGGCTTGGCCTGATGAGGTGTTTGATATTTACGCCGATCGTTTGGGGCCTAATGATGCAGTGTGCATTCTCACCCATGATCCTAAGTTTGATGTTCTTGCGGTGCAGCGGGCGTTGGCTACTGATGTGGGGTACATTGGGGTTATGGGCAGTCGTCGTACGCATGCTGTTCGTCTTAAGCGTTTGAGCGAAGCGGGGGTGACTCCAGTAGAGATCAACCGCCTTATGGCACCTATTGGGTTAGATATTGGTTCGCGCACTCCTGAGGAAGTGGCAGTTTCGGTGTGTGCTGAGATTATTGCTAACCGCACGGGTCATGCAGCACCGTCGTTGCGAGATGGTGACGGCACCATTCATCGTGTGGTTGAGGGTTAGGTTTAGGGTTTGGTGTTTGGTGTTGGGGTAGTTGTTTGGGGTTGTTTGGTATTTGGTTGGTTGGTTTGTTTGTTTGGTGTTTTGAGCATGTTTTAAAGTTGTGTTCCTCGTAGTTTGTTCAGGGTTGT
>VYCQ01000031.1 GCA_009843865.1 Acidimicrobiia bacterium
CTGCTAGCAACATCACCTGCTGAGGCCCAATCTTCAAGAGTACGAGTAACCCCAACTATTTCCCATTCAAACGGGTCCACCACGGTGCATGAAGGCGGAGCAACCGACACCTTCACCGTCACCGTGAACAAGCCATCAGCAGGCTGCAACAGAATTCAGTTTTTCGCTGGAAGCGGCTTGCAGATCCGCCGAGCTAATACTTCCTTAAGCTTTGGTCTGCGTTTCAACGTATCGGCCTGCAGCGCTAATAATACGTACTCTATTGAAGTACAGGCCGTGGACGACAGTTGGGATGTGCCCGGCATTTGGCGTCATCCTGGCAAAACCGGCAATGAATACTCCTCAACGGTCAGGATCTTCGAAGTTAATGCGGGCGCGAATAGGTCTTTCATTATTAACCCTGTCAGCGTTCCTGTGACCATTGTTGACAACGATCCGCCCATGGTGAACCTCTCCGGCGGTGCGGCGGTTACTGAGGGCAACCCGGCCACTTTCACGATCACTGCGACATCACCACCGACAAGCGCAGTCACAGTCCAATACCGAGTCCGCCAAAACAACCCCTATATTATCTTTCCAGGTGATTTCGTAGCTGCGACAGAACTCGGCATCAAAACCGTGCAGCTTCCCGCTGGCGCTCTTTCCGCGACGTTTGAGGTGCCCACAGTAGCCGACACCACCGACGAGGCTGATGGGTCGGTGAGGGTTCATCTCTTGTACAGTCGCCCTAGCGCCGGATACACCGTCGTGGCACCGGCGTACCAAGAAGTCGTCGTCTTAGATGACGATGATGCAGACTCTGAGTCTAACGACGACTCTGTGTCTGAGTCAGAGGCCGACTCAGAGTCTGAGTCCAACAATGGTGACTCTGAAGTCCCCAAGTCTAACGACGACAACTCTGAGTCTGACGGCGCTCCTGTCGATGGTGACCAACCCTCACAGATAGTGGTGGTCAACGACGACACGCCACAAGTGTGCGAGACTGCTGATGAACTGGCAACCAAGGCGCGAGCCAATCATGATGCGCTATCGAACACTTGGCAGAACAAAAAGAAGCGCAACAACTGGTGGCGAGCGTGGATAGCCCTGTCGGGCAAAACCGGCACCTACAACACACCGCTAACTGCCGCTGAAGCCCAAGTGCTTGAGTCAAGCGACGCGCGCTGGACACCATTTAGACAAGCGCTGGAATGCGTTGAGGGCACCTCATCACCAGCAGATTTACCGGAGGTGAGCGTGACGGCGGGAGCAGGAATTACCGAGGGTGAAAGCGCGAGCTTCACCATCACCGCCAGCCCCGCGCCGTCTGCACCACTATCAGTTGATGTGACCGTCGCTCAAACCGGCGATTACGGCGCAACAACAGGCACACAAACAACAACCATCGGAACCGACGGCACCGCCACAATAACCGTGACCACCAACGACGATGACACCGACGAAACCAACGGATCCATCAACATCACCATAAACCCAGGCAACAACTACACCATATCCACCACTGAGGGCTCGGCAAACCTAACAGTGGCCGATAACGACGACCCACCTCCAGCGGATTTACCGGAAGTATCGATATCTGACGCGTCGATCACTGAAGGCGAACTCGGATGGCTATCACCACTTGAGTTCCGCCTCACGCTAAACAAAGCATCAGACCAGGACATCACGGTTCATTACCAGATCCGCTTAGGCACAGCCATCAACGGATCGGACTACTGGGGTGGCAGCCAGGCAACGATCTCGGCGGGCCGGACACACGGCAACATCGTTGTAATAGTGGTTGACGACAAGCTACGCGAGGGCAACGAAAACCTAAAGATTGAGCTGACCGATGCCGACGGTGCTGTCATTGATGACGGTGCGAGTATCGCTGTCGGCACCATCATTGACAACGACTGAAGTTCGCTGTGAATCGGCGGTGCGCTCAATGCGCAGCTCTTCTGCAATCGCTGGCTCAATCTGGTTAGGGCGGATCGGCCTCCCAGACAAAGCTGTTGCCCCAGCAGGCGATGGTGCCATCATCGGCCTTCGAGTCCATAGAATTTAAAGCGTCGAAATCAACAAATTTAAAGCGTCGAAATCAACAAACACGAAATATCGAAATCGTAGACTTGTGTCCGTGGACGAGATGCACCCAAACACGTACATTCCCCGCATCATCGACCGGCGGCTCGACGAACTGCTATCAGATCTGCCCGCCATCTCACTTGAGGGGCCACGCGCTGTAGGCAAAACCGAAACTGCATTACGCCGCGCCCGCACAGTGCATCGTCTTGACGACGATCAACAGCTTGAGCTTGTACTCGGCGACCCATCGCGACTGATAACAGGTGACCCGCCAGTGCTAATCGACGAATGGCAGCGGTACCCAACATCATGGGATTTAGTCCGCCGCCATGTCGACGACCGCACAAAGACATCAAAGTTCATTTTGACCGGATCGGCAGCACCGAGCGAACGGCCAACTCACTCGGGCGCAGGGCGCATCGTCACACTGCGAATGCATCCGCTTTCATTATCTGAACGCTCTCTCGCAACGCCAACCGTCAGCCTCAACGAATTGCTGTCAGGCGAACGGCCACAGCTCACTGGCGCGTGCAACGTAACACTGGCCGACTATGGGACAGAGATTGCACGCTCGGGCTTCCCCGGCATTCGGCCCTTCAATCCAATACTGCGAACCGACCTTCTCGACAGCTATCTTGAGCGGGTAACCGACTACGACCTAAACGAAACTAATACTGGCATTCGCGACCGAAGAGCACTTCGACGCTGGCTTGCGGCATACGGTGCCGCTACTGCCACCGCCACATCATTCGCTACCGTTCGCAACGCCGCCGCTGAAGGGTCATACGAACCCCCTTCGCAACCCACTGCGGCTGCCTATCGGCGGACGCTGGAGCAACTGTGGTTAATCGAAGAACTACCAGCTTGGCTGCCGACACGCAACCGGCTCCGCCGCCTAGCCTCAGCGCCAAAACACCATCTAGCCGACCCCGCTCTAGCGCTGCGCTGTCTGGGCATTGACAAGTCAGGTCTGCTCGAAGGCCAAACAACGAATCATGCACTGCCCCGTGATGGAACCCTGCTTGGAGCAATGTTCGAGTCGCTGGTAGCCCTGTCGGTTCGGGTGTATGCACAGGCCATCAGAACCCGTGTCTATCATCTGCGCACTCACGGCGGCGAGCATGAGATCGACCTAATCGTCGAACGAGGCGACGGGCGAATCGTGGCGCTAGAGGTCAAGCTGTCAGCGACAATCAAAGATCATGATGTCCGGCACCTAACTTGGCTCAACGAACGGCTCGGAGACGAACTGCTTGACGCTGCCATCATCACAACTGGCAAAGAAGCCTACCGCCGCCGTGACGGCATCGGTGTCATCCCCGCGGCCCTGCTAACAGCATAGGCCGATGCCCTAACACACGCTTAACATCAAGTAACTCAAACCGCACGGCGTGCGAGTAAAATAAATGGAGTTCCCGTCAGTTAACGTTCTATGGTGTGAAGACTCCCACAGCTAAACAAAGTCAAGACTTGCATCACCAAGTTAAGATTTAGGTCAAAGCAGCACGACAGCAAGCATGCATCGACCAACTTGAAGGCTCCAACAAGTTCTATGCCTCTGTATTAGGTGCCAAAGGAGCATGGGCCTGCGGGCTAACACCCGAAGAGGCCGAGACAGAACTAGAATCAGCTCTCATGGATTGGGCGCTACTCAAGTTAGAGCTTGGAGCCGACGACATCCCTGAGATGAGCGGCATCAGACTTACCGCCGATCTATGCAGGATCGGCTCACGCCTATCAGCCGAAATAACTTCATCAAGAAAATGCGCAGCCTCGGATAGCAAGGATCTTGATCCGAAACCAAACACGAACGAATGTTCAAGGGCGACCAGATTCTCATCATCCCGAATAAGCATGTTGGAGACATCAGCGTCGGCCTATTGAGGCGACTCCTGAACCAAGCAAACATCTCCCACAAGGAGTGGCTAAAAGCTCAATGATGCCCACAAGTCGTTTAGTCGGTACCGAAGACGAGCATCACCTTCAGAACAGAGTGGGGCTAGCATTTACCTCTGAGAAGTACGAAGGTCAGTTCCAATATTCGCTCGTTGAAGAATGCCCTCTTACAGAGCTTAAGATCAACTCAACAGATCGAAAAACTCAAAAATTCAGAAAACACCATTAGCCTCAAATAGGCTGACAATTAACAAGCTAATCACATTTCTTTCCTACAACTTCCAACTTTTTTAACAGCACAAGTGTAGTGTTTTGGTGGCCGATCATTTCCTAACCAACTAAACT
>VYCQ01000014.1 GCA_009843865.1 Acidimicrobiia bacterium
ACCCCCCCCGTATTTTGGCCGCGCCCCCCCGCCACACCCCCCCCACCGGTCCGCCCCCCCCACCCACCCCCCCCCCCCCACCCCCCCCCCCCCCCCCAAACCCCCCCCCCCCCCCCCGAAGGAAAGAAGCCGGGTGACTACGTCTCAACATATCGGACAATCCTCTCGCCAGTGCCCCAGTTATCGTCAGTCACGATACCACCCAAAGGCGCAGTCCCAACCCGCTCTTGTATCCAGTGAGCGGCCTTGGCGATTTCTGCTGCCACTTCGTTGGGTGATCCGCTGAGATTGATTGCCAGGGTGTGAAGATGCTTCCCAGCGTGACGGACGGTAACAGTACTTTCGGGCCGCCCACCTTCGGCCATGCAGTAGATCAGCACTCCCTCTGGCAAATCCAAAGCGGTTGTGTACGCCAGTAGCTGGTAATAATCAGCGGTTCGAGCCCGAGCATCATCTGTGAGCTTGTACTTGATATCGGCCACAAAGACTGCTTGACCTTTCCTGCGAAATAGTAGGTCGGGCCGAATCTGCACTTGATTGCAAATTGCCAAGTATGTGCTCAATTGGCTCACCACTTCAAGACGACCCTGCAATGCCCGTCGCAGCCGCAGGGTAACAAAATGCTCAAAAAGCTGGTTCATGTCCACCAAGAACGACGAAGCGGCACGTTTGCCAAGCTGATCGACCAAAGTCAGGTTAGCGAGCAGCAGCCGAGCAAGGCGCAGCGCAGGCTGATAGTGGGCGTTCAAACGGGTAGATGCAATTCGGTCGAGTTCATCAGGGTAAACATGCACATCAGCCACGTCCTCCAGTGAGACAACCTCGCGGAGCAACCGTTGACGATCCTTGGGAGCCACGCCGGGAACTCTTAGCGCTAATCGTGTAGCAGCCTTCAAATAGCGATTCTCAGCGATATCAGGGGTGTACTCGTCGAATCGGCACGCCACCGGCACTTGGATTCCTGCTTGGCGAAACTGTCCGACCGTGTCGATGCGCCCCCGTAGCGCCACCAGCCGCTCTTCGGTATGGCGGTATGAACGCAAGAGCCCTCGAGCCAGGGTGGTCTCTAAAGTGCGTGTATAAAAGGCAACTAACGAAGGCAACAGGTCTGCACTGGTCTCATAATCGAAGACCTCCTGCCGCCAAGCATCGGGTGCTAGCCCCACTTCCAACAGCAAAAACAGATTCTCAGGGCGGATCTTCGGACGAATCAGCACCCGAAGATCATCAACCATCAAGGTGCCCACCTTGTTCTGGGCGGTGATCGAGTAGTAACCGTGTTGAGCCTCCGGCTCTACGGTGACAGCGCCCCTTCCCACAGAAGCCAGGCGACGCGATTGAGCTTCAGAGAGCCGATGCGATGCCCGCTCGTGCTCGTAAAGCGTGATCGTTTCACTCACTCTGCCCCGACATCTTGGCTTGCTTGTGATACCTCGCTCTCGTCGGACGGCTCGATAGTTGCGGGTTGTTCTTGGATTGCCTCGAGTTCATCCTGACCTGAATAGCTGCGATACCGCTGATAGATATTGTTAAACTTGAACCGCTCGATTTTCGCCGGGTCGCCAAAAAACTGGTCTTCGATGAACGGCTCGATGTTGTACTCCCAAATTCGTCGCACTACCTTGCTATCTAAGCCAGACCTCATGAAGTGGCTTGGCCCAATGAGCAGATCGTCCCCACCTAATGCATCTTTAAGCTCGTCGTTGACTTGTGCCACCAACTCGCCCACCCACGCAGGTTGATCGTTCGCTTCGAGCCAACGATCCAACAGCCCCGCTATTGGCTTACGGTTCGGGAAAAACGGGATGAAATGGAACCGGCGACGTAGAGCGGCATCTACCATGGCGATAGAGCGGTCGGCGGTGTTCATGGTGCCGATAAACCAGAGGTTGGGCGGCAACACAAACACTTCCTCAGGCCGGTACAGGGTTTGGATGGCCTCGTCGCGGTACTCCAGCAAGAACAGCAACTCGCCTAACACCTTGGGCAAGTTGGCCCGATTGATCTCGTCAATGATCATCACATGCTGGCGACCGGGAGCACTCTCAGCCCGTTCGGCTATAAGCGCAAGTGGGCCCGGGGTGAGCCGATAAGTCATGTCGCCATCGTCGACTTCAGGCCGGTATCCCTCGAAAAAGTCCTCGTAAGAACTTGACGGATGAAACTGCACCAATGCTCGACAGCTCGAGTCGGCGGTGAGCGCTTCGGCCAGCTTACGAGCCAAGTATGTCTTCCCCGTCCCTGGTGGCCCGTAGAAGATCACCTGTCCCTTGTCCTTCAGCAGGGCCACCACATCGTCCAAGAACTCCCGCTCGATCAACAGCTCATCAGCCAGTTCTTCTAATGGGTCGGTGCCGTTGTCTGTATCAGGCACCTCCAGCACTACGTCGGGCGAGCCAGTGGCAAGGGTCAACATCTCATCAAAAAGGGGTTTTAGCTGCTTGGCCGTCTCGACAACCGCTACCACCAAATTAACATCTGCGAACTCTTGGCGATCGAACCAGCGTCCATAAACAAACTCCCCACGGTGTCCGTAAAACCCAACATCGTCGCCTATCCTGGATTCCGACCCTCCCAACACGCGACAGCCGGAGTTGTCTGCCGCCTCAAGAATCGGTGCCACTTCATCCCGCCATCCTTTGCGAACCAATCCAGGGCGTAACACCACCGCAGCACCCCGGTCGTTCACCCACACTCTGAAACCCAAGCCAGATGTTTCTTTAGCATTCCAGTCCACCCACAAGTCGGCTCTAGGATAAGTAGCAGTCCAGTTAAGTGGGAGTTTGCTCACAGTCATTTTCCGATCAAGTGCCGTAGCAACTTTCTCTACAAGCTGGTCTCCCCAAAACTTAGCGATGCTAACCATCACTCGAGCATTGGCCTCCCTTTCTGAATGTGTAGCACCTTTATCATCAAGCCCCAACCCAACCCGATCTGCCAGCACTTCATCTAAAAACACGGGCTGCCGTGCGTTCCACCAAGAGGCGGTCTTCTCGAACTCAACGGGATCATCGGTGAGCTCTTTGATCCGCTGCAAACACAATTCATACTTTTCTGCTTGGTCTTTGGGCAGGCTTTCCCCAGTGGAGTACTCAATGTAAGAGGCCCCGCTCGTCCAAATCAGCGGCCAGCGTTGGCGATTAGCAAGTGCCCAGAAGTATGAGCACAGAAACGGCACATGTCCCGGTGCGGGGTGGATGCCGACTTTGATCTCTTTCACATAGTCGGCTAGGGCGGCGATTTTACTAACAGCATCTTGATCGGAGCCCGGCTCGCTAAGCGATTCTGCCAGTATTCTGGCTAGACGTTCAGGATCATCAGCGTGTTTGGCTAGTTGATTCAACATCATTTGGCCGCTATGCCCGTTGAAATCAAGCGTATCGGGCTTCCTCGCCCATTTACGAATTTCTTCAGTAAAGGTGTCCAAGTCGCCCGTTCGCCGAAGGCCCGCTAGCAACTCCAACGCTTCCGGGGCACTGGCTTCAAACCCCGCGTAGTTATTGTTAATCTCACTGAGCTTCTCTTCATCCGCCAAAAACCGTTTCCGATGTGCCTCATACCATCGCTGTCGAAACTCAAGCTCAGCAGGCGAGACCCTTCTTAAGTGCGCGGTGCCATCGCTAGAGCCGCCGTCTGAGGCAGTATGTACGGACATTCTAAATCTTGCTGTGGCTAACGCGGGAACAGGTCGAATGAGTTTGATGAGTTGCTGAAGCCTTGCGAGCAGGAGATTGGCAGGAGGATGAACTGGTGGGTTTCCAGTTGGTTGGAGTGCCGTGGACTTTTC
Source organism: Acidimicrobiia bacterium (assembly GCA_009843865.1). Taxonomy (GTDB): domain Bacteria; phylum Actinomycetota; class Acidimicrobiia; order Acidimicrobiales; family Bin134; genus Poriferisocius. The sequence goes on from VYCQ01000014.1 coordinate 3,788, forward strand.
CTGGAGACAGGGTTAGATCTTCAAGCCACTCAACCATAGCCTTCTCCAAAGCCGCGGGGAAGTTGCACCAATGCCCGCGAATCGCTTTAAAGCGATCTGGTTTGTCGTAGAACAAGATATGGCTCGGGATATCAATGGCATTCTTGCCGTAGTACACGAAACTTCCTGGAGATTAGGGTGCGTGGTGGGTTTGTGTCGTGTTTGACATCACAGGCATTGTAGTAGCTAGAAGTCTGAACCCACTTTTCCGATTCGGGATCACTGTAATAAATGTTGTCACCACATTCTGATTTTTGGCTGCCAGATCGCTCTGTCTTCTTTTTCTGAAACCGAGGGTCGTTCCAGTAGTCATTAAAAGACATTGCCTCGTCAACTCTCATGGCATAGATCAGCTTGCCAGCCTGGGCGTTTCGAACAGATCCAAGACCCATCACCCAGTCTTCAACTTCGGCACCCCGTCGAATGCGTGGTTTGCATGTAGCAAGGGTGCAATAGCCGTGAAAGGGGTTCGGGGCGAAACCGCTGTCGTGGACAACGACGTAGACGTACAGGCGCACGGTAGGCAAACTCCGAACAGCTCAAGATGGCTCAAAGATGAGTTCGGGCACGACAACCTCCCATGTGTCGCATTTGAGTTGCTGTTGATACTTAGGCTCTGAATGTTGACGACCCCAGGCTGCTATTGCCAGAACGCTTGCGTGGGTGCAGACCATCTTTTCAGGGGGCTCGAAGCTTTGGGCCAGCCTACTTACTACTACGCCCGCTTGGTCAAGCAGATCCCATCGGTCAGATCGTTGTCGAACTTGTAGCGGATCGTTTGGTGATAGTGCTGAGATGGCAGCATGCACACGATTGCGAGATGGCTGTAAACCAGCAAAGCTCAAATAGACATCTTTGAGGTTGAGTTGCCGATACTGCCGCTGGAGTTCCGATGTCGGTGCTGGGAGTTTCATGGGTTCTCGCCAATGGACGTTCGGGCTGTCTTTTAACGCCGCCTGAATGGGGTTGGGCTGGCCTAAGCATCCAAGAGCAAGGGTGTGGCGAGCTCGGGTCATAGAGACGTAGTATAAACGGCGCGATGCGTCGGGGTCTTCCTCGTGTCCTATACGGTCCCAGCCACCATCAAGCACGATCACATGGTCAAACTCCAAGCCCTTGGCACGGTGAGCGGTAGAGAGCCACAGCCCGTGTTGGCATCTGCGTGCTTCTCGTCCCCATTCAGCCAGCCATTCGATAAGCGAGTCCACCGGGATGTCGGCCTCACCTACCTCTTCTGCTTGTACTTCTATTGCCCCTTGTAAAAACTCCATCCAGGGGGTTTGGACTTGGCTGGCATGCCATTGGCGCAACTCTGCGTTTCGAACCAGACGAGCAGGGCGATCGCGGAGCCATTTGAGCAGGGATTGAGTTTCGCGTAGGTGCCACACGCTAGGGAGATCTTCGTTTGTCATCTGAACTGGTATGCCCTCGAGTTCGCAGATGCTGCGAACCGGCTCTAGATACTTCCACTCTCTGGCTATAACGGCACAGCTTGACCAGTCCCAATCCGAAGCAAGTTCCCTTAGCCGCTGAAGCTCGGCCATTGCTGTTTGTGCCTGGGTGATCGCGTTTTGTCCAGCGAGCAGTACCTGCACCCTTCCGCGACCAACAGGATCTCGCTTGACCCACGAACCACCTGCGCCATCTTTAGCGCGCCTCTTGTTGATGCGGATTTCGCGATCAACCTTCATCCGATCTTTTGCTGGTTTAATAACCGCGTTAGCGGCTTCGATGATGTGGCGGGTTGATCGGTAGTTGTCAATGAGGAATGCAGGTTTGGCGTGGTAGTCCTTTGCAAAGCTGCGTATGAACCTCACTGAGGATCCCTTAAAGGCATAGATGTTCTGATCGTCGTCGCCTACCGCAAACAGGGTTAACTTAGAGTCCTCGTCTGCCAAAGTCCGTCCTACCAGCGCGGAGATGAGGGCGTACTCTTCTTGGGCGATATCTTGGTACTCGTCCACCAGAATCCATCGAAACCCCGCTAAAAGCCTGGTACGCGTTTCTTCGGCTTCCTCTGGTTCTAGTCCTTCGCCACCCAACAACCTAGTAGCCTGTACAAGGATTTCCCGAAATTGTTCACTTGCTGGGCGGTCGACGCGCTGCGAGAAGCTGGCACCCACGAGCCGCATCGCCATTGCATGACATGTGAGCACCAACACCCTACGCGCATCATCGCCTACCAGTTCAGCCAATCGTCGCCGAATCTCGACTGCGGCATGTCGATTGTAAGCGAGAGCAAGAATACTCTGGGGATTTTCGCGCTTAACTCGTATCAGATAGGCAATACGATGTACCAACACCTTTGTCTTGCCCGAACCGGGTCCGGCTAGCACCAGCACATTGGCGTTCTCGCGATTGTCGGCCACAAGGTGACGCTGAGAGGTGTTCTTGAGGCTCTCTACGACGTCGTGCCAAGACTCCGGGGTAGTCTGTCGGGCAAGCTCCGGACCCCGATCGGGTAGCCAGCGTCGAAGAAACTCGGTTTCTCCCAAAGTGAAGTAGTCATTGGTCAAACGCCGGGCATCAGCCATGTTGGTAAGCCCTCGTTGCGCGTACTCGGCCATTACGTGGATTTGGCGAACCGTTTCCTCGTAGTGAATCTGCAACGACTGGAAGTCCGATTGCCTATATCCGCGCCGCTCAGGCGACAGGTGAATGGTCATCGCCGGACGAAACACGGTGAGACCCTTGTTGAGCCTGATGACCTCTTGTTCGTGTAGCCACAACAGCGAACGATCCACAAACCGTCGGAAATCCTTGATGTCTTGCGAGGCGAGGCTCAGGTCTCCTTCCACTGCCTCAGTCAGCTTCCCTAACGTGGTCTTCACCAAAATGTCGGTTCCGCGTGTGCCCTTTGGCACGTATGACAACAGGTGTTCAAGCAGGCGAGCAGCTCCAGCTCTGCGGCGCTGAGCGATCCCCACGATTGAATGCCACTCACGCTTCAGTGTTATCCGAACGTTGTCAGCGTCGTATTTCCTCATGGTGATGCTGCCGCCGCCAACACCCTCGCCGCGTCCGTCTCCGGCGATCCCCTCTAAAAGGCGGGTCGTGTACTCGGGCCGGACATGGTGATGACCAGCATCTTTAATGCGCTGGCTGGCTATACGCAGGTTCAGTGACGCTTTATCGCCAATTCCCATGTCCGGGGCCATCTCCTGCATGAGGTTCAACAGCTCTTCTTCCGCTCCCGCAGCGTTTGCGAGCCGCTGCTTAGATTGGTTGGCTACACCGACGTGTACAAAAGCAGTCACGGCGGTGTCGTTAACCGCAATCCCACATTTCTCCAAGTCGTAAAGCGCTCCCCTTACTTGGTCGGGGTTCAAGCCTGCGGTATCCATAAGCAAATCAGTAGAAATACCCGCGTCAGGATCAGCATTAATTAACAACCCCACGATGGCCAGCAGCCGGTCGCGTACAGCATCCTCGATAGCTCTAGCTTCGAGCTTCTCTTTTGCCTCCTCAACCGAGCTAACCCGCAACGACGACGGGAAAACACGGACGCGGTTCTCTTCACGGCTGAGCAACTCTGACTCTTCAAGCCAAGCAAGTGCTGTTCGTCCTCGCGTGTCGTCAGTGGCGGAATCCCGTCTGAAGTCGCTCTCTTCGTCCTTAAGCAGGATCTCCCCAATGGTGGCTTCGACTTCGTTGCTCTTGTTGCGCTTGCTTAACCAGCGCAGAGCCTTCAGCACCCCATGAATCTCACGTCGAGTAAGTCGAGACCGGGCCGACATGGCGAATTGCCGCTCCACGTCGTTTTTTGTGTAGAGCAGCACGCAGTGTGCTTGTTGTGAATCTCTGCCCGCCCGTCCTGCCTCTTGCAGGTAGTTCTCCAGCGAAGACGGAATGTCGGCGTGTATCACCAGCCGCACATCGGGCTTGTCAATGCCCATCCCAAATGCATTTGTGGCCGCAATCGCCCTCAGCTCACCGTCGATGAAGCTGCGCTGAATGGCCTTTTTCTCTTCCGGCTGCAACCCAGCGTGAAATCGATCAGCGGAGAAGCCTCGTTCGTTGAGGAAGTTCGCTACCTCTTCAGTCCGCCGTCGAGTGGCACAGTACACGATCGCGCCGCCATCTTGCCCCGTGGGCAAGTACTCGGCCAAGATCATACAGATGTCGTTATCTTTTGCAGCGCTAGTAGTTTCCACCACCTGAAATTCGAGGTTCGTGCGCCTACTGCCACCATCGAAAACCCGCATCTTGATGCTAAGGCTTTCGGCGAAGTACTCGGTTATCTCCTCTTTGACCTCAGGCTTGGCTGTCGCTGTCAAACACAGCACCGGAGGTACCACATCGCCCTCAGCTCGCTCGCGGATATAGCGCCCTATATAGCGATAGTCGGGTCGGAAATCATGACCCCACTTCGACAGACAGTGCACCTCGTCGAGCACCCAAGCACCAATTTCGCGTTGATCCAAAGTGCGCCGAAACGAAATGCTGCGCAACTGCTCGGGAGAGATCAACACAATGGCAGCATCTCCGAGCCTCAGCTTCTCTAGCGCCTCGGTACGTTCAGGCATCGACAACAAGCTGTTGATGGTGACACATGAACTGATTCCGCGAGACTCAAGTCCTGCAACCTGATCGGCCATCAAAGCCACTAACGGTGAGATGACCACGGTCACCGCACCGGTCTTCTCGTATCGCGATAAGGCCGGAATCTGATAGCACAGCGACTTTCCCGTGCCCGTCGGCAAGATCCCTAAAACATGATCGCCACCCATCGCCGCCTCGACGATGGCCTGCTGCAACGAATGCCCATCTCTAGTAGTTGGTTGGGGTCTGAAGTTGTCGAAACCAAACAGCCGCTTTAGCTCTCGATGGGCATTGTGGCGCTGCTGACACCATGAGCAACCCTGATCGTCACACCGACGGTCGCGCAAACGCCGCACCAGCTTGCCAGCATCAGGAAACTGGTGGCGAACCCAAGGCGGCATAACCGAATTGCCCCCAGCAACCCACAACCACGCCAACGCATAGGCAAACGACCAGCCATGTTCACCAGCGGAATCAACGGCCTGGTGGGCATGAGTACGACAGCACACATCGTCAACACGAGACAAGATCGCCGCCCGAGCCTCACCGTTAGATGGTCTCGGCGAACCACGTACATTCCGAAAGACCAGATCAAAACCAGAACCATGCTGACCCCCCGTCGTCAGCCAATGCCAGGCAGCAAGCAAATCTGAAGGTGCCTTTAACAGACTCTTCTGCTGTTCGACGAAGACCTCCAAGGCGATCAGGGCATCTTGTTCCGGATCGTTCTTACGTCCGGTGATTAGCTGCCCCTCCTGATAATGCTTGACAAGATGGTGATACGGGTTGTGAGGAAAGGCCAGAGGATTTAGCCGCAGCGTGTCCACAACCGGCATCTGAAGCAAGCGCAGATCAGGATTAGCCGCCTGCAAATGACGCATATCGAACTCAATGAAATTGTGGCCCAGCACGAAGTCCGCGCCATCGCTAAGAGCATCCAACTCAGCCAACGCCTGATAAAAACGACAACCCGCTGAGGGGTAGATAAACGACTCGCCGGTGTCGCAGCGCACTCCAGCGAAAGAGTGAATACGCTCCGTCTTTGACGACACCTCAAGATCTACCGAAACACCACAAGACAATCCTGCCAATGAATGCTGAGCTCCACTGTCTGCTTCTGGAGCTGTTTGCGGCACAACAAGCATGCTAGATGCCTGACCAACATAGAAAACAGCCTTGCGGCCCTAAGGGGTGTCTTGCTGTTTTGAAACTCTCAGCGGAGCTGAAGTTATCAAGCAACTGTCACAGGCAGCATCCATCATTGAGGGGCTCAGAGAAACTACCGTAAATAACAACGGTGCAATTCCAAAACAGCCCCTTAGGAGATGGCATGCACGAGGTCTACCTTGACTACAACGGATCTACACCGTTAGATCCGCGTGTGGCTGAAGCCATGATCCCAACGTTGCGATTCGGGATTGGCAATGCCTCGTCGGCTCATCGTTTTGGACAGCGACAAGCAGCATCTGTAGAACACGCTCGTGAGCAAGTTGCCGCTCTCGTAGATGCTTCTTCGTCTGAAGTGATTTTCTGCTCTGGGGCCACTGAAGCCAACAACCTGGCACTAATCGGTTTAGCTGAAGGCGCGCCTGTCGAACGAAACAGGATCGTAATCTCGGCCATAGAGCATGCTTCGGTGCGCGAACCAGCCCAATGGCTACATGAGCAAGGCAAAGCAAAGGTGGATATGGTCGGAGTTACGCCGGGTGGATCTGTTGATCTCGAAGAGCTTGATTCATTACTGAGCTCCGATGTCTTGGCCGTTTCGATTATGGCGGCCAACAGTGAAACAGGTGTGCTTAATCCCATTAGTGATATAGCGAAGTTGACGCAAGAAGTTGGCGCTGTGTTTCATTGCGATGCCACTCAGATGGTGGGTCGATTGCCGTTGTCGTTAAGAGACACCCCCATTGACCTCTTGTCCATGAGTAGTCACAAGATTTGTGGGCCTGAAGGCATTGGCGCACTTATTGGAACGCGCCACTCATTAGCTCGCCTTCGGCCCACGATTCATGGAGGAAGCCACGAACGAGGTCTAAGGTCAGGTTCGTTGAACGTAGTCGGAATCGTGGGATTAGGAACAGCATCTCTTCTGGTCAGTGAAGAACGAGATTCTGAATCAGCCAGAGTGAAGAAACTAAGAGGTCAACTCGTGGACGGCCTACGTACCGAGCTAGCTGGAGTTCACGAAAACGGCGACCCCTCCAAACGCCTGCCCAACACAGCAAGTGTGCGCTTTAAAGGGGCTGATGCAGAGGCCGTGGTGTTTAACATGGATCCTGTAGCAGTCTCTACCGGGTCAGCATGTAGCTCGGGCTCTATTGAACCCTCCCGAGTGCTCTTGGCCATGGGGCTCTCACGAGACGAGGCATTTGAATCTGTGCGTTTTAGCTTAGGTCGATTTACCACCGAGGCCGAGATAAAGACCGCCATCCGACAAACTGTGAAAGCAGTGCAACATGTCCGTGCAATGACCGAAAGTGGTAGCTAATGCGATTAGAAGATGCCGCCCACCCGACATTTGCTCGCCATGAAACATTCCATCCACGCTACGGATGGTTTCGCAAGGCATATGAAGCCGCTTGCGACAACTCGAAGGTCTTTTCCGATCCCGATGCCACCGTCGAGCTAGGGGTGGGTAAAAACATGGTCAGATCAATCAAATTTTGGGGCTTGGCAGCAAAGCTCATCGAAGATGACCCCTGCTCAAAGAACCGGCACCAATCTGATGTGGTGCCCACTCGGTTCGGCCACTTGTTGTTCAACTTGGAAAGCGGTTGGGATCCCTATATGGAAGACCCCGGAACGCTCTGGCTTTTGCACTGGAAACTGCTGTCTCCACGATCTCTGCTCCCCGTTTGGTGGGTTGCATTCAATGAATTCCATGCGGTCGAGTTCGATGTAGAAGAACTTCAACTCGCTTGCTCCGGTGGCATAGATACAGCTTCCAGCTGGCAGAGCCCTCGTCCTTCTTCCTTGACGAAGGATGTAACCGCGCTAATGCGCACCTATGCACCAGCCGAACGCACATCTCGTAGTAGCATTGATGACATCTTGGATTGCCCACTTCGAGAACTAGGGCTGATTACGCGTTCTCAAGCAACGGAAAAACACCGCTTCACGATTGGAACCAAGGCTACCCTTCCGTCAGCGATCGCTACCTATTCAGTGCTTGACTACATCGCCTTAAGTGATCCCGGAGCCAACACAGTGCTATTGAGTCGTATGGCCGATGAACCAGGAGCTCCGGGCCGAGCATTTCGACTAAACGAATCCGAACTCGCCGAGACACTGCGACCTGCCGTGGAACTTCTCGCCGATGGCGACTTGGCCCTCTCTTCGCATGCTGGCGCTGCCCAACTCGCTTGGAAGGGCGACGACCCTTCCTCACTGGCCGAAATTATTTTAGATCGGTACTTTCGTGCCGACTTCGACTTAGCTAAGGCGCAGATGGCTACTCTCCCAATCGGTGCTGGGGTTTCGTGATGGCTGTGTTAGCTGACCTCATCAGTGTGGAAGAGCGATTCGCACGCTCATCCAATCTTGAACGGGATGCATCTAGAACCGAGCCGCTCGACGGCTACGTGGTTACAGCCCGCGCTCTTGACATGATCCAGCGTATTGCTACGGCTGCAACTTCAGGTCCATCGGGAAGCGCATGGTCGCTCACAGGGCCCTATGGTTCCGGCAAATCCTCGCTCGCGCTCCTGCTTGATGCTGCATTCGGCCCTTCAGGGGAAGCTCGAGAAGCCGCAATGGGATTGCTCAACTCAAAATCAGATGTAGGCCAGGCAGTTGGGTTCGCCCACGCACAGTGTCAAACCGAGAAACGTGGTTTCCACCGCGGACTCGTCACTTCAAGCCGTGAGCCGCTTACCTATACCATCCTGAGAGCCCTATATACGGCCATTCGCCGCAGCTACGGAAAGACCCCATCAATCCGCAGCTTTCCGGCAGCCAGAGTGTTGAGGCAAGCACTTGAGGATGCAGAAGCCTCTATTGGTAATCCTCACCGCATTGGCCCGTCTCCGTCCGGGCTGTTAGAGGTCGCCCATTGCCTAGCCTCTGATGGTCCCCTACTCCTCATCTTCGATGAGTTCGGCAAGAACTTAGAAGCCGTGGCCGACAAGGCTGCTACCGGCGGAACCGACACCGATCCGTACTTGCTGCAACAGCTAGCCGAGGCTGGTCAAGGCCATGGACTGCCAATTTTCATCCTCACCCTCCAACACCAGTCATTTGACGATTACTTATCATCAGTGGATGCCCCAAAGCGGCGAGAATGGGCCAAGGTACAAGGCAGATTCGAAGATGTCGCCTACGTAGAGTCTCCAGCACAAACTCGAGCACTCATCGGCTCGGTGTTCACAGTGAACGATGAGAAGGTCCAAAACCGCATTCAGCGATGGTCCCGACCTCAAGCCCAAGCTATGCAATCGCTTGGTGTTTCCGATCTCGCTGATCCGTCGCTAGTTGCTTCATGTTGGCCGTTGCATCCAATTACAGCCGTAGTTCTCTCTGAGCTTTGCAGGCGATATGGGCAGCACGAGCGAACCCTATTTTCGTTTTTGACCGGTCAAGTAGTGACTGGCGCGAACGGATTCCTTGCCAAAACGAACCTCCCTAGTCGGGGACCCCTGCCAGTGATGGGCCTCGACACCGTCTACGACTACTTCGTAGGCAATGGAGGGCTGACATCAATGAGTGCTGCTTCAAGCAGCCGATGGATTGAGATCACCACTCGTTTGCGTGATGCCCATGGCCTCTCAGATCATCAATTACGGGTTGCCAAAGCGGTAGCCATGTTGAATCTGATTTCAAACTCAGGAACTATCAGAGCCTCCGCACATGTAGTTGAACTCATCGAACCAGATGCTTCTTTAGTTCTTGACGACCTATGTGACATCGGGATCATCACATATCGCTCGTTCTCAGACGAATACCGAATCTGGCAGGGAACAGATATCGACATTAGAAGCCTTTTAGAAGAAGCACGGATACAAACTCAGCGCCACGGGATCTTGGAGGTGATGTCTTCAATGCCCGAGCCGCAACCAATCGTGGCAGCTCGACACAGCGCCAAACATGATTGCCTTCGCGTGTTCTGCCAACGGTATGTGAGCTGCGACGACAAGGCAGACCCTCTAGAAGCCTTCTCTCCTTATGACGGCCAAGTCTTACTTGTTGTCGACGGCGACCAACCGCCGCCGCTGGTTAACATGCCATCGGGAGAAGCTAAACCAACAATTGCCGCCATTCCCCAGTCTGAAAACATAAATAGTGTTGTGGCCGCTGCACGAGAGTTGACTGCGTTAAAGAAAGTGCTTCAAAATCCAATGGTAAAAGCGGATTGGGTAGCGCGTCATGAGCTGAGCGAACGCTTGGCCGTGTCTCAGATCATATACGACCACACAATGTGTAATGCTTTTACAGGTAGCTCTTGTAGATGGCTCTTGCTAGATGGTGATACCGAAAAAGAGCTGCAAGCAGGTCGAGGCAGCTCGGTCTTATCAGATGCCGCAGAGCGGGCCTACCCCAGCACCCCCGCAATTCCCAACGAGACAATCAACCGCACCCATCTGACATCACAAGGGGCCAAAGCCCGACGAATTCTCATCGAGGCAATGCTTGAACACGGCTCAGAACCTAGTTTGGGTCTCAAGGGGAATGGGCCTGAAGTTGCCATATACAAGGCCACCCTCGCTCATACCCAATTGCATGTCCCAAACAAATCCACCGGACAAATGGTTTTTACAGCACCCACAGGAGGCAAAGCCGCCCAGAGATTACAATCGGCATGGAAGATGCTCGAAGCCGCATTCAAACAAGCAAAGTGCCGAAAAGTAAACCTCAACGACATCATCGCCTCGTTGCAATCCCCCCCCCTTGGAATGAAAGCCGGAGTGGTGCCGGTAATCATCGTTGCTAGCTTGCTTGCGCATCGGGACGTGATCGCCATTTACGAACACGGCACATTCAAGCCACAGCTCACCTCCGACATGGCAGAACGTATGGTCAAGAACCCTGGGTTCTTCGAGATTAAGCACTTCGCTAACACGACCGGGGCACGGCAGCAGGTTATTGATGCAATAGCAGATCGACTAGAGGTTCGCCCATCATTTCGTCAACACCGAGTTGTGAACGTACTTGCGGTAGTCAGCCATCTCGTTTCTCAAGTGAATCGTCTAGACAACTACACACTTCGGACTCGAAACCTCCCGGAGGTAGCCAGAAAGGCGCGAGAAACGCTTGTTACTGCGGTTGAACCAGATGAACTCTTGTTCAACGCTCTGCCAAAAGCACTCGGCTTCAGGGCAGTGTCTGCAAACACCAAAACATATACAAAGGCACGAGCCTACGCAAACAGTGTCGGTGAGGCACTTGAGATTCTCGCTGGTTGCTTTAGCAATCTCCTCGGCAACCTTTGCGACCTGCTTCTTGAAGAAAGTGGTGAGACCTCCCGCCTCGCTGTTGTCGGGCAAGCTGCTGCTCTAAAAAACGAAGTACTTAATCCGACAGTTCGGGCATTCGTCCTAGCTCTCGCCAACGACAGCCTCCCCCCCCCCAACATGGATTGGATCAAGGCAATTGCGATGGTTGTGGTCGGTAAAGCTCCTGCGGAATGGACCGATGATGACTTGGCGCGATTCCGGCATATAATGCCCGAGCATATTGCCGCCTTCCACCGATTAGTGGCTCTTTACGCAGAACGTAGAGCTGGCGGGGGTGGCCCTTTCGATGCCCTGCGTATAACCATCACTCAACCTGACGGCTCAGAACTTGCTCGCCTTGTTGGAATCGACCAAAACAACCGTCAGGCACTCGAGCAGGTTCTCGATGACATACTTAAAAAGCTTTCGGATGTGACCGGTTCTCAGCGACGTGCTGAACACGCACTCCTTGCACTGCTTGGTGAACGGATGCTGTCGATCAAAAGAACCGAGGAAGGTACAGGTGCAATTGAAGCCAACCTTCAGCAAGTAAAAGAGGCACAAATTGCCTGAGCAAATCCGGCACATCTGTGGCATCTCGGGAGGCAAAGACTCCAGCGCTTTAGCGGTATACCTGAAGGATCGGGTGCCCGAGATGGAGTACTTCTTCTGCGATACCGGTGCCGAACTCCCCGAGACCTACGAATTCCTAACCCGACTAGAGGTGATATTGGCAAAGCCAATTGCCCTGCTGAATGCTGATCGGGGGTTCGACCACTGGTTTGAGATCTTCAGAGGTGCTCTACCTTCGCCTCAAATGCGCTGGTGTACTAAGAACATGAAGATCAAGCCGCTTGAGAAGTGGATCGGCGACGATCCAGCAATCTCCTATGTCGCCATACGATCCGACGAGGCCAATCGCAAGGGTTACGTCTCTACCAAGCCGAATATCGAGAGCCGCTTCCCATTCGTCGAAGACAACATCGACCACGCCGGCGTGATGCAGATACTTGACGATGCCGGAATCGGCCTCCCCGCCTACTACGAGTGGCGAACACGCTCGGGGTGCTACTTCTGCTTCTACCAGCGCAAAGCGGAATGGATCGGTCTCGCCGACCACCACCCTGACCTGTTTGAGCGAGCTGTCGCTATTGAGCAAAAGGTACTCCAGGATGCCGGAGTGAACGGCGATGCGGACTTCAGCAAGCAGGCAATGAAGAGCCGTCAATACACCTGGTCGGGCGGCGAGACACTCGTACAACTCCGCGCTAGGCGAGATGAAATCCTCGAACGCCACGAAGCAGCCATCGCCCGCACCGCCAGCGCCAGGCCAAACCTCCCTTTGGTAGATGCCTTGGCCGACGTACTGGACGAGGACGACGACACACAACCCTGTACAGTTTGCGCCCTCTAGCAAACACTTCGACAGCAGTTGGGAATGACTTCTAGATACGACAACCTCTTCGCTCGACTTGATGAAGAAGACCTTGCGGAACTTCTTGGTCGTAGCGCGGTCAGACTAATTAGAACGCTCGACGAAGAGTCGACCAACACTCGGGGCCTGAGTCGGTTAGCTAGCGCGCTCTATCCGCCTAGCGTGATGTTGCGAACCAAAGAAAAGCGGACACTCCTCCTTGAGAGCCTCTCGCAACTGGACGCGGAAGCACTCGCAATGCAGATTTGTGGCTCGGCTGAGGATCCATGGCGACATCTAGTCGATAGGGCCTTTCGTCCAGGAAGCAGCGAAGAGCGGATCCTCTTCCGATTCTTCGATCTTGAAATTCCTCAGGAGGATGTAAACGAGTCATCGCCCTTCCGCATCGAGATAGATACTCAGTACGGCCTGTTCCCACACCAGAGACAAGCCGTTAAGGACCTTGTCCAATACCTGTCTACCGATCCTGCACATCGAGTGATGCTCCATATGCCAACAGGTGCTGGCAAGACCCGAACAGCCATGCACGTTATTGCCACGACACTTCGAGCAGTGGAACCGACACTCGTCACCTGGCTGGCATTCAGTGAGGAATTGTGTGAACAGGCAGCAGAAGAGTTTGAACGAGCGTGGGGCAATCTCGGCAATCGACCGACAAACGTGTACCGATTTTGGGGTAAACGCCGACTGGACATCGAAGATGTCAGAGACGGCTTCCTAGTAATGGGCCTTCAGAAGGCCTTCTCTCGATCTACCAACGATGTTCAATTCTTGACCAGGCTCGCAGACCGAGGAGCTCTTGTAGTCCTAGACGAAGCTCATCAGGCAGTTGCACCCACCTATCGGCACGTAATTGAGAGCCTGGTAAACCGTCACGAAGCAACTCAATTGCTTGGCCTATCAGCAACTCCTGGGCGTACTTGGAACGACCCCATTAGGGACGCAGAGTTATCGGCGTTCTTTGCTCGTAATAAGGTCACCCTCAGAATCGACGGATACAACAATCCTGTTGACTATCTGATTGACGAGGGCTACCTCGCTCGTCCCCATTTTGAATCACTTGAGCATTCCGGCACCGACCTCTCGGCGAGAGAGATCGAGCAACTGAACAACCACCTCGATGTCCCCGACTTTCTGCTCGATCGCCTAGCTACTGATGAGAAGCGCAACCTCCTCATAATCGACCGGCTAGAGCAGCTTACCAAGAACCACAAGCGGATTATCGTGTTCGCAGCGACAGTGCAGCATGCCTACCTGCTAGCCACTGTCCTTCAGGCTCGCGATCTCAATGCCTCCGCAATCACAGGGACAACGGAAACGACTGAGCGCCAGCGCCTTATCCAGCGATTCAGGGCTGAAAACAACAATGTGAGGATCTTGTGCAACTATGGCGTTCTGACAACTGGATTTGATGCGCCCGTAACGAGTGCAGCTTTGATTGCGCGACCGACAAGCTCGCTGGTCCTCTACAGCCAAATGGTCGGTCGAGCAATACGAGGCCCACTAGCAGGTGGGAACGAAAAAGCGTGTATCGTCACGGTTGTCGATAACAACCTACCTGGTTTCGGCCAGATACAAGACACATTCACTAACTGGGAAGATGTCTGGACATGACCAACCAAGTCGATCTCGTGCCAACGAAGCTCGCAGTAATGGCTATGCGAGACAACGGCTACCAGAACACTGCTTATGCAATTGCCGAGCTAATCGACAACTCCCTTCAAGCAGGAGCCACGGCAGTGGAACTCCTTTGTCGCGAGAGGCGAGAGCTCGTAACGAAACGAGAGCGCTGGACAATCGAAAAAATTGCAGTGCTAGACAATGGGTTGGGCATGAATGCTGAGACGCTCCAGATGGCTCTCCAATTCGGAAACGGAACGCGATTGGACGACCGGTCTGGGATTGGGCGTTTTGGAATGGGTCTTCCATCGGCATCGATCTCCCAATGCAAACGCGTTGATGTTTGGACTTGGCAGGACAGCCCTGAACAGGCTCTACATAGCCATATCGATCTCGATGAGGTTGCCGCAGGCCGACAAACAGGACTCCCCTCACCGGAGGCAAATCCGCTACCCAAGGAGTGGCTCACTGCCGGGCAGACAGTCGGTGATTCTGGCACCCTTGTCGTGTGGTCCAGACTTGACCGGTGTATGTGGCGGAGCGGGACAACGATCATAGACCGGAGCGAATCAATCATCGGCCGCATGTATCGGCTATTCATCCACGAGAACCGGGCTCGAATTCGACTAGCTGCATTCGATGACCCCAAGGCACCTCGAATCGCACGATTCGCCGAAGCCAATGACCCCGGATATCTCATCGTGCCAAGTTCGACTCCGGCTCCTTTCGATAAAGATGCCATGTTTGAACCAGACGGCGATCTCTGGGAAGAGACCATCCCAGTCGAGGCAAATGGCGCGACTCACGATGTCAGACTTAGGTTCACAATCGCAAAAAGCGAGGCCCGAAATCGGCCGGATGGTAAAGATGCGGGACGAATTGACTATGGGCGGCACGCAAAATTAAACATGGGTGTCTCGATAGTGCGCGCGAGCCGAGAGCTGGAGCTAGACCTCACACTGGTCGATAAGTCCGATACCCGCGAGCGATGGTGGGGTGTGGAGATCCAGTTCCCTCCAGCGCTTGATGAAGTATTCGGAGTAACAAATAACAAGCAGTCAGCGAGGAATCTCACTTCAATCGCAGCCCATCTTGATGACCTTCTCGACAGCGAGAACGAAACAGAGCACGAGATCGTACAACGGCTCCGCGAAGACGGGGACCCAACAGCGCCACTGATTGAGATTGTTAAGGCAATCGACCGACGGCTACGCCACCTGCGTTCAACGATCCAAGTGCAGAGGGCAAATGCTAGGACAGGTAAGCGCAAGACTCGCTACGACAGCGAAAGTGCAGAGGTCCGAGCAAGCAGCGCGACAAAGGACCGCAAGGCAGAGGGTAAGACTGGAAGCTCGGATCTAGAAGAAGAGTTGCCAGACGAAGAGCGAATCGAGGCAATCACCCAGGAGCTTGTAGAAGAAGAGGGCCTGAACGAGGAAGAGGCTCGTGATATAGCTCTAGATGCCATCGAGTCCCACACGAAGTACATCTTCACGAGGTTCGAGGGAGAGGGGTCGAGCTTCTTCTCCGTAAAGTCAAAGGCTGGCGAAATTCTCATCAGAGTCAATACGCACCACCCCGCTTACGAGAATCTCATCGAGGTTCTTGATGAAGTTCCCGATGAGGGGGCACCCGAAGCAGATCTTCTCAAACGTCTCATTCGAGCCCGCCGAGGGATCAAGCTTCTACTAATGGCTTGGGCGAGATTGGAAGACGAGACCCTAAACGCAAACGAGCGCCGCAGCCTTCAAGACGCACGGAACTCTTGGGGAACTGTCGCCCTGAAATTCCTCGAAAATAACTGAGCACATGGTGTGCCTCCTGGCGTAGAGCTAGCTGTTGACTCCCCGGGGGACGCAATACTTAGAGTTGCGCGTCGCGCTGAATCTCGCCTCTTTTTGGTCGCACCCTTCATTAAGGCTCACGCACTCGTACGGATTCTGGAAGAAGTGGCACCGACTGTGAGCACTACTGTCGTGACTCGTTGGCATCTCATGGAGCTAATGGCAGGTGTCTGCGATCTCCAAATCTGGCCCATCATTAGTGAACGGCGTGACGATCTAGTCCTACAGCCCAGGCTCCACGCCAAGATCGCTCTCAGCGATTCCGAGGCAATCGCGGGATCCGCGAACATCACAGGTGCGGCTCTCGGCTGGACATCGCCGCCTAACGAAGAAGTTATACTGCCTGCATTCGGTGAGTACCTCCGAGAGCTTGAATCAATGGTGAAACGTCTTGCTGACACAGGTGTACTGGTCGATGACGACATTTACAACGAGTTCTACGCGCAGTTGGACAAGGCAGGAGGGGTAATCCACAGCGAGCCGGAGCCCTCAATGGACGACGTGCCAGAAAACGCAACCCCTTGGATGCCAGCAACTCGTGACCCTGCCGACCTAGAGGCTCTATATTTTGGCAACCACCACCGTTTGACAGAGTCTGCCACTCAAGCTGCCGCCTCCGATCTCGTGGCACTCGAAATACCTCCGCTACTGACAAGCGATCTCTTCCATGCGCACCTGTCAATGCAGCTCTTGTTACATCCGCTAGTACGTAAACTGGAGCGCGAGCTCGCAACACCCCGGCGTTTTGGCGAAGTACTGCAGATTGTGCGCAGATGGTCAGGGGAGGCTAGAGAGCCAGCAGCCGAAAGGCTGCAGACATTGATGAGGTGGCTACTCCACTTCCAAGCAGATCGTTGGCAGTACCAGAAGACTCGATACAGCGAATGTCTGGTTTTTGTCGGTCAGAAGGCAACTAGTGCTATCCCATCAATCGACTAGATCTAGCTGATTCCTACTCAAGATCCGCCCTGTGCCGATGATACGTCCTGGCTTTCCGGGGGATCTATAGCCTATTGGCGGCTGCTGATCATTTGTCGCACTAGCCTCGCAATCGACCGAGCTTCTCATATTTCTGCTGACGATTACTCACTCCGGCGACCCATTCGTGGTTCGAGAGCCCCGATAGGTCTTGGATATCGTTGAAAGCTATGCCGCTGCCGGAATCCCGCTCGTCAAAGAGATGATGAAAGCGGGCCATCTTCCCGCACTGCAGAACTTGACCCGAAGCCTGATACAAAGCTTAACAAGCTATGATAGCGAACAAAGAGCCGAGGCGAATCAATAGCAAAATCGGAGCATTCCCTCAAGATAGGTGCTCTTGTCCTGATAAGGGAGGTTTAGTGAGACGGGAAACAAGCGAGTGGACAGTCCGAATGTTGACTGACCTTCATGGCCGTATCAACACTGAGGCAGAATACCAACGAGGTAAAGTGTGGTCAGTTCCTCAGCAACAACTCTTAATTGATTCGATCCTGCGTGGATTCGACCTTCCGAAGATCTTCCTACGCAAGTTACCCGATGGATCAGACAAGTTGTTTGACGTTGTTGATGGTGTCCAACGGCTGACCGCTATCTGGCAATTCATGTCAAATGAATACGCGCTTCCACGTAGCTACTCATACCCTGACCTAGAAACGGTCGGTGGTAAGAACTGGGGTGAGCTGCCTCAGAATGCCAAAGACCGACTTGAGTTCGCCAAGGTTACTGTGACAGAACTCGAAACTGAGAATGAAGACGATATTCGAGAATTATTCCAGCGACTCCAGAAGGGTGAGCCGCTTAACGCAGCAGAACGGCGTAATGCCATGTCGAGCCCTGTCCGTAATTTTGTATCGGACAAGATGGGAAAGCACCCACTGTGGCCTGAAACGGCTCTTCGGAGCAAGCGGTTTGGATGGCATGAAATGTCGGCAATTATATTGGCCCTCGTCAAAGAAAATGGACCCACCGGTCTGAAGGGGGCTGACCTGCTGGCACTGTATGAAGACGATTCATTTGAACCTCAAGGGCCGGTGGCACTTCGTGCAATGGATATGCTCGATCGACTGCAAGCCATAGCAGCTACAGAACGCGGGACCCTTAAGACTCGTTGGGGCGTAGTGGATCTCCTATTGTCATTGATGAAACTTGAAGAATCAGACATTTACCCCGATCCTAAGACCGTCTTAAGGTTCTTTGAAGAATTCGAACAAGAGCGGAGAGAAGGTGCAATAGAGCTATCTGACTTACGCAGTACCGTCATCGGGCTTGCTGCAGACGAGCCATCTGAAGAAGAGCTCGAATTGCCAGCCATTGCGCCAGACATGCTCACATACTTAAATGCTTTCGCTCGAGAAGGTGCGATCAAGGCCAACGTCGAAACGCGCTCCAAAGTGATGGAGGATCGGCTGCGCCAACATTTGCAGGAACAATCTTGATGCACCTTAGGTCCCCATGGGCTGATATAGCATTTGGCCCGTTCACTTTGACACTAGCCACCATTGTTTTCACCGTAGCTATCACACTCGGAACATGGCCAGTGACTATTGGAAGTGCTGGATTCATCATCCTTCATAGCGCCGCAAACGTCGCTCGAGATAGAAGCATTGTTCGCAGACTCGGACGAGACTACGATCTAGTTCAGCGCAGAGCGGTACAAGTGGTCTCCGACCTCGGACAGCTCGCTGCAGATCAATTTGACCTTTGGATGGTCGATCTCTATCTGTGTGAGTGGGACTGGTCTCCTAAGCTGCGTCGACCCTTCAAATTGCCAGAGAGAGTTCTCTCGCGGCAGTTGTCCGTCTCCCTCATTGCTGAGCGTCACCCGCCTCCCACGACAGACCTGCAGTCAGGTCTACATGGAATGTGCTTTCAGGAAGCCAAGCCGTTTCTGTGGATCAATGAAGCGATCCACGGGGAATCCCCGGACAACGCTTGGGCGACGTTGGAGGATTCGTCCAACAATGAACTGACGAAGTCATATGGAGTGTTGAACGTTTCTCCCTTGATAGACCAGCTCGGCAAAAGATGCGTCGGTGTCATGGCAGTTCATGTCGGACCCGAACGCGACGTCGTCCATAAGGCCCTCGGGGCGCTCCGCTCCCCGCAAGGATGTCACAGGATCAACAACGCGTGTGTTGAACTACACGCACTTCTTGTCCGATGAGTCCTATCCAGATATGACGTTGGCATCTCGTTCGGGGACAGCAATTCAAGCCCACCTGTCAAACAATGGCGGCTTCCCTTCCAATGTGTCGCACTGTAAGTCGAGACAGGAGATGGAGAAGATGCTGTGGTCGCAGAGTGGCAGCACAATTGGCGGCTTGTGCTTATAGCACTGGCCGGTGTCAGCAATCAGCCATGGAGCGAGGGGAATTACGCATCAGCTACAGGCAGGACTGCTCAGTTACTCCATTCTGAAATGGATACTGCGTCTATCCGACTGATCGGTTCATAGCTCCGAAGTCGACCAAGTCGCAGCCGATTCTGATAAAGGAAAACTTACCTTCGTCGCCTTAGATGTGTGGCTACCGTGGCTTGGCTATGGGTAATAGCAGTGGGAGCTGCTCAAGCACTGACGAGTTCGGTTATCTTCGGGGCGCACGAGTACTCTTTGACCGCGAGAAGAACTTTGTTGTGTCGATTCAGTAGAAGAAGCAGCATTCCCATTGTGATGCTGGGATCCACTGGAATAGGTTCATCTTTCGACCGGTTTTCGCTGCATCTTGTAGGAGCCATGTGGACAGCAGCGGCTTTGAATCCACCGTCACCAATTTCTGACACGACAATGACATTTGCACCATCCGGGTGCAACACGGCCAAGTCAGCAGCAACATCTCCAATCAGATCATCCTCTAGTGCTACATGGCACGGCAGATCTTGTAGCGCACGCAGATCGCGTACCTGCTGGTTGTGCATCCAATGATCCATAAACGCCTTGGCGGCGCTATGTCTTTGCGATACTCGGTCCAATTGGCTTCTCCTCTCCCGTGTGTTGTCTCCATTCTTAACAGGTCTCGTACTTAAAGCCTATAGGCACACATACATACTATGCTCATCTACCAACCGGTCCCATTCCCGGTACAAGGCAACTTCTAAGTCTTCGCGTGTTGCAATTTTGCTAATCGTCCTGCGCTGAGGCGGGTAAACATGACGATGTTCATGCACTTCATTGTGCTCCGGATCGATAGTAACCAGCTGAGTGGTTGTCCCATCATCCGCATCTCGTTCCAAACTAATAAGAAAATAAGAAAGCGCTCCACCTTGTCAATCAAGGAAAACAGGGAAGAAACGGACTTGTCATCGTCCTAGTTTTTATGGGAAACGACGCTGAAGTATCACACCCTAATTCCGCTATGCGGCCAGAACTTCGTTGACGATTTTGTAGCCGCTAATAACCGTCGTGCCTTCGTTTCGGGGCAAGCGTAACAGTGTGCGTTTACGAGCTGGGTCGGCCACGATATCAGCAGAGCGAAACACTTTGCTTATGATTGCGGCCATCCTTTTCAGGGCATTGTCAAACGAATCGGCATCAGCAACGAGAAACCAGATTCGCAACTCTCCAGTATCGGCTTGACCAGAAACACCACAATCTGAAATCAGACTATGCAGACTGTCGGACACCTTCTCGAACACCGCATCGTATTCATCTCTACTAAGCACCTGCTCTCGCTCGTCAGCCCTGTGAACCAGCACGCCCGTAACAGTGACTTCCATAATCGAGTCGCTCATGTCACCTCCTTTTATATAGGTCAGTGCGGACATCTGTCAATGTCGGCTTGCCGGTTAGCGAGGGTACGCTGTGACGACGGAGTAAGGGGGATGGTGACGAGACAGCCTCCCGAAGAACATCGACCTTGAAACTTCTTGGCCCGCCGTTCAAACACCCAACCTGCCTTTTCGGCGCACTTCATCATGTACTCATAATCACTCTTTTGATGGCGAGGGCGCACCACTGACGCTCAGCTCCAAAGTGCCCGACAGAAAGCCAATGATCGGGATTCATTCCCTCGAAACAAGCCTATAGTACAAGGTCTTACCAAAAGAACTGATATACCCTTACAGCAGACGACAAGGGCCAAACAGCCGACCTCCTTGATCTGCCTCTTGCCGAACCTCGCTAACCCCGGCATAACCATGTAACAAGTATGCCCATATTAATTCCAACTTATTCAAGTATTTATATATTATTTTCATAATTGTTGGTCATCACAGGTCAGCGGCAAGGTGCCATCCGGCCTAAGCAAATATGATGTATGAGTGCCAGTAACTCTTGAGCTCCCTGACAACGTGGTGGCTCGTCTGCGCCGCGAGGCCGACAGTCGAGACATGGGCTTGGACGAACTTGTGACCGAATTGGTATCGCTGCTTCCCCTTTCGCCAACACCAGTTGGCCACCGTGCTTTAGGATTTGTCGGCATCGGAGCTTCAAACTCAAGCTTTAATGCCGCTAACGCAGACGAGATCCTCGCTGAGAGTTTCGGACACAATTGAACTCTTGCTAGTTATAGACACCGGAGTCCTGCTAGCGGCTGCTTACTCCAGCGACCCCGATGACCACACCAGCCTAAGCATCAAAAGTCCTGCAATTCCATCAAGTCCAACACCCCACACTCTCATGCACGCGAACAAATACCACCGTCAAACCAACGATCATCCACCTGTCCATATGTGGGTCCATCGCCCCGAGGACGGTGAGCCATCGCCACAATCCCCTGATCAACGATCATCCACCTGTCCATATGTGGGTCCATCGCCCGCCACCGCCACGACTCAGAACTTCTTCAAGCTCACCTTTTCACCCCGCCCCGCTCGGCGAGCCAACTCCCGCAACTCGTCAACTGTGACGGCATCTTCCCATGCGGATTCATCGGCCAGACATTCCAAGGCACCTGCTTCAGATTAAGCGAATTTGTGGTCAACCTCTTCAAGCGCTTCCGTAGAAAGCACCTCTTCTAGGCGAGGAGCAACTCCAGCCATTGATCGGTTCGCCTCACCTTTGCTGTAGGACATCCTGCCATCCTACGCACCGTCCGCCCCAAAACCGCCCGAACTGCCTGTGCTGAAAATAACGTAGAAATGTGGCTGCCCAGTAACCCTGCTTGTCGGCCCCCACAATGTTGCTAACAGTTTTGCGGTTGAGGCCAGAAACCTCGGCGATTTGGCGAAGCGAGGCACCAACACGATGGGCGACCCTTATCATGTCGTCTCGAATGGCCGACTCCTTATCAACCCGCTCAGAACTCAGGCCAACCACAGCCAATGCCGCGCCGATCTCGCCGTCTTGGCCAGCCCGATACTTCTCTATGCGCCTAACTGCTGCAAGCACCTCTGTTTCGTTATAGCTCATCACGTCCCCTTCAGTTCGTCGGCCAACTTGTCTCGAAAATGTCGTGCATCTACAGCTCTAGCGCTATGTAGCCAAAACTTCTTTAACGATCTTGTATTTACTGATAACCGTCGTGCCTTCATTTCGGAACAAGCGTAACGATATGCGTTTGCGAGCTGATCAATTACTTAGGATAAAATGACCACCGTACATGGCTAAATTTGTACAAGTCTGCGCCGCGATCCAAGACGCGCTGGTCGCTGGGCAATGTTGACCAATGAGAAATGCCCTAGTCCAAAGCGTTCACAACCGACCGAATAAGCATCGCCTTCATCATTAAAGACCATCACAAGTTCACCTTCGTGCATCAGCGCGACTTTGCCGTTATGCTTTGGCTTCAGCTCACCCTTCAGTCGTGTGTCGTAAATCTGTTGATTTCTCTCTACCTCTGTGGATATCGGGCTACCCCTTTTGTTCGCAAGGACTGAAGCCTCAGCGTATCGCCAGGGGGTCGTGGTAACAATCTCTCTACATTCTGAACCACCCAATCTCGGAGCAAAAAATACCCTTAAGTGTCACAGTGGCTACGCGAAGGATAAAAAATTGGTAGCAAGGCTTAAAGGGATCGAGAACCTCAAATCGCAGCCATCCACCCTACTAGAGTCAGCAATATGTTGAGAGAAAAGCTCAAAACCGGTTGTCGCGGATGGTTCGGCATTAGAGCGCTTGCCATGATGTTGCTGCTTACTTTGGGGGCAAGCACTGCCCCTGTTGGGGGCCAACCACGCAACAACCAGCTTGAGAGCCTAGAAGCGAAAATCGCCGAGCAAGAGATGCTTATCGCCGACAGAGACGTATTGATCCAAGCCCAAGAAGCTCTACTCAACACTTACCGATGCATGTTCAGCATCGACACCGAGCTAGTGCCAAACGGATGCCCCAATCCCGCACAGACAGATCCCATACAACCAAACCCCGCACAGCCAAATACAACGCAGCCAGATCCTGCGCCAAGCCCAACTGCCACTCCCACCCCGTCAACCACTCCCCTAGACCAACCAACTATCCCCGAAAGCACAACCGCCGAACAGTGGGAGCAACTCCGCCAATGCAATGCTAAGGGCAACTATCAACATGTACACCCCAACCAAGCGAACTTCGGTGTCTATGAGTTCAGACAAAGCAGCTGGGATGGCATCGCCCGTCAACACCACCCACACCTAGAGGGGGTTAACCCCAGCGACGCTGCCCCAGCCGACCAAGATCGCATGGCCTACCTTTTGTTCGGTGAGCGGGGATGGGCACCGTGGCCAGCCTGCAACCCAACTTCGCAAGTGATTTCATCGGGCGGCGAATCGTCTGAAGGTGCAGCCGACCTCTCGCCGATTCCTGCTGGCAGCACCCAAGCTCAGTGGGATCACCTCATCAACTGCGAATCTAGCGGCAACTACTCGGCCTACAACCCTGCTGGGCCATATCTGGGCGCTTTCCAGTTTCTCCAAAGCACCTGGAATGAGGTTGCCCGACGCAACCATCCACACCTAGAGGGGATAGATCCCCGAGATGCTGCTCCCGCCGACCAGCATCGTATGGCCCATGCCCTTTACCAAGAATCGGGATGGCAACCGTGGCCCGCCTGCACCGCGGCATTTAGCTAATAGCGCTCGCTAAGCCCCAAAGCTTGCTTCACGATTACGCTTAACATATGAGTTTGAAACCAGATCACGATGTGCTGGGCATCTCAGGCGCAGACACCCCGCTACAAGGGTCATGCAACAAGATCACCAAAAAAGACTATGAACGAGAACTAAGGCGACTCCAAAAAGAGTTGGTGCGGTTGCAGCGTTGGATCCGACACAAGGGCCTCAAAGTAGTAGTGATCTTTGAAGGACGAGATGCCGCTGGCAAGGGCGGGGTCATCAAGCGCATCGCTGAACGCACTAACCCACGGGTAGTGCGGGTGGTGGCTCTGGGCACACCCAGCGACCGAGAAAAAACCCAGTGGTGGTTCCAGCGCTATGTGGCCGAACTGCCTGCTGTCGGAGAGATGATCCTGTTCGACCGCAGCTGGTATAACCGAGGACTGGTAGAACCGGTGATGGGGTTCTGCACTCCCGAGGAGTACCAGGAGTTTCTACGATCATGCCCAGAGTTCGAGCGTATGCTGGTGCGTTCGGGAATCATCTTGATTAAGTACTGGTTTTCGGTGAGCGACGACGAGCAAGAGCGCCGATTTCAAAATCGCATCAATGATCCGATGCGGCGCTGGAAGCTGTCACCGATGGATATTGAGGGTCGAAGCCGCTGGGTGGAGTTCTCGAAGGCTAAAGACACGCTGTTCGCCCACACCGACATCAAACAAGCCCCTTGGTATGTGGTGAACGCCGATTCAAAAAAAGCAGCCCGACTAAACTGCATCTCACATCTGCTGTCGATGATTCCTTATGAGGAAGTGCCCTGGGAGGAAGTTGAGATACCCGAGCGCCAAGACCGCATTGGCTACGTGCGCCCGCCCCTCGAAGATCAAACCTTCGTGCCTGAGGTCTACTGAGCGTTTGAACAGCTAAAAAACCACCGCCATCATGTGTGGCACAATCCAGTCAGACGAAGCGCTGCGCGTTAAAACTCAATGACTTGACGCACAACCTCGCCGTTGCGCACTGCTTCTAACGCGGGGTTGATCTCGTGGATGCTGATGCGCCGTGTGATCATACCCTCTAAGTTGAGCTTGCCGCTTTTCCACAACCGCAACAGCCGGTGAAAGTCGGTGCGCACATCAGTGCCACCGTAATAAGAGCCCACCAATGTCTTCTCGTTGTAGAACAACTCGAAGGCGTTGAACGACACCATCTCTTCCATGCGACCCACGCCCACGATGCAACAGGTGCCACCCCGTCGGGTCATGTCGTAGGCGGTGCGCATCAGGGCAGGAACACCGATGCACTCCAACGCATAGTCGAACCCATCACCTCCGGTGATCTGGTTCTTGGTATCTGCCAAATCTTCGGGCAGCACCGCATGAGTGGCACCGAAGGCAATGGCCTCATCTAGCTTGGCCGGGTTCTTGTCCACCGCCACAATCTCAGCGGCACCAGCGATCCTCGCCCCTTGAATGGCAGCCACGCCCACACCACCTGCCCCGAACACCACCACTGACGAGCCAGGGCTGACCTTGGCTGTATTCAGGCAAGCTCCGACACCGGTCATCACCCCGCAACCGATGAGAGAAGCCACGTCTAGGGGTATGTCAGAGTCAATCTTCACCACACCCTGACGTGGCATGAGCGTCCTTTCGGCGAAGGTGCCCGCTCCAGCCATCCCCATCATTTCTTGACCACCCTGAGCAAACTTGGTGCGGGCCATAGCTCCAAAGGTGATGTTGATGCATAGGTTGGGCTGGTTGCGCCCCGTGCAATAAACGCACTTGCCGCACGGCGGCGACCACACCACGATCACATGATCGCCCACAGCTAGATCATCCACATTGGAACCGACCTCTTCAATAATTCCGGCACCTTCGTGGCCAAGCACCAAAGGCGGTTCCTGGGGGATGGTTCCGTTCATCACCGACACATCAGAGTGACACACTCCGGTGTGGGTGATTTTTATAGCTACATCATCAGGACCTAGGTCTAGCATCTCGATGTCATCACATAAATCAAGGGTGGTCTCCCCCACCTCTCGCATGATCGCCGCAAGCACAATAAAAGCGTAGGCCGATCTCTCGACTACTTGCGAACCCGCTTCTGCCAAGGTTCTTCTGTGGTGACCGAGGTCGTAAATACCATGGTCAGTGCATCTGTATTTCAGCACTTCATATGTCAGTTTTTTAGCACTTACAATGACAGTAAAACCACACTTACAATATACTTTAACCCTGTGACTAAAACCCTTACTCCATCCGGATACCGACCTCGGATCGTCGACAGGGAAGTAGCTGAAGCCCTGCAATCCAGCCCTGCTGTCTTCCTAGATGGTCCCCGAGCCAGCGGAAAGACTTGGACCGCTAAGAACTTCGCGCAGAGCGAGGCGCTCTTCGACACAATACCCGGTGTCCGGCTAGCGGCATCAATTGATGCCGCATCCCTGCTTGACGGTCCCGTCCCTCGCTTGTTAGACGAATGGCAGCAAGTGCCCGAGATCTGGAACCCCATGCGGCGTGCCTGCGATGAACGAGCTGAAATGGGGCAATTTCTACTTACCGGATCAGCGAATCCACCCGACGACATAACCAGGCATTCCGGTGCCGGACGGATCACAAGGGTGAGGCTGCGGCCAATGTCGTTGTTTGAATCAGGCGAATCGGATGGGAGCGTGTCGCTCAACAAGCTGATGAACGGTGAATCCAATCAACCACAAAACCCCGGTATTCAGATTCCTGAAATGATCGAACTTGTATGCCGGGGAGGCTGGCCAAGGATCATCTCAGGCACTCCAGCCTTCGCGCAGAGACGTTTGCGCGCATACTTAGACGATATCAGCCGTACCGATATCGCCCGGGTAGATGACATAAAGCGCGACCCCGTAGGAATCCGCCGACTACTGACTTCGCTGGGGCGCAACACCGGCACCAAGGCATCTTACAAGACACTTGCCGAAGACGCGTCTGGAAATCGAGAAGTACCTTGGCATCCCCGAACTATCAAGGAGTACTTGCAGGCACTTGAGCGGCTGTTCGTGGTTGAAGACTTACCAGCGTGGCAACCACATCTGAGATCGCGAATAGCCTTGCGCACGACTCCAACTCGCCATTTTGTATGCCCATCTCTCGCTGTAGCCGCCCTGCGGACGAACAGCACCCGACTGCGAGCTGATTTAAACTTCTTCGGCTTCCTCTTTGAATCGCTCGTTGTGCGCGATCTTCGGGTCTATTCGCAACTCGAGGCTTGCCAGCTCTCTCATTATAGAGATGAATACGGTTTGGAAGTAGACGTGATCTTGGAAAGAGCCGACGGAGAGTGGGTTGCATTCGAAGTCAAACTTGGCGGCGATGAAGGGGTCATGGAAGGCATCGAATCACTTCGCCAGCTGAGAGATCGGGTCGACACCAAGCGAATGGGAGACCCCATCAAGTTGGCTGTCATCACCGCAACCGGCATCGGAGTTGAGTTACCCGACGGAATAGCAGTCATCCCTATCACGACCCTAAGTCCCTGAGCGCTGGCTTAGCCTAAAGCGATATCGGTGCCACGGATTAGAAAGACAAGATGCCGGTTACTGCTGTCAGTCGACCATGCACTATGCGGCCAAACGTTCGAGGATCCGCTGATACGCTCGGCTGCATTGCCCTAAGTCCTCTCCGGCTGGCCTGCTCAGCAGGGCGTGGCCGAGCTATGTTTTAGAATCATTCAGCAGTTCACGTACTTAAAAGGTGAACACTCACCCTTTTTGAAGAGGTGCTGTACGCTGGTATTGCGATAGTGCGCCAACTCATCGGCAACCTCGCCATTGAAGCCCCATCGTTTGTGAGGTTTACCGATGTCGTGTTCCCAGTCTCGGTCGCCTGACTGTCGCTGTCGCCAGCTATTAATCCGATACACCTCGTGGATGATTCCCTTATCAACGGCAAAGGCGTAGTCAGCGTTATTGCGGCGAGGGCCAAGCCTCCACCAGCCACGAGTTGCGTCGTACAGTTCCTCAGCAGAAATCTCGGGCGACCAGAACTGAGGAATCTTAAACAAGATCACCCGCTCTTTGATCTCAGGCACTCGGGGCGCATCAAAAAGCGATATTGCAACATCAGTGGTCATTCGGCCCCACCGCCAAACATCATGTCCTTCGACCTTGTTAGTGAGCTCGTCCATGCCCAGCAGCTACATAGCCGCTGCTTCAATCTCGAAGGCGGTTTCGTCTGTAAGCCCACGTAGAAAACCTTGTCGTCGCGCGGATCAATCAACAAATAGACATACGCCTTGAGCTTCTCGCTCACAGAAGGTGAGAACACGTTGTTTATCGTAATCGCCTCACTGAAAAGCGGCCATGAGCAACAAACCGAACAATGGCTAATGGGGTTGAAACCAGCGCTGGCAAACAACCGGCTCCTACGGTTTCTCTTTCTTTTGACCGCGCTTTTTTCATGATCCGGTCGGTAGCATCCCAGCCTTGCTTCTCCAGCCATAGAACCTGCTTAAAGGCCGCTTCTCGATCCTCTTGAACAGCCTCAACCATTGTCTCTACGTTGGCGCTCAGTCCGGTCATTGTGAGATTAGCAGACCCCGCCAAGACTGCGATTGGCTGCCCTTTAGGTACTTCTACAGCGAACATCTTGGAATGGGCGATAGCAGGCCCTTTCTGGTTCTTGGCAGTTCGGTACCAATTAAGAATCCGAACGTCGGGACGCGAGATAAACTTCACCACCTCGGCGGCATCGCGTGCCTCAAAGTTATCCAACCCGGTACGCAGATCACCGATCACAACCGTCACGGGCCTTTTCGCAGCCTTGCGAGC
Organism: Acidimicrobiia bacterium; assembly: GCA_009843865.1. GTDB lineage: Bacteria > Actinomycetota > Acidimicrobiia > Acidimicrobiales > Bin134 > Poriferisocius. The sequence goes on from VYCQ01000014.1 coordinate 32,453, forward strand.
CAGCCACGCCAACCCTGCCATCGACGTGTACCCGGTTACAACATGAAGATGACCAATCGGATAATCAACCAAGAACCGCTCTATCCGCTTCATCACCTGAGTGTCAAAGCCAAATCCCATAAGCCCAAGTAGCAAGCATCATAGAAGCAGGAAGCATCAACCCCACTCTGTACCCTCTTTACCCTCAACCCCGTTCTGACGCTGTGACAGCAACCTGTTTCCATGTCTCGCAGATCGCTTACGAACTTCCTAAGGCATTCGACAAACTGCGCGTACTACTCTGAGGTCAGACGTTTGTAATCGCGCTCAAACGAGAGCATCGTATGGAAGGTTGGCATTAACGACCGGCTTAGGAATCTGAATGCTCAGCCAGCTTGCTCAATCCTGTAATGAGTTCTTCTGTGCTAGTATAAAAGGTACCATTAGAACGATCAGCAACCACCCCTTTTCCGATATCGGCATCGAAATCGGAAAAGGTCAATACCTCATCTACAGCATTCTCGTCCAGCCGAACGAACGAACTCTGCTTCTTCAAGTTTGATAGTACCAGGGGAAGGCTCGTGTAGATGTTCTTCGTCCATGACACAAGAATACGGCATCTGAGTCCAGATTAGACCCTCAAATCAGAATTGAGATGCATTCCAAACCGCCGCTCAATCTCTTCGACAGATACGCTCTCGAAGCACAACGCGAGAGCTTCGGCAAGGTTCCCTCATGCCTCAAAAACCGTTTCTCCCTAACTCGCAACATCAACCTCCGGGCAGAATGCGACGTAGCCATCACCCTCGGATTCGACAATCGCGATTAAACGCCTATTCATCTCCTACCTCCTATTGCAACGTTACTGGCTATGATGAGATCAAGTGGGATGAATAGGATGCTTGTGTGAGCTGCCGGTAAACCTTACAGTCGTGAAAAACAATTGGAGGAGCTGAAGTGGAAGCAGAAACGTTAACAGACGATACAACGATAGAAAGGTTGGAAGAACACGAGGCAGGAGTAGCTGACCTCATGGCTGCTTATGATTTAGTCGGGCAAAGCTACTTCCCCGCTGCCCGCGCCGCCGCGCCCCTCTACATGCGGATTGTGGCATCGAACACCACTCAAGTGATCTAGGTGTGAACACTTTAAACAACTAAGTGAGCACACAGGCGACATCGTGATCGTCACAAATGAACCAGGGGGAACCGCCCCTAACGGAACGATTCCCCCTTTGTAGACCTAAGAGCAGTATACACACGACATGTTGGCTGGAACAGATTTTGAACGTTCTATCTCAGCACGTTTGCTGGATTTTTGAGAAGACCTCCAAAAATGCAGAAAGTAGGACAAGCCATCACAAGAAAGGACTAGCGTAAACGATTACTCAAGACACACAGAACTAATCTGCGTATCTTGAGTCAATCCAAAGAGACGCTACCTGCACAAAAATTAGCATCTAATAACGAGAAGGATTTGACACACCTATCTCTGGCTCGTTGCCAACACGTCCTGCTCCAAACCTTTCTGCGGCTTTTCGTATCACAGATGCAATTCGCCTAACGCTGGGCACACTAATATCGATCAAACAACCTGAAGACTGACTTATCGGATTTTCAAGATTTAGTAGCTGAGATGGCGACCGGCCATGAGGAATCGGTGCTGAGGAAAGAGGAAGTAGCCCATTAGCACGTAGGAGTGCTGTTCTCTTTACGATTGCTCGATGGATGTTATGCAATAACCAACCATCCACTCGTGCTAAAGCATCTGAATCGTTCAGAAGAGGATAGCAAGACATAACACCTGTGAAGTGTTGATATGGAATTTCACCTCGTTGGAAGCTCTTAACTTTCTTCTCAGACAAATCTCCATACAGATATCTTCGTAGTTGTACCAGTAAAGCGACATAGTCGCTGTCGAGAGTTTCAGTGATTCTATCTGGGTGTTGGTTGTTTTGAAGTGGTTCTCTCAGAAGGTTGTCATAGATCAGTTTTAGACACTTCTGCTTAATTTTAGCTTCGGCATCACTTGCAAGTTCGCAATGCTCAAGACCCAAGTCGTAACCGAGAAAACGAACACTCCTTTTAGTCCTGATCTCCCCTTCAGATGTCCAAGATCGTGGCACTAACAGGCTTATCCCCGCTGATTTCTGCCTATTGAAATCAACTCCCATTCGAGCAGCTTCCTCAGTGAGTATCTCCACTGCTTCACAAATACTGCCGTAAGCATCGCCCCAGATAAGGGTATCGTCTGCATAGCGAACGAACCCTACGCCCACTCTCTCAAGCCTCTGGTCAAGATGCCTAGCAGCCAGGTTAGCTAGGATAAGACTTATGCTAGTGCCTTGAGGAATACCCTTAGTTGCATCTCTTCCACCATTCGAAACATAAGACTCCTCGGGTATAGAAATCGAACGCATAAAAGTAACCATAATGTGCTTTTCTAAATCCGTGAGAAACAGACTTCGTTGTTCAATCATCTCGTAGAGATGTGCATGTGATATATTTGAAAAGAACGATTTGAAATCGTACTCGGCAATAAAGACCCTTGTCTTGCCAGTCCACTCTGTGCGCACGAAGTGTATTGCATCGTGAGCTGATAAGTCTTTTCTGTAGGCGTAGGCTCTCCCACTGAATCGTGAAATGTTTTTAGCAAGAATTTGATCGAACGCAAATCGTGACAAAGCACTATCAGCAATCTGGAACACTGACAGACTTCTAACACCTCCGTTAGGTTTGACTATCTCGACCTTTACTGGTGAGCAAGGTCGATAACGGTTCTCCTTTAAAGCCCGCCACATCGCGTGCCCAATCACATCTGCTCGTCGACGTACATGATAAGGATTGAAGCCGGGATCAAGCTTCCACCATGAAGGCTGTGCGGTTTCAAGACGCTGTAAGGGGATCTTAGACCGTTTCCGACGCCGCTCCCATTCCAGATAGCCTCTATGCATATTGCGCTCGTGACGCTTAATCAGCCTGCTGGCCTCTCTATTGATGTATTGTGACAGCTGCAACTCTGAACCTCACTCAACGAAAATGTGGTGGGGGCATGCATACCCCCACCACATAGCGGCAACGCAATCCGGACAGGGAAAAACTGAGCCGAAGCTCAAGGTGGGTTATCCCACCCCATCAACTGCAAAGCAGCCGTTTCGGTAGCATTGCCTAGCTAACTCTTGCCAGCTAGCTTGATTTTACTTGACGTGGTCTGCGTTGGGGGGATTGTGAGAAGGGATAGGCGTGGCGACAGATCTAGGTGAACTTCAGGGGAAGCTTTGGGAGACGGCGGATCAGCTGCGGGCGAACTCTGGATTGAAGGCTTCTGAGTATGCGTCGCCGGTGTTGGGGTTGATCTTTTTGCGGTACGCGGATGAGCGGTTTGCTCAGGTTGAGGAGGTTATCGGGAGGAGGGGTTCTGAACGGCGGACTATTGGGCCAGAGGACTACCAAGCGGCTGGTGCTCTGTATTTGCTGGAGGAGTCGCGGTTTGGGGCGTTGCTGAACCTTCCTGAAGGTGCTGATGTCGGCAAAGCGGTCAACCAAGCCATGGTGGGCATCGAGAGCAGCAACCCTGATCTTCAAGGGGTGTTGCCGAAGGACTATTCCCGCATTCCCGACGACATCTTGGGCGAGCTCTTGCGGCTGTTACGAGCTTTACCGGAAGTGATCGAGGGTGATGGGTTTGGACTAATCTACGAGTACTTCTTGGGGCAGTTCGCCTTTTCGGAGGGTTCGAAGGGCGGGGAGTTCTTCACCCCCACCTCAATCGTGCGGCTCATCGTGGAGATCCTGGAGCCATTCCACGGCAAGATCTACGACCCTGCCTGCGGGTCGGGCGGAATGTTCGTCCAGTCGGCCCATTTTGTGGAGCGACACCGCCGCGACCCCAGTGCGGAATTGTCGATCTACGGTCAGGAGAAGACCGGCGACACCGTCAAGCTCGCCAAGATGAACCTCGCTGTCCACGGGCTCGCCGGCGACATCAAGGAAGGCAACACCTACTACGAGGACCTCCACGACGCGGTCGGCGAGTTCGACTTCGTGATGGCAAATCCCCCGTTCAACGTCAACAAGATCGACAAGGCCAAACTCGAAGACGACCCTCGGTTCCCGTTTGGATTACCCAAGCCAGACAACGGCAACTACCTGTGGATCCAGACCTTCTACTCCGCGCTCAACAGGAGCGGGCGAGCTGGGTTTGTTATGGCCAACTCCGCGTCAGACGCCCGAGGCAGCGAACTGGAGATACGCCGCAAGCTGATCGAGGACCGCAGTGTCGACGTGATTATCGCCGTGGGCACCAACATGTTCTACACCGTCACCCTGCCCGTGACGCTGTGGTTCCTCGACCGCGGCAAGAAGTACACCGACCAAGCCGAGCAGGTGCTCTTCATTGACGCCCGCGAGATCTACAACCCGATTGACCGGGCCCACCGCGACTGGACACCCCAGCAAATTGAGTTTCTCGCCAACATCGTCCGGCTCTGGAGAGGCCAAGAGCCAAAGTTCGATGCGGGGAGCGAGGACATGCTTGACGAGAGGTTTCCCGAAGGCCAATATGCCGACGTTGCTGGCCTCTGCGCTGCTGTGACACTCGAGCAGATCGAGGAGCAGGACTGGAGCCTGAATCCTGGGCGATACGTCGGTATGGCGACGGGTAAGATGCAAGACATCGATTTCGAGACCAGCATTGGTGAGCTTGCCGAGGAATGGGAACTGCTATCGGCAGAGGCGCTGCGATTGGGTGAGTCAGTTTCCCAGGTTCTCGATTCTGTGTGGCATCAATGACAGCACTGAGCGAACTCTGCACCTCGGTCGACTACGGCTATACGGCCAGCGCTTCTGATGACCCTTCCGCTGGTCCAAAATTTCTTCGGATCACGGACATTGTCCCTGACTCGATCAATTGGGGGGCTGTTCCTCACTGTGAAATAGAGGATCGCAAGCTCGAGAAGTTTCTTCTCAACGAGGGGGACATCGTTGTTGCCCGTACTGGAGCGACGGTTGGATATGCGAAACAGATCTGGGCTCGACCCGAGAGTGCTACTTTCGCCAGCTATTTGGTTCGTTTTCGACCTGACGCTGCCAAGGTTAATCCGTACTATCTCGGACAGATAATTCAGTCTGCTGCATTCAAGAAATGGGTCAAATCCGTAGCGGGTGGGGCTGCGCAACCAAACGCAAATGCGAGACTTCTGGGATCCTATGAAGTCGTTCTCCCCGACCTAGACATCCAGCGATCCGTTGTCCGTGCCGTGATGATTTTGGAAAGTCTCATGGAGAACAATCGGCGGCGGATTGAGATTTTGGAGGAGATGACTCGGTTGTTGTACCGGGAGTGGTTTGTGTACTTTCGGTTTCCGGGGCATGAGGATGTCGAGTTGGTCGACTCTGACCTCGGCCCGGTCCCTGACGGGTGGAATGTGTCTCCCTTGGTCGAGGCCTGTTCGCTCGTCATGGGCCAGTCGCCAAAGTCGGAGTACTACAACGATTTCGGAGAAGGGCTTCCATTTCATCAGGGCGTGACCGACTTTGGGCCGCGGTTCCCTACTCACACGAAGTGGACGACGGTGGACAAGCGAGTGGCCGAGCAGGGGGACATCCTGTTCAGCGTTCGGGCCCCTGTTGGCCGCATCAATGTGGCATCCGATCGTCTTGTAGTGGGAAGAGGCCTCAGTGCGATCCGAGCCTTGGATGGAAATCAGAACTTCTTGCTGACCCAACTAAAGGACAAGTTTGCAGTTGAGGACTCAATCGGTGGTGGGACAATCTTCAACGCTGTAACCAAGAAGGATATGGAGTCGATCCAGTTGCTGAAGCCGATCAGACCGATCGTTGAAGCCTTTGAAGATGTGGCTTCTCCGATGGCCGACCTGGTCGCAACTCTTTCTCGACAGAATCTCATACTCCGGGAGGCTCGTGATCTGCTGTTGCCGCGTCTGGTGTCTGACGAGCTCGATGTAACTGAGCTTGACCTCAACCTGGAGGCTGTGGGGGCGTGAATCCAGGTCGGTTGAGTGAGGATGCCCTGGTTGAGCAGCCAGCATTGGCGTTGTTGTCGGAATTGGGTTGGGAGGTGCTAGACGGATTAACCGAAGACTTAGGGCCAGCGGGGACATTGGGACGTGATTCTCAGTCGGAGCCGGTGCTGCGGCATCGGCTCGACGATGCGCTGCGATCTTTAAATCCTGGGGTGCCCAAGTCGGCGTTGGATGAGGCTGCTGAGCGGCTGACACAGGATCGCTCAGCGATGGATCGAGTTCGAGCGAACCGTGAGGTCTACGGCCTGCTGCGGGAGGGGGTGAAAGTAGAGGTCGCTGTCGACAACAGCGAGCGCCAGATGGTGACGGTGCGGTTCGTGGACTGGGATCGCACTTCGGCTAATAGCTGGTTAGCAGTTTCACAATTTTGGATCTCCGGCGACATGTACAAGCGCCGGGCCGATGTGGTGTTGTTCGTCAACGGCATTCCATTGGTACTAGTGGAGTTGAAGGTGTCGCACAAGAATGTTCGTGACGCGTACGACGGTAATTTGCGGGATTACCGGGACACTGTTCCGCATCTGTTCTGGTTCAACGCGTTCGTGATGCTCTCAAACGGGGCAGACACACTAGTGGGCTCTACGTTTGCGGATTGGAGGCATTTCGCTGAGTGGAAGAAAATCGACACCGAAAGCGAGCAGGGCATCGTGTCGCTGGAGACCGCTCTGCGAGGGACGTGCGAGCCGTATCGCCTTTTGGATCTGGTGGAGAACTTCACCGCGTTCATGGAGCGGCCGGGCGGGTTGGTGAAAGCGCTAGCCAAAAACCACCAATTTCTCGGAGTACACAACTCGCTGGAGGCATTGCGAGAGGTAGGCCAACGAGAAGGCCGATTGGGAGTATTTTGGCACACGCAGGGGTCAGGCAAGTCATTGTCGATGCTTTGGTTTACCCAAAAGGTACTACGCAAAGAGCCGGGCAACTGGACGTTTGTGATGGTCACCGACCGCGCCGAACTCGACGATCAGCTTTACGAGGATTTCGCTGATTGCGGGGTAATCACCGCGGGCCAAAAAGTTCACGCCGAGTCATCAGCGCATCTGCGCGAGCTGCTGAGCCAAGATCACCGGTATGTGTTCACGCTGATTCACAAGTTCATCCCACCCGAGCGAGGCCAACAAATGCCGGTGCTATCAGAGCGGGACAACATCGTGGTGATCACCGATGAGGCGCATCGCTCTCAATACGACACCCTGGCAGCCAACATGCGCCAAGCGCTGCCCACTGCATCGTTCATCGGGTTCACCGGCACGCCGCTCATCGCTGGCGAGGAAGAGGAGACCCGGCGGGTGTTTGGCGACTACGTGTCGATCTACAACTTCAGCGACTCCATCGCCGACGGTGCCACCGTTGCGCTCTACTATGAGAACCGCATCCCCGAACTCCAGTTGATGAACGACGACTTCGACGAAGAGCTCGAAGACCTCCTCGAAGCCGCCGCGCTCGACGATGCTCAAGACAAGGCGGTGGCCCGCCAGTTCTCTCGCCAGTACCAACTAATCACCCGTCCGCAACGCCTACAGGAGATCGCCGTCGATCTGGTCTGCCACTTCGTCAACCGGGGATTTAGGGGCAAAGCGATATACGTGGCCATCGACAAGGCCACAGCCGTGAGGATGTACGACCTAGTACAAACCGAATGGGCCCGCTACCAAACAGAGCTAGAGGCCGAGCTGGCCGATGCGCCCGAGATGGCGCACCCTCACCTGAAGTCGCTCATCGACTTCATGGCCACCACCGACATGGCCGTGGTGGTGTCGCAGGCCCAGAACGAGGTGGCTGACATGGCCGAAGCTGGGCTAGACATCGCCAAACACCGCAAGCGCATGGTGGAAAACAACCTCGATGCCAAGTTCAAAGACCCCGATGATCCGTTCCGATTAGTGTTCGTGTGCGCTATGTGGCTCACCGGTTTTGACTCGCCATCTACCTCAACGGTGTATCTCGACAAGCCGATGCGCAACCACACCCTGATGCAGACCATCGCCCGAGCCAACCGTGTGTTTCCCGACAAAGACAACGGCCTCATTGTCGACTACGTGGGCGTGTTTCGAAACCTGGAGAGAGCCCTCGCCATCTATGGCGCGGGCGATATCGGGCTGAAAGGCGGCTCGCCCATCCGTCCCAAAACCGACCTGATCGCAAAACTGCAAGCTGCGCTTGAAGAAATCGCCAATTTCTGTGACAACCACGATGTCGATCTTACCAAACTGGAGGCCGCTGCGGGCTTTGAGTTCATCGCTCTGCAACAGGCTGCTGTCGAAGCGCTGCTCGTAGACAATCAAACCAGCCGCACCTACGTAGCGCTGGCCCGGCGAGCCCGAAAAACCTTTAAAGCCCTGCTGCCCGACCCCGAGGCCATGGCCGCGGCCCACCAGATAGCAATAATCCGAACGATCGCAGCCAAGATCGAATCATCCACCGAGGCCCCCGACATCTCCGGGGTAATGGACTCGGTGTCAGAACTGCTTAACCGTTCAGTTGCTACCAACGAATACATCATCGGTACCGCCGGTGCCGACCCGCTCATCGACTTGAACCAGCTCAACTTCGACCAACTCATCGAGCGCTTCCAAGGGCGTAAGCGCACCGCCGCCAAAGCAATCCAAAGAGATATCGAAGCGCGCCTCAATGATGCTGTGCGCAAGAACCCCACCCGAGGCGACCTCGCCGAGCGGTTCCGACAACTCATCGACGAATACAATGCCGGAACCCACAACCTCGAAGAACTCCTCCGGCGGCTCAAGGCTATCAACGACGAAATCACCGAAGAAGAACAACGCGCCGTGCGAGAAGGCATGTCCGAAGAAGAACTCGCCGTCTACGACCTGCTTACCAAACCCGAGCCCGACCTCACCCGCGCCGAAACCATCCAAGTTAAAAACGCCGCCAAGAAGCTGCTAGAGCGCGTTACCGATGAACTTGTACTCGACTGGAAACGCAAACAGCAAACCCGTTCCGCCGTCAAGGTCGCCGTGCGCGATGTGCTCGACAGCGAACTGCCCGACGTGTACGAGCGCGAGCTTTTCAACCGCAAAGTTAACGCCATCTACGAACACATCTACACCAGCTACCACAACGATCGCACCAACATCTACGACACATCCCAACCACTAATCCGCTGAGTGGGTTAACACCAACGCGGAAAAGGCTCCAGCAGCATTTGACCTGCTCTCAACATGACCAATGCCTTCACATTGTTCAAGGATGTGCGGAAGCATTGCCAGCAGCACAAGCCCTGCTACCACCATTGCTACTGCCTTAGCCAGCTCAACTAGCCTTGAACAAGCAGATCTACTCAGACGGCGACGATGACGATTGCTGCTCTTGTAGAGCGCAGGTGCCCGCCTTGGCTGCTGATACCGCCGCCGCTTTGATGCTGCCTTGAGGGAATGACGTGTCTGGCTCTGATAAGCGGGCTTTGGAATCTGATAGGTGTGCGTAGGTGTTGAAGGAGACATAGTTATCTCGCTGCTTGGCTGTTTAAGGTCGCGGTGGCCTAGGCGTTCGAGCAGTTCATCTTCAATGGGCCAGCTCTTGTCCATAACATGGCGCATCTCAGCTCGAAGCCGCTCGTGTTCGTCAGGGTCGGCGAGGGTCATCATTTCAACGTTATGCAAAAGACCTTGCTTGGTCAGGTTGGCTGAGCCCACCAAAACCGCTCCTGAGTTTCCGTTGAGCAGGTCGGAATCGACAATCCATGCCTTAGCGTGCGCCACTCGATAACCGCCACGCTTGCGATACCAATTACGCACCGACACATCTTGCCGCTGAATAAACCTAATTGCCGCCAAACGGTCAGCCTCCGTGTATTTGGAGAACCCGGTGCGGTAGTCGCCAATCAGCAACTTGACCGGACGTTCAGCGGTTCGTTCTTCCAACCATGCCAACCCAAACGCTGAAGAAAACCCGACAGTAACCCAAAGCTGCCCCGAGGGATTTTCACGAAGAAATTGTGCAATCCGATCACCCGGCGTACTCACTACCGACATGCTATGTCGAACCTCAAGGAAAAGTTCGCAACTCTTACAAATATGAAAACATAGCCGCTTAGGACACTGTTTCTAGCGATGAAAAGGAAGGTCTGGCATTTGAACCATGTCGTTTTCCCAAGTAAAGCGGCATCGTTCAGCAACCCACTTAATGTGCTCGTAAGCGTCCGACAGATTGAACATCCAGAGAACTTCACCTTCGTCGTTGTCGGCTAACATCATCAACCATCCACCACGGCTCAGATTATTCGCCCACCGCACGAACGCAGTAACGGTGCGTCCGTCGAATGGGTAAAAGTCTACTGATCTGTCGCTTCGCCAGAAGGCTCCCCACGGAAACGGCAAGAGATCATCAAATTTGCTGACCAACTCATCCCAGTCCCATTCCCACCACGCTGTTATTCCTTCAGGCAGCCACAGTATCCGCTTCTCAAGCATGGAGCTGTTATCCCACCGCTCCCAACCGTTGGAATCTGTAACGCCCACCTCTGGCCCGCCAGGCCCAGTGGTCTCACAGGACACCCACAGATAGTCGGTGGTCTTGCCGCTGTTGCCTCCACCCCATATTGTGGCAGTCTCGGCAAATACTCTGCCCGACGGAGATGTGCCGCTACGCCACTCCCTAACCTCGGGCCAAGTCCATGTTCCCTCGGGCTCAGGCTCACTCGTAGGCGCAAGAATGGGTGCCACCCCAGCGCAGCCACCAACGACGACTGCAAGGTCTACTTGAAACAGGCAGCGATAGGCGTTCAGCAACTCCTCTTGGAAGAGGATCAGATTGTCCCGCTCTGTGAGCATCTCCCACATCGGGGTGCCGCTGAAAGACCTCGTCGTGAGCGGGCCGAGAGCGGGCTCGCCATCAAGACACCCACCTAAAACAATATGAACGTCAATGTCAAAATTGCATCGGTAAGCGTTCAGTAAATTTTCTTGGGCAACAATTAGGGCATTCCTGATGTCGATGTCGTCCCTGCTCGGCAGCTCTGTCGCTGAGGCGGAAAAAGAACTCCCCAACAACGCCAGAGATACAAACAAAGCCAGGAAACAGCGCTTAATGTTCAATATCCCATACTCTAATGCCAAATCTCAGCTAGCAATCCTACTTCACATTATAACCCCCCAACAATCTAGCTCTCCATGTGTGCTCCCCAAGAGGGAAGACGGCCCAGATATAGCGACAACCGGGGTCTCCTCATCTCCTGTTCTAACGGCGGCGATAAACCTCTCGTCGATGAGCGACTCGAATTACAAGAACCACCAATTCACTTTTAAGCACCTCATACACCACCCTGTAGTCACCGACCCGTAAACGACGAAGGCCCCGCAGATCTCCTTTCAACGGATGACCAGAGTACGCTTGCACGGCCAGGCGATCGATGGCATACTCAATACGCTCCAAATCCTGACGAGGTATCCCCGCCAAGTCTCGGATAGCGCTTCGCTTAATTCGAACTGAGTATGCGGCCATAGACTCTGGCTTGTTACGCCATCTGCCATTCTTAAATCGCGCTGCGATCAATCCGAGCCGAACAGCTCATGTCTGACCTCATCCCAATCAAGCACCGGGTCGGCGGGGTCTTGCAGACGCTCAAGGGCCACCTTGAGATCATCATAATCCTCCAAATAGCTTTCTAACGCCTGGCGAATTATGTCGGCCCGGCTACGCTTCAATCTCCCAGCAGCCACATCCAGTGCCTCAACAAGCTCATCGGAAACCCGGGCGGTAATTTGGCTCATTACAAACTCCTCACTGAAATGGCAGCTAGTTAAATTATTTAACATCAATATAATGTCAAGTGATCCCAATGGCAACAAACAGCAAACCTGTGGTGAGGCAATTCGGTTTCAGTACAATGGTTGCATGAGTCGTCTCAATGCCATTCTGGAAACGCACCGCGATGCCATCGTTAACGCTGCTCATCGTCATAACGCGACTGCCATCGCCCTTGTCGGTTCCACTGCACGCGGCGGCGACACTGAAACAAGCGACTGCGACTTTCTTGCCGACTTCGCCCCAGAGACTACCTATTTCGATCTTTCCAATCTCGCCACAGAAATAGAGTCACTTCTCGGATGCAAGGTTGACATCATCCCCACTGAAGGACTGAAGCCCCACAAACACATCCGCATCCTCGAAGATGCCATTCCCCTTTGAGTACATCCGATGCCGACCACGTACAGGCCATCCTTAGTGCCGCCGATGAACTAAACGAAATCGTTGCACATGGCAGGCACGACTTCGAACACAACCGCATATCTCAGCGAGCCAGCCGAACGCCTGCTAGAGATAATCGGTGAAGCATCTGGCAAGCTATCGGTGGGCTTCAGTGCCCGTTTCCCTGATTTGCCGCTGCGCCAAGCTAGAGACACCCGCAACTTCATCGCTCGTCAATACGACGACATCGTCTATCAGATTGTCTGGGACACGATCACCATAGACATCCCCGATCTAGCAGCGCAGATGCGCGCTGCGGTAAACGAAATGGGCTTCTCATAAGGCCAAGACTCTGGTCAGATCACCAGAGAAAGCATAATCAGGGCTCTAGTGGCGCTCTAACAATTAAACACAATGTTGCTAACGTGTATGCAGTACTGCCCCGATACGATAATTACAACGTGACTTCTGTGAAATAAAGCGACGGTTTGTAGGCTATGCATATTCTTGATCGTGCCTTCATTTCAGTTCCTTGTCCGAAATGCCAATACGAAATCGACGTTCAGTTCAGGTCTATCCATCTAGAGGATTTTGTCTTCTGTGCGTGTTGCAAAGTTCAGATTCACCTAATAGATAGTAAGGCATCAAGTCATACATCCCGCCATAAAATACATAGTCAGATGTATATGCTTCAAGAAGATCTTCAGCGAATGCATAGCACTATCGCCTTAGACTTCTGAAAGGACTGTTGTGTTGTATATGTACAATTTAAGGGTTAAATTGCAAGAACGTCGAAACAGATTACACAAGATAAAATATCAACACTACATAACTGAACTGCAGCTATTTTTAGAATTCTTGAAAGAGAATCCACATTTGAAAGCTCTTGTGACCAAACTTGAACAAAACGAAGCTATTGACTTCAACGATTGGAAAAAAGCGCAAATACGCAACGTGAATTTTCCTACCTCTGAAACAGTAAGGGCGACACTCTGTTATTACATACTTAAGGAATGTGCCGCGGATTCCAGCCCCGATCAAGTTCTAAATTGGGCACAAAGATTCAGTAATGAGACACAATTAGATGATATGCTTAACGACTTTAATGAGACTGTGCTTGATGTTCTCTGGCGTTTCTTCGACGATCAGATTGACGAAGCGGGAGATGTTCTATATCTGCTTGAACGTTTCAAACTGAAAACGGAGTGGTTTCACAAAGAAGAATTATGGGGGACATACAAGGGTGATACGACAACAGGAGAAAGAAACCTAGACCGCAAACTCCGAGAAGCTCTTTTCGATGGTGGAATCGACTTCCCATTCTCAGAACCGACTTCTCCTTCCGGCAAAGCAGACATCGTTGCCCTTAGCAACATGCAAGATCCTCTGGTACTTGAAGTCAAGGTATATGACCCTCAAAAAAGCAAAGACAAGTCACACCTGCGAAAAGGCTTCCACCAAGTACGTCGATATGCTAACGACTATCAGCAAGCAGTTGGTTATTTGGTGATCTTCAACTGCTCCAACAATCAATTGGTATTGCCTTCAGACAATAGTGACGAAGGCGAATTCCCACCTCGAATTGTCCATGACAGTAAGACCTTGTTCCTGATCTCTGTTGACATATCAAGCGACCGTGACTCGGCAAGCCGCGAAAATCCAAAAAATCGTATAGAGGTGACTCGAAGCGAACTCATCGCCTAGAGATCATCTCTATCCACCATTGGCCTATACAATTGCTCTATCAGATAAATAGGTGCACTCACAGTGCTTATAGAACCCACCCCAATTAGCTTGACCTTTTAAAATAAGGAATGCCCCATAAGATATTAATCAATCACAGTGAGGCTGCGATTGCCCTCGTTCTTGAGATAATCGATAACATACGATTTTCTAGCTACTTCACACCACCTAATCATCCTAGCTTACAGTAGTTGAAGAAATAATCATTCAACATTTTGGAAACATTATTATCTAAGATCAACAGCCATATAATGCCTTTCAAAAAGTGTCCATGGTGGTGTGATCGTTTAGGACATAGGAAACTTGTGAAAGAGAAAATGGCGAGTTCTGAAGCCTTCGAGAGCGCGCAGCGTTCCTATCTAAGTCGCAATGCCCAACGGCTGAGATCAGACAATGACCCTTTGCTAGAACGCGGCGAACTCCACCGACACTAAAACCCAACCCCACGCCAATCCCCGCGCAGGTTCACAAGCACCCTATATTCTAACACTTCACAATGGTGCCCGGGGAGGGATTCGAACCCTCACTCCCTTGCGGGAACCGGATTTTGAGTCCGGCGCGTCTACCAATTCCACCACCCGGGCAGATGGCCAACTCTACCTAAATCTGAGCCCCTAAGCGCTTCAATATTCCGACAAGTTCTAGAATCTCCTAGTCTCTTGTACTCTCTTAGCATCGCGTTATGCCCTAAATTGTTATGCCTTAAGTTATAAAAGCCGCAATACCACCTAAAGCCCCCATTGTTATTGAAACCCTTAATTTATATATGAGGTCTGACATCTGATGATTTGTTTCACCTATCCCGGCCAGGGATCACAAGAGGCCAAAATGGGCTTAGACTGGGTAGATCATCCTTCCTGGGAACTAGTGGCCGAAGCCTCACAGGTCGCTGGACGAGACATCACCCACCTGCTCTTGCACGCCGACGACGACGAGTTGCGCCAAACCCGCAACTCACAACTAGCCACTTTTATGGTGTCAATGATTGCCCTTGATGCCGTCGCCCGAGTAGGTATCGAAACCACTTGCCACGCAGGACATAGCCTCGGCGAGTACTCCGCTCTGGTGGCCGCAGGGGTAATAGATTTTGCAGACGGTGTACGACTGGTAACCGAACGGGGCGAAGCCATGCAAGTAGCCGCAGAAGAACAAGACGGCACCATGGCTGCAATTGTGGGGCTTGACGACAACCTCGTAGAACAAGCCTGCACCCAAGCTGCTGGTGAGGTATGGGTGGCCAACTATAACGCCCCAGGCCAAGTGGTGATCGCTGGTTCACCTGCAATGGTAGGCACAGCTAGCACCATCGCTAAAGATCTGGGTGCCAAACGAGTGATACCCCTGCCAGTAGGAGGTGCCTTCCATACCCCCTACATGGCATCGGCTCGTGAACGCCTCCAAAAAGTTATAGGGCAAACCGAGTTTCGAGCCCCCGATCACCCTGTGTATGCCAACGTGGACGCAAGCGCTCACACTAACTACGAAAACTGGGCCGATCTCTTAAGCATGCAGCTCACCAGCCCAGTGCGCTGGCGACAATCCCTGCACAACATGTGCGATGCTGGCTGCACCACCTTTGTAGAGCTAGGCCCGGGAGCGGTGCTAACTGGCACGGTCAAACGAACCGCCAAGGGTGCCAAGCCATTAAAAGTAAACTCTCCTGCCGATATAGATGCCGTTTTGGAAGCTTTAGCCAGTCCTACTGTGGTGGCAGCAGGCCCCCTAGAAGGCGAAGCTTTGTTCGCTACCGAACGACTGGTGGTAAGCCCCGCGGCGGGCATATTCCAGCCCACAACAGAGCCTTTAACTGGTGCTGCTGTGTCTGCTGGTCACCTGCTAGGACAGGTAGGCGCATCTGAAGTACGCACTCCTTGGAATGGCATCGTGATGGGTTTTTTAGCTGTGGAGGGTGAACGCGTCGCAGCTAGCCAACCAATTGCCTGGCTACGAACCCACTAACAACAAGCCGACAGAAAACCCCAGCATCATGACCAGAGCCACCATCACCGGATTAGGCACTGCCCGTGGCCACAAGGTGATCACCAACCACGACCTAGCCCAAACCCTTGACACCAGCAACGAGTGGATCGTGGAACGCACCGGTATCCACGAACGACGGATTGGGGGTAGCTGTCTGGAACTCAGCACCCAAGCCGCTCGTACTGCCCTTGAACAGGCCCAAGTGCCACCCGCAGACCTAAATCTGATTATCTGTTCTACCTGCACCCCCGACCAAGTGTTTCCAGCGGTGTCCAACCGCATCCAACACGAACTAGGTGCTAACTGTGGTGCCTTTGATCTCAACGCTGCTTGTTCAGGCTTCACTTACGCTGTAAGCATTGCTGAAGCTCAAATCGCCGCAGGAATGAACAAGGTGTTGGTGATAGGAGTGGACACCCTCAGCCGCTTTACCGACTGGAACGACCGCACCACAGCAGTGCTGTTTGGCGACGGAGCAGGAGCAGTGGTTGTAGAAAAAACCCAAAACCCCGACAAGGGCATCTTGAGCACCTATCTAGGCTCTGAGGGTCGATTTGCAGACCTTTTATCTTGCGATTTTGGAAACTACCTCCAAATGGATGGCAAAGAAGTTTTTCGTCAAGCTGTGCGGGTGATGGTTTCAGCCAGCCAAAAAGTGTTAGCCGAAGCAGGTCTGACCTCTGCCGATGTGGATGTGGTAGTGCCACATCAGGCCAATGTGCGCATCATCGAAAGTGCTATGAAACGACTGCAAATCCCACTAGAAAAAGCAGCCACGGTGCTAGCCACAACCGGCAACACATCCTCAGCATCTATCCCCCTAGCTATGGGAGCAGCCATCACAGATGGTTTCATCAGCGACAACAAGCTGGTGTTGCTGGTGGGCTTCGGTGCTGGCATGAGCGTTGCCGCTGCGCTGATACGCTGGGGCCAATGAGCATCGCACGAGTTGTCTTGGTTACCGGCGGAAACCGGGGCATAGGGCTAGCAACCGCTTACGAACTAGCGGCACAAGGACACAAGGTGGCGATAACTTATCGCAATCAGCCGCCTGTGGCAGGTGCTGATGCAAGAGCTAATACTGACTTGCAAACAGCAGGTCTAGCCAACGCCGAACTGTACAGCGTTTGCTGCGATGTCACCGAACAAGCTCAAGTTGAGGCGGCATTTGCTGATGTAGAACAAAACCTGGGTCCTGTAGAAGTTCTCGTGTCCAACGCTGGCATCACCCGCGACAAACTGCTGATGCGCATGAGCGAAGCAGATTTCACCACAGTGCTGGACTCCAACCTCACCTCTGGTTATCGAGTTGCCAAGCAAGTCACCAAATCCATGATGCGCAAACGTTGGGGACGCATCGTGTTTGTCTCATCGGTGGTGGGAATCATGGGCCAGGCTGGTCAGGCCAACTACGCCGCATCTAAGGCTGGATTAATCGGCCTCAGCCGCTCTTTAGCCAAAGAGTTGGCTAGCCGCAATATCACCGTCAACGTGGTTGCTCCGGGCCCCATCGACACCGCTATGTTGGCTGCACTGGAAGATGAACGCCGCGAAGCCATCTCGCAAGCAGTGCCACTAGGGCGCTTGGGAACACCATCAGAAGTAGCTGCGGTGATCTCGTTTTTGGCCTCCGAAGCTGCTGGATATGTTACTGGGACGGTAATTCCAGTGGATGGCGGGCTGAGCATGGGAGGATAAAGAAAAGCAAAAGAACATGCAGGACATAACTTGTCGATAACGAAAGGAACTACAGCATCGTGAGCGATGATAATTTCACCCGATTTCAAAACTGTGCCGTAGAGGTACTCTCAGTAGAAGTCTCTCAGCTAACCCTTGAGGCCAGCTTCGCCGATGATCTGGACTCAGACAGCCTTGATTTAGTAGAGCTGGTCATGGCTTTAGAAGAAGAGTTTGATGTCACCATTGACGAAGAAGAATTAGAAGGCATAGAGACGGTGGGCCAGGCATTTGACTTGGTGACCCAAAAGTTGGGATGACCTCACCACGCCGGGTAGCTATAACCGGGGTTGGAGTGCTGGGATGGCCTGGGCTGGGACGTGATGCGTTTTGGCAAGGTCTGCTGCAAGCCCCCGCCGATGGCCCTAGGGTGATGGATCACTTTGATCCGTTGCCCTATTTCGACAATCCTAAAGAAGCCCGGCGCACCGACCGCTTTGGTCAGATGGCGCTGGCTGCGGCTGCGGAGGCCCTAGAACAATCTGGCGACCTAAACGCCAATCCCGACCGCATTGGAGTGTGGGTGGGCACCGGTGTGGGCGGCTTACGCACTTTAGAACAACAGGTAGAAGTACGCATAGAACGGGGTGAGCGTCGAGTGTCGCCTTTCTTGGTGCCCATGATGATGGCTAACGCCGCCTCGGCTGCCATCTCCATGCGCTACGGCTATGCGGGCCCCTGTGAGAACACCGTTACTGCTTGTGCCGCTGGTACTCAGTCGATCACTAATGCCGCCATGCTGATTCGCTCTAATCGCTGTGATGCTGTTCTTACTGGAGGCAGCGAAGCATCTAACTCTGCTACTGGAGTTGCCGCTTTTAAGAATATGACCGCGGTGTCATCCTGCAACATCAGCCGACCCTTTGATCTAGAGCGCGATGGCTTCATTCAAGCCGAGGGCGCAGCCGTGCTGGTACTAGAAGAACTTGAAATGGCTCAAAGTCGCAACGCCACTATCTTGGGAGAGGTCTTGGGAGGAGCTAGCACCGCTGATGCTCATCACATAACCGCACCTGCTCCGGGCGGAGCGGGTGCAATCCGCTGCATGAAACTAGCTCTAGCCGATGCCGGGCTGATGCCCGACCAAATCGTTCACATCAACGCCCATGGCACCTCCACACCGCTAAACGATGCTGCTGAAGCAGAGGCAATCCACAAGGTGTTTGGAACTCCTGGGCCTCTGGTTACCTCCACCAAAGGAGTAACCGGCCACGCTTTAGGAGCCGCAGGTGCCTTGGAAGCGGCGGCGGTAGTTTTGGCCATGATGCATGGCCAAATCCCCCCCACCTACGGCTATGAAACACCCGACCCTGACATGGCTCCCATTCGTATAGTGGCTGATAAAGCGACCTCATGGACACCAGGCCCGTCGCTGTCTAACTCATTTGGTTTTGGGGGCCACAACGGAACGGTGGCTATCGGCCCTCCGCCGCAGTCTTAGAATCATCGTCAACCACTACAAAGAACAACTCCACCTCACAAGCCAACTCGCCTGCTACCAGAGCTTGCCCTTGACCGCGGCCAGCTCTGGTAGACATGCGTGTCATCTCAATTGAAAGGTCTAGACGTTCTTTTGGAGTCACCTGACGGCGAAAACGGGCACTGTCTAACCCGCCAAAAAGAGGCAGCTTGCCAACAAACCTTTCATCGCTCAACACCACATAGGCACCAAGCTGAGCGATGGCCTCAGCCATCAACACTCCGGGCAACGTGGGCCGCCCAGGAAAATGCCCTGCGAAAAACGCTTCAGATCCGTTGAGTTGCCAATAGCCCTCGGCTCGATTACCAGCAACCAACGCAGTGACCTCATCTAAAAACAGAAATGGAGGACGATGAGGCAACACCTCAGCTGGAGATCGCATGAGAGCGTTATTGGCTATTGGAGCAGATCAGGTGTCCTTGATAGCAGCCTTCAAACGAGCCCCAGCACTCACCTTGCAACTCTTGGCAGCAGGAATGTGAAGGGTTTCACCAGTACGAGGATTGCGACCGGTACGAGCCCCACGAGTGGACTGTTCAAAGGAGACGAAACCGGTAATAGCAACCTTCTCGCCCAAAATAACCTGCTCAGTAACTACCGATTCCAAGCTGTTCAGCACCGCCTCTACGCTGCTCTTGGTTTCTCCAGTACGGTCGCTGATGGCGTTAACCAATTCGGATTTGTTCATGCTTTTCTCCTAAGTATCCTAAGGGTCTCCTAAGGGATGAAACTACCAAGCTGTTATTTTAGGGTTCCAAGCCCTTTAGTTCAAGCAATGGCACCAAATCGCAACCGATAGTTACCAACCCCTAATCAAGGGCTTTACGAAATTGACTGACCAACAGGCCCAGCGCTGAGGGATCGTTCTCCTCCAACATGCAGCGCACCAAAGCAGACCCTACTACCACTCCATCGGCGATCTGACAAACCTGCTGGGCTTGTTCGGGAGTACCCACGCCTACTCCGACCAACACGGGTTTATGGGTAAGCGGTTTAAGTCGTTTAGCGATCACAGCCGCAGAAGCGGCCAGATCACTACGCACCCCGGTAACACCTAGCAACCCCACCCCATACACAAAACCGCGACTACGCTCACAAATACGCTCAAGCCGTTCTTCAGATGCCGTAGGTGCCGCCAGCAAAATAGTTTCCACTCCCGCGGCATCGGCTGCCTGCACCCAAGGCCCCGCCTCTTCAAGGGGCATGTCAGCCAAAATGGCACCTGCCACACCGCATGAAGCCAACACCGAAGCAAAACGTTTCAGGCCGAAGCGAAGAACAATGTTGTAGTAGGTCATTACCGCCACGGGAACACCAATATCTAGGCGACCGATAGCCTCCAATACAGCCAACGGCGTGGCACCGTTGACTAAAGCATGATCGTTGGCTTCTTGGATTACAGGACCGTCCATCACCGGATCGGAAAATGGAATACCCACCTCCAACACATCAGCGCCTGCATCAGCCGCTGCAAGCAGTGCGGTCTGCCACTGGCCTAACCCGCCGGTTAAATATGTCACCAAAGCCTTGCCGCCGCTCGAACAACGTTGCCCTAATGCGACCTCTATAATGCCTGGCTCGATAGCACCGGACTCGATAGCGCAAAGCTCAGGCCCCACCTAGGTATTCCTTCTTTGGTCGTGGCTCATCTGCCGAGGCGTTCCATCATCTGATCGACATCCTTGTCGCCCCGCCCACTCATGTTCAACAACACCGTTTTACCAGCTAGTTCTTGGCGTGCGCGCGATACCCAAGCCAATGCATGAGCAGGTTCTAACGCCGGAATAATCCCCTCGTTGCGCGACAGCAACTCAAACGCAGCTACCACCTCAATATCTTCAACAGACTCATAACGAGCCCGCCCAATAGCCGACAAATGAGAATGCTCGGGGCCGATACCAGGATAATCCAAGCCTGCGGAGATGGATTGAGCCTCTAGCACCTGACCTTGTTCGTCTTGCATAAGAAACGACTTAGAACCGTGTACTACACCAGGCACACCCCTGTTGATCGCGGCACCTCCCGCAGGCTCCACCCCCACCAATGCAGCAGCGCCTGCCGCAAAACCGCTGAAAATACCAATAGCGTTACTGCCCCCACCCACACAAGCAGTTACCACATCAGGATCGCAACCTAAAAGCGCATGGCACTGCTCGCGGGCCTCGTCACCTATAACCCGATGAAACTCCCGCACCATCCAAGGATAAGGATGCGGGCCCATCACAGACCCTAAGCAGTAGTGAGTGGTTTCTACCGTTGCCACCCAATCGCGCATAGCCTCGTTGATAGCATCTTTGAGGGTACGGCTGCCAGATACCGCCGCGCGCACCTCAGCACCTAGCAATTGCATACGAAACACGTTGAGCGCTTGGCGCTGCATATCCACCTCGCCCATGTACACCACGCACTCCAGGCCCAACAATGCCGCAGCGGTAGCAGTAGCTACCCCGTGCTGGCCAGCGCCAGTTTCGGCAACTAGACGAGTCTTACCCATACGCACTGCCAACAAAGCCTGACCTAACACGTTGTTGATCTTGTGAGAGCCGGTGTGATTCAAATCCTCACGCTTTAACAACAACCGCAACCCCAGCTCTGTGGATAAACGCTTGCACTCAGTCAACGGAGAAGGTCTGCCAGCGTAATCAGTCAAAAGCCGGTTCAGCTCAGCACGGAACTTCTGATCGGCCCAAGCCGAGCGAAATGCTACCTCTAATTCTTCGCAAGCTGGCACCAAGGTTTCGGGCACGAACCTTCCTCCGAAATCCCCAAACCACCCTGCTAGTGGCTCTGCCATGCTCAAGGGCGCACCTCTTCTTGCCAATCATAAGGAGAATCGTCGTTGCCGCTGCCAACTGCTAACTGTTCTGTTTGCTGGCTGTCGAAAGCAAGCGAACCCAAAAGCGGCGAATAAGCTTGGCGCACGGTTTTAATAAACGCCCGGAGCCTTAACGGGTCTTTGCGTCCAGGAGAAACCTCAACCCCGGTGGACACATCTACTCCCCAGGGCCGCGCTTTGGCAATGGCCATCAGCACATTATCGGGGGTCAACCCCCCCGCTACAATTAGCTTCACACCCCCGGGCGCATTTTCTGCTAAAGACCAGTCGAACACCTGCCCTGAACCAGGGGTTTTTGAATCCACCAACACCATGTCAGCCCCGTATGCAGTAGCCCGAGTCAGGGCGTGGCTGCCCCCCGTAAAGGCCTTTATCACCACCGGCACCTGTTCACGCACCTTACGGGTCTCAGTAGGACTCTCAGCCCCATGT
Organism: Acidimicrobiia bacterium; assembly: GCA_009843865.1. GTDB lineage: Bacteria > Actinomycetota > Acidimicrobiia > Acidimicrobiales > Bin134 > Poriferisocius. The sequence goes on from VYCQ01000014.1 coordinate 54,830, forward strand.
AGCTGAACAGCCTTGAGGCCGCAACGGCTAGTTATGTCCACCACCCTCTCTGGGATTTCGTTGCGAAAAACACCCACGGTCAGCACCTCAGGTGACAGCCGACTAACTATGGCTTGCACATGGGCTGGTGATATTTGACGCGGCGAGGGAGCAAACACAAAACCCAATGCATCAGCCCCCAGAGCTGTTGCCAAAAGAGCGTCTTCAGGATTAGTGATGCCGCAGATCTTGATGAACACTGCCCACAAAACTACCGTCTCGTGGCACCGCAGACACCTGCGCAACACAACCAGCAACATACAACACGGCTGGCATTGCCACATTTCGCTTCACATAACCCAACGCCACCGTCTCACCGTTGATGGCATCCCAAGCCACGCTAGTGATGGTGCCCACCTCGTCTTGTTCGTCAACACCAAGCTCGCTGCTAGCGATTATGGGCTCACCGCAAGCTATGTCAGCTTGTTCAGCAAAGGTCAGCACCCGCAAGTAGCGCGGCGCTGTATTGCCCCGGGAATCCATACGAGCCACCAGCTCTTGGCCAACAAAGCACCCTTTGGTGAAGCTCACGGTGAAAGAAACTACCTCGGCTTCAGCAGGAATAGTGCGTTGATTGATTTCTGAGCCAGTGCGCGGCCAACCGCTGCGAATACGGTGGACTTCAAAGGTTGCAGCATCCATGCAAGGCAAATCGCTTGGCCACACAAGATCAACTCCTAAAATGTCCACACCACCAATAGGAACCTCGCTAGATACCGCGGCTTGCACAGCATCCTGCCCCAAATAGCGGCTAGCCTCTGGCCCCCTCACAGCAATGCCAAGCCACTGCAACGGCTCAATAACAACCTGAGTGCGCAGCTTAAAGCGCTCTAGACGATCAACTAACGGCTCAACAAGGCCGTCAGTGTCTAGCACAAACTGCTCTGAGCCCAACCGACTCACTCGCACAAAGGCATCGATGCGCCCTTGAGGTTGCAAAACAAGCGACCATGCCGACTGACCTTGACGCAGTGAGGCAACATCTTGACTAAGTTGTCCCTGCAAGAACGATTCAGCATCACCACCATTAACGGCCAGCACGCTGCGTTGTATCTCACAAGCTGCGGTAGTAGTAGCCAGATCAATGAGGGTGGTCATGGCTTGGCCGTCTTAGCCCGCTGCTGGCTCATTCTGCGGGCTGCTGGTACCGCCGCTAACAAGGCTCGTGCTTTGTTGCGACATTCTAGATCTTCTTGATCGGGAATGCTGTCGGCCACTATGCCCGCCCCTGCTTGCACTGATGCTTGCTGGCCTTGAATCACCATGGTGCGAATAGCGATAGCCGTATCAATGTTGCCGGAAAAGTCGATGTAACCCACTACTCCCGCGTAAGGGCCTCGCTTTACCGGCTCAAGGTTGTCGATGATCTCCATGGCACGCACCTTTGGGGCACCTGATACAGTGCCAGCTGGCAAGGTGGCCCGCAGTACATCCACCGGAGTTCGTCCTTGAGCCAAAACCCCCGACACCTGCGATGTGAGATGCATAACATGGCTGTAGCGCTCTAAGGTCATCTGCTCATCCACCTGCTCAGTCCCGAACTCAACCACCCTGCCCACATCGTTGCGGGCTAGATCTAGCAACATGATGTGCTCGGCTATCTCTTTAGGGTGCTCCAACAACTCAGAGGCTAGACGAAGGTCTTCGGCTTCGGTGTTACCGCGGCGACGTGTACCAGCAATGGGCCGCGAAATAACCCGGCCATCTAAAAGCTGCACCATGGGTTCGGGAGAACAGCCAACCAAAGACACCTCTGGCAAGCGCACAAAGTACATATAAGGGCTGGGGTTAACCTGCCGTAAAGAGCGATACACATCAAAGGGTTCAGCGCCCAGCTCAAAGTCAAAGCGTTGCGACAGCACTACTTGGAAGATGTCGCCAGCCAAGATGTGTTCTTTAGCTGCTTCAACCGCAGCGCAATACACATCACCGCCCATAGAAGACACCACATCAGGCAGATCTTCATCTGCCTGCGGAGGTTCCAACAGCGGTTCCACCATAGCCTGCGCTCCGTCTGTGGCTAGCTGTTCTAAAGCAGAAACTGCTTGGTCATAGGCCTGATCCACCTCTTCAGCAGTTGCACAAGGAGGGATGATTACGTTCTCAATAAGCACCACCCGCTGACACCAGTGGTCAAAAACCGCCAACTGACCGATAACAGACACCACCGCGTCGGGCAAGCCTTGTTCATCGCTAACAACGTTGGGTAGCCGCTCTACCTCGCGCACCACGTCATAGCCCAAATAACCCACCAACCCACCGTGCAACGGGGGCAGATCATCTAACGAAGGCGACCTCCACTTGCCCAAGATGTGCTCCATGGCGGCCAAGATGCCTTGATCTAGCGGCGTGCCTTCGGGAACTTGGCCTTGCACCTGCACGCTAAAACCTCGAGCTACCAGCGTTGCTAAGGGCTGTCGACCGATGAAAGAGAAGCGACTCCAACGCTCAGCGCGCTCCACCGACTCCAGCAAAAAACCGCTCTCGTCACCCACCACGCGAGCAAAAGCGGCCACAGGTGTGGTGAGGTCGGCAACCAACTCTCGCCACACCGGCACCACCGTCCACAGAGTGGCTAGCTGAGCGAACTCAACTCGACTGGGTCTAACTGAACTCATAGCACAGCTTGTTCACTGCTAAGAATTGACAATTGGCCCGTCAAAAAAACGAAAAAAGCAGGAACGCTCTCCGGTGTGGCAAGCACCCCTACCTTCTTGCTCCACGACAAACAACAAAGTGTCACCATCACAGTCATAAAGAGCCTTGCGCACATACTGACGGTCACCAGAGGTTTCGCCCTTGCACCAATATTCCTGGCGAGAACGACTCCAAAACCATGTGCGACCGGTTTCCAACGTGCGCTGCAACGACTCCCTGTTCATCCAAGCCATCATCAACACTTGGCCGTCTGCATCGTCTTGAACAATGGCGGGCACCAATCCGTCACTGTTGAAGACCACTTGATCTAAAGCAGCAACATCAAAACTTATAGGAATAGCTTCGGGCATCTTCTCATTGTATTTGTTCAGGCCACTACAGGCCGTACAGGTATTCCCGCTGCGCTCATATGAGCTTTGGCCTCGGCCACAGTATGAGTGCCAAAGTGAAAGATTGAAGCTGCTAGCACCGCGTCGGCACCTCCTTGGCGCACCCCTTCCACTAAATGCTCTAGGGTGCCCACTCCCCCGCTGGCGATCACCGGCACGTTTACCGCCTCTACCACAGCGCGGGTCAGCTCTAAATCGAAGCCATCGCAGGTGCCATCGCGATCCATAGAGGTAACCAATATCTCTCCTGCACCTAGCTGCGTCACCCTCACTGCAAACTCAACAGCATTAATTCCAGTAGGAACACGCCCCCCATGTGTGAAGATCTCAAAGCCAAACGACGCTTGGGTAGAGCGACGTGCGTCAATGGACACAACCGCGCATTGGCTACCAAACTCAGAGGCTATATCGGCCACCAACTCAGGGCGATGCACAGCCGCGGTATTAACCGACACCTTGTCGGCCCCAGCTCGCAACAATCGTCGGGCATCCTCAGCACTGCGAATACCCCCGCCGATGGTGAAAGGGATAAACACCTCTTCAGCAGTGCGACGCACAAGTTCTAAGGTAGTCTCACGCTGATCTGAGGATGCGGTAATATCTAAGAACACAACCTCGTCGGCCCCCTGCTGATCGTAGCGGGCAGCTAGCTCTATTGGATCGCCCGCATCAGCCAAGTCCACAAAGTTGACTCCTTTAACCACACGCCCTGCATCCACATCTAAACAGGGAATCACCCGGACATTGCTGAGAACGACTTTCGTGTTAAAAACCAAGCCATGTGTGCTCGGGGTATTGCAGTTGCCTGCACCTGAACTAGCAAGGTTAAAGCTCATGTGAGCACCGGACCTTCAGATGCGGTTGCCGCCAACGTGTCCAGGGCTTGGGTGACGCTAAAGCGCCCTTCATACAATGCACGACCAACGATTACCCCCGCCAAAATGCGACTTACACCGTCTGCGCTGAGAGCCTTCAAACCAACCAGCACTTGTAAGTCTTCTAAGCTTGCCACCCCACCCGAAGCAATCACAGGCAAGCTGCTAGAGGCTAACACCGTAGCTAGCCCCTGAATGTCAGGGCCACACATGGTGCCGTCTCGAGAAATCTCAGTTACCACCAAAGCTTCAACCCCAGACGACTCAAACAGCTTGGCTAGATGAATCAAATCGCCACCCCCACCCTGTTCCCAACCGTGCGTGGCCACATCCCGACCTCTAGCATCCAAGCCCACCGCCACTGGCTGCTGGGCTGCCACCTCGTCAACCAGCTCAGGAGCCTGTACTGCTGCTGTGCCAATCACCACCCGTGCTACACCAGCTTCGGCCAGATCTGTTGCGGTTTGAATGCTACGCACCCCGCCACCTGCTTGCACCGGCACATCCACCTCAGCAGCAATAGCAGCTATAGCTGCCAGATTCATTGGCTTACCGCTTCGAGCCGCATCTAGGTCCACCACATGCAGCCAACTAGCACCCTCATCAACAAAACGACAGGCTTGGCCCACGGGATCGTCGCTGTATACGGTCTCTTCAGAGTAAACACCTTGGTAAAGCCGCACGCAACGCCCTTCCCGTAGGTCGATAGCCGGAAATAACTGCAACTGCGCCTCAGGTGACTGCGGCTTGGGCTTGACGCACAAAGTTGGCCAGCAACCGCAGGCCAGACCGAGCCGACTTCTCAGGGTGAAACTGCGTAGCGCAAACGTTGTTCTCAGCAACCACCGCAGCTACAGGTCCGCCGTAATCACACACCGCAACCACATTGGCGGCCATCGGGGCTGCATAAGAATGTACAAAGTAAACCCAAGCCCCATCAAGACCCTGCAACAAGGGATGTATGCCCGCATCAGATGGTGTGTCACCCGAGGTGGCTATGACACCACAATCTAGGCGGTTCCACTGCATCTGCGGACGCTTGACATTGCCCCTGAGCAACTCAATAGTGCCCGATAAAATACCTAAGCCTGCTGTGTCGGGGGCCTCTTCTGAGCCCTCATAAAGCAGCTGAAGCCCTATACAGATACCCAAGAACGGCCGATCATCGCCAATAACACTGTGAGCTAGTTCGTCTAAGCCGCTGCGCTTAAGCGCTTGCATGCAAGGCCGGAAAGCCCCTACTCCAGGCAACACCACTCCTGCGGCATCAGCAATCAGCTTAGGATCGGCGGTTAAGCGGGCATCACCACCCATTCGCTGCAAGCTTTTTTGAGCTGAATAGAGGTTGCCGATACCGTAGTCCAGCACCGCAATCAGCGGCCTGTTCACAGGCACAATCCACTCACAGCACGCCTTTTGTGGATGGGATACCGCCGCCTTCGATCTTGACCGCATCGTGTAAGGCTCTGGCCACCGCCTTGAAGCTAGCCTCAATAATGTGATGGGTGTTGCGACCCCGCACCAATACGATGTGCAAGGTCAAAGCTGCTGAGGTAGCAAAGGCCCGCCAAAACTCCTCACAAAGCTGCGGATCAAAAGGAGGGTCACCCAAAATCTTCTGTCCCGGTGGATCCACCTCATAATGCAAAAATGGTCGCCCTGAAAGGTCGACCACAGCTTCCACCACTGCCTCATCAAGGGGCACTGCAATCGAAGCAAAGCGGCGCACACCTGCTTTATCACCTAAAGCTTTTGCAAAACAAGAGCCTAACAAAATGCCCACATCCTCTACCGTGTGGTGAGCATCAATCTCAAGATCGCCGGTTGCCTCTACTCGTAGGTCAAAACCACCATGGCGACCTAGCTGGCTCAACATGTGATCGAAAAACGGCAACCCTGTTGAAGCACTGCTTTGACCCTTATCAGCAACGCTGCCGTCAAGGTCAATTGCAATGCTGATTTTGGTTTCCGCAGTGGTACGAGTTTCCTCGCTAGTACGTGTGGAGATTTGCAGCTTGGTCATTGCAACACCTCGCTTAGGGCAGACAAAAATACATCGTTCTCAACAGGGGTGCCAACAGTAACCCGCAGGCAACCAGCCAGATAAGGCCAACTAGCACAATTTCTCACCAACACCGAACGCTCTAAGAGCCCATTCCATACTCCTTGACCGTCGCCATTGTTGGGCCTAAACAAGATGAAATTAGCTCCGGATGGCCACTGTTGCACCGCCAACTTTGCCAGCTCTGCGGCTATTCGTTCTCGTTCAGCCACAAGCTCTCCAACTCGCTCTGCCATCTCTACTTGGTATTGCAAGGCTAAACGTCCTGCAATCTGCTTCACCGAATCCAAGTGATAGGGCAGTGCCACCTTCTCTAGCTCGCAGATCACCCAAGCTGGAGCGATGAGATACCCCAACCGAGCAGCAGCCATAGACCATGTTTTTGAGTAGGTGCGAGCCACCGCCAGAGGGCGAGCCTCCTCTATGAGGCTAATCGCGCTGTAAGGGGCAAACTGGCCATAGGCCTCATCCATCAACAACAGCCCTGGCAAGTCTGCCACAATATCAAGCAATGCTTGGATCAGCTCTGGGGCATCCACCGTGCCGGTGGGATTATTGGGCGAACACAAAAACGTCACCGCTGGCCGATGCTCAACCAGCATTGTGGAGGCATAACCAAGATCTATGCCGAAATCCTGAACACGTTGCACAGCGATGACCTCAGTGGCGGTGAGCCGCGCAATGTGGGAATGCAACGCGTAAGTAGGTTCAAAAACAAGTGCTGAGCGCCCGGGGCCTCCAAAGGCCAACATGAGACACTGCAACACCTCGTTAGATCCGTTGGCCGCGAACACCTGCGTAGGTTCCACCCCCTCATGCTTAGCTATGGCAGCACGAAGCTCTTTGGCCTCACGGTCGGGGTAACGATGCCAACTGATCTGATCTTGAGCGGCCAAAAAGCCCTCAAACCAACCCTGAGGTGGAGGCAAAGGCGATTCATTGGTGTTGAGCCTGACACGCACATTTAACTGAGGCGAGTGATAGCCCTTTGACAACGCCACGCTGTCTCGCGCCGCGAGCCGCTGATGGATTGGGCTGTTGATGTTGCGCTGATCAATCATCTACTGACCGATCAGCATCAACGAGACGCATGCGAATGGATTGGGCATGAGCCGCTAATCCTTCAGCATCAGCCAAAGCTGCCGCATGAGGGCCAAAGGTAGCCATACCTTGCTGTGAGATCGACACCTCATGCATGGGTTTGACGAAATCCCGCACACTCAGCACTCCACCAAAGCGAGCACTGCCGCTGGTGGGCAGCACATGAGAAGGCCCTGCCACGTAATCGCCTACAGCCGTTGGTGCCAACGGCCCGTTAAAGATAGCCCCGGCATTCTTAATTCGACCAATAACGGCCCGAGGATCAGCGATCATCACCTGAAGATGCTCTGGAGCAATATGGTTCACCACCTTGGCGGCGGCTTGGGCATCATCCACGAGCACAGCGTGACCACTGTGCTCGAAAGTGGCGACGATATCTTCTTTACGAGCAGCGTCAGCAATCAGCTCTACCAGGGCAGCTTCTATGGCATCAACGACCTGGCTGTCCCAAGTAATCAACCAGCACGACCCGTCAGGGCCATGCTCGGCCTGTGCCATGAGATCCGCAGCACCATATGTGGCTTGTGTGGATGCGTCAGCCACCACCACCACCTCAGATGGCCCAGCAAAAGAATCCGGCACCCCCACTGTTCCAGCCACGCACTGTTTGGCAGAGGCCACATAAACATTACCCGGCCCAACTATCACATCAGTGGGCGCAATTGACTCAGTGCCATAAGCCATAGCTGCAATGGCCTGAGCACCTCCCACGGCATACACCTCATCAACACCGGCGATGGCTCCTGCGGCCAAGGTTGCGTCTGCCACACAGCCATCAGCGCTGGGCGGAACACACAACGCAACCTGATCCACTCCCGCCACGCGCGCTGGTAGTACCGTCATCAACACGGTGGATGGATAGGCAGCCTTTCCACCAGGCGCATAGCAACCAGCCCGACCTACCGGCTGGTACCAACTGCGAATGCTGATGCCCCCGCGGTGGCTGGTGTGTTCTGCCACAATCTGGTGGCGATGAAACTCTTCAATAGCATCAGCCGCAACCTCTAAGGCAACCCGCAGCTCTGGAGCAATCCTGCCTAACGCTGCATCCACATCGCCATCTTGAACCCGCAGGCTATCTAAGCTGACGCCATCTAACTGCTGGGTGTAGCGCAGAAGCGCAGCATCGCCCTCATCAGCCACGTCGTTAAGTATCTGGCGCACCGCGACCGCCACGTCTTGCGATACCGGTTCAGGACGAGGCAACAAATCAGCAAAATCAACTACACCTCGTAGATCTACTCTTTTTAGCACCATCCCTAAACTACTGCCTGCACAAGCCCCGATAACGTAAGGGTTTCGTCAAAGCAAGATTTAGACAGCCAACGCGCCTCCAACCAGCAGATCGTCTTGATAGAACACCACAGCCTGACCTGGTGCCACACGACGCTGCGGGGTTTGCCAACGCACAATACCTGCCTCCTCTAGGGTCCCCAAAGCAACCTTGCCATGGGCGCTTACCTGCACATCTAAAACACCTGGCACTGGAGCATCAGCCCACACGACGCTCTCTACTGGTTGGGTGGCGGTGTAAAGATCTTCACGGCAGCCCACGGTGATCGTGGCATTGCTGAGGTTCACATCGGTCACATAACGAGGCTCAGCAGTGCCTCCTAGGTTTAAACCACGTCGCTGGCCAATGGTTACCGACTGCACCGACGCTACCTTGCTTAACATCTTCCCCTGGCTATCTACCACGACACCCGGAGATTCCCCTAGGTGTCGCTCTAAGAAACCTTGCCTCCCACCAGCACGGTTGGCAACAAAACACACGTCTTGGCTATCGGGTTTGGCAGCATTACGCAGCCCTAAAACCTCAGCTCGCTGGCGCACCTCGGCTTTGGTGAAGTGACCGATGGGAAACAACAGTCGAGATAACTGCTGTTGGCCAAGCATGTAGAGCACATAGGACTGATCTTTAGCCGCATCTAGGCCACGCCCTAACCTGTACCCTGACCCCACCGCAACAAGTCGCACATGATGTCCCGTAGCCACAGCGTCAAAACCAAGCGCCTCAGCGCGCATCAGCAGCTTCTCAAACTTGATATGGCGGTTGCACTCAATACAGGGATTGGGTGTCAGCCCTGCCGAGTGTCCTTGTACGTAAGGCGCAACTACTTGCTTGTCGAAAGCATCCCCAAAGTTGAACACATGGTGCTGCACCCCTAACCGGTCGGCTACCCGACGAGCGTCCTCGGTGTCTGAAACCGAGCAGCAGCCGGTATCAGACTCGCCACCCCACAACTTGAGGGTAACTCCAACCACATCATGTCCCTCTTCAGACAATACGGCAGCAGCTACCGAAGAATCCACGCCTCCTGACATTGCCACCAGCACTCGCATTCTCAAGTCCGAGTCCTCACATCGCAAGCGCATCTGAGGCATGGTCACGCAAGCGAGCCACCGCATCAGGGATGACCGACAGAGCTAGATCAACATCGGCTTGGGTGGTCTCATAACCTAACGACAACCGCAGCGAGCCGCCAGCTAGCTCACGACTGTAACCCATGGCAGCCAACACATGCGAAGGATCCTGTGCTCCGCTAGAACACGAAGAAGCTGCCGAAGCGTACACCCCCACATCTTCGATTAAAAACAACAGAGCCTCCGACTCCACCCCTTCAAAACACAAATGAGCAGACCCTGCAACCTTGCGAGAACGGTCCCCTGTTTCCACAGTGTGAGGCACCTTAGCCAAAAGACCATCCACCAACCTGTCACGCAAGATGCTGACACGTTCTACCTGCTGAGCGCGGCTTTGTAACACCACCTCAGCCGCAGCAGCCATCCCCACGATGCCTGCCACGTTGTGCGTACCCGACCGCAAGCCTCGTTCCTGACCACCTCCTAATAGCAGCGGCGATAGCTCCAGAGAATTGCGCACCATCAGAGCACCCGTGCCTTTGGGTCCGCCAAACTTGTGGGCACTCACAGACACCAAGTCAGCATCGCCAGCTTGTGCAGCCACATCCAACCAAGCCATGGCCTGTACAGCATCGCTGTGCAACACTGCGTTAGGCGCTGCCGAACGAACTACCTCGGCCACCTGTGCTAACGGCTGAACCATACCGGTCTCATTGTTAGCCAACATCACCGACACGATGGCGGTGTTAGCACTCAACTCGCTAGCAAGCGCATCTAGATTGATTGTCCCTGAAGCATCCACCCCGACCATGATCCCGCCTAAACGCTCTACAGGTTCCAACACAGCATGATGTTCGATCGCCGAGCATACGGGCACAGATGCTTGCTCGCTGACCACACCCTGAGCACCCCGAAGATCAGCCATGTGCCAACAACGCCCAAAGATGGCCAGGTTGTCGCTCTCAGTGCCACCTGCTGTGAAAATGATCTCCCCTGGCTCACATCCCAAGACCTCAGCCATAACATCGCGAGCATCATCTATGCGTCGTCGTGAATCCCGTGCCATGCGATGAGATCCGGTGGGGTTGGCATACAAATCGCGCTGTAAAGGAGCCATAGCTTCTGCTGCCTGCTGACACAGCGGGGTGGAAGCAGCGTTATCCAAATAAGCAACCTCAGCGGGTAGTTCAGCCACAACCTAATTCTACGAGACCGAATCCAACGTAACGGCCCTGTTTAGTGCGAACCCGATTTAGACTGCAATCATGGCCACGATTCGGGTCTCTACCACCATTGAGGCACCTGTTGAGCAAGTGTGGGAGTATGTGCGAGACATATCTACCCATACCGAGTGGATGGCCGATGCCGAATCCATCGCCTTTCGCGATGAGCAAACTGAAGGATTGGGTACCGAGTTTAACTGCCTTACCAAGATCGGCCCGATCAAGTTCACCGACGAAATGGTGATTACCGAATGGATAGAGCAATCCTCAATAGGAGTGCGTCACACTGGCCTAGTGGCCGGTGAAGGTCGCTTTACCCTAACTCCCGCGGGCACCAACCGAACCGAGTTTTGCTGGATAGAGGACCTACTCTTTCCGATGTGGATGGGCGGCCCGCTGCGCAACTTGATGGGGGCTCGCATCCTAGAATGGGTCTGGCGGCGTAATCTCAAAACCCTCAGAGCCAAGTTCGCTAGACCCAGCGAGTAGCAGCCCAAAGGGCCCCTACGAAAGAACCCGCCCCCACAAACAGCCCTATCAGCAGGGGAGCCAACACCACATACTTTTGTCGACGCCATGTCTCTGTAGCAACAATCCCCACCAACGAACCAGCAATGAGCCCGCCTAAATGACCCCCAAGTGACACATCGTCTACGGTGAAGCTGATTAGGAGGTTAATGCCCAAGATAGGGCCGACCGGGGTTTGAAACAAACCCACCCCTTGCGCCAAGAACATCGTCACCAACGCTCCCATTAGCCCAAATATGGCCCCCGATGCTCCAGCTATCAAAGCATTCGGGGTGTCTAGCAAGGCCCCGAAAGATCCACCCAAAAGTGAAGCAAAATACACTGCAACAAACTGCCACCTGCCCAAGGATTGCTCTAGAGCACAACCTAATATGTACAGCGAAACCATGTTCACGGCTAGATGCAACATACCGTGATGTAAAAACCCGCCTGTAAACACCCGCCACCATTCATTGTTAAGGTCGATGGCTGATCCCCAAGTAGCAGCTTCAACCGTTAACCCATCTGTAGCGCTGCTACCTATCAGGGTGTCACCCATGGCAAGACCTACTATGAACACCAGCACGTTGGCACCTATCAAGGCGTAGGTGATGTACCAGTCGTTTGACCTTGTGACATTCATCACAGAACAGCTAACTAGAGGCCAACCGGCGAGCCATCGCTCAACAAGTTTTGACCCACGTTGATCACTTCGGTAACTTCAGGCACGCGTTGCTTGAGAATCCTCTCTACCCCGGCCTTAAGCGTCACCGTGGATGCCGGACAGCTCACACAAGCCCCCACAAGCTCGACGGTCACCACCCCAGAGCCTTCATCCACGTCCCGCAAAAAAATGTCTCCATTATCTGCTTGGATGGCAGGACGTATGGCCTCAATCACCTGAGCAACAGCATCTTCCACGCCCCCTATTTTCTCAAATCCACACCACATCGCCAAGCTTGCTGTTCCAAGCAAGGATTTGGCTTAACTGTCTGGCACAATCAGACCTATGGACAGACCGATGGAATTGCTAGCCCACCAAGGCGGCTGGGATGAGATCTTACTGGTGGCTGGCCCCTTAGCGATGTTGGTGGTTCTGCTGCTTGTGGCCAATCGCCGAGCTTCTCGCAAAGTCCACCAAAACCGCAACTAAAGATCTAAACCGAACGATCATCCCTTATACGCCTCACATCGGCACCAAGAGAACTGAGCTTGCCCACCAAATCCTCATAACCTCTGTCGATGTGATGCACATCTAACACCGTGGTCACCCCTTCGGCTGCCATGCCAGCCACCACCATGGCAGCACCTGCGCGAATATCAGGCGCTCTCACCGTGGTACCGCTCAGCTTGTCCACCCCACGAATAACAGCATGATGACCTTCGGTACGAATGTCTGCACCCATGCGCACCAAGTCATCCACATAACGAAAGCGCTCCGAAAACAGGTTTTCGGTAACAATGCTCACCCCATCGGCCACTGACAACATGGCTACTAGCAAAGGTTTGCAATCAGTAGGCAACCCTGGATATGGCAGGGTGGACACATCAACCGCACGCAGAGGCTCCTGGCACATGGCCCACACACCGCTGGGGTCTGAAGATGTTCGGACCCCCATTTCCTCTAGCTTGCGACACAAGATAGCCATGTGATCATGGTTGGCACCCTCTAAGATGATCTCGCCACCGGCAACACCCAAAGTAGCCAAAAAAGTTGCAGCCTCAATCCGATCTGCCACCACGGTGTGTTCCGCCGAATATAACTCCTGGGTGCCCTCTACGGTGATGGTGGATGTACCCGCGCCGCTCACCTGGGCACCCATCTGGTTCAAAAAACCTGCTAAATCGGCGATCTCCGGTTCGCGCGCCGCGTTGTCTATGACCGTGCTGCCTTTGGCCAGGGTTGCTGCCATCATAATGTTTTCTGTAGCTCCCACACTGGGAAACTCCAGCAATACATGATCTCCCACCAAGTTGTCGACGCTGGCCTGCACCTGTCCCGCTGAAAACTCAAAACGACACCCGATAGCCTCTAACCCCGCCACATGCATGTCTATCGGCCGAACTCCAAAGTTGTCACCACCGGGTAAAGCAACAGTGGCATGACCCATGCTGGCCAACAGCGGACCTAACACCGCTGTAGAGGCCCTGAGCTTTTCTGTGAACTCATAGGGGGCCACCGGCTCAATCACAGCAGGTCTTTGCAAGATAAGCGTGTTTGCATCACGAGTAATCGACACCCCCATGACTCGCAGCACATCTGCCATCGCGGCTACATCTTGGATTTGTGGCACGTTGCGAATCACGAAAGTACCTTCGACCAGCAAACAAGCGGCCATCAGCTTCAATGCCGAGTTTTTGGCTCCTCCGATGATCACCGAGCCCTCTAAGGGGCCGCTGGGCCGAACCTCTATACGATCTTGGCTTGCGTCTAAAACAGCCACTGAATCATTCCCACTTAATTGATAACATCAACCACCTCGTCTGCTTCAGCCTCGTCGTGTTCGCGAATGATCAACGTTGGGCCTATCCAAGCATGTTGAAGTTTCCGATTACGCAGCTCAGCTTCTAACGCATCACGTCTTTCATAAGGCCACTCATGCAGCTCATAAGCAAGCTGATCTTCATCCTCGGTGCCCACATTTTCTGGTAGCTGTGGCGGAGCGCCAAAGGTAGCTACACCACACTCGAGGCACTCCAATACCCCATCCACAAAATCTGCACCGCACTGATAACACCAAACCATCCTCAAATAATGGCAGAAAATAGAGACAGACCGCATTTCAGGGCTACGGTTTGACAATGTGAACACCTCCTCTCAAACCACTTCTAACCATCAAGCCGCGCGAAACTAGGCAGAACCTTGGAGCACACCGAATCCAACCCATCCACCAAAAATCACAGGAATGGCGAAGCCCCTGACCGCAACCTAGCAATGGAGTTGGTACGCGTTACTGAGATAGCAGCGCTAGCTGCCTCACGCTGGATGGGCCGAGGCGACAAAACAGGTGCTGACAGAGCTGCGGTACAGGCCATGCGTATGCTGCTACGCAGCGTGTCTATGAACGGTGTGGTAATTATCGGTGAAGGCGCAAAAGATGAAGCCCCCATGTTGTTCAATGGAGAGTTGATCGGCGACGGCTCACCCCCCGAATGCGACATCGCTGTAGATCCTATAGATGGCACCACCCTCACATCGCTGGGCAGAAACAATGCTCTAGCGGTCATCGCCGCCTCGGACAGAGGCACCATGTTCAACCCTGGCCCATGTGTATACATGAACAAGATCGCTTTTGGCCCAGAGTGCGTTGGCTACGGCATCACCCTGGACAACTCCCCCACCGAAAACCTAGCTCTGGTGGCTGAAGCTAAGAACAAACCAGTATCAGATATCACCGTCGTCATCTTGGATCGAGATCGCCATACGGAACTCATTGACGAAATACGCGAAGCAGGGGCACGCATCCGCTTGATTCCCGACGGGGATGTAGTCGGTGCTATCTCTACAGCCTGGACAGACTCTGGGGCCGATATCTTGTTTGGAGTAGGTGGCACCCCCGAAGGGGTGATCGCCGCTACTGCACTGAAATGCATGGGTGGCGAGCTACTCGGGCAGTTATGGCCACGCAACGAAAAAGAACGCAAGGGTGCAGAAAAACTAGGTCGGGATGTGAATCAGGTGTTGACATCCAACGATTTGGTAAGCGGCCACAACTGCTTTTTTGCCGCTACTGGCATCACCGACGGAGACCTGCTGAAAGGTGTTCACTACAAACAAGGTCGTTCAAACACACAATCTCTGGTAACGCGCTCTAAATCGGGCACGGTGCGCCTCATAAACGCTGAGCATCAAATGCAAAAGCTCAACAGCTTCTTCACAACAACCCTAGAGCTAAATTAAAGGCGTAGAAGTAGGTTAGAGGCTTAGTGGCCTCTTCATAGATTCTGAGCCATGGCGCGCCTTGCCGAACGGCCAAGAATAAAACGTCGCAAAGACCGGGGAGCCTTGGTGGTCAACACCCCATAAAAACGATTAAGACGACCAGTGATTACTACTGGCCGAGATCGTGCAGCAGCATGCAAAGCTTCTGAAGCCACGGCTTTGGGGCTTTGCCACCCTACTGAGGGCCAATTGTCCAGATTCCAGCGACCCCGCTCATGGAAGTTGGTGCGGGTTAACCCCGGCATAACGGTGGTGATCGCCACACCTGTACCCTTGTGCTCCTCATAGAGAGCTTCACCCAAGCTGCTCACAAAAGCTTTGCTAGCTGCATACACAGCAATGTTAGGTATGGGCTGAAGGGATGCCACCGATGACACCAATACCACCTGCCCGCCACCTCGCTCAACTAATGCCCGCACTGCGCTATGGGTTAGTTGGGTTAGCGCTATTACGTTCAAACCGAGGGTCTCATCTACTTCGGCACGCTCTTGCTGCCAAAACGGACATTCATAACCCAAGCCAGCGTTGTTGATCACCAAATCCACCGGTGCTTGAGCAGAAATCAGCCGCTGCTCCACCTTGGCTAGATCAGCGGGATCGCACAAGTCAGCTTGCATTATCTCCGCTGTTGGAATGTCTATGACTTCTGTGTGTTTGTCTACAAGCACCAAATCCACGCCAACAGCGGCCAACCGCTGAGCTAACGCCTGACCAATCCCCGAAGCGGCCCCGGTAAGCAACGCCCTATGCCAAATACCTTTGAGATCTGTTTGTGTGGGCACTCGACAAAGATAGCTGAGCCTCAATTGCACCACAGCAATTTGAACACTTTAACTAACAATGGCGGTATCGCTCAGCAGGGAAACGTTGTCATGATGAATCTCCACAAAGCCCCGCTCTACAGCTATGGTTGTCTTAGCACCGTCAACTGTGTACACCCTAATATCGCCAGACACCAGCACCCCCAAAAAAGGCATATGACCAGGCTGAAAGGCAATCTCTCCGTCGGTGGTACGGGCTACCACCATCTCGGCGATTCCTGTGTACACAACCTGCTCTGGAGACACCAGCTCTACAGCAAGGGACATGGCTAGGCGGCCTGAGCTTCTAGCTCAGCAGCCTTGCGCTGAGCTTGTTCGGCCCCACCAACCATAAAAAAGGCTTGTTCGGGCAGGTCATCTAGGTCACCGTTCACAAGCGCTTCAAAAGAATCCACGGTCTCGCTCACCGGAGTGAAAACACCCGACATGCCGGTAAACACCTCAGCCACAAACATGGGCTGCGACAAAAATCGTTGCACCTTGCGTGCCCGCGACACAATCACCTTGTCTTCTTCAGACAGCTCATCTAAGCCCAAAATAGCAATGATGTCTTGTAGCTCCTTGTAGCGTTGCAAAATCTCTTGCACTCGGCGAGCCACGCCATAATGTCGCTCCCCCACCACCTCAGGGGTCAAGATTGTAGAGGTCGAGGCTAATGGGTCAACCGCAGGATAGACACCTAGCGCAGCAATGTCACGACTTAGCTCTGTGGTGCCATCAAAATGGGTGAACGATGTGAACGGTGCCGGATCGGTATAGTCGTCGGCCGGTACGTACACGGCCTGCAATGAAGTGATCGAACGACCCCGGGTAGAGGTAATGCGCTCTTGCAGTTCGCCCATCTCATCAGCCAAAGTGGGCTGATAACCCACCGCTGAGGGCATGCGTCCCAACAAGGTGGACACCTCAGAGCCTGCCTGCACAAAACGAAAAATGTTGTCGATAAACAACAAAACATCTTGGTTTTGCACATCGCGGAAATACTCCGCCATGGTCACCCCGGCTAAGCCCACCCGTAAACGCACACCCGGCGGTTCGTCCATCTGCCCAAACACCAACGCGGCCTTGTCCAGCACGCCCGACTCTTCCATCTCTAAGAACAAGTCAGTGCCTTCACGAGTGCGCTCACCCACGCCAGCAAACACCGAAACCCCGCCATGCTGAGTGGCAACCCGATTAATCATCTCAGTGATAAGAACCGTCTTGCCCACGCCAGCACCACCAAACAGACCTATCTTGCCGCCCTCTTTATAAGGAGTGAGCAAATCAATCACCTTGATACCGGTTTCAAACATTCGCGTAGACGGCTCTAACGCGTCAAAAGAAGGGGCGGGACGATGTATCTCCCACTCTTCTTGCACATCTAATGTGCTGCGATCAACATCTAAACAATCTCCTACCACGTTCCAAACATGACCCAAAGTGACATCGCCCACCGGCACGGTCATGCCTTGACCAGTGTTTCGTACGGTGGTACCGCGAGTAAGTCCGTCTGTTGGCCTGAGTGCGATGGCTCGCACTCGCCCCTCGCCAATCTGCTGAGCCACCTCTGCTTTTACCGGCACAATCTCGCCGTCCACCACCACATCAAACTCCAAAGCGGTGTTGATTTCAGGTAGGGCATCAGGCGGGAACTCCGCATCAATCACCGGCCCGGCAATTACTACGACCCTGCCATCTTTTAGGTTATTCGACATGTTTGCTTGTGCTCCTATTGACTGATTAGTTCTGCGGCTAGGTGTGCAGCTGCATCGTTGCTAGCGATATGGCTAGCAACGACACGATCTCGATCATCTTGTTTAAGCGCTTCGGCCCCACCTACGATCTCCATGATCTCGGTGGTGATAGCGTCTTGACGAGCCCGGTTCATGGCCCGAGTGAGCTTGGTTATCAACTCTTCGGCATTGTCTGTAGCAGCTTTCATGGCTCGTTGACGATTGGCATGTTCAGATGCTGCTGCATCCAGTAGAGCGGAAAACAGTCGCGACTCCACATAGCGCGGCAACAGTGACTCCAATACCCCTTCTGGAGAAGGTTCAAACTCAAATGCCGCGCGCTGTTCGCCCGACCCTGAGGTTGCGATCACCTCAATGCTTTCCAACGGCAGAAAGCGCCTCACCGCCACCCGCTGCGTACCGATAGTGACAAACTCCATGTAAGTCAAGATCACCTCGTCGATATAGCCGCTTTCAAACCTTTCAGCCACGATCTCAGCTACCCTACGCGCATCCTCATAAGTTGGAGTGTCGCTCATGTCTTCAAACGCCTCATCAATGCGATAATTACGGAAGCGAAAATAGTCTTGCCCCTTTTTACCAATAAGCATTAATGAGTAGTCTTGACCTCTGGTTTGGGCATCCATCAACTCCCGCTCAGCAGCCTTGATAACCGAGCTGTTATAAGGTCCAGCTAGCCCGCGGTCAGAGGTGATGACCACAAACCCAATCCTGCGCACAACTTCACGCCGCTCTAGCAACGGGTGAGATGCCTCTGTCCCTCCTGCGGCCACATCTTCGATCACACCAGTCAGTTTGGTGGCATAGGGTCGCGCCGCATGAGCACGTTGCTGAGCTTTAACCACCCGAGTAGCCGCAATCAACTCCATAGCACGAGTGATTTTCTTGGTGGACTGCACCGACGATATGCGTCGCCGTAAGGCCCGCTCCTGACCACCCGGCACTGCCTAATCCTCTTCTGGACGCTGAATATCGATTTCAGGCAAGGTGTGATCGGCATCCACTAAGCCTGCCTCAGCATCTGCTTGAGCTTCAGCCTCAGGCTCATCTCCCTGCGGGGATTCAGAAGATTCAAACTGCTCAGCAAAAGCCGACACGGCTGCTTCGAGCGCTTGTTCATCCACAGAGCCAGTTTGCGCAATCGATTGCAACAAGTCGCCGTTACGAGCCCTCACCCACTCCAACAGCTCCGACTCAAAACGGGCTACGTCTTGAATCGGGATGACGTCTAAGTAGCCGTGAGTGCCTGCGTACAGCGATACAACCTGCTCTTGCACGCCCATGGGCGACTGAATACCCTGCTTTAATAACTCGGTAAGACGATAACCCCGATCTAGCTGCGCTTGCGACACTGCATCTAAATCAGAACCAAAAGCTGCAAATGCCTCTAACTCGCGAAACTGCTGCAAATCAGCCTTGAGGGTGCCGACTGCGGTCTTCATGGCACTAACCTGCGCTGCTGAGCCCACCCTAGAAACCGAGATGCCAACGTCCACTGCGGGACGTACCCCTGACTTAAACAAATCATCTTGCAAAAAGATCTGTCCATCGGTAATAGAAATCACGTTGGTAGGAATGTAAGCCGACACATCGCCTGCTTTGGTCTCAATGATGGGCAAAGCGGTGAGCGAACCGGCCCCGCGCTCGTCACTCAACTTGGCAGCGCGCTCTAGCAAACGACTGTGCAGATAAAACACATCACCGGGGTAAGCCTCACGCCCGGGCGGTCGACGCAAAAGCAAAGCCATCTGACGGTAAGCCTCGGCCTGCTTTGACAAGTCATCATACACCGCTAAAGCATGTTCGCCGTTGTCCATCCAATGCTGACCCATGGCACAACCCGCATACGGTGCCAAGTACTTGAACGGAGCTGGATCAGATGCTGGAGCTACAACCACCACCGTATACTCCATAGCACCCCGCTCAGCCAGCGTTGCTACGGCTTGGGCGACGGTAGAGGCCTTTTGTCCGATGGCCACATACACGCACTTCACACCTTGGCCTTTTTGATTTAAGATGGTGTCTAGAGCAACGGTTGTCTTGCCTGTTTTACGATCGCCGATAATCAACTCCCGCTGACCCCGTCCAATGGGTATCAGCGAATCAATAGCCTTAATGCCGGTTTGAATAGGTTCATGCACGGGTTTGCGGCCAGTGATGCCAGGGGCCTGCACCTCCATGCGGCGGGTCTCAGCACCTGTAATTGGGCCCTTGCCATCCACCGGCTCGCCTAAGGCGTTGACCACCCGACCCAACAAAGCCTCACCCACTGGCACCGCCAAAATGTCACCAGTTGATCGCACAGCTTGGCCCTCTTCAATCTCATCCACCTCACCTAGCACCACTGCCCCGATGGAATCCTCATCTAAGTTCAACGCCAAACCAATGGTGCCGTTTTCAAACTCCAACATCTCGTTTACTGCGGCACCACCTAAGCCATATATTCGGGCAATGCCGTCACCCACCTCAGTGATCCGACCCACCTGAGCCTGCTCCACCTCAGGATGAAAGCCCTCTAGATTACGACGGATAGCCTCGGCAATAGAACCGGTGTCTATGGTCAGCTCTGCCATTTCACTCCTCACTAAAAAATTGTGCTCACTGAACTACAGGGAGTCCCGTAGCTGACTCAGGCGATGGCGCACCGAACCGTCAATCACTTCATCGCCAATAGTGGCTACCACCCCGCCCATCACGCTGGGATCCACGATCACCTTGACATCCACCTGATGTCCTGTGGCTGCGCTGAGCGCGGTAGCTAGACGCTGAGTTTGCTCATCGCTGAGAGCCACCGCGGTGCGCACCTCAGCCACAGAATAACCCCGCTCTCTAGCGTTTAGCTCAACGGTTTCTCTAGCGATGCCCGCGATATCAGAAGATCGTCCTGCTGCCACGATCATGGAAACCATAGCCGTGGTGATGTCAGCAGCTTGACCACCCAGCAGATCTTCCACGATCTGCTGACGCAGAGCGGCAGGGATTTGCCGATCAGATAGCGTCATACGCAGCTCATCGGAACCCTCAATAGCTCTAGCCACACGGAACAGCTCGTCAGCAACCAAATCAAGGTTTCCCTCAGCCTTGGCTACCGAAACCACCGCGTCTGCATAGCTGACCGACCGCTCAGACATTTGCTTAACCCTGTATCTAACCCTGCTGGCCCAGCTGGCCTGCGCCTACACTGTTGATGTAGTCGTCGATAAGCTGGCGCTGCACCTCGGGGTTCTCTAAGTTATGAGCCAACACCGCTTCGGCAGCACCTAAGGCGATGTCAGATACCTCTGTCTGCAAATCGGCTATTGCTTGACGCTTAGATGCTTCCACATCAGCAGCAGCACGCTCACGCATCTCAGCGATGTCGGCCTCAGCACGCGCTTGAAGATCAGCACGCACAACGCCAGCTTGCTGACGAGCTTCATCTACAATGCGAGCAGCCTCGGTTTTAGCGTCAAGCAGCTCCGCTTCATAGCTGGCCTTCACCTCCATCGCCTCCGCCCGCGTCCGATCGGCATCATCAATAGAATCTTGAATGCGCTGCGTGCGCTGCTCCATAAGGTTCTTCACTACAGGGAACAGCTTCCAACGCATCAATGCCAACAGCACCACAAACGCAGCACCGCCCCAGATGATCTCAGTAACCTCAGGGAGAATCGGGTTAGGGGCTTCAATACAATCTTCAAGGTCTGCTTCAAAGTCTGTTTTAATCTCTTCAGCGTGTTCATCGCCTGCCTTATAGCGATCTTTGAGGTTCTTAACAGCACTCAATCCCTCGCCCTCAATGCCATCAAATTGAGCTTCTTCTAGCTCCTCAAAAATGCACGACCCAACGGTTTCTCCAACAGCTCCAGCTGCCGAAGCGCTAAACGCTATTGTGCCAACCAACACGCCAGCCACAACCCAAAGCCGTCGGCTCATGGCAGCAGCAAAATAAAGACAACGAAACCGATGAGGGCCAAAGCTTCAGTAAATGCGATGCCCAAAAACATCGTGGTTCGTGCCACACCAGCCGACTCCGGTTGGCGTGCCATGGCTGTGATGGCATTACCCACCACTATTCCAATGCCGATACCCGGGCCTATAGCGGCCAAACCATAGCCAAGACCCGCGCCGATAGCGCTTAAACCAGCTTCACCGTCACCGGTCAGCTGAGCCAAGATGGTAGAAATCAATGCAAGCAAGGTAAGTATCTCCTAATGCTGTGGATGTAACGACCCGCCGATATACACGGCGGTAAGAATTGTGAATATGAATGCCTGAAGAGCCGAAACAAAGATCTCAAAAGCGGTAATCAAGATAAGAGCAAAAAACGGCAGTGCCGCAGGAATAAAACCCGCACCCCACAGTGCTGCCGATAAAACTGCAAACGACACCAACAGCAAGTGGCCTGCCACCATGTTAGCCCAAAGTCGGATAGCCAGCGACAACGGCCGGATCAGCAGTATCTGTAGAAGCTCAATGGGTGCCACCAAAATGTAAAGCGGCCAAGGAACCCCCGGAGGAAACAAAGAGCCCTTGAAATAGCCAAAGAACCCTTGAGTGCGGATGCCCACATAGTGATAGATAACCCACACCACCAATGCTAGAGCCAAAGGTATGGCCATGCGAGAATTGGCAGGGAACTGAACAAGCGGAATGACACCAAAGATGTTGCTGAAAAAAATGAAGAAGAACATCGTGGTCAACAGCGGCAGGTAGCGCCGGCCGTCAGGACCGATGGTCTGCATGATGATGTTGCTCTCCACAAACTCAATGCCGGTTTCAGCCACCGTTTGGGCACCAACGGGCACCAGCGCCCGCCGACGACCAGCCGCCCAAAACAATCCCGCGGTAAGCAACAAGGCTAAAACATAAATTGCCCCTGTCTTGTTAAGGGCCACAGGAGTATCGGTGAACAAAAAGTCAGGCCACTCAAACAGATGTGTGACCGGCGGAAACTCCAGGGCTAGCACGTTCATCATGGCTGAGCCATCCAAGCGAGCAGCGCTAAGATAGAACTAGCCAACAGCGTGTCTGCAATGTTCACGAACGAACTCCTTGTGGCTGCAAACCAGGGTGTGCGAGGGACATGGATACGTAACGGATCTCCCAAACAAGCAAAACAATATGGGCTACCACCAGGGTGATGGCAAACGGCAGCACCTCAAACCAGCCAATATTTTTTACCAAAAAATACGCACCTGTGAGCATGCCCAGACGAATGAAGTAGCCGCCCATAACCCCAACCATCAACATTGTGGGGGAAATCTGAAACGACCAAGCGATAAACGAGGCAGCCAACCAAAAATTGAACAAGATCAATCCCAAGGCATACCCGCTAGACCAGAGCCCATCTAAGCCCCACACGCCCATGCAGATTCCCACCAACACCCCGCCCCCCATCAAACCACGACGTACTATGTCTTTGGCTATGGCCAACTCGGGTGCCTCAACCTGCTCAGTCACTTGATGTCTCCAGAATGCGGTACATCTGCGACTTGGATCACTGGGGCTTGGTTCTCTGGCACTAAACATGTCGGAGGTGCCTGAGGGGATTGCTGATTAGCCAATGCGGCCTCAAAGCGATGACTAGGAAGCTGCTGATTATATCGATTCATCTGCTCAGAATAAGTTCTCAACGCTCGCCAACCTGCGTAAACGGCGGTGAACAGACCCAAGACCAAGGTAAACAACGGTGCAGTACCCAGCGCTCCGTCAATTAACCAACCGAAAAAGGCAAACAGCGCTGGAGTGGCTACCAACTCAAAGGCAACCGATAGAGCATCGCCTGCGCGGTAGCGGTCTTGGATTTGACTGTGCTGCGTCGTTGCAGTTGACACGAAATGAGCCCCTATGGGGATGTTAAGCGGATTGACCTTGGATGAGTGTAAACCATCAATAACGGTTCACTGCTTAATGGTTCCTTATCACACAGCGCAGGGCCAAATTATCGGCTACCTATCTAACATCGGCTGTGCTGATTTTGGGTTATTTTGCTTATGCAAGAATCGTGCAGCTTGTAGGAAAGATATTTCAGCTTGTACGACGACGCAATACAGGATGAAACACAGTGTAAAGCATCAACACCAGCACGGCCGCAACAGGCAGCATGATAGCTTCTCCTCCACCGGTATAGGTAGAATAGAGCACAAGGGTAGACATCAGGGCTGTAAACAACCACAAGATCAGCACGCTGCGACGGTGTCCATGACCCAATCTCATCAACCGATGATGCATGTGTTCTTTATCAGGAGCGGTGATGCTGGTGCGGGCTCGGGTGCGACGCAACACCGTCCATACCACATCCACAACTGGCACGGCCAAGATGATGAGCGGGATAAGCATAGGCGCAAACAAAAAATAAGTCTGACCTGTAAAGGGCTCACTGCTGCGACCGCCTACCGAAACAGTGGAAACCACCAGCAACGTACCCAAAAACAAAGCTCCACCATCACCCATAAAAATAGTGGCCCGATGAAAGTTCTGCGGAAGAAACCCCAACGCAATCCCACTGGCGATAATCGCTACTAACGGCCCAATGTTGTTGGGCAAAAGCACCTCCTCATCACTGAGCTTAATGGAATGTACGAAAAAAGTGATACCAGCAATAGCCACAATGCCTGCCGCCAACCCGTCTAGACCATCAATCAGATTAACGGCGTTCACGATGGCCAACAGCCACAACACAGTCACCACAAAAGCCAGGTCTTGCGACAAGATGAACACACCAAGCACGGGCAGCCGCAAGTTCAAGATGGTCACACCTGCGAAAGCCAGAACACTTCCAGCCAACACCATAGTGGCCACCTTGGCAGGTGCCGACATCTCCCTCACGTCGTCATAGGTTCCAAAAACCAACATCACTAAACCAGCGATCACGATACCCACAGGCTCTGATGCAGTGGCAAACACCACATCAAAATCACTCATCAGCCAAGCCGCACCCATAGCCGCAGCAAAGCCAACAAACATAGCCACACCGCCTAACAACGCGGTCGATCTTTCATGTACTCGTCTAGCATCAGGCTCCACCATGAAACCCAAGTGTTCGCTGATGCAACGCATCAGCGGCGTGGTCACAAGCGAAACACCTGTGGCCACCCCAAAAACAATCAAGTAACTGCTGATACCGGGGGCCACGAGAACGCTGCGCTTAGCTAAATGGCGACACTAGGCCACAGTTTCAACTAGCGAACGCATAAGGTCTAAAGCGATCACATAGTTCGCTCACCTCTGAACGAACCGCGCTCAGAGTCCTATGATCTTCGCTGTGACGCAGGGTTCGACCAATCAGCTTGCTTATTTGAGCCATTTCAGTTGCACCCATACCTTGTGTGGTGGTGGCTGGCGTACCAATGCGCAATCCGCTGGTCACAAAAGGCGAACGTGGATCGTCAGGCACGGTGTTCTTATTGAGGGTGATACCAGCCAGGTCCAACACCTCTTGGGCTTGTTTGCCGGTGAGATCCTCATCAAAGGTGCGTAGGTCTACTAGCAGCAAATGGTTGTCGCTACCACCGGATACCAGGCGAAACCCTTCTGCGGCTAAACCCTTGCCCAATTCAGTACTGTTTTGCACAATTTGGCTGGCATAATCTGCGAACTCTGGGGTAGCAGCCTCGGCGAAGGCTACCGCCTTAGCAGCAATAGCATGCTCTAGAGGGCCACCTTGTAAGCCTGGAAAGATGGCCTTATCGATGACTGAAGCTAGCTCAGTAGTACATAAAATAGCCCCACCGCGCGGACCGCGCAGCGTTTTGTGTGTGGTGAAGGTAACAATGTCAGCATAAGGCACCGGACTGGGGTGGATGCCTCCCGCGATCAAACCAGCTATGTGAGCTGCATCAAACATGTAAAGGGCACCCACCTCGTCGGCAATAGCCCGAAACGGAGCAGGATCAATGGTACGGGCATAAGAGGTTGCACCGGCCACGATCAACTTAGGGTGGTGCTTAAGGGCTAAATCTCTGACTTGGTCGTAGTCGATGCGCTCGTCGCTAGATGTTACCCCATAAGACATAAAGTTGTAGTTGCGCCCGCTGATGTTCACCGGTGAGCCGTGGGTGAGGTGCCCGCCATGATCTAGGCTCATCCCCAACACGGTGTCACCCACTTCTAGCACTGCCAAATAAACAGCAAGGTTGGCATTGGCACCAGAATGAGGTTGCACGTTGGCATGTTCGGCCCCGAACAACGTGCTCAGACGCTCGCGAGCGATGGACTCCACCTCATCTATAACCTGGTTGCCACCGTAGTAGCGCCGCCCTGGATAACCCTCGCTGTACTTGTTGGTGAGCACCGAACCTGAAGCCCGCAGCACAGCTGGAGATGCAAAGTTCTCAGAAGCGATGAGTTGAAGGGTGGTGTTTTGACGCTCTACCTCGCGCTCAATCATCTCAAACACGACATCGCTGCCGCTGTCTGGCCACATAGTAGAACTACCTTCCTTGCCTGTTTAATATCATTTTGGCCTACTCGGGGTAAGTTGCTGTAGTTGGTGACGAGGCAGGCAAAAGAGCATCAATCTTGGCCACTCTAGGAGTGTGTCGTCCACCTTCAAAAGAAGCCTCTAAAAAAGCATCCACTGCTTCTATAGCCACTGTTGAATCAATTAACCGTTCTCCCAAACAAATGACGTTGGCATCATTATGTTGACGGGTCAAGCGAGCTGAGATCACGTCATGGACAGTAGCAGCACGCACTCCAGGCACCTTATTGGCTGCCATCGCAATACCTATGCCAGTGCCACAAACGCACACCCCCAACTCAGCCTCACCAGCGGACACTTTGCGGGCTACAAGCTCTCCGTAGTCAGGGTAATCCACACGATCAAGGCCGTAGGTACCACAATCAACCACCTCATGGCCTGCATCACGCAAATAAGCTACCAATACATCCTTCAACTGCACCCCAGCGTGGTCGGCCCCCGCAGCTATGCGCGCCATAGGGCTCATGCTACTTCCACGACCCCTTGGCGAAGGATATAGAGCCCATCTTGAGCCACTTCGACAACGGTAGATGCTGGTGCCCTGAGTCGTCCGCCATCAATCACAAGTTGCACAGCGGGAAATGGAGCTGAAGCCTCAGCCGCAGTGTGGGGAGTGGGCTGTCCACTGAGATTAGCGCTGGTGGTAGCAACAGGGCCGACCACCGAAGCTAGAGCTTGCACGAGGGGGTGGTCGGGACAACGCACACCACAGCCATCTTGAACAATGGTGAGCGCTCCCGGCCAGTGCTGTTCCATAAGCCGACGAGTGGTGGGAAACGGATTGAACAGCATCTCGGCATCAACAGGGCGAGCCACCAAGATGGCCACTGCTTTATGCGTCGGGCGTTGTTTAAGCTCAAACAACAAGTCGGTGTTATCAGGCAAGACAGCTAGCCCATACACCGTATCAGTGGGGATAATTACCGCTCTTGCGGCTCGCAACTCCGCAGCAGCGAGCTTTACTAATTCAGCTTGGTTGCTGCGGCTCAAGGTTTGCAACGACTGTACCAATGCCTGCACTTATTCCTTATCAAGCACGCAGCTAGTGCCACGCGAACACCGCAACACCCGCTCACGCCCTACCAAATCCTTATGTACTGCTTCTACCACCAAATCACTTGCTGTCGCTAGCTTGGCAGCAGCAAGCATCTGAGACGGCGCTAACTCTAGCAATACCTGCCCACGGGGACTTAGCCACCTAGTTGCTTCGGCCAATATCTGACGAGCAGCGTCCAGCCCATCCATACCCCCTCGCAGAGCCAGCGTTGGCTCCCAGTCGGCCACGTTGAGAGGCAGAACCTCATCATCGCGCACATACGGTGGATTACTCACCACCACATCCACCTTTCCAGCTAGCGAATTGGGCAAAGCTTCATACCAGGAACCCTGATAAACCGATACCCTGCCCGCAGCCCTGCCCAATCCAGCTAGGTTGGCTTGAGCAACAGTTAGCGCTTCTACTGAAACATCCGTCAACACCACTTGAGCCATTGCACACTCAGCCGCCACCGCCAAGCCCACCGCACCGCTACCCGTACCCAAATCGACAACTAAAGTTCCGGGCGAATCCCGGCGGACCAGCTCAGCAATAACCAAACCTGCCAATATCTCAGTCTCTGGACGAGGGATTAACACCGCGTTGTTTACCAACAAATCCAAGCCGCGAAAACTCCAGCGGCCCAGCACATACTGCAAAGGCTCTCCAGCTAAGCAACGAGCCAACATAGCTTCAAGACGAGCCGCCTGCTGGCGTGTAGGGCTCTGAGCCAGAACCCCGAAATATTCGCTACCTTCAAATCCTGAGACTTCCTCCACCAAGCGGCGAGCCTGCGTATCAGCATCGCTAGTTCCTATGGCCACCAACCGCGCTGCGACGTTAGACACAACCTGCCCCCACACCATCTTTTTTGAAACCATCTTCTTTGCAACAGCCACCCCCGGCGTAACAGGGCTCATTGCTACCTTATAATCCCCATGCTCATAGCCTGTCTGCTATGGCACTCATAGCCGATTCATTGTGAAGTTGAGATCTCCGGGCGTTCAGCACCAGCCAAAGCCTCCACCACCTCATCCAAATCACCAGCCAAAATACGATCTAGCTTGTACAAGGTAAGGCCGATGCGATGATCAGATACACGATTTTCCTTGAAGTTGTAGGTGCGAATTTTCTCTGAGCGACCTCCTCCACCAACTTGATCGCGCCGCTGCTCTGAAAGCTCGTCTTGGAGGCGCTGCTTTTCAGCCTGCAACAACCGCGCCCGCAACACAGCCATTGCTTTGTTGCGATTTTGGAGTTGACTTTTTTCATCCTGCATGGACACCACCAACCCGGTGGGCTTATGAGTAACACGCACCGCTGAATCAGTGGTGTTGACCGACTGTCCACCCGGCCCTGAAGAGCGATAAACATCTACCTGTAAGTCCTTCTCGTCAATATGAAGCTCAACCTCTTCGGCCTCAGGCAACACAGACACTGTTGCCGAAGAAGTGTGAACGCGCCCTTGCGACTCGGTAACAGGCACCCGCTGCACACGATGCGGACCGCCCTCAAACTTCATCTTGCGCCACACATCTTCGCCCCTCAACATGAACACCACGTCGGTGTAGCCACCCATATCAGAGTTTTGAACGCTCATCATCTCTAACTTCCAACGATTCTGGGCGGCATAGGCCTGATACATCTGACACAAATCTCGGGCGAACAGGTTGGCCTCCTCCCCTCCTTCAGCACCTTTGATCTCCACAATCACGTTCTTGCCATCATTGGGATCTCGAGGCGCTAGTAGCTCTGCTAGTTCAACTTCTACAACCTCAACAGCAGCTTGCGCTTGTTGGATCTCGGTTTGAAGGAGGTTTTTTTCGCCAGCATCGGCCTGAACCAACATCTCCGTAGCGACTTCTATGTCGTCTTGCAAGGCCCGGAGTCGCCGCACGCAACCTGCTTTGGCCTCAAGCGCCTTATAGCGTCGCGCCACAACCGCATAAGCATCTCGATCGGCCTGAAGACTAGGATCAGCTAGCTGTGCTTCAAGCGCGCTGAACTCGGTCTCTATGTCTTCATAAACAGGATTAAGCGGCATCGCCGTAAAGTTTAGATACTCAGCCAACCCTAACTCAGTCGGTGCTGTCAGACCCTTCGGATTTCTCAGAAGTATCAGGTTTAGCCGCGCGTCTGCGCTGCCCATAGCGACGCTCAAATCGCTCTACACGCCCTGCTGTGTCCACGATCGTCATCTGACCGGTAAAGAAAGGGTGGCTAGCGCTGGAAATACCCACCTTGGCTAAGGGGTACTCGTTACCGTCTTCCCACACCACAGTTTCGTTGGTGTTAATAGTAGAACGAGTTAAAAACGATGTGCCTGCCGACGTGTCTTGAAACACCACAAGGCGATATTCAGGGTGAATGTCTTGCTTCATGTGTCTCCTAGCATACGGGTTGCAGCGTCAGTCACTCAACCTCACACCCCAGCAGGGCCTTTTGCTACTTCCTCAAGAAATGCGGCGTTGTTGGGAAAGGTTCGCAAGCGATCCATCAGCAGTTCTAAGCCAGCCGCCCCACCTCCGTCACCATCACTAGACAGCCCGTTTAAAACCCGACGCAACTTCCACACCTGTTGAAGCTGAGGGCGCTCAAACAGCAACTCTTCATGGCGAGTAGAAGAGGCATCTACATTTATAGCAGGATAGATGCGTCGCTCGGCGATGTGACGATCCAAACGCAACTCCATGTTGCCGGTACCTTTGAACTCCTCAAAAATCACTTCGTCCATACGCGAGCCGGTTTCCACCAAAGCCGTAGCCAAGATGGTCAGCGAACCACCTTCTTCCACATTGCGGGCTGCGCCGAAAAACTTTTTAGGAGGGTACAAAGCCCCTGTGTCAATACCGCCAGACATGATGCGCCCTGTAGCTGGGGCGGCCAAGTTATATGCCCGCGAAAGCCTAGTGATACCGTCCAACACTATTACAACGTCTTCGCCTCGCTCGACCATGCGCTTAGCGCGCTCAATGATCATTTCCGCCACATGAGTATGCTCTTCTGCGGGACGATCAAAGGTTGATGCAGCCACCTCACCTTGCAACAACCAACGACGCATGTCGGTAACCTCTTCGGGACGCTCATCTACCAGCAACACCAACAGACGAACCTCGGGGTTGTTCAACTCAATCGAACGCACAATCTCCTTCATGATGGTGGTCTTACCCGCCTTAGGAGGCGACACAATCAACCCACGCTGCCCTTTGCCAATAGGCGACAACAGATCAATAATGCGGCAAGTCATGTTGGTAGGATCGTCGTGGCGCTCCAACCTCAGCTTCTGATCGGGGAAAAGGGGGGTGAGGTCTTCAAACTTAGGCCGCTGCTTAACTGAATCTGAAGGCTGCTCGTTAACGGTATCAATATGCAGCAACGCAGGGTTCTTCTCATTCCGAGAAGCGGGTCGATAACCCCCGGTTAGATAATCGCCCTTGCGCAAACCAAATTGGCGCACCTGCTTTACCGATACATAGGCATCTTCCTTACTAGGTTGCAAACCCTTAGTGCGTAAAAAGCCATACCCGTCATCCCGCAAATCCAAACAACCAGCAATAGGGATGGGATCACCCTCCCAGGGCTCATCGGAATGCTCGCGATCACGGCCACGACCCCTACGGCGACGTCGGTTACCCACCTCTGGCAGATCTTCTTGGCGACTCCTATCGCTGCGCTCACGCCCTTGATGCCCTCGCTCAGAACGCTCCCTATCACGATCCTTATCAGCACGTTCCGTACGATCCCTGTTTCTGCCAACAGGCTCTTGGTCTGCTAAATCTGGTGCGTCTTGCGTTTGCGTCACCACCTTGGATTCTTCAAATGCCTCAACAGATTCCTCAACATCCTTGACATGCGCTGCGCCATTAGCCTTAGATGACGTTGCGGTGGCCTCGCCCTCAGCAATACCAGCTAGCTCTAAAATCATATCTACGATGTCGGCCTTGCGAGCCTTGGCATCAGACCTAGCCCCCATAGCCGTAGCGATAATTTGCAACTGAGCTCGATCCTTACGTTGTAATTTGGATCGAGACAACTCAGTGGTCTCTACGCTCACAATTCTCCCTTGCAGTGCCACAAATGAAGCTGCACTCAATATCAGTTAACAGCGTCGCCCACCCATGTGAGCAACCAATTGGGACAGCCATTTACCACTGGGACGCTAATGCTGTATTACCTAACTAGGCATTACTACCTAACTAAGCATTATTACCTAGCTAGGCATTACCTAGCTAGACCGCGTGGCCAACAAGCCCCCCGAAGGACTGCTAAACAATGCACAGCCCTAACAGCATTTAATCTACTGTAACCGATACCCAATAGCAACATCACAGCAATCTTTAATAACAATCTTTATAAGGATCAACACCTCTCCTACTAATTCAAGTCTCACTAGTTCAAGAACCTTGCCATCAGCTGATGGCCTAGCACTAACTCAGCGCCAGCTGCCCCCCGCTCTGTGTAGACCCCTCCAGGGCCATCGGTTTCGGAATCCACCATAAGGTAAGGCACCGGATCATCTGTGTGGCCTCGCAGGGTTAACGGCGTGGCATGATCGGGCAATAAAAGCAACTTCCAAGGCCCCATCTGATCTAATCCCGCAACTAAGCCGGTCAAGATGCGCTTGTCCCAGTTCTCCAAACAGCGCACCTTCTCTGCCACATTGCCCTCATGTCCAGCCTCGTCACTAGCCTCTACATGAATCACGTACAGGTCGGCCCCGTCACGTAACCCTGCTAGAGCAGCGTCCCGCTTACCTTCGTAGTTGGTGTCGTACCAGCCTGTTGCCCCGACCACCTCAGTCACCGTCATAGCTGTCAACACGCCAATGCCTCGCACCAAATCCACTGCGGTGACCATGCCAGCACGCACCCCGTGCATGTCCCAAAACGAAGGCATCTCGGGCTGAAATCCTTGCCCCCACAACCAAATACGATTGGCCTTCAATCCAAAGCGACAAACAATGGGGCTTGCGGCCTCTGCTAAAGCAGTGAGCTTGGCTCCTGCTGGACCAACAGGGCCCACCAAAGGTTGATCTGAAATCTCATGAGGCGGCGTACACTCCGCATCGGCCCATGAAGCGGGGGCCACCATTGTGTGGCGATACTGAACCCCCGGATGAAAGCTCACCTCCCCACCCAACTCCTTATCTAAAGCGCGAATAACCTCAGCGGCACTTTGCGAATCTGGGTGGCCACCTGCAAAGTCAGCCATGATGTTGTCCTCGGTGACGGTAACTAAGTTGCAGCGATAGGCCACCTGATCAGATGCGAGTTCTAAGCCTAAAGCAGCAGCCTCAATAGGTGAACGGCCCGTGTGGTACTTGACAGGGTCATATCCGAAGATAGACATATGGCCCACATCACTGCCAGCAGGCATACCGGGAGGAATCACCTGCGCCAACCCAACCTCACCGCGCGCAGCTAAAGCATCTAACATCGGGGTTTGCGCAGCCTCCAGCGGAGTAGCACCGCCTAGTTCAGGCACTGGCAAATCCGCACACCCATCAGGTATGCACACCACATACTTCACAGGGTTCGATTATTGCGCGTTCTCATCACAAAAGCCGCACCCTTAGGGTTGAATTCATGGGTGAGGTGATCTAACCAATGCTAGGAACGACTACCTAAGACCTTCGCGGTGACTCTCGAGACATGAACTAATTTCTGCTCATGTCAATCTCTTGACTCCTTGACTGAACCCTCTTTCAATCAACCGGCAGTATGTCCAATTTGTTGGACTCGGATTCTGAGAGTCAGACGATATGAGGTCTTTATGAATAGAATAAGTGGCCTCGTTGACCATGGCAGATGAACCAACGACACGGCATAACCAAAGACATAACTGCCTCATAGAACCTCAATTGAATTCTCAAATTTAAGATGAGCCAGAAAGCATGTCGATTACTGATTCTGCGATTGCTTGTCCGAGAAGTGGCGGAACAGCGTTTCCAATTTGCTTCGCAATCTGTGTTCTACTACCTGCAAAGCGAAAATCATCATCCAAGGATTGGAGGCGAGCACCTTCTCGTACAGTTAATGCTCTGTTCTGGAAAGGATGGATACACTTATTTGATGCCGGATGAACAAAATTGACCGTAAGGGTAACGGCTGGACTATCAGGGTCAAGACGTGAGTAGCTTGAAGAAAACCCAGAAGATATAAGGTTCTGCGGGATAGCTGTAATATTGGAACCTGCATGGCTAATGATGTTCAGCATATGTTTGGTATGGTCAGTCGCTACGTGCCAATCAAGACGAATCGCATTTCTCCGACGTGCTAATTGGTAATCATTTTGAGGTAAAAGTTCATAGTCAGAAACACTCTCTCCTGCTGCTACTGGCGGTAAATCGCCGATAGCTTCCATGACCGTTAGTGCGTCAGGAAGCTTTGGTTTTTCATCATCCATAAATAACGATGGTTCGTTATTTGAAGACGGTGGCAATAAATGGCGCGATCTATTCTTTACGCCAATAGTTTTAAACTGGCCAACATGAGTTGGAGAAGGAAATACAATCTTGACCCCTGATTGAGCGCCAATTAAGACTAATCTTTCGCGTTTCTGTGGAACACCGAAATGGGCGGCATTCATAATCCGCCAGTCCGATGAATATCCAAGAGAATCGAAACATGCCTGTATCTGCTCTATCGTGGATCCTTTCTTGTGCGTAGCCAAACCAACGACGTTTTCCATAACAAACACTGGGGGTCGAAAATAGTTCACATAACTAGCAAACTCTTCAAAGAGAGTATTGCGAGGATCATCATCATGTGTAGATCGAAACGGCCGAATAGACGAGAATCCTTGACAAGGCGGACCACCTACGATCACGATGGATTCTCCAGACGAAAGACCTGTTTGATCGGCAACGGCAGTTAGCCGAATGCTGCGGATGTCGGCGGCGAATGCCACTGCTTTGGGATGATTCATCCTAAAGGTCTTAACCGCTACCGGCAACAGGTCAACTCCATAACCCACTCTGAAGGCACCGGTATTCTCAAACCCCTTTGAAAAACCTCCTATTCCGCAGAACAGATCCATTACCTTCAGCTTAGACATCTAATGATCCTCCTCCCTACAGGCTAAACACACTAAGAGACTATAGTCTCTTAGTGCTTGGATGCAGGTTTCGTGCAATAATAGGTTGTGGCAGCGACAACAAATGGGAATCCAACAGAAGATGCTGCAAGAGAGTTTGCCTGTTCACTGGGTACGCTTATCGCCGAAATTCGTCGCCAACGTGGATGGTCATTAGAGGACCTCGCCAACGAGGCGGGACGACACCGTACATATTTCGGATTAGTAGAACGGGGTGAACGACATCTCAGCGTCGCCTCGGCTTATCGAGCCGCAAAAGCGCTAGGATTCTCGCTGTCCGATTTAGTCCATCTGGCAGAGACCCCTTTTAGCAATCATGCTGTCCATCCTCAGAACAGGGCAATACCACCTGATGCGGCTCGAAGAGAAGACATAGTCCGAAAAATTACAGGGCTCCATAAGACTTGGGTACCACAGGCTATAGAAGCTACTCATCAAATAGTGGATCGCATCGATAGGCAGCTGATTCGCTCAGGTTCACCTCCTCTCGTTGAAGTAGTCGAACTAGCAAATCTCTCTGCGATCATCGGGAATCTGTTACGGGAAACCTTGGCCAAAGGTTCAAACGGCCGATACATAAACAACGAGCCACACACATACCCTGACCTAATATCGCCTATGGGCGATGCTGAAGGACTTGAAATCAAAATTGCTCTTGAGACCAATAAACCGAAGGGCCACCTTCCAAAACCTGGTCCACATCTAACTTGCCGGTATGTCCTTGCCGATCATGCAGGAAACTACAGCAGACATGAACGTGGCAACGTTGTTTGGATCTGGGAAGCTCGATTAGGAGAACTTTCAGAAAAAGACTTCAGTCTCTCCAACACCCCTGGTGATTCTGGCAAAACAGCAGTCATCAAAACGGATTCATTGGATCGACTTGATTGCATTTACTTTGACAGCCGATTTCTTCCATACGCCAAGACTCGTCCGGGTCACAACTAAGAGCTTATTGAGTCAAGGCTCCAATTCTTAAACCGATCATATGTCACTTAGCCTAAATCCGCTTTAGGGTGATCTATTTAGGCATCGGCGACAAGATAGATACAAAAGATAGATACAAATGGTGAGACATTCCTGATGGACGCTCCACCCCCGCGATGAGTTCACCCTTAGTCAATAAAACTACGGCTACATCACTCCGCTTTAAACCAACCCTGTCGCGCAGCGAGCTACATGAGCCTTCACCGTCTTCAAATCATTAGGAAAGACTTCGTAACGCTCAGGACGGTCGACTAAACCAGCGAGCGCTGACGGTACAGGAACCGAACAGCCAATGGCGCTTTGCACCGTGTCAGCAAACTTGGCGGGATGAGCGGTGGCCATCACAACCATCGCACCCTCGCCTTGAACATGGCTGCGCCTAGCTGCTGTCAGACCAACAGCTGTATGAGGGTCGATGATCTTGCCGCTATCTCGATAACACGCCGCAATGGTCTGAAGCGTGGTCTCATCATCTACCTTAATTCCCACCCAAGAACCCCTCAACACCTCGCGAATTGACTCAGAGATGCGCATCTGCCCGGCGACACGAAAATCTTTTAGCAACCTAGCCGTGCTACGACCATCCCGACCCAACAGCTCAAACAGCAGCCGCTCTAGATTGGAAGACACCTGAATGTCCATGCTGGGCGAAAGCGTGGAGTACACCTCACCAATGGTCATGGTGCCAGAGGTGAAGAACTGTGTCAAGATATCGTTGCGGTTACTGGCCACCACAAAGCGGCTGACAGCCAAGCCCATCTGCTGGGCGGCATAACCAGCAAACACATTGCCGAAGTTGCCCGTGGGCACACAAAACGACACAACCTCGTTACCCAATCGTTGGGCAGCGGCCACGTAATACACCATCTGAGCCATCACCCGTGCCCAGTTGATGGAGTTAACAGCCGACAGTCGCTGCTCATTGCGAAACGCTGTGTCGCCAAACATGGCCTTTACTAAATCTTGGCAGTCGTCGAAAGTACCCTCAATGGCCACATTGTGTACGTTTGGGCTGTCTACCGTAGTCATCTGACGGCGTTGGACATCCGAAACCCGCCCGTGAGGATGCAAGATCACAATTTGAATGTTCGGGCGGTCTTTCACCGCTTCGATGGCTGCCGATCCGGTATCGCCAGAAGTAGCACCCACAATGGTGACCTGAGAACCACGACGCTGAAGTTCCTCAGCAAACAAACGGCCCACAAGCTGTAAAGCAATATCTTTGAAGGCCAAAGTGGGGCCGTAAAACAGCTCCATCAACCAGATCCCGTCACCCACCTCAACCATGGGTACCACATCAGGATGGTCAAACCTAACGTAGGCATCCCCCACTATTTCTTCAAACCGGTGACGAGCATAAACACCTTCTACAAACGGCCACATCACCTCAGCAGCTAAATCGGCATAGCTACCCTCATCAGGGTTCCAACTCAGCACCCCCGACGGCGGCTCTCCAGTCAACAACTCTGGCCACGCCTGCGGCACATAAAGTCCACCATCTGAGGCAAGCCCTGTTAACAACACATCACCAAACGTCAGAGCCGAGACCTCACCCCTAGTGCTGATGTACTGCAAGCCCCTACCTCAATTAACCAACTACCCGCAAGAATGCAGGTACGCTCCGCACTGCATCAAGTTCGCGCAAGTCACCCAACGTTGCCTGCACATCTCTTTCGCTGGCCCTATGAGTGATAAACACTAATCGTGCCTGATCGCCCAAGCCTGCTTGTTCCATAGATCGAATGCTCACCCTATGGCTACCAAACACCCCAGCCACCGCTGCTAACACACCAGGACGGTCTGTTACCTCCATGTTGATGTAATACTCCGACTCTAAGTCATCGATGCAAGACACCCCTGCCTCGCTCAACACTCCCAACGAACTAAACGTGTCGCGTCGCAGATTATTAGCGGCATCCACCAAATCCCCCAACACTGCACTAGCAGTGGGACGACCGCCTGCACCACGCCCATAAAACATCAAATCGCCCACCGCCATGCCCTCTACAAACATAGCGTTAAAGGAGTCCCGTACCGAAGCCAGCGGGTGGTCAACTGGCACCATGGCCGGATGCACCCGCACCGCCAACTCGGGCTTGTTGTCCACTTCACCCACCCGCTCAGCTACTGCTAACAGCTTGATCGCATAACCAAGCTGACGGGCATCAGCAATATCGGCTGCGGTTATCCCAGAGATGCCCTCACGATAAACGCTACCTGCCCCCACCCAAGCTCCGAACGTGATCGTGGCGATAATAGAGGCCTTTGCTGCTGCGTCAAACCCTTCAACATCGGCGCTAGGGTCTCGCTCTGCGAACCCCAGCGACTGAGCGTCGGCTAGTGCATCGTGATAGCTGACTCCGCGCTCGGTCATCTGACTCAAGATGTAATTGGTGGTGCCGTTGACGATGCCCATAACCCGCAAAATCGGCTCGGCTACTAGCGATGCCCGCAAAAGCCTTACCACGGGAATACCGCCACCCACAGCCGCCTCAAACAACAAATCTACACCAGCATCTTCAGCTGCGGCATATAGTTCTGCACCGTAGGTGGCTAGAAGCTCCTTGTTAGCAGTAATCACCGGCTTGTGCTGACGTAACGCACTCATCACCAACTCGCGAGCTGGCTCAATACCTCCGATCAGCTCCACCACTACATCAGTAGCTGGATCGTTGACTACCGACATCGCATCGGTTGTCAACACCCCATCATCTAGGGGAACCTCCCTATCACGAGAGACGCTGCGAACCGCCACCTGCTGCACCGCCAAAAACAAGCCGGTGCGCTCGGCAATCTCTGACTGCTGCTGCGCCAAAAGATCCAAAAAAGCAGAACCCACATGCCCACAGCCCAACACGCCCACGCCGACACGTCCATCTGAGATACGACCTACTGAAATACGACCTGCTGGGGAATTGCCCATTGTCTTAAGGGTACAGGATGTTAAGTGTGCAGAGTCTTGAGGGAACAAGATGCTCCCTTATTCCAAGATCAATATTCTCAGATCAACATTCTCCAAACAAAGTGATGGAAACCTCCCAGTGCTGAGCCTAAGAACATTAGCATATTTACTTTTATAGTATATTTGATTATATTACAATATTAAACAATCATTCTTATACACTAAATCACAGCAAACCAAA
Source organism: Acidimicrobiia bacterium (assembly GCA_009843865.1). GTDB lineage: Bacteria > Actinomycetota > Acidimicrobiia > Acidimicrobiales > Bin134 > Poriferisocius. Next base: position 93,273 of record VYCQ01000014.1, read on the forward strand.
GTGCCCAGCCAATCAACCCCGACTAATCAACTCAGATACCCAAACACATTATGTCGTCACAGGAACTCTTCTCACTGGCTCAAGACCTACGCCAACAAGCTCTTGCTTGTGAACAAACCGCTATGGAGGTAGAACGTGTCTGTGTGGGCTTAGACAACCTGCTAGCCCAGCCTTTGGCCCTGCATAATCGCAATGTCTGGCAATCCACAGCAGCCGATGCCAGTCGCTTGCGCTTGCATCATCGCCGTAGTCACCTCATCAGATTGCACTACGACATTCAACACATCGCCAACCGGCTACACGCCCGAGCAACGGCACTTCACGCCGATGCGCAGCGGGTGGCAACAGCTGCAATGGCCTTCCTGCCCCACGAATATATTCAATATATCAAAATATATACTAGTTATTTTTAAGTTTTTATTGTTATTTCAGCATTAAATAGCTATCACTGTTGGTAACCCCATTCAAAACCAAGATCAAACTGCAAGAAAGGAAACAAAATGTCAGTTCTCACAATGAACACCGAGGAGATGGACCATCTTCAGCAGCAATTCAACTTGTTCGCAGGCCAAGTTGAAGACTTACGAACCCGCCTCACCGCTACTTTAGAGAGCACTACCTGGACAGGTAGCCGCTCTGAGCGTTTCCGTGGCGGCTGGCGCGAGCACTGGTCGCCGTCTTTAGCGCAGCTTCAAGAGGCTCTAGTTGAACTAGCTTCAGCGATCTCCATAGAACGCCAAAACACCATCGCAGCTTTAGATTCCATCTAGGCATCTCGTTGGAGATACGCCTACTTGCCGAAGAGCCGGAGAGCTCCCGGGAAGTAGCAATTTGCGGTGCGCCCATTCACACAATCGCAGAATTGATCGTAGCGCTGGGGCTACCAGCAGATTGTGCAGGGCTGTGGATTGACGATAAATGGGCCAGTGCAGATAGCAACCTAGATGATGTCGGGGTTGTAGACGGGGCTCAGTTAAGAACCCACCCGACCCCAAAGACAGGTGAAGAATTTGAGTTACCTGAAGCCAGCTCCTATCAAGATCGGACAGATCTCAGCTGGAGCGTGGAGATAATCGGTGGTATTCAAGCAGGAGCGCGCTTTGCCATCTCACCTAGCAATACCTCACCTAACAATGCCTCGCCTAGCAATGCAAGATCCCGAACAGACAAACCGCTTGTAGCCGGAGCTGCACCCACCTGCGACATAGCCATTTCTGGGGTTGGCTGGCGACCCCAGCAAGCACAGCTACAACTAGTACAAGAGCCGTCCACACAAGAGTTGATAGTACAAGTACCGACCCAAATACCCTGCCAAGATGCCAAGTTGCTACTGCAACAACCCGACAGCAAACACCTAGAGGTACACCAAAACACTCCAGTGCGCTTAGCCAACGCTTTGTTGCAAGTTTCACGCACACCCAACGACAAACCAACCATCGCAACCAATACAGCGGAACGCACCACCTCAGGACAGATCACATTTAACCGCCCTCCACGCCCCGTGCCGTCGCCATCACCTCACCCCATTCAGGTACCAACCTCAAACAAAGCCAGGCCTGCCCGCCCTGCCGCATTCGGCTGGGCTACGCTGGCTGCACCACTGCTGATGGGCCTGATCATGGCCCTGCTTTACAACCCTTACATGGCACTGTTCGCCCTGCTCAGCCCCTTAATGATGGGTGCAAGCTGGGTTGATGGTCGCCGTCGTAACCGCACTGAAGCTAAGCACTCCCGCCGTAACGCGCAAGCCTCTCTAGCTCAATTCAAAGCCACTCTACACCGAGCTCACCAAGACGAGATCACACGATTACGACAAGCTCACCCCCACCTCGCAGAAATCGCCCGCAGAATCTCCCAACCTAGCGTGCGGCTTTGGGAGCGCAGAGCCGCTCATAGCGATTTCATGTCACTGATGATCGGCCACGGCACTTGTCAATTTGAACCAGAGCTGATCTGCGACAGCCCACAAATTAACACAGCCACAACAGAATTGCTTCAACAACTTGGCCCACTCAACGAGGTGCCCATCGTTTGTGATTTAGGACCCGGCAAGGTGCTCGGCCTGACAGGGCATCGCAATGTCACCACCGCCATCGCTCGGGGGCTTCTAGTACAAGCTGCGTGTCTACACGGCCCAAGCGACCTCACAATCCTGCTGGCATCTAGCGACGCTAGGATGCCAGCATGGGCTTGGACTTCTTGGCTACCGCATACCCGAGCCCCCGCTATGAGTCCAGCACGGCTCATAGCTCAAGATCGCGCCACGCTAAGCAAGCTTGTTACAGAGATAACAACATCTCACAATCGTCAAACAACACATAATTGGCCTCATCTGCTGATACTGGCTGATGGTGAAAACCTCACTACGGGCCGCGCTCCACCCCTGCGCCCCTTATTGCAGCAAGCAACAGGGCCAACCTCCACCATCGTGCTGGCCCCAAGCCTTGATCTGCTGCCAACATCCACAACCACCATTATTGATGCCCCTGATGCCTCTGGCGTTGTTCAGCTCAGCAAAGAGCCCGCCTTATGTCACACAGCGCTTGCTTCGGGAATGAGCTTGAAGCTTGCCCGCTCAACAGCTCGCAAGCTTGCCCGCTACGAAGATCCCGAACAGCTTGGCACAGACTCTGACATCCCCAACAATGTGACGCTACTGGATTTGCTAAATCGGGTGCCCCAAACAAACAGTAGCCTCACCGGCACCTTGTCGACCAAAACCCGAACAGGCAAAACCCAGCCAGACGATACTCTTACCAACACTCTTACCAATGTGATCGCCGCACGCTGGCAGCACAATGCAAGCTTCGACAGCCTAGCCGCACCCATTGGTGCCGATGGGCACGGTACCGTGATAGCCGACCTCACGGTTGACGGCCCCCACGCCCTCATAGGCGGCACAACCGGATCGGGCAAAAGCGAGTTGCTGCGAACCCTGGTGACTTCACTAGCCTCTAGCTACTCTCCCGAACAGCTCAACTTCGTTCTAGTGGACTACAAAGGGGGCAGCGCCTTTGACATTTGCGCCTCCTTGCCTCATGTGGTGGGGTTGGTAACCGACCTAGACGATCACCTAGCCGAAAGAGCCCTGCGCTGTTTAGAAGCCGAGCTACGCCATCGCGAACAGCTTCTACGAGATCACGGTGCCAGCGACTTAGCTCACTACCGCAGCCTTAGTTCACAAGCTAGCAACATCTCACCCAAACCAACCTCACCGTTAGCACGCCTGGTTGTAATCATTGACGAGTTCGCAGCTCTGGCCAACGAACTGCCCACCTTCATGGATGCTCTAGTAAACATTGCGCAACGAGGTCGAAGCCTAGGAATGCACTTAGTGCTAGCTACTCAGCGACCTGCGGGGGCAATCAACGCCAACATACGCACCAACACAGCGCTGCGAATAGCCCTACGGGTACTAGACCCAGCCGATTCTGCCGATATTTTAGACAGTCCAAACGCAGCAGCCATTGCCCGCAACCTGCCTGGTCGTGCCATTGCCCGCTTCGGTCCAGGCGAATTACAGGAGTTTCAATCAGCTTTGGTAAGCAGCCATAGCTCTACCCATAAAACAACCAAAGTCATTCCCGCCCCAGATGGCATCCCCACTGTTGATGATGTTGCCGACATAGCTGCTATCTGCGACACATCCCACAACCTCGCTGACAACCCCCCTAGCAGCTCGACCAACACCAGCGACCTCCACCAAGTACTAACTGCGACGGTCGCCGCCTGGCAAGCATGGGGTGCCAGCACACCCCGACAACCTTGGCCCGACCCGCTGCCAACCACAGTAGGGCTGCGATCCCTAGAGCAATGCAACAGTGCTGGTGTAGCCTTTGCCCTAGCCGACGACCCCAACGCACAACATCAATACCCCTTGATTTGGGATCCGACCACAGCCAACCTGCTATTGGTTGGCAATACGGGCAGTGGCACCACCCCAGCATTAGGCACCCTGGCCGTTGCCTTAGCCAAACGCTATTCGCCTCACGAATGCCATCTCTACGTAATCGGATCGAACACCCAAGAACTACGATCACTAGCAAACCTGCCTCACTGTGGCGCAGTGGTATGCATAGATGAACGGGACCGCATCCGTCGACTCATAGATCGTTTGCAAAATGAACTCGAACACCGCTTGATCTCCCCACCTGCGACCACAGTCACAAACAAAGCCAACGAAGATGAACAGATCTCAAAGCCTCGTGTTGTTACCCTGATCGACAACTGGGGTGCTTTGGCCAAGAACCTCAACAACGTGGCTGACCACAGCCTCTTAGCAGCCCTAGAGCGAATATGGGTTGAAGGTCTCGCGGCGGGGCTGTGCATGATCGCAACCACTGACCAACTCTCTGCAACCAGCAGAACTATGCAAACCAACAACTCGCAAACTTACTTATTTCGCGTAGGTGACCCAGTCGTCTATAGGCAGTGGGGAGTGAGGATGGACGACCCAGCCCAACTACCACCAGGGCGCGGTTTTGCTATTCCCACCGGCCTTGAAATCCAGATGGCAACCCCAGAGGAAGGTCTTGAGGCGGCAATTCAAGCAGCAACCACAACAGACAACCCTCACTTGGGTGATGCTGGCACTCCTGCAAAAGCCCAAATCGTACATAGCCGCGCTGGCGACGGCGGACCTGAGCCAGTGGAATGCCTTGGTGCTTTAATAAGCGCAGATCAGCTAGATGAAGCCCGCTTAGACGATCAACTAACTTATCTGCCGCTAGGCATAAGCGATGCCACATTATCGCCAGTGGGCTTAACCCTCTATACGGGCGAGCACGCCCTAATCCTAGGACCTGCTCGTTCAGGACGAACGTCGGCCCTAGCCCTCATCGCCACTTCGGTAGCCAAAGCGGGTGGAACTGCAATCGTCCTAGGCTCAACCAACTCACCGCTGGCCAATAGCAAAAACATCAGCATGTGGGTTGAAGACGCAAACGAGTTGTTGGCTTCAGCTCAAGCCACACAGAGCAACACTGTGGTGTTGATTGATGATGTCGAAATGATGCTCGATCCAAACGGATCACTTGCTGCTCTAATCGCCAAACGCGACCTTGGCCTGCATATCGTGGCTGCTGGCAGCAGCGACCGGTTGCGCACTGCTTATGGGCATTGGTCAACCCAAGCCCGCTATTCCAGAACCGGAGTGCTGCTGCAACCACATCCCCTAGATGGCGACTACTTTCACGTCCAACTGCCCACCCAACCTGTTTTGCCCAAACTCCCAGGACGCGGCTACCTAGTTCAATCCTCAACATCGACCATCTTGCAGGTAGCCCACATGCCTAGCGATGCGTAACATGTAAAACGACAGGGCATAGTTAGTTAAGATCGATGCGTGGCAGACACAGCTACAACATCTACAACACAGTCATCATCCGCGCCAGCACTATCTGACGAAGCCAAAGTTCGCTGGACGCACCAATGGAAAGAGCTATACGAAGAGGTCATCAACTCTGGACTGTGTACAGGTTGTGCGGGATGCGTGATCGCGTGTCCCCACGATGTGATCGGCTATGAGCACAAGCCCGGGCAATACAAGCCATTTCACCTTGAAAAAGAACTGGGCACCTCTGACTGCATCCACGGCCAGAAGGGTTGCACCTCCTGCACCCGAGCCTGCCCCCGCTTTCGCACCTGGGAAACCGAGGCTGACGAGCACCTATTTGGACGCATCCGCGCGACAAATGAGGTGGCAGGCATCTTTAGCGACATCTTGCTGGTACGGGCCAGCGACGACTTTGTGTATGAAATAGGCCAAGACGGGGGGCTGGTATCAGCCATTTTAATTTGGTGCCTAGAAAACAATGTGATCGACGGTGCCCTAACCTCATTTCTGGAAGGAGGCAGTGCCGACAACTGGGCCAACGGCTGGAAAGCCGTACCTGGCCTAGCCACCAATCGAGAAGAGGTGCTACGAGGCGCGGGCAGCCGCTACACCTATTCCGCCAACACGCTTGCCTACCGTGAAGCCATGAATAAGAAACTAAGCAACCTGGCTTTGGTGGGGATGAGTTGTCAGACCTCTATCGGCCCTGTGATGTGGAGCCGCAAGGTTGGCAAAGTAGGCCGCGCCATCAAACTCAACATAGGTCTGTTGTGTTCCAAAAGCTTCGACGATTCCATGTTTGAAGAACTCTTTTGGGTGAAGTACGGCCTATCAACCGATCAGATCGCCAAGATGAACATTAAGGGTGTTTTTCAAGTGTGGATGAAAAACGGCGACTATCATGAGATCAACCTAAAGGAATGTCACGCTTGGACACGCGAAGGCTGTAACTACTGCCCCGACTTTGCCGCAGAGCATGCCGATATCTCCACAGGAGGGATTGGCGAGATCACCGACTGGACCCTGACGGTAGTACGCACCGAGCTAGGGCGCACCATCATCAACGCCATGCTACAAGACGGCGTGATTCAAGCCCGTCCCGGTGATGACGACCCGGCAGCCGTGGCCCTAATGCACAAGCTGTCCGCCAAGAGTCGTCAGCGCTGGCCCGATTGGGCTGAAACCACTGTTCGCATAAACACTTAAGCGCCCGTAGACAGCGCTACCCGAGACCAGCCTCGCTGAGGATGCAAGCTCGCACGATTTGCCTAACCTCATCGCTGAGATCGGCATTGATATTGCTGCGTAGGTCCTTGTCAATTTTCTTAAACTCCTCAAAGGTGAGGGTCTCCCTGATCCCATCAAAAGCACACTTACACACGCCAACAATGTTGTCCTTCACCTGTTGCTCAATGTCGTCGTCGCCGGACTGCTCGCATCCGTCGCGATAATTCCGTTCGGCCTGACCCACCTGTAATTCACCCTTGTAATCCGCAGGATTATCATCATAAGAAGTTGGCGCACCCGAATTAGCGCAAGCAGCAACCAGCAAAACAAACAAGCTGAGCATGGCCAACAGACGCGTCGTGATCATGACCCCAACGCTACCTTTTACGAGGGACATCTCGCGAAGCAATTTCTAGCGCACGAGCAAAAACGGCATCCAGCATCTCAGCAGTAAGCCTGCCTGTAAAGGTGTTTTGCTGGCTCACATGATATGAACAAAGCACTGTGCAGCGTTGCACAGCGGTAACTTCTAGTCCATGAGCAAACTTGGGCCTAGGTTTTATTCCTAGCTCTCGGGCTATTGCCCCATAACCAAAAGCACCTAGGGCCACAAAAACCCGAGCCTTTGCGAGCAACTCCATCTCTCGTGTTAAAAACAGGCGACAGGCATCGCGCTCAGCAGATGTCGGCTGATTCTGAGGTGGCGCACACCTCACCGCCGTAGTGACGTATGTGTTCTGAAGCTTCAAGCCATCGTTGACGGCTGTAGCTGTAGGCTGATTGGCCAAGCCCATACGATGCAACGAAGCAAACAAAAAATCCCCAGATCGGTCGCCCGTAAAGATACGTCCAGTGCGGTTGGCCCCATGAGCAGCAGGTGCCAACCCCACCACCACGATACGAGCTCGGGGATCGCCAAACCCGGGCACCGGACGACCCCAATATGTCCAATCTTGGAAAGCAGCCCTTTTGGTAATGGCCACCTCTTCTCGCCAAGACACCAAACGCGGACAAGCCCGACATGCAATTACATCGCTAGCAAGTTCCTCAAACATACCCATAAGGGGCAAGATAGTGGTTAAAGATGACAGCCAAAACCCATAAATCCACCACCGTGCTCTTTGTGCGCCACGGTCAAACCGCTACCACCGGCTCAGTGTTACCGGGTCGAGCACACGGTTTACACCTCAACGAGCTAGGACAAAAACAAGCCGAACAAGCTGCAACCCGCATCTTAGCCCTAGGAAGCAACCGCATTGATGCGGTATATACCTCTCCAATGGAGCGTGCCCAAGAGACCGCTGCACCCATAGCCAAAGCAGTCAGTAAACAAGTCAAGGTGCTGCAAGATCTCAACGAGTGCGACTTCGGCCAGTGGACTGGCCGCCTCTTAGCCGACTTACGTCGTCGCCGCGGCTGGCAGCAAATACAACAAAGCCCCAGCACCTTTTGCTTTCCAAAGGGCGAATCCTTGCTGGACATGCAAAGCCGCATCAACGCTGCGGCTCGTTGGCTGACCCATAATCATCCTGAAGGCACGGTGGTAGCGGTGTCACATGCCGATACCATCAAAGCAGCCGTGTCTCATGCCTGTGGTGCTCATCTAGATATGTTCCAGCGAATCGTAGTATCACCTTGTTCAATTAATGCCATCGTTTACAGCAACGAACACACACAGGTATTAACGGTGAACAACACTGGCGACCTGAAAGAACTGGTGTCATCATGAGCGAATCTTTTGAACTAGAGAACCTAGAGCACTTCACCGTAGGTACCGTCGGCCCCCCTGGCCAACGTGTGTTTTACCTACAAGCTGGGGTTGCAGGTACGCTTGTATCGCTCAAACTGGAAAAACAACAAGTAGCGGTACTAGCCGAATACCTAGCTGGAGCACTGCGAGAGGTGAGCGATAACCCCGAAGCCATTGTGCCAGAGGGTGACATCGGTTTGATTGACCCTGAAGAGGTGCAGTGGACAGTGGGCGACATCGGCATCGGCTACGACCCAAATGCCGACCGGATGCTGTTGCTGGCCACCGAGGTGCAAGCCGAAGACGACCCATCCAAACCTGCTACAGCACGGTTCCATATAACCCGCAACCAGGTAGCCAGTTTTGTGGCCAGAGCCCGCCAGGTGGTATCAGCCGGTCGCCCACCTTGTCGCTATTGCGGTACACCGCTAAACGACGACAGCTCTTGGTGCCCTTGCTCTAACTAGCACTAGGTGTTCATGGCCAAAGAAGAGGACGCACTAGACCAAAACATCAATCACAAAGCAGCAGTTGAGGTGCTAAGCACCGGGCAACTAACGGTGTTGGGGCGTATGCCGTGGAGTTCCAACATGACATTTCTAGTAGACGTACATCTCCCCTCATGCCCCACTACATGCTCTAAGCCTCAGGCAGACCTTGCCAACCTCACCCCTGCGAAATGTACAGATATCCAGGGCATTTACAAGCCGGTACGAGGTGAGCGTCCTCTGCGGGACTTCCCTACGGGATTGCACACACGCGAGATCGCCGCTTTTCGACTATCCCATGAACTGAGGTGGGATCTCGTGCCACCCACGGTCATGCGAGATGGGCCTCTGGGCGAAGGCTCAGTGCAGCTCTTCGTGCCTGCCAACTATAAAGAACACTACTTCACCTTGCACAAAAACCCTGCCCACCACCAGTGGCTACAGCGGCTGTGTGCCTACGACTTCGTGATCAACAGCACCGACCGCAAAGCGGGCCATATTTTGCTCGCAACCAATGACAAGCTTTATGCCATCGACAACGGGCTCAGCTTTCATAACCAGTTCAAACTACGCACCGTGATTTGGGATTGGGCAGGCCACCTCTTACCCGACAATATCGCTCAAGACATTTCTCGCTTACTAGATAACGGTGTACCCGATGAGGTTGCCGAGTTACTATCTGTATCTGAATGCGAAGCACTTCAGCACCGAGCCAAAGCACTAGTGCAAAGCAAACACTTCCCTAGCGACCCAAATGGCTACCACCACCCATGGCCCTTGATATAAGATGTTTACTTAGACTAATCAAACACTAAAACAGCTAACCTAACGACCCTGAAGATTCTCCTGCTCGTCAACCCTCACGCCTCGTCGGTAACCCCTCGAACCCAAGTGGTAATCCAAAAGGCTCTAGCTGCTGACCACGAGGTGGGCTTAGCCTCTACCAACCGGCGGGGTCATGCCTCGCGACTCGCCAACGACGCTGTGGCTAATGGCTACGATGTTGTTGCCGTTTTAGGGGGCGATGGCACCTTAAATGAAACAGTCAACGGTATAGCTGGCTCATCGGTGGCGCTAGCTCCTCTACCGGGTGGATCAACCAACGTATTCGCTCGTTCTATTTCTCTGCCTGAAGACCCGGTGGAAGCAGCAGCCATGCTGCTAGAAACGCTAGCTACTGGCAAAACTCGTCGAATAGGACTAGGTCAGGTGAACGGCAGGTACTTCTTGTTCCACGCCGGAGTTGGATACGATGCCGCGGTAGTAGCTCAGGTAGAGCGTCGCGCCGGGTTGAAGCGCTACGCCAACCACGCTCTGTTTACCTACGCCGCTGTTGATGCCTGGCTGCGCCACTACGACCGCTCTAACCCGCGCTTTACCGTCCACTACCCCGACGGCGAAACCATAGATTCCATGTTCTCTATTTTCTTAAACCAAGATCCCTACACTTACTGGGGTGCTCGCCCGTTCACGGTGGCACCAGCCGCCACTCTCGACCACGCTCTATCGGTTGTGAGCTTGCGGTCACTGCGAGCCATCAAACTGCTGCGCACAGCAGCCAGTGCCTTAGGGTTTGGCCGACCAGTGGATGCGCATCGTCATGTCCACTCTTGTGACAACATAGCTAGCGCAATAGTGACCAGCGATACCCCATTCCCTTATCAGTTAGACGGCGACTACCTTGGCGAAACCCAACGCTTAGAGTTCCAACATGTCCCCGACATGCTCACACTAGCCATGCCCGAGTAACAATAAAATCTGAAAACGCTATCAAGCTCTATTAGCGAAAGCTGTGCAATGGAAGAGCACCCAGACTGAACATCTATCCGACTTCCACTCAGCCCTTGTAGTTATAAGAGAAGTCCTGCGTCTTGGAGCACAGGGCGGACTTTCGGAATCTGGTTACGATACAAGCTGAACTTCTTAGTTTTAAACTGGATATGACCGATAACCACGCTTGGATGCACGTTGTACTTCAACGCTGCTCGACCAATTGTCTGCACTGATGTTGACCAGTCATCAAATCCTCCAGGAAACAGCCAGGAAATGGCCTGATTATTTGCTGCAACCTCATCAGGATCATTCTGGGGACCCATTAAATCGTCATCGATAATTGAGCCAGAACGCGCATTGATGTGGCCCAATGTCAGATGTGCACACTCGTGCAACAACGCAAACAGAAGACTGTCGAATCGATTATGTCGCGTAGTTAAGGCAATAACGGGACATCCGTCAGGAAGAAACGTAACCGCTCCATCAAGTTTGCCCCCACGGAGGCCCTCTGCGAATACCAAGCAGACACCACACTCCCCAAGCAGGGTGGGCAGCCTTGGCAGTTCACCGGGCCCGTCCTTAACAATGTAGGGCAGGTTCTCTGCGAGTTGTCTAAGCTCCTCAATGTCGAACGCTGCGACAGACTGAGAAACTGCTACCCGCCTAACATAAGCAAGCCAAGCAACCTGTTCAATCGTTATCGGGTCGACAGAATTAGAACGCTTAGCAGCTACAGCAAATTGCGGTCTATCGTCCAAGTTATTGATTTCCAGTAAATCACACACCGCCAACTCGGTTTCATCAAGGTCATCGGTCTCAGAGATCCACCCCCGAGATCGTACCTGGGTCAGCGGAATTACGCGGCGTAACCGAGCTCGCCGAGCAACAGGAGTAAATTCTTCTTCACTCATGTCTGATCGCTGCTCGTACAAACGATATGCAGTCTGAAGATTTAGCCAAAGTTCAGGAGTAGTACCAAATGCCTCCGAAAAAGCAATCGCAGTCTCAGTGGTGATCTCTTTCTTTCCGTTCAAAATCTCGGAAACTGCCTGGATGGGCCGACCGATGATCTCCGCAAATTCAGTCACGGTCCACCCACGCTCATCTAACTCATCTCGTAAGTACTCACCTGCCGAAAAGACTGCGGCAGGAGTGTAGATTCTAGCCATAGTCATGAATCACCTCCCTAGTGGTAATCGATAATCTCAACAACGAGCAGTAACTGGCCTTCAGTATCGACCTCAATCCGCAAAATAAGCCTCCACCGATGATTGAGTCGGATCGAGTATTGGCCAGCACGCCTCCCTTTAAGCTTCTCAAAATGCAGTGCCTTATAGTTCCGAAGATCAGCCTCGGACTCCGCCTGAGCAAGAAATCCCACCTTTTTCCGGAAAGCCTTAGTAACATCCGAACCGAACCTAGGCAGTACAAAGTCTCGCTGCTCATACAATCGTCGCAGATTGTCGTCTTCGAATGCTAACCTCATACTTCATGCTTTCACCCTAAAGGTGAAAGCATATCACAAAAGTGCCTGATACGAGTTCATTCCATGGCGAAAACAAAGGCACACACAACTACTTGTAAGGTAAGAGAACATTCATGAAGATCTCAACGATTCTTGACCACATCGATAGCGGCCACATCGCACTGCCCAAATTCCAGCGAGGCTACGTGTGGAATCGGGATCTAGTACGAGGTCTAATGGACTCCCTCTATCGCAGCCACCCCGTCGGCAGCTTATTAGTGTGGGTTACATCGACTGATGGGGTGCATTCTCGGGGCGATCAGGAACTAGCCCCAGGAATAGTACGACTGCTGCTGGATGGACAACAACGGATCACCTCGCTCTATGGCATCATCCGTGGAGTTGAGCCCGCGTTTTTTGATGGCAATGCTCGGGCATTCACCGGCCTCCACTTTCACATTAAGACCGAGGAATTTCGGTTCTACCAACAGTCACTGATGACAAGCGACCCTCATTGGATCGATATCACAAAACTCCTAAAAGACGGATATACCGGCGTTGGAGAGCACACCGCATGGTTGAGCCAGCAACCAGAACTAGCATCCGAACTAGGAGAATACAACGGACGACTCCACAAGCTCCTCGGGATTCGAGACATTGAACTGCATATCGAAGAGGTGACTGGAACCGACAAGACGGTCGAGGTGGTGGTAGACATCTTCAACCGCGTCAATAGCGGAGGAACAAAGCTGTCTAAAGGAGATCTTGCGCTCGCCAAGATCTGCGGTTCGTGGCCGGAAGGCCGTGAACGTATGCAAACTGTGCTGGAACGATGGAAAGAGAACGGATACGACTTCAACCTTGACTGGCTACTGCGAAACATGAATGCCATCGTCACCGGCGAGGCCCGTTTCTTCCACCTTCACGACATACCTACAAGTACCATCTCAGATGGGTTAGACCGCGCTGAAAAATCGATCAACTACGCCTTGAACCTAATTGCCGACCGCCTGGGTCTCGATCATGACCGCGTGTTATTCGGCCGCTATGCCCTGCCAGTGATGTCCCGCTATATCGATCAACGCGGCGGCCGCCTCACCGATGCCACAGAACGGGATCGTTTGCTGTGCTGGTACTTCCAAAGCGCCATGTGGGGGCGATTCTCGGGTTCTACCGAGTCCATCCTAGATGTTGACTTAGAAACGATAGAAGATATGGACAACGGAATCGACCGATTGTTTGAACAACTACGGTTATGGCACGGCAGCCTTCGCATTGAGCCTGGTCACTTCAGGAGCTGGAGCCTCGGTGCTCGCTTCTACCCGGTACTGTACGCCCTCACCCGTACCGGCGATGCTAAGGATTGGGGTACGGGGCTGGCCCTCAAGAGTTCACTGCATGGAAGAATGAGCACCCTTGAAGTGCATCATATTTTCCCCAAAGCCCACCTTTATGGGCATCGACCCAAGTTCAGAAAGCCAGAAGTCAACGCCATTGCCAATTTTTGTCTGTTGACAAAAGATACGAATCTCCAGATCAGTGCCAAGCCGCCCTCTGAGTACTTCCCAGAAGTCGAAAGAAAACATCCCGGCGCGCTCGCCTCGCAGTGGATTCCGATGGACAGAGAACTCTGGAAAACTGAAAACTATCTCCAATTTCTAGACGAGCGTCAACGCCTACTCGCTACAGCCGCAAACGAACTCTTGGAAGGACTTCTTCATGGTACCTCAACCGCCAAACTCTTAGATACAGACCAAATATCAGTGCCCGAATCGTTTTCGATCCCCTGCGGGATCGAAAACCCTGCGGAAGAAGAAGCCCTGAAGTCAATCAACAGCTGGCTACGCCAACTTGGACTTCCAGAAGGGCACATGGAACACGAACTCTCTCACCCTGATACCGGCGAACCGCTCGCAATTCTAGATCTCGCTTGGCCAAACGGGCTCCAAGAGGGATTCAGTGATCCAGTGGCTCTTCTGTTGGATGAAGAACAAAAGACCCTCCAAATTGCCAATGACCACGGTTTCCGACACTTCACAAACACCGATTCATTTAAGCGCTACGTGGAATCCGACGTGATTGCAATGGCCCTGTAAATGACTAGGATCTGAATTAGTTAGCTCTTACCTAAGACGCTGCGAGCCACTTCGGGCACATCAGTAATCACCGCATCGACACCCATAGCAGCTACTTGGACAATTTGGTCTGGATCGTTGACAGTCCAAACATTAATTTGAAGACCAGCCGCATGAGCGGCATCCACCAGAGCTTGGCTAGTCGAGGCCACATAGGAATGGATAGCTGTGTGATGTGCGGCGCTCACTCTGTCTACTAAGAGATCGCAAGCCAACACCTCGAAAGTCAAGTAGGCGGTAGGGATTTCCGGGGCAATATCCTTAATGCGGTTGAGTGCCTCCATGTCGAACGACGAAACGACCACCTCACCATGATGCTCTCCGATTGCCCATCCCAACACAACTCCAGCCACCGCTGCTGACACTTGAAGCTTGGCATCGTAATCGGGATCACCCGGAGCGCTCTTGATCTCAATGTGGGTGATGAACTTCCGCTCACAAGCGGCCTCCCGACATACCTCCATCACCTCTGCCAAGGTAGGCACCCAATCGGGCAACTCCTCATCATGCAACTCTACGATAGCGCGACCATCTGGCAAGTGAGCATCGTGGTGGGCCACAAGCACGTCATTGGCCGTGCGCCGCACATCGAGTTCAACACCGTCGGCACCAAGTCGAACTGCCTCACGAAAAGCTTCCAGAGTATTCTCTCGCTCAACCGCAGATGCGCCGCGGTGAGCAATCACCTTTACTGTCGTGCCTTCTACTGTCGTGCCTGCCACACCCATATTTTGCCAAAAATATTGTGTCGCCCATACTCGCACTGCAAATGCTTAATCACTTGTACCATATCTAGCAGCGCTGACCACACCTGTTGATGCTGACAACATCCGATGATATTGGCAACACAAGCCCCTCTTGTCACAGGAGTAACCCAACCTCTATTCTTATACTCTCATGAATGTAAAAGGCATGAATGTAAAAGGCATGAACATAAAAAACCTAAATGTAAAAGGTCTACGATTTCAGATCAACCAAACAGGCGCGGAATGGCGCCATCTAGCAGCGTGCCGCGGCAGTGATCCTGCGCTCTTTTTTCCAGTAGGCCGAACGGGCATGGCGATTAAACAGGTTGAAGCAGCCAAGGTGCTGTGCGACGACTGTTTAGCTCAAGCCGACTGCTTGGAGTTTGCTCTATCCACCAATCAAGATTCGGGAGTTTGGGGTGGAACTTCAGAAGACGAACGTCGTCAAATGCGCCGCGTTCCCACAAGCAACAGACACCAAGCAAAGCAACGACGGGCAAAGCTGTTGCGACCCTAGCCTGCTAGCTCCTCCAACCTTGCCATCAAATCCGAAATCAAATCTGAGATTCAGCCTCCAAAACCGATGGATCGCCCCGAAGCCGAGGGATCTAACTCTACGTAAGCCACGCTAGAGGCCAACACCCCCACCTCGCGGCCCTTACTGTCGGTTAACCACAACACCTTGCCCGAAGAGAGATCTGAGCTAATAGACCTCTTCACCGATTTCACGCTAGAATTTGGATCGAGTTCTACCTCAATTTCTTTTTGACTTTGAACCACGCCAATACGAACATGCATTAAATTACTCCTTAAACTTGGGTTAGTAGGACTATTACTACCTGGACTGTTACTAGTTGATTTTGAGTTCTGGGCTGTATATCCGTCGAGGGGGCGGATTATCTACCAAATGAGCGGCCATTGCCGAGAAAGCTCGGCCAGCCTCAGAATCAGGTAAACAAGCAGCAACAGGCTGCCCTCTATCGGCACCCTCACGCAATGCTGGCAACAAGGGCACCTGCCCCACCAAAGGCACACCTAAACGATCAGCCAATTCCTGACCACCACCTGATCCGAACAGTTCATAACGCTTGTTATCGTCGCCAGTAAACCAACTCATGTTCTCAATTACTCCCCTGACCGTTAGGTTAACCTTTTCCGCCATAAAAGCTGCCCGTTGCGCTACTCGTTGGGCCGCTGACTGCGGAGTGGTCACCACGTAAACCTCAGAACGAGGCAGAAACTGTGCCAGGGAAATAGAAATATCGCCGGTACCTGGTGGTAAGTCTACTAGCAAATAATCAGGGTCGTCCCAGGCCACGTCGGTTAAAAATTGTTCTAGGGCCTTGTGGAGCATGGGGCCCCGCCATATCACCGCTTGATCCTCTTCAGCAAAAAACCCCATAGATATACAGCAAACGCCGTGGGCTTCTGGAGGCACGATCATCTCCCCCACCATCTGCGGTTCATGTTGAATGCCCAGCATGCGTGGGATTGAAAAACCCCACACATCAGCATCCACCACTGCTGTACGATGCCCCATTGCAGCAAGCGCCACACCTAGATTCACGGTAACCGAAGACTTTCCCACACCACCTTTGCCAGAGGCGATCAGAGCAACACGGGTAACAGAGGCTGGATCAGCAAAAGGAACTACGCGGCGCGACTGCGCAGAAGTGTTGTCGGGCTGAGCCATGCAGGTAGATTACGGCATCCGACATTATCTTGACCACGCCTCCACATCACCGATTCGCCCCGAAGCTTTGGAGGCCATGAACCGCTGGTGGAACACTGACCACGGCGATCCTTCGCGCTTGCATGCTGAGGCACTTACATCTCGCTATGAGATTGAGCAAGCTCGCCAACAAGTGGCCGACTTTTTCGGTGCCAGTTCTCGAGAGGTGGTGTTCACCAGCGGCGCTACCGAATCAATCGCAACTTCGGTTTGGGGAGCTTCTGCAAGAGGCTCTCATCAGGTGTACAGCGCCGTGGAGCACTCAGCAATACAACGCAGCATCGAAGGGTTATCCACCAAAGCAGACCATCACTCCACAGTCGTGAGAGTGGACAGATTTGGGCTTGTAGATCCAGAACAGATGGCCGCTGCTATAGGCAACAACACTGCTGTGGCACATTGCCAATGGGCGAACCACGAAGTAGGCACAATTCAACCGGTGGCAGAGGTGGTTGCCGCATGCAAACAGCGCTCACCCAAGGTGCTGATACATGTGGATGCTGCATCTGCTGCGGGCCGAGTGGCAATTAACTTTGCTAATTCCGGTGCCGATCTTATGTCGATCAGTGCCCACAAATTTGGCGGGCCAACTGGAGTTGGCGCATTGTTGGTGAAGCGCGGCTTGCGCTTAGCACCGCTTTTAGCAGGTGGCGAACAAGAACGTACACGCCGTGGTGGGTTAGAAAACGGCGCAGCGATAGCAGGGTTTGGAGCAGCCTGCGCTTCATTGAATAACGGTAAACTAGAACAAGAAGCAGTCCAAGCCGAGACTCAAACCCAACAACTCCGCCTCGCAGTCCAAGACCAACATGGCCTAGAAGTATATGGACACCCGAATCACCGCTTAGCGCATTTGCTGTGTCTCGGCATCGAAGATGTCGTACCCGGGGCCGTGCTGATTGCTTTAGACCAAGCCGGAGTGGCCGCTCACTCTGGGAGTTCTTGTGCTTCTGAAGCATGGGAACCCTCACCCGTGTTAGAAGCCATGGGGGTGGATGCCCATCACTCCTTGCGTTTTTCGGTGGGCTGGAGCACCACCCACGAAGACATAACTATCGCAGCTGAGGCGTTGGGCCAAGCCCTAGCCAACCTTCGCCGACTCAAACCAAGTGGCTGATCCTGATAACTAATAACTAGCTCTTTGACTGTGTAGCTTCACTGCGACACACCGTGGCGAGTAACGCCATCTGAAGCAGCAAGACTTTCGGTAAGAGCTTGGATTTCAATAAGGGCAGACTGAAGGTCTTCAGCAATATCGGCAGCTAAAACAGCAGGAGCGGGAAGGTTAGCGACATCTTCGAGGCTGTCGTCGCGTAACCAAAACAGATCAAGGCTGACCTTATCTCGCGCGATTAGTTCGTCGTAGGTATAGCGTTTGAAACGCTCAGACTCTTGACGCTGATGACGATTAGCAGAGTTATAACAAGCCACAAAGTCGTCAAGATCAGCTCTGGTTAAAGGATTCTGCTTGAGAGTGACATGCTTATTGGTGCGAAGATCGTAAACCCACATCTCTTTGGTCCAGGCTTGCTCAGCGCCTTCTCGGCGGCAAAAAACAAAACATTGGCCTTAACCCCTTGAGCGTAAAAGATACCGGTGGGTAAGCGGAGCAAGGTGTGTGTGTCACAGTCATGCAAGAGGCGACGACGGATGGTTTCGCCAGCACCAGCCTCGAACAAAACATTGTCGGGAACTACCACTGCTGCCGTGGCACCAACCTTAAGCAAGCTCACGACATGCTGAACAAAGTTGAGCTGCTTGTTCTTGGTAGTGGCCCAAAAGTCCTCACGCTCATAACTATCAGATGATGACCGACCGAAGGGTGGATTGGTCAGCACCATGTCAAAACGCTGGCTAGGAGTATCGCGTAAGGCATCGTCCACGTTGATGGGTGAATCAGACTCGGGACCCTCAATGCCGTGAAGAAGCAGATTCATGGCGCAAAGACGAGCGGGCAATTCGGCAATCTCCCAACCGGTGAAGGCACCAGATCTCAAGTGGGCAGATTGGTCGGGAGTGAGATGCGGGAACCGCGCAACAATAGATTCATAGGCCCCCAAAAAGAAGCCACCGGTACCGCAAGCTGGGTCACAAATACGATCGCCCGGCTCAGGAAGCATCACATCCACGATGGCAGAGATGAGGGCTCGGGGCGTGAAGTACTGCCCTGCTCCTCTAGCGCCCTCTTGAGCAGTCTTCTCAATAAGGCCCTCATAGGCATCGCCTTTGAGGTCAGCAGCGTAGCTCATCCACTCGTGTCGGTCGATAAACTCTTTGATGAGCTGCTCTAACTTGACCGGGTTTTGAACCCGGTTTCGGGCCTTACGAAACACCACGCCGAGCATGCCGTCGTAAGAACCCAACTTCTCAAGAGTCTCATTGTATTGAGCTTCGAGATGCTCTCCCGATCGGCCCAACAGCGTTTGCCAACCGAACTCGATGGGCACCACCTGCCC
>VYCQ01000039.1:0-32084 GCA_009843865.1 Acidimicrobiia bacterium
CCCCCCCCCCCCCCCCCCGAGAGAAAAAACAACCCACACCTCCGGTGGTCATCTTCGTGGTGGACAACATTCGCAATGCCACCGCGCTCTATGAACACCTAGCTGGAGGCATCGAAGCCGACGGCACACTACGTCAGGGCGCTTACCCTGAACTGTCCAATGTAGATGAGCATGGCAGGTGGCATAGCTCACCACGCACTCTGGTGGTCCACAGCAAGGTAGCCAAAGACGATGCCATCCCCGACCCGCTCAAAGCTCTGCTAGTGCAGACCGCGAACGTTGACAGCAAAACAGATGCCGAGGCCGCGGTACGCAAGATGCTCAACACCGTGGGCAAAGCAGGAGAGCCCGGTGCCAATGTTCGTTGCGTGGTGTCGGTGGCCATGCTCACCGAGGGGTGGGATGCTCGCACCGTAACTCACATCGTAGGCTTTCGAGCTTTCAGTACCCAGCTTTTGTGCGAGCAGGTCACCGGGCGAGCGCTGCGCCGCACTGCTTACGACGCGCTGCGAAAAACCGATGATGGCCGCGTGTTGCTCGAGCCTGAGTATGCCGAGGTGGTGGGCATCCCCTTTGAGTTCATGCCCGGTGCCACCGAGGTGAACAAAAACCCCAAATCGCCCAAACCCTGCACCCGAGTCCACACGGTGCCTGACCGTCGCCACCTCAGGGTGGCATGGCCCCAAGTGATCGACTACGTGCGGCTTACCCCCCAGGGGCGGTTCGCCCTAGAACTCGACCAAGTAAAACCGTGGCAGCCCAGCCCCCAGAAGACAGCCACCATGACCGCGCTAGAAGGCTCGGTGGGCAAAACATCCATCATCAGCTCGCAGTTAGATAATGAGCGCCAACGCACTGCTCAGATAGAACTGGCTTCAGAGATCGCCCGGGCCATGACCACCGGCGACTCCAACCACACCTCCAAAACACGCGAACAAGGCCGAACATCGCTGTTTCGCTCCGCGCTAGTAGCGGTGAGCCAATGGGCCGACCATCCCAATGTTAAAGGCGGCAAAGCTGTCGAACCTTACGACCTTCGGCCCATCGCAGCCGACCCGACCAACCTCCAAGAAGCCGCCGAAGCCATCTTGGATGCCTGCAACTTCGGTGCTGA
Organism: Acidimicrobiia bacterium; assembly: GCA_009843865.1. Taxonomy (GTDB): domain Bacteria; phylum Actinomycetota; class Acidimicrobiia; order Acidimicrobiales; family Bin134; genus Poriferisocius. The sequence goes on from VYCQ01000039.1 coordinate 1,115, forward strand.
GTCCGAATCGTCCCGGCGGGCCCGGCTGGCTCAGCCCACGGTGGCCGACACCGCTCAGGTGGACTTCGAAACCACCCTGGCCCACATTCATGAGGCCCACCACTCCGAACTCTCACACGCTGCCTGCCACTCTTACCTTGAACTGCGCTGCGCTAAAGCACTCGACAACGACCCACGCGTTACGGCCTGGGTGCGCAACTTCCAGTTGGGCTGGAGCATTCCCTATTGGGACGAAACCTTGTGGCGGCGCTATGAGCCCGATTTCGTGGCCAAGCTAGAGGGTGGAATGAACCTCATCGTGGAGTGCAAGGGCGTGTGGGACGACAAAACCACCACTGTCAAACAGTGGACAGAGAATTATTGGATTCCCTGCGTGGCCGGCACCGTCGAGCTTCCCGATGAACTACGCCGCTGGCACTACGGGGTGATTGACGACGACAAGTCGGTGCGCCACCAACTCGATCTGGCCATCAAGGCAGCCCTAAAGGAAGGACCAGCGTAGTGGCCCGGCGATCCTCCGGCCCGCCCCGCCCGCCGGGGTCGTACCGCCACGAGCAGGCATCACGGGTATACCAGCCCACAGCCGAGACGGCACCGCTGATGGACGACGAGCAGCGCCAACCCAAGGAGTTCACCGTGACCCGTGTCGAAAATGACATTCCCGTTGAGCAGGCGGCCACCGACCGAGCCGCCCAGCCCGTGCCCCGGCTGGCTTGGGATCGCCAAGGCCATACCTCGGCCGACGACGGCCCCCACCACTTCGCGGGAACACCGCTGTACACCAGGGAGAAGATCAACCCCCTCACCATGATCGATCAGCTTCGCCGCCCCGACGCCGGGGTGCCGCTCAATTTGCTCGACGACTTCAACGGTCTGCCCGCCGACGCCCAGAAGTGGGAGTTCTACCAGCACTCCGGGCACTGGCAGAACCGCCTCATCCACGGCGACTCCGCTGAGGTGATGCAATCGCTTATCGCCCGCGATGGCCTAGCCGGACAAGTGCAGATGATCTATTTCGACCCGCCCTACGGCATCAAATACAACTCCAACTTCATGGTTGCCACCGACAAGCTTGAAACCAAGAACGACGATACCGGCATACCAGTGGGCGACACCCTACCTATCAAGGCTTTCCGGGATACCTACCGCAACGGCATCCACTCCTATCTTGACGAAATCCACGAGCGACTGGTGCTATTCCGTGAGCTGTTGGCGGATTCAGGCTCGCTGTTCTTACAGATCGGCGATGACAACGTTCACCGCTTGGCCGTGCTCTGCGATGAAGTATTTGGAGAAGAAAATCGTGTGGCAACAATTACTTGGCGACCGACTGGCGGGTCATCGGCAAAGACTCTGCCAGAATCGGCGAGCTACTTGCTTTGGTATGCCAAGAACAAGGAAAGAGTCAAGTATCGACAACTATATGAGCCCTTGAGTCGTCGAGAAATGGTTGAAGAGTGGAATAAGAGTTTCTCTACTCCAAAGGTTGAAATGCCTGATGGCACAACAAGCAGATTGACCAAATCGGACGCCATCGATCCAGACAATCAACTTCCCAAGGGTGCTCGAATATTTCGCGACATGCCTCTTACTTCTCAAGGGGCATCAAATTCAGGAAGGACCTGTTCTTATGTGTTTGACGAAGTAATATACCACTCAGGAAACACGCGCCAGTGGCGTGTGTCTACTCCTACGGAGTACACACACGCCACTGAGGCGGAGGCACGCGCCATTGGAGTGAATTCGCCGCCTGACGGCGGCGAAAAAGAACTGTGTGGTTTAGATCGCCTTGCCAAATTAGGGCGGCTTTACGGAACCGGTGAAGGCGGTGATCTTCACTGGAAGCAGTACGAAAACGAAATACCTGGACGCCGTATCGACAATGTTTGGAACATGGTAATGAAGACTTCCAACAAGCGTTACGTCGTCCAAGTCGCCAACACTGCCGTTGAGCGCTGCATCCTCATGGCTACCGATCCCGGCGATCTTGTCCTAGACCCCACCTGTGGCTCCGGGGTCACACCGCATATGGCCGAGCATTGGGGACGGCGCTGGATCGGCATCGATGCCGGTCGCGTGTCCATCGCAGTAACCCGCCGCCGCCTGCTCACCACTACCCATCCCTGGTACCTCACCCGCGACGGGGGCAGCGATCCAGCCGCAGGGCTGGATATAGAGACGATGCAACGAGTCTCCGCCGCCACGCTGGCCTACGACACGGTGAATGATCCCGAGAACACCATCTACTTGGTCGACCGGCCCAAACAAGACACCAGGCGCTCCCGGCTAACTGGACCGTTCACAATAGAATCGGCATCGCCCTACGCCTACCTACCTTTCAGCGAAGACCCTGCTGCGCCAGCCACCGACATCGGCGCTGCCGAAGGTCAGAATGCCCAGCGATTACTTGAAGCGCTAATCGCTCACCCCATCTGCGATGCCTCGGGCCAAGAGGTGCTGAGCGTGGTCGAGACCACCCCGTGGCCCCGCGGCCAACTAGTATCGCACGAAGCCGACTGCACCGCACCGGGCCGAGAAACCCGGCTCGCCGCGGCCATCATGCTGGCCGCCTCCGACATCACAGTGAGCGCGGAGATGATCGCACGAGCCGCCAGCGAGGCCCGGCGAGCTCGTCACGACATCTCTGATCTCATCATCGTGGCCAGCGCCTTCGAAGATGCCGCCAGCGCCGATGCCGGTGCGGTGCGAGTCCACAAGGTAGCCGCGTCGCGCGATCTGCAAATCCCCGGTTTGGGCAACGAACCCGATGCCGGTGCTTTCACCCTGCTAGGCGAGCCCGATGTGTTCTGCGATCGCGACGGCGAGGGCAATCTGGTTGTCGAGCTGGCGGGCTACGACACCTACGACCCCTCCACGGGAAGGGTCAAGCAAGCGAGTGGTGCCGATGTGGACTGCTGGATGGTCGACACCGATCACGACGGCACTGGTTTCTTCCCCCGATTGGTGTACTTGCCTGCCTTCAAGCGGGGCGATCCCCAGATCAAGCGCTTAGTCAAGTCACTCGGCAAAGACCTCGACAAGACAGCAGAGGAAGCCCTGTGCGGTACCACCTCGCAACCCTTTTCCCCGCCCCGTCCCGGCAACAACGTGGCTGTCAAGATAATCACCCGCACCGGTGCCGAGATGACCGCGATTGCCCACCCACCAGCATAAACGAGGACATGGACTTACCGATTAGCCAGCCCAAAGAGCGCTTACCGGCACCGCACTGATCCGCTCTCCGAGTTCGTAGCTCTGCGGCCCGGTGTGCAGCACAACCCCGGCGACAAACCGATCGCCTAAGCGATCTCGGAGCCAGCGCAAATGGCGAGCATGGTTGTTGGTGGGCGCTCCAGACGACTTGATCTCCAAAGCTACCACCTGCTGACCATCAAATTCGGCGATCACATCAATCTCATGTCGGCCTTGCGCGTCTCTCAAATGGTATAGCTGTGGAAAAAGATCGCTAACTGCGGCTTCAGAGCGGAGTTGAGCAACCACAAAAGTCTCAATGAATCGGCCCAAAAGATCGCTATCTCTGATCAAAGTCTCTTCGGTCGCACCGACCACTGCGCTCAACAGGGCAGGATCGATCAGGTAGCGCTTGGGTGATTTCACTAGTCGAGACAGGCGATTGGAGTGCCAAGAGGGCAATTCGTCGATAATTCTTAGATTGCTCAAAAGCTGCCGGTAAGCATTGCCAGTCTCCCGGTTAACACCCGCTGCCGTATAGATAGCCTTGTCTTCAACCACACCGGCTGAATTCAAAGCGTATGCCTCAAAGTACCGGCTTAGCCGTTGGGGATCGCGTTGTGGAGCCATACCAAGGGTATCGCGCTCGACGACCTGCCTGATGTAGCTCCTGAGCCACCGTCGCCTTTGCAACTGCGCTGTTCCCAACGCTACCTCAGGAAATCCGCCCCTTAAAGCAAGAGCGATGTAGCCGCGCAAATCCGGCGTATCAGACGTAGGATTCAAGTTATCCCCGGCGGCTATCCGATCTAATAGCGGGCGTGACGGATTCTCCGCCATCTCCGACACGCTCAGAGGATGCATGTCTACCCATACCAGCCTTCCTGTTCCTGCCCAGGTGCTTTCGTCCAAGCTGGCGCGGGCCGATCCCGTGATGATGAAGCGACCCGGATAACTCTCTGAATCAACAGCCCGCTTGACCGCCCCCAAGACCCCTGGAACCGCCTGCCATTCATCGAGCAACACTGGCTCAGCAAGCCCGCGCAGCGCAACATCAGGATCGGCCTCGAAAGCCGCCGCTTCTATCGCCCTGTCTAAACGAATCGCTGTGGCAGCATAGCGGAGGGCAGTCGTCGTCTTTCCCGAAGCCCTTGGCCCCACTAAAAAGATGGCAGGCACTTCAGCCAACAAGCCTGAGATCAAAGGATCTACAAGCCGATAACGATAATCGTCCACAACATGATGCTACTGGCTGAATCGCGCTTTGGCGCGGTCTAAAATCGTGTTTTGGCGCGACTCTCAGTCGCGCTTTGGCGCGGGCCATGCAAGAGGGCAATTGCCCCGCTAAGCATTATGATTGCCCACAAGATAAGCTATTGTGGTAAAATAGATCAATGAGTGGGACACATGCTCTAATAGTGGGAAATCGGGGTAGGGTGGTCATCCCAGCGAAAGTGCGGGAGCGAGCCAATCTACGTGAGGGCAGGCCACTGATCCTGTTAGAGACCCCTGAAGGCTTAGTGCTGCTAACCCGCGAGCAGCTCCGTGCCCGGGTGTGCCGCGAATTTCACGGGCTCGATCTGGTGGCCGACTTGCTCGCCGATCGACGCCGAACCGCCGCCCTTGAAGATGCAACAGTGTGAACACCGTCCTTGATACCTCGGCGATCTTGGCATTCGTTCAAGATGAAGACGGCTCAACAGCAGTTGAAGAAGCACTGCTTAACGGCGCGGTGTGCGGAGCCGCTAACTGGTCAGAGGTCGCGCAGAAGGTGCTGGCCGCAGACCGTGATTGGGACCTCGTCCGAGCGCTTCTTCTCAGCTATGAAGTCCACATCGAACCGGTGACCGCCGACGATGCCGAATGGGCGGCTCTACGCTGGCAAACAGGAGAAAGGCTGTCGCTGGCCGACCGACTCTGCATGGCTCTGGCCACCCGGCTCGACACCGATGTGCTCACCGCCGACACAACATGGGGATCAACAGACCAGATATCACAAATCCGGTGAAACGGCTAGCGAAAAAATCTACCACCACCGCGAAAAATGGCATTGCCCACCATACGCCGAACAACACGTTTGCCAATCTTGCCTTTCTTAGCAGCATTGACATCGCCCATACGTTTGACTAGCTGATACAGAAATCCGCGTGTTTTATTACTACCCATAAATTCAACTCTAACAAAGGAGTGTGACGAGTTGCCCCACAACACAAGGTCATTCGCTATAGGCAATGCCGTTAGCTGGCTCGGGTTGTGATTAGTTGCACTCGCTGAGCAGTGTCGATCTTCATGTTGTTTAGTTCATCGGTGTAGAAAAACTTTTCCTTACCAAAGGCTGGCCGCAGCTCATCTAGCCAGGATGCCTTCTCATCATATGCAGCAAAAAAAAGCTTATTAACCCACTCTGGATTACGAGCTTGCACAAACTTGAGGGCAATCACCTTCTCTCCCCCTATCTCAGCAATTCCATCCACCATCACCTTGCCTGGCGTTGCCGACATTGACGGCCCCCGCCAAGTTCTGGCCAATCCAGACACCTGCTTATAGGCATCGGTATAAATCTGATAAGCCTCAACCAAAGGCACCTCGAAATAACGCCTAGCCCCCGTGTCTCGTTCCACGAACATGTAATACGGAACCGCTCCTAACTTCACCTCAGTGGTAATCATGTCAGCCCAAGTACTAGCACTATCGTTCACATGGCGAATCAGCGGGGCTTGACAGCGCACCACCGCACCGGTGTTAACTATGCGTCGCAACGCCTCTTGAGATACCTCAGTAGATAGCTCAACTGGGTGGGAGTAATGCGCCATGATGGCCAAATGGCGACCAGAAGCCACGATCTCTTCAAACAAACGCAACAGATCATCAGCCTCTTGCCCGTTAGTGAACATATAAGGCCAATAAGCCGGGGCCTTAGTGCCAAAACGAATAGTATCAATCTCTAAAGCATCATCTAACAAGGGCTCCACATAACGGCGAATCAAATCGGTGCGCATGATCATCGGATCACCACCGGTAAACAGCACATCTGAAACAGTGGGATGCAGCTTCAAATACGAAACCAACCGATCGATTTCCTTACTAGCAAACTTCAGATCATCTATCCGCACAAACTGAGGCCAACGAAAACAATAAGTGCAATAAGCATGACAAGTTTGGCCCTGAGTGGGGAAAAACAGCACCGTCTCACGGTACTTGTGCTGCAAACCTTGCATCACCTCTTCTTCAAGGTAGCCAGCATTCATCTCTACCTGACCAGCAGGATGCGGGTTGAGGCTGAGCTGAATCTCCTGAGCGGCAGCCTTTATGTCTGCTGAAGAAGCATCTGCTTTTATTAAATCGGCGATACAAGTGAAATTTTCTGGATCCAACATGCCTTCTTGCGGAAAAGTAAGCTGAAACATGGGATCATTGGGCACATTGTCCCAATCAATAAGCTGCTCACACACATAATTATTAGTTTTGAACGGCAAAACCGACCCCACCACACGAGTCACCATGCGCTGATGCGCGCTCATCCGCTCAAAGCCAGGCACATCTTCTAAATTGCGAAGCTGAAAAGTGCGAAATGCTTGGGATTCGTTATTGCTAGTAATGTTTCTTAACTTAAACACAAATCTGGTTTGCTCTTCATTTTAGCGCCGTGGATTGCGGCGACGTAAGCGTTTTGAATAAACCTCTAGTTGTTTACGTTGTTTAGAAGACAGGCTATCTAAACCTTCGCTAGCAACTTGATCCAAGAGCGCGTCTACCTCTGGGCTGGTTGGCTCCTCCGGTGCCAAAACAACACGAAGATGCTGATCTCGGCTTCGTCTACGAGTTGAACTAACTCTTCGTGCTCGAGCAGTAGAACGATCGACGCTTAAAAACAACGACAACTTAGGAACCCATGAAAGCTGCGTGGCAAAGCCAAAAGAACGAATGCCAAGCAGCGCTACAGCCACAGTGCAAATCAGCACTACCAACAAATACTCATCACGCCGGGCAATAGCTTGCAAGACATCCAACCCCAAGATCACCACCACAATCACCCAACCAGGTATACCAGGCCAAAATCGGACATTAGAAAAGTGTGCTACAAACGCAACCAGCACCCCCACCTCCACCATCCGCAATCCCGTTACCCAACCTTCTATACCGCTTATGGCCTCCACCACGGTCACGATCACCGCGGGCACAATCGTGAGAAAGATCAAAAACAACGCGAACCGCCAACGACCTAGCATCCTCTCTAGCTGATTGCCCAACATATAAAAAATGGCCAACAAAATAATCGTCCAAATACTAGGTTGATTAGGAATAGGCCATGTACACAGCCTCCACAAATCGCCTTCTAAAACGCTACCAACACTAAACCCATCCGAAACAAGGGCTAAATGCCTAAACAAAGGTCCGTAAACACCCTCAACCGCCCAAACAATCATGGAAATCACACCTAGGCCCACCACAAAAACAGTGGTTGACACACCATAATTGCCGATGCGAAACCAACAATCCTCACTATGACCGTAACGTGGCTGATAATTCATAACGACAGGTGGCCTGCTAAGAACACATGACATACACCCGTCTTTGGGGTAAAAGCTACATAGTGTCCGACCATACCCCGATGAGATTAGTCACTACGCTACGAGATCTGCGAAGCGCTCACGATTACTGGCTAAGTATGCCGCTTCTTTGAATGATGGCTTCGGTTACTTCAAACCCACCTCCTAAAGCATCAAAATCTACCGACCCAATAGACAAAGCCGTAAGCGGTACTAAGGCAGAGTTGGATTTAACGCCATCTGCTAGCGGATACTCAAAAGTGTGACGAGTGAAATAGCTCTGCGCTGAAGGCGACAGCAAATAGGCGATGAGGCTCTGTGCGGCCTCTTTGTCATCGACATTGCTTGTCATCGTGGCAGCAGTAATAATAAGAAGCGACCCGATATCTTGATCGTCTAGATCATAATTAGCAGCGTTGTGGGCTTGACCTGAAGCCTCGGCATCACTAGCCAAGCGATAATTGTAATAGTGGTTTACCAAGCCCATGTCGATTTCGCCACGAGCCACAGCCTCCACAATGGCCACATTATTGGAGTAGTAACGGGCATCATTATCTACCATGTCAGCAAGCCACTGAGTAGCTACATCATTGCCGTATTGATCCCGAAATACCGTAAACCAATCTACAAAAGACCCGTTAGTAGCAGGTATAGCCACTCGTCCATTCCACATGGGATCGGTTAGCTCAAACACCGAGCTTGGCAGCTCAAAAGCTGGTACCGTCTCGGTGTTATGTACCAATACCCGCTTGCGACCCGAAAAGCCGATCCAAGTGCCCTTATCGCCCCTAAAACTCTCATCCACCAAATCCAATACGCTGTTATCCATGATGGTCAGCAAGCCCTTTGATTCCAAAAACCCTACTGGTCCAGGTGAACGCGAGATGTACACATCAGCTTCTGTGCGATCTCCTTCCTCGTCAATCAACAACGCTAAATCGGTAGATGACCCCCAACGCACCTGTATCGAAATCCCACTCTCACAGGCAAACGCATCTAGTACCGGTTTAATGAGGTTCTCGCTGCGTCCCGAATAAACAGTGACACTACCAGCGTTATTATCGGCACAATTACCATCATAAATTGTTGCTGCAAGGCCCTCTAGCTTCTCACCGTCGTCGCCTCCACAAGATGCAACTACAACAACGAACACAACCAACAAAGCAACAACACGCATGCGCAGTACGGTTTTCATGAAAATAAAAATTATAGGCAGTGCTCTATTTTGTCAAGTTATCTTAATATAGTTTATAAAGCTATGCTTACTTACTCTTGCTGATTGAAAATCGTAACCACTTACGGGACGGCGATGGCTAAGCACTAAAATCTTGGCGACATGGCCAACCAAGCTACTTTTTCTGATCAAGCCATGATCTACATGGACCAGCTCTACTCGGCTGCTCGGCGCATGACCCGTAATGTTGCTGATGCTGAGGATCTAGTACAAGAAACCTACCTACGCGCCTACCGAGGATTTAGCAACTTTAAGGAAGGCACCAACCTTCGAGCCTGGCTTTTCCGCATTCTTACCAACGCTTTTATCAACTCCTACCGCAGCAAGCAACGCAAACCCCAATCAGTAAACTTAGATCACACAGAAGACCTTTACATGCACCAAAAGCTCGGGAGCAACATTCAAAAGGCTCTTAACATCAGTGCCGAAGAGGTGCTGATGGAATCCATCACCGAGACGGAAATCGTGCAAGCTCTGGAATCACTACCTGAAGAATATCGCATAACCGTCTTGTTAGCCGATGTAGAAGGATTTGCCTATAAAGAAGTTGCCGAAATCCTAGAGGTTCCTATTGGCACGGTCATGAGTAGGCTGCACCGTGGAAGAAAAACACTACAAAAACGGTTATCTGAATTCGGAAAGACTCGAGGTTATGTTGCAATCAAATAAACATCCAAAGAACTCAGATGAATAGCAGCGGAGGCTGCGCGGGGCGGCCTGATCAATGTGAGTTCTCACGCCACCTCATCTCTAGTGCGCTTGACGGACAACCCACCTTGGCAATCATCAATCATGTACGCATGGAGTTAAGCAATTGTACAGCATGTATGCAGATTCTCGAAGTAGAAATTCAATATAAACTTGCTATGAGTCAAGCCTGTCGTGAGTCCGCTCCTGAGTCATTGCAAATCCGCATTAGCGAAAGCCTACAACGGATTGTGTTGGACGACCTAGAAATTTCTGATTTTTAATCCCTTGCATTACCTAATTTGCTTAGAAATTGCTACAAAAAGTGGCCTAAGGTGAGCTTGTGGACATAACAGCGGCAGTTATATGGCACTGGTGGATTGGTTTAGCAATTGTATTAGGCGTGCTCCCGTTGGTGATCGCCACCATCGTAGGCTATTTCGTGAGGGTAATCGCGCCTCGCTACAACACCCGCTATCAACGCCATGTGAGGTCCCACAACGTTGACGAACTGAAATAGAAACAACGAGATCGACAGGTGATTACAAAAGCCGATCCAGTAGATTGGCATCTAGCTAAACGTGTAGCCAAAAGGGTTAGTGGGCATGAGCCTTTTCTTAACTCTTACCACTACCGCGAACTTGGCGCTGAACTAACCGACCTCACTGCTCAAGCTGAAGAACTAGTAGCAGCCGAAACAGGCTTGGTGTCAGCAACAGGACCAGCCCGAGCACAAGTAACCACCCGAGTTGGCTGGGTAGATGCAAACCTAGCCTCTTTTCAACGCCTACTGCGTCCACTTACCAACAAGATAGCCGAACGAACCTCATCGTCGTGGATGGCTCCAGCAACCAAAAAAATAAGCGGGATCGAAATGGGTGCTGTGCTGGGTTGGATATCCACAAAAGTGCTAGGCCAATACGACCTTTTAATCATTGAAGATGAACAACCCGAAGACCAAGACATGGTTTATTACGTGGGACCTAATTTAATAGCCTTAGAACGCAAGCATGATTTCGAACCACAACAGTTCCGCCTATGGCTAGCACTACATGAAACCACTCATCGGGCCCAATTCACGGGTATCAGCTGGCTAAGGCCGTATTTCTTAGGCTTAGTGCAAGAGATCTTGAATACCGCTGAGCCAAATCTAGATCACTTCAAACAAGCAGCAAGGCAAGCTCTCCAAGCTCGTCACCGCGGTGAAGATCCCTTAATGAACGGTGGTCTACCCGGTCTCTTGGCCACACCTGAGCAAAAAAAGATACTAGACCAAATTGGCGGCATGATGAGCCTGCTAGAAGGTCATGGAGATATCACCATGAACAGAGCTGGCGCTGATCGCATCCCCGATGCTGAGCGCTTTTCGCGGGTGCTGCACAACCGTCGCAGCTCCACCAAGGGCTTGGCCCGGCAACTTCAACGACTTGTCGGAATCGAAGCCAAGCTCAATCAATATGCTGCTGGAGAGAACTTCATCACAGCCTTAGAAGCTCATAGCGGGCCTGAACTAATAAACCGAGCTTGGGAATCAGCCACACATCTGCCATCCATGACCGAAATAAACAACCCATCACAATGGATCGACAGAATCAGCTCAATAAATAAATCAAACGCTAAGCCCGCTCTAATCGCAACTAACAAGTGAACAACACAGTCACAGATCTGCTAGCACGTTGTAACTTCCCCCCTGCTGGAACACACCTGAGTTGCGCTGTATCAGGTGGACCTGACTCGTTAGCGTTGCTGGTGCTCGGCGCGCAAGCAGGGTGTGAAGTAACAGCCTGGCATGTTGATCACGGCCTGCGGCCCGACTCCAACAAAGATGCCGCGGTAGTAGCAGCAGCAGCTAATCGCTGGGGAGCTAAGTTTGTGGCATGCAAAGCTATATGTAAGCCCGGACCTAACCTAGAAAGCAGAGCGCGAGCTGCCCGCTATGAAGTATTACCCAAAGAGACATTCACCGGCCATACTGCTGACGATCAAGCCGAAACCGTGTTGTTAAACCTCATGCGCGGTGCTGCGGTAGATGGCCTAGCTGGAATGAATCCAAAACGACGACCGCTACTGCAACTACGCCGTCTAGAAACCCGCAACCTATGCAAATCGGTAGGGCTAAAACCAATACAGGATCCGTCCAATTTAAGCCTAATACATCGACGTAACCGCATCCGCCATGAGCTCTTGCCCCTGCTATGCAACATCGCCCAACGCGACATTGTGCCAGTGATCACTCGTAATGCCGCCATCCTAGGAAGTGTGCGAGATCTGTTAAACGAACTCGCTAACGATGTTGAACCCACCGATGCCAAAGCATTAGTTAAGATGCCTGAACCCCTTGCACAAGTAGTATTACGACGTTGGATTCAAGACACAACCCAAGCCGAACACCCCATTAATGCAGCCACCGTACAACGGGTACTGGCAGTTGCACGCAACGAAGCTCGTTCCACCGAGATTGGTTGCGGCTGGCGAGTCACCCGATCTTCACAACAGCTCGGCTTAAGCAAATAAGCAAAGCTAATTTTTCCAACATGTCCAACGAGACAACCACAAACAACGACCAGCACCCCCAACCAGGACGAGTGCTAATCACTACCGAAGATCTGTCGAGATGCATCACAGACCTAGGTGCCACCATCACTGAGAACTACAGGGGTCGCGCCCTCCTGCTAATCGGTGTACTCAAGGGTGCTTTCATGTTTATGGCAGACCTAGCTCGAACAATAGACCTACCAGTGGAATTCGATTTTATGGCTGTGTCGTCTTATGGCAGCTCCACTCGCACCAGCGGAGTGGTTCGGATTGTCAAAGACCTTGACCTTGATCTAGCCGATCGCCATGTGCTCTTAGTAGAAGACATCATCGACAGCGGCCTAACGCTTAACTACCTTCGCAAGAACCTGCTAGCTCGCAATCCCGCCAGCTTGGAGGTTTGCGCCCTTTTGGTTCGCAAAGGATTGCAGCACGAAGACCTCAACCTGCGTTATATGGGCTTTGAAATTCCGCCTGACTTCGTAGTGGGCTATGGCCTAGATATCAACGAGCGCTATCGCCAACTTCCTTACATTTGTCAATACGGTTCACACAGCAGTATATAAAATTATCTGAAATATCTTTTGATATCATCTCAGAGGTATAGTAGGTTAAGCCCTTCGGAGCATCATCAGGCTCCCGCCTCTACTCTATGGACAAAAGCCGATGCCTACGGCAAGCGAGGATCGACCCCGCCAACTTCCATGGATTACGGCTGGATTAGCCATCACCCTCAGCACCGCCATCATCTTCGCCATTTGGGCATCATCACTCAGTGACCGCACCGCGGTAGCAGTTGCCAACCGAATCATCCCAGCAGGATCAAAAATCGCAGTTGACGACCTACGCTCTGTAGAAATGGCAGTGGGCCAAGGTGCTACCTATATCCCCATTACTGAGATTGATTCGCTTTTAGGCCATGTGGTTCAAACCAACATTGCTGAAGGTACGATTCTGCACCCTGGCTTAATATCCACACGATCTGCGATTGGTGAAGATCAAGCAATAGCAGGTGTGATGCTAGATCCAGGTGAATATCCAGTTGCACATCTCAGCCCTGGGCAAACCGTCGGGGTTGTCTTAATTGACAACCCCGACCTTACCAATAACAACCACTCATCCATAACCAAGGTTGTCGAAGCGCAAGTTGTTGAGGCAAACGTGTTACCTGACTCAACCCGAAAAGCACTGTTTGTATCACTTTTGGCTTCCAAAAAAGATGCACAGCTAATCAGCCAAGCTGCTTTTAACAACGAAGTGCGCTTGATCTTGTTGTCACAAACAACAACCAAGGCATCCGCCACGCAAAACGACATAACCAAAGACAAACCATGAGCTTCATTGCCATTGGCAGCGCAAAGGCCAGCCCAGGCGCAACGAGTCTGGCCGTTGGACTCAGCTTGACTTGGCAAGCAACCACTAATCGCCAAGCAATGCTTATAGAAGCTGATGCCGACGGAGGTGTGATGGCAGCTCGTTTCGGCCTAGCTTCAAATCCATCCTTGCTAGAATTATCTGGCACAGCTCGCCACGAGTTATCGCTCCAAGGATTACAAACCAACTGCCAAATGTTGGCAGATCAAGTGCCTTGTTTGGTAGCTCCTGGGTGCGGAAACACAGTTTCATTGGTGCTGTCTTCTATGGCAACGCGCCTAGCTACTAGCTTCAGCCAATTTGGCGAACTAGATGGAATAGCAGACATAGGGCGCATACGCTTAAACACCCAGTCAGCAAAGCTCATCGAGTGCTGCGACCTTTTAATAGTGGTTGCTAGGCCAGAATTTGAACAGCTAGTGCCCTTGGTACACCTAGCGCGCACCCTACAAACCCAAAATATCCCCAGCGTCCTAGTGTGCATTGGAGATCGACCTTACCCCCCAGCAGAAATGGCTAAAACCTCTGGATTAAACCTGCTAGGGGTGATGGCTCACGATTCTCGTGTGAATCAAGCTTTGCTCAGCGGCCTACCCGAACAAAGCCGATCCCACCGCTTGTTGCTATGGCGCACTTTAAGCGAACTAGCTCAGCGCATTCAACAACGCCTCTCACGAGCATCTTCAAGCCGTGTCGCAGCCTAGGAGTTAACCATGACCGTGAGCCTTCACCTCGAACGTGTTCTAAACATAATCAATAAAAAGTTCGAGCTAGCTGACATAGCTCAGATCAACAACCGCTCAGAACAAAAAGCCCATGCCAAAAAGTTCATCGCAGAGGCCCTCGATACCATCGCTGCTGAGCGTGCTCGAGCCTTCCTCCCTGCCATCGACAGCGACGAAGAGGAACGTATCAGCGACGAGGTGCTAGCCACTCTGTTCGGGCTTGGACCGCTAGAGAAATTGCTGGCCGATGACACCGTAGAAAACATCAGCGTCAACGGCTGCGACACAGTTTGGGTGCATCACACAGGTGGCGTAAAACGACGCGCTGACGCAATTGCTAATTCAGATGAGGAGTTGATCGCTCTAATCTCCCGAGCGGCGGCACGTTTAGGCCGCAATGAGAGGCGTTTTGATATTGCCAACCCATTTTTAGACTTGCAACTGCCTGATCGCTCACGCCTCAACGCTGTAATGGCCGTTTCAGAGCGACCGGCTGTGTCTATCCGTAGACATCGTCATCAACGGGTCAGCTTGAATGACTTATGCAAACTGAATGCTTTCGATTCGGTCCTCCAAGATTTCTTAAATGCTGCTGTTAATGCGCGTATGAGCATCATCGTGTCTGGCGGCACCAACGCTGGCAAGACAACACTGCTTCGTGCACTGTTGAATGCTTGCGATCCCAGCGAACGACTCATCACAATTGAAGACCGGTTAGAGCTAGCACTTAGCTCCGATCCTGAACGTCACTGGGACGTGATCGAACTAGAAACGCGCACAGCCAACATTGAGGAATCAGGTGAGATCACAATGCAGCAATTAGTGCGCAATGCGCTGGCCATGTCTCCCGACCGACTGGTGGTAGGTGAAGTAAGAGGCCCTGAGGTGATCGACATGCTGGCCGCTCTCTCTACTGGCAATGACGGCTCTATGTGTACCATCCACGCTAACTCCTCACAGGCAGCCTTTAGCAAGATCGCCACCTACGCTTTGCGATCAGCCGAACAGCTGCCGGTTGAAGCCACTAATCGAATGATCGCTGAAAGCATCAACCTCGTAGTTCACTTAGAACACAACAGCCACGGTGATCGCAAGGTGAAATCTGTTCGCGAGGTGATCGGCACCACACAAGGAGCTGTCAACAGCATAGAAATCTTTACAACAACCGACTCAGGCGTGACGCTCTCACAAGGACAACTTCAACCTACCACCTATCAACGCCTCAATAAAGTGGGCTTTAACCCCGCTGAATACAGCTGGCTAGCTGATCAGGCGATCTGCACCAATGGAGCTGATGGCTGATGAGCGCGCTCATTGGTGCTGTACTAGGAACAGCCATGGGATTTGGAGTGGTTTGCATATTTGCAAGCAGTCAAAGGTTCACCGTACACACTCACCCACAAGCCTGGTTACGCAACAACAAACAGAGACCGCTGTCGAAACACGGCAATGAAATGGGTGCATCGCTGCTAATCCGCTTAGCAGCATCTGTTTTGGGGTTCGTCATTACTTTTGTGTTCACAGGCTGGCCCGTAGCTGGAGGGCTGATAGCAGTAAGTGCATTTAGTGCTCCCAAACTATGGACAGCCAAAGCACAACGAGCCAGTGAGTTAGAACGCATGGCTGCCTTAGCCACTTGGGTGGAAATGATGCGTGACACAATCAGTGCCGCGTCAGGACTAAACGAAACTTTGCAAGCCACCGCTGATTCTGCGCCAGCCATTATTCGCCCAACAGTACGTCAACTTGTAGGACGCGCGGAACGAGAATCTCTCAATGAAGCTTTAACCAAATTCGCTCAAGAGATGAACCATGCCATAGTCGACATCATCGCATTGACGCTAAGCAAAGCAGCAGCCAACCAAGTGGGTTCTTTACAGCAAGCCCTTGGCGAACTCGCAAACAACACCCGCCAAGAAGTTTCAATGAGACTTAAAATTGAGGCTTCACGCGCCCGCCAACATGCTTCTGCTCGTTTCGTTATGGGTGTAATAGCCGTTTTCTGCGTCGGCCTTATTGCCTTTAGCCGACCCTACCTTGAACCATTCGACAGCGCCTCAGGTCAGGTTGCGCTAGCTATAATCGGCACACTCTTTATTGGTTCTGCTGTTGCACTCGAAAAAATGAGCCGTTTTAGGGCTTTACCAAGAATTCTGACGCTAAGAGACAACATCTCAACCCAAGCTAATGAAACGCCTTTGATTACTCAAGGTATTTACCGATGATCGTTGGCTTGGTTTTAGGTTGCGGAATAGGCACAGGAATAGTTCTAACCACCTGGGGGATATTCCCACCACGCCAACCCCTTAAAACACGCCTTAAAGCCCTACACCATACAAACGATGCTGCTAATAACCCCAAAACTCCACTTGATCAACTTGGACAAACCACAGCCCAAATGCTTGCACGTCTGGGACTATCACAAAACAAGCTTGACTGCGATCTTCAAATAACTAGAACAAACTTGCAACAACTGGCTCTCGCCAAATTAGCGGGTCTTGTGATCGGTGCAGGTCTGCCGATGACCTTTTGGTTTATCGGAGTGCTGGTTCAAATTTGGATATCGCCAATTTTTGTGGCCATCTCTACAATCTTGCTAGGCGGGTTGTTGTTCTTGCTTCCCGATCTACTCCTCCACCAAAAAGCTAACCAACAACGACAAGATTTGCGACATCAGATCAGCGTATTCCTAGACCTCGTTGGCCTACACCTAGCAAGCGGCGCTGGCATCGAAAAGGCTTTGGTGGATTCTTCTACCCAAAGCACCGCCTGGGGTTTTGTAGAAATTCATCGCAACCTTCAACAAGCTCAGTTGGCCAACAAACCTCTCTGGAGCGCTTTAGAAAAATTGTCTGATGATCTGAGATCACCTGAACTCAGTGAAATCGCAGCGTGGTTGCGACTTGCTGACAGTTCAGGTTCACGGGTTCGCTCTTCCTTGCATGTAAAAGCTCGAGGTTTAAGAGAACGTGCCTTGTATGAATCAGAAGCCCAAGCACAAATCGCCACAGAACGAATGTCATTGCCGGTGGTGCTTTTGTTTGCCGGATTCTTAGGACTTATTGGCTATCCAGCTCTAGCTGCCATCGTCGGCTCGTGATCTACAACAACGTCTTGATCGCCCCCAATACGGTTGCGGAGGCTGATATCGGCACCTTGAAGTGCCCATCAACAAGCTCAGAGGAAATCAAAAATGAAATCCAAGATCTTTCGAGCCGCTATCAGCATAGGAACTGCGGTGACCATGCTGATCCAGCGAGACCAACACAACGAACGTGGCGATGTGACTACTACGGTAATCATCATCGCTGTGCTGGTGACCGCTGCGGTAGCGGCGGGTGTTGTGATTACTTCGTTTATCTCCGAACAAACCAACAAGATCGGTTGATCTGTTGGCGGTACGAAACAAGCTCCTAACCTCGGCGAGTTATCAGCCTTTTCCTCAAAACTGCCAGCAACGTGGTGAGGTATCCACCGCTGTGTTGGTAATCCCAATAGCCATTGGTTTGGTGCTCATGGTTGTTCAGGCCGGTTTTGTGTTGCACGCTCAAGCCATCATTGATGCCGCCGTTCAAGAAGGTGTTCTTGCTGGCACTACCGAATCGGGCACCAAACAACTTGCATATGAGATAACTGAATCGGTGATCACGGATAGCTCCGAGACCTTACTCGCAGATGTAACGATAAACGTGGAATCCGATCCCTTACAAATGATGATTACCGCTCGGGCGAAGGTGAAATCTTTGCTGCCTGGTTTCGAACCAAGCATTTCAGCAGTGGCTTCAGGACCGCGTGAGATCTTCATCCCACAAGCTTTATAAAACACCTCAGCCTAATTAAGAAAATTGCTCAATCCTATTGCTGCCAAAAAGGAAGCAGCGTTGTGGGGATCAGCATCTTCACCCCGGTTGTAGCCACCTTATTGTTCTTCGTGATTGCTGCCGGACGAGTTGGTGTAACCGAAAGCAGAGTAACCACAGCAGCCCATGCAGCCGCTCGAATTGCCAGCCAACATCGCCACACAAACACAGCAGAAATTGCAGCCCAAACAACAGCAATGGCCTCACTTATCGAAGCCGATGTTCACTGCAAAGATGGGCCGCAAATACACATGCATGAACTCAATCTTCAGCCAGCAGGCAAAGTGCGCCTGCAAGTGTCTTGCAAGGTGAGCTTTGCTGATCTCATTATGCCAGGACTACCAGACACCCTCACCGTTTCAGCTGAAGCAACCGCAGTGGTGGACAACTACCGCAGTGAAATTACTTGGTAATGCATGCTTATCGAGAACAGAAAGATGGCAAACGATTACATTGCGCTGACTCACTCGAAAGCGGCCAATCCTCTGTGATCTTTGTGACCCTTGCCGTCGTACTTGTGATGGTAGGCGGACTTGCCTATGACGGAGCTCAAATATTAAATGCCAAAAGGCAGGTCTCCTTATTAGCACGAGAAGCTGCTAGAGCAGGTGCTCAAGCCATCTCTTCAAGCTCACCATATGAGGAAGGCGATCTTCTGGCCATTAATCCCGCTCTAGCTCATAATGCTGTAGCAGATTTCTTAGAGCCACATAGCAACTACTCAGTTGTCGTGTTGGAAGACACAGTCTCAACAACAATTTGGTTAACACAGCCTGTCCGAATCTTGTCAATGCTAGGGATTGATGCGCAACAAGTTATGAGTACCGGCACTGCCCGAGCGGTGCGAGGTATCCAAACAGAAAGCACACAATGAAGCTCGACGATATAGATCGCAAGGAGATACTCCGTAGTCTGGGATGGGCCACACTTTTATGCATCTTCTTAACCGGTTTACCTATCTTCCTAATACTCGGGGTGGGATGGCCAAGCCCAAAGAGCCTGCCTCAGTTATCTGAGCTATCGCTTACTTTGCATACAGGGGCAATACCCGCTGATTTTGTAGTCAAATCAATAGCACTGATGCTTTGGATCGTCTGGCTACAAATGGCCTTCAGCACCGGCATAGACATTTGGGCACACCTTCATGGGCGGGCCACTCCTCAGGTTGTTCTGATTCCTCGCTTTATGCGGTACTTATCAAGTCGTGTGATTGCCGGGGCCTTACTAGCTTCATTTGCTTTACAAAATCCTGCTACGGCTGTGGCTGACAACCGTGATCTCTTAATACCAATAACACCCGTCACCGTTTCATCTAATGAAGAAAGTTCCCAATCATCAGATTCCAACAACGATAACTTGCAAGATGTTGCTGAAAAATACTTAGGCAATCCTGATCGTTGGACCGAAGTTTTTGTTTTAAACAAAGATCAAATCCAAAACGACAATGAACCCCAACATGACAGTCAACCTCTACATGATCCAACTTCTGTAAAACCTGGCTGGGAACTCATCATGCCAACAACCACCCAAAAGTCCAACGACTCACAACAAGCCACACAGTACATGGTGGCCAAAGGGGACTCTCTTTGGAAAATAGCAGATCAAGAACTAGGCGACCCCGAAAGATGGGTGGAGGTGTTTGATGCCAATCGCCAAACAATCCAAGACCCTAACATGATCTTACCCGGCTGGGAACTACTTTTACCTCCACCACCAGCCACTAATAGCCCTTTTGAATCGAAGGCATTTGCACCAGCTATTTCTGAAAATACTAATTCTCTGTCACCTGAACTGATAACAAAAACACCACCATTATTAACAACAATAGCATTTACCCCAAAAAAGGCTGAACCAGCCCTAGCATATGCAACCGCTACACCAACGGTTGTTCTCAACGTGCCAGATCAACCTCTCAACCAAAGTGCTCTGGATCGTCAAACCTTGCTGGCTCTCGGAGGTCTAGGGGTGTTTGCTAGCAGCTTCATTTGGATGCTTACCAAACTACGTCAGGCCAAACCCCGTCGACTACCCGCCAACAGGCATCCCACATTAACCGAAGCCCCTCTCAACAACACCGAAAAACGCCTTTGGACTTGCATTGACAACGACAAAGCAGATTTCTTGGATGCATCCTTGCGTTTCTTAACCACCCGCTTGGAAAACAAGCCCACTCCAGCCATTATGGCGGTTAACCTAAGACCAACCGGCATATCCCTAATGCTTGAAACGCCGATACACCCACCAAAGGACTTTGCGGCTAGCGAGGATCTGTTGACTTGGGAACTGCCTAAACAAACCTACCTCAACAATCATCTCCACGAAGCTCTACAAGCACCAGCACTCTTGCCCCTGCTGATAGCACTCGGCAATATAGGCAAAGATGAGTTTTTGCTAAATCTTGCCCATATTCGAGTTTTGAATCTTCAAGGTGACCAAAATGGGATCACTGAATACTGCACATCAGCAGCTGCCCAATTAGCTAGCAGCCATCTAGTGGATGACCTTGCAATCATTTGCGTAGGCTTTGAACAAAAACTAGTTGCGTTTGAACGAGTGCATTACGCCAAAGATTTAACAACAGCTCTAGCCCTTATACATCAACAACAATGTGAAGCTGAAGCGCTGCTCGGAACATCGACATCCTCCTCCAAACTTCAACCATCTAAACATTCCGATATTTCCCCAACAACTGTGGTCATTGCACCAAACCCACTTAACCCAGAAGATGCCGCTGTACTACTAAAAAAATGCAATGTCTGGACCTGTTTAATAGCTCAAGGTATACCCAATACCAATTGGAACTTACGATTTATCGGCGAAGCAATTTCTTTACAGCCCTTAGACATTTGGCTAAACCCTAATGGCATTTCAAGCGAATCCGCCTCGGCTATAGAAGCCCTGTTAACAACATCAATAGCTGCCAAACAACAACCTACTGAAATGCTGCCCAACGCTAACCCATCACACAACAACCCCGTGGCACCCATCCTTAAGCAAACCCAAACACAAAGAAAACTTGAAGTACGAATGCTCGGGCCTGTTGAGGTGAGCGGAACACAAGAAACGATCACCTCAAACCGAGTCTTAGATATTATTGCGTACCTTGCCGCCCACCCCGAAGGTGTCGACCAAGGTCAGCTTATGACCAACCTGTGGCCAGCCGACAACCCACCATCTAGATCTACCTTATCCAACTCATTAAGCCGAGCTCGTCAAGCTCTAGGGATCAACTCCCAAGGTCATCCTTACCTACCCCGTATGGATACCAACGGGGTCTATCGGCTACACCCCGAAGTGCGCACCGACTTACAGCTTTTCCGCGAACTGCAAATCACAAGCCACAAACATCCCGGCAATGAAGGTAGACAAATACTGGCTAAGGCTCTGGAATTAGTACGAGGTACCCCGTTTACGGGAGGAAACGGCAAACGATATCGCTGGGCTGAATTCGGACTAAGAAGTGAAATTGAATTAGCAATTGACAATACAGCTCATGAATTGGCGCACAGATGTATTCAAGCAGGCAATCCTGACAGCGCACGAGCTGCGGTCATGATAAGCCTACGAACAGTTGGCCTGTGTGAAGAATGCTACCGCTGGCGACTCAAAGCCGCAGCAAACAACCACGCCGAAGTTCGCCGTATTATGGCTGAACTAACCACTTCTTTAACCCAAAGAAATCATAAAACATTTACACCTAACGAACCTCACGCTGATACCCAAGCAATCTACGACCAAATCATGTCAGGTAAAATCCTTTTCGAATAGCTCTAGCGTTAAGCCATTGATCGCTTTAAAACATCAAATATCGGTTCTAGAGAAATACGAGGGTAGGGTGTTGGCTTATGGTTGACAACGCCAACCCCCCTAAAAAAGCCAATTCATCGAACTTGAAATTTGGCAACATCTGGGCTGAGGAAGCTACTGATGCGGTGGTAAACACTGTTGACAAGGTTCGCAGCGTTACTACTGGCCCAATTGTAAGTGCTAGCCGCATTCTAGCTTATATCATTTTTGCAGTATTTTCCCTGCTTATCGTATTTACTTTAAGCATCATCGCTGCCGTACGAGGTCTAGAAATAGCTACGGGTAAAACCTGGGCAGCTCACGGTATTTTAGGCATGGCGTTCGTATCATTAGGTATGTTCGCTTGGTCTAAACGTCCTAAACACTCATCATAAACCAATGGACAAACAAGATAACCATAAGGTTGTCATCATCGGCTCAGGCCCAGCAGGGTTAACCGCGGCCATCTATACCGCTAGAGCTAACCTAAACCCCCTAGTAATTGAAGGTACACCTTCCTCTACTAGCAACCAGCCCGGCGGACAGTTGATGTTAACAACCGATGTGGAGAACTACCCTGGATTTCCCCAAGGGATAATGGGCCCAGAACTGATGACACAGTTTCGCGAACAGGCGCAACGATTCGGAGCTGAAATACTAACCGACAAGGTCACTCGTGTAGACCTCACACAGCTTCCCCATAGTATTTGGGTAGGCGACCCAAATAAGCCTGAACCCACCTACCACACTTGGTCGGTAATCATCTCAACAGGAGCTGAACCACTAACGTTAGGTCTTGAGGCTGAACAACGCCTCATTGGTCGTGGTGTATCAACTTGTGCTACCTGTGATGGCTTCTTTTTTACTAATCAGCATATTGCCATTGTGGGAGGCGGCGATTCGGCTATGGAAGAAGCCATCTTCCTCACTCGATTTGCATCTAAAGTTACTGTAATACATCGACGAGACAAACTGAGGGCTTCAAAGATTATGCAAGATCGAGCATTCGCTAACGACCGTATTGAGTTCTTGTGGAACAGCACAGTGAGCAACTTAATTGGCCAAAACCGACTTGAAGCAGTAGAGGTGATCAACCGCGTTACTAACAAAACCTCAGTGTTAGATATAACCGGACTATTTATTGCTATCGGTCACCGTCCCAATACAGACTTGTTCACAGATCAACTACACCACAAACAAAACGGCTACCTGCTTACCAAGCCCAACTCTAGTCATACTGAAGTAGCTGGCGTGTTCGCTTGTGGAGATGTGCAAGACGATGTTTACCGTCAAGCAATCACCGCAGCAGGATCTGGATGTATGGCAGCAATTGATGCCGAACGCTGGCTGGAGTCTGTCGGACACGGATAAATCCTAAGCCTACTAGTAAAATTGTTCATAAGAACACCACCCGTCCTCATTACAAAACCCCCAACTCGTAAAACAAAGGAAAATCAACCATGGCTGAAGGCATCGCCATCCTTACCAACGAAACCTTTGACGAAACAATAGGCAGCGCAGAACTTCCCGTTGTTGTTGATTTTTGGGCAGAGTGGTGTGGACCTTGCAAAACAATCGCTCCGATTCTTGATGAGATCGCTGCTGAAAAAGCTGGAGTTATCAACGTAGCCAAGCTAAACGTGGATGAAGCCACCGATATTGCTATGCGTTATCAGGTAATGAGCATTCCAACACTGATTGTCTTCAAAGACGGCGCAATAGTCAAACGAATCGTAGGAGCCAAAAGCAAAGAACAGCTTCTACAAGAAATTAATGAGATAGTCTGTTAAATAGACTAAAATATCTGCTTATATCTCTTCATAGGTGGAAAGGAAAGCAAAAGGATTGGAAAATGACAATTTACCAACCTTACGGCGAGGAGACCAAAGCAACGCTGTCACGCTCTTACAACAACAATTAGCCACCGCGGGATTTGCGTTAAACCTCACCTCACATGGACACTTTGATATATCAACCGCAGTAGCTGTAGCTGATTTTCAAGCTAGCCGAGGACTAAGCGTTGATGGGATTTGCGGACCACATACCTGGACTGCCTTACAAGAAGCAGGCTGGACTCTAGGAGACCGCAACCTCATGAACACGAAACCAATGTTGCGAGGAGATGACGTAGCCGAGCTACAACTACGTTTAGGTTCACTGGGCTTTGATGCTGGCAGAGTGGACGGCATCTTTGGGCCCAATACTGCTAGCGCTCTACAAGAATTTCAATTAAACAGTGGCCTAACAGCGAACGCGATATGCACAAAAAATACTGTTATCTCGCTGAAACGAATATCAGCAAGAGTGTCTCCCACTACTGTTGCAGTTGTTCGTGAGCGAGTCAAGCTGCAAAGGACACCGCATAAACTCACCAACAAACACATCATGGTTGTTTTTAGTAAAACCTTAGCTGCTGTTGCTGGAGAACTCTGTAGCAGCTTACGTCGTGCAGAAGCTGTGGTAAACGAGATGTGTGACCTGTCTGAATTAGAATCAGCAGATCAGGCTAACATCTTAAAAGTAGATGTTTGCTTAGATCTACGAATCGCTGACACCAAAGAATGTCGTATTGCCTATTTTGCTACCGAAGGTTTTGTGTCTCCCGGCGGGCAGAGGCTGGCAGACATCCTTGAACAGCGATTATCTGCCACCCTGGGTTTTGAGGGTACCGGAGTACAGGGCATGCGCTTGCCGATCTTGCGCCACACCCGCATGACAGCGGTTCAATGCTTGATCGGACCATTCGGCCTCATTCAAGCACGACTCTCACCAGTGGCTCGAGCTATAGAAGGCAGCCTGGCTTTATGGACCACAAAACCAACTTAAAATTATACAGCATGATCACAAACCAAGCACACACAACTAACATACACCTTATCGCTGAAGCATTACCCGATAAATTCGCTCCAAGTCCCCCATATCAGCAAACTGAATTACAACCTTGCCCTGTCCCTTGCCCAAAAACACATCAACTTTAGTGTCAAGGTAATCACCAAGCTGGTTTTCCAACTCAAGTACCGCTGCTCCCCGATCAGCTTTTCGGGTACGCACAGCTTTGACATTATTAACAGCCTTCACACCAATATCTTTAACAGCCTCCTCAACCATACGAACCGTTAAGCTTTCAGCTACT
Organism: Acidimicrobiia bacterium; assembly: GCA_009843865.1. Taxonomy (GTDB): domain Bacteria; phylum Actinomycetota; class Acidimicrobiia; order Acidimicrobiales; family Bin134; genus Poriferisocius. The sequence goes on from VYCQ01000039.1 coordinate 26,191, forward strand.
GTTTTTTCGGCCAACTTAACAAGCTTGTTTGGATCAGTTACCCCCAGCAAGGCTCGAGCATGGCCAGCAGTTAACGAACCTTGAGTTACCATTTCTTTTACCTGTTCGGGCAATTGCAACAAACGCAAGGTGTTAGCCACCGATGAACGACTTCGACTAAGGCATTTCGCCACTTTTTCCTGTGTAAAGTCAAACTCATCTATCAGCCTCTGAAACGATAAAGCCTGTTCAATCGGGTTCAAATCTTCACGTTGCAGGTTTTCTAGCAAAGCTTGTTGTAGGGCATCAGCATCTTTTGCCGAACGAACTACCGCAGGAATACTGCTCAATCCTGCTTGTCTTGCTGCTCGATAACGTCGTTCACCAGCAATAAGCTGATACTTACCTTCTTTAACGAGACGCACTAACACCGGTTGTAATACGCCAACCTCGCGAATTGACTCACTTAAAGACTGCAAAGCAACCTGATCAAAACTATCACGAGGCTGAAAAGGATTAGCCGAAATTACATCCAACGGAAGTTCTAAATAAGAAGAAAGCTGCTGTCCTTTAGTTTGAGGTTGAATCGCAGGATCTGAAATGAGGGCGCTAAGACCTCTACCCATCCCTCGTGAGCGTACCATCAAGCACCTCCTTAGCAAGCTCGCGATAAGCCAAAGCTCCCCGCGAAGCAGGATGTGTCATGTTAACTGGTGCTCCAAAAGATGGAGCTTCAGCTAACCGGATATTACGGGGAATTACTTGATGACAAACCTTATTTCCAAAATAACTACGAATTTCAGCTTCCACTTGAGCCGAAAGCTTGGTTCGCGCATCATACATTACTAAGACAATCAGCGAAATCTCTAAACCACTATTAAGACTATTCTTTACCAACTCGACGTTTCTCATCAACTGCCCCAGACCCTCGAGTGCATAATACTCACACTGAACGGGCACCAACACCTCTCTAGCTGCTGCCAATGCATTCACGGTGATAAGACCAAGCGAAGGAGGGCAATCTATAAAAACAAAATCATAAGTATCTACCACCACACTCAAAGCTTCATACAATCTGCGCTCACGGCTAAAAGCAGGTACAAGCTCTACCTCTGCGCCTGCTAAATCCAAAGTAGATGGGCATAACAACAAGTTCTCAATTTTCGTTGCCACAGTGCTATCAGCCATAGTGCTGTTTTGAAGAAGCACATCATAAATGGAAATATCACATTCAAATGGATTCACACCCAAACCAGTGGTGGCATTAGCCTGCGGATCTAAATCAACAACCAGAACTTTTTGCCCCTCATCAGCAAGGCAAGCCGCTAGATTAACCACTGTGGTTGTCTTGCCGACTCCACCCTTTTGATTGGCAACAGCGATAATACGCGTTTTGTGCGACGGCATGACATGGGCTACGGACACCTATTTCAGTCTCTCGCGTCCACCGATTATTTTCAAGCACTTAAACAATGTTTCATGTGAAACATTGTGGCCACTAAAGCTTACGTACACGATGAAATCTTGGCCTAGTTAAAACGATATCATCTACGGACATACCATAGGAAACAAGCAAACTTTCAGGCCACGGGCTGGCATCAGGTGCAGCGCTTACTACCAACTCTCCACCTTGTCGTAGCAAAGGCGCAGCAGCTGCAATCACGCTTTGAACTGGGCCAAAGCTTCTAACCGTAACTAAATCAGCCTGTTCCGCAAACTGCTTCTCATTTTTCAAACTAAAAGCATCCCTGTGGCACACCTCTACTCGTTCGCCATACCCAAGCTGAGCACACTGTAATTCCAAAAAAGCAGCACGAGCCAACGATGCCTCTACTAAAGTCCAAGAACTTTGTGGCCACAATGCAATCAACACCAAAGCAGGTATACCGCCACCACTGCCCAAATCAATTGCAGTTTCAGGTTGATTACGAGCCGCGTGAGCAAAACCCAACGAATGATCAAGATAATCGGCTATATCTTGATGCCCTATCCAACCTCGCTGTTGAGCTCGACTAAATACCTCAGTCAGCGCAAAATAAGAAACAATGTTCAACTCCACCTATCAATTCGGGATAATAACTACCCAGCGACGAGGTTCTTGACCTTCAGAAACAGTGCCCACCCCATCAATATCAGCAACAACGTCATGCACCACTTTGCGATCCACAGCATTCATTGGTTCTAGCGATCGCTCCATCCCGGTATCTTGAACTTCTTGCGCGATCTTCACGCAAAACTCCTCCAAAGCAGCTCGCCGACGCTCTCTGTAGCCAGCAATATCTACTCGGATTCGACCTTCGCAATTACCGTCGGACTTACGCTGCACCAACATTCGCGACAAATCCTCAACTGCACGCAAAGTGTTGCCCTTAGGCCCAATCAACAAACCGACCCCATCGGTGTTTGCGACCTGCATCTCTACAGTATCTTTGTCTACCCGATTTGCAGAAACCTCTGCGTCTAATTCAAAAACCTCGATTAATCCATCTAGAAAATCGACAACCACCGTACTTTGCTCTTCTAAGCTCATTGGTTCTTCCATGGACTGATTCTCCCTTGTTCTTGCCCCCTTTGAGGCTTTTGTTGATCGCCTGCTGTTTGTTCTAGATCTCAAACTAGCTTCATCAGAACTCCGTTTTCGATTTCTATCTCTATTGTTTTTCTCACTGTTAGTCCGATTATGACCGCGATTACTAGAACGATTGCTACTGCGGCCATCTGAACGACCATTGCTTGAACGACTGTTGGCTGAGCGCCCATTACTAGAACGGCGGCGTCTCAATGACTTCTCCGAGGGTGACAACGGTTTCACACGAGCTCTAATCCTGGCATCTGCTCGTCCTAAGCCCAAAAGACCCGATTTAGGTTCATTAAGAACCTCAAACTCAGCTTCTCTACGATCAACACCAAGTTGATCTAAGGCAGTTTCTTCTGCCTGCACTACAGATTTGCCCATTACTTCTAGCCATTCCATTTTTATTTTCTCCTCTTCTTGCGCTGACGCCTACGATCAGTTGGATACGACTGATGGCCCTTTTGTGTCGTTCGACTTGATTGAGATTGTTCTAATGGCTTTGCTCCATTCTTCGAGCTGCCCCTTTTCAATTGCGATCTAGATACCTTCGTCTCTGCCCTTTTATCATCAGCTTTCTTCGTTGATGAAACAGGTGTCGCAACACTTTGATTATTTACGCGACGACTATCTGTACGACGTCTTGGAGGAGTTCGTGAAGTTGGTCGTCGGCTACCATGATTTACTTGTGGCATACGCGATTGCCTAGCAGACTGTATAGATGTTGCCTCAGTCTTAATAACGTCTATATCAAAATCATCATCATTTTTATTCTGCTTCAGAGCTTGACGCTCTTGATGTGGCCGATAAATACGACGTGTAATCACTGCTTGCTGACCTACACGAACAACATTAGAAGTAACAAAATATACATTCAGGGCAGCAGGAAAATTAAGAGAAATTAATGGTAAAAACCAAGGCATAATCCTCATAATCATCTGCTGCTGAGGATTAACTGGAGCATCGGGATCACGACGACCAGCAATCTGGCGCTGCTGCACATAACTGGTAACCCCAATCAAAACTATCAGCAACAAAAACGGCATAGCAGAAGTCAAAGAATCCCGAAATGCACCTACCACAGTTGCAGACAGATCAATTCCCAGGAAGTTCATTTCTGTGTTGCCCTCAAGAGTATTCCTGAGCTCTGAGTCCGTGGCTAAATACTCAGGATTAAATCGACGCTCAGCAAATTGAGGATTTGCAACAACACCATTATTGCGAGGCAACAACCCATAACCCGCATGAACACCAAGATCGCTCACGCGTCTTGTAAGACCTTGAATTAGTCGAAAAAGAACAAAAAATACTGGAATTTGAGGAAGAATCGGTAAACAACTTCCCAATGGATTCACATTGTGAGCTCGATACAAACGCATCATCTCTTCGTTCATACGTTGCCGATCCCCACGAAATTGAGTCTGCAACTTCTTCACCTGCGGTTGTATTGCTTGCATTCGTAACATAGAACGTGTTGTGTACAACGTAAGCGGAGTCAACAACAACATCACCGTCAAAGTGAACAAGATGATGGCAAAACCAAAACTATGCCCAGCTAAATAATATAGCGCCAACAACCAGGCCAAACCATCAAAAAGAGTATCGAAAATAGTTTCAAACATTAGAAGACACTTCTTCAATAACAGGATTAAAGGCTTTGTTGCCACACTTATCTGGTACTGGATCCCAACCCGAAGGTCCTCTAGGTCGACATCTCAATAAGCGACACACCGTCAACCAACTTCCCTTGATTGCCCCATGCACCTCAATTGCTTCAGCAGCGTAATAAGAACAACTTGGTACATAACGACAAGGACTAGGCCGATAATCAGTAACATACTGATAAATAACAACTAACAAGCCCAACCCTCGTCTAGGCCCATTGACTAAAACAGACAATACTTTAAAGATACGTACCTTATTCATAGGTCCTACATAGGTTCTCATTCAAGATAACCAAACACTTACGCACAGAATCTTCTAAGTCTGTGTAGCGCACATTACGTGTGCCGCGGTGTAGACCTATCAAATAATCGCCAGAACGTAGCTCCTCACAGTTTGTTTGATCCAATGTATGCATCACATGTCGTAATCTGCGTCGGATTTTGTTACGCACTACAGCCGCTCCCACATCTAATCCCAAGGCATATCCAACTTGTATTGTGTTCTTATCGGGATTAGCCAGATACCGTACCCAAACTGAACCATATGCAACACGAGTCCCTTCGGTACGCAACCGATCAAACTCAAAGCGTTTTGTCAACCTACCTATCAGGCTGAAAGCCTTTTACGACCCCGGCGGCGGCGCGCGTTAATAATAGCCCTACCACCTCTTGTTAACATTCTTTGTCGAAAACCATGACGCTTGGCGCGATGACGCATATTTGGCTGATAAGTGCGTTTCACTACTTCCTCCAAACTACATTGTATTTATAATATAACTTATAATTATAACATAACAAACAATTAGCTAAATAGTTTACAAAAACAACATAGTCAACATTATGAACATGACTAACACCTGCTAACTCTTTTGCAAAACTTTTGCTTTTTAAGTGCATCATTTAGTTGTAGGTGTTATGGTCAAACAATCTTAGCGAGAAGGTATCATTTCGTTTTAGAGAAAAAATAACCGCCTAGTTATCCACAGCTTGTTCACATTTGTGGATAACACATATTTTTTGGAGTTATTAGTACAGTGATTTCCCCTACACATCTCTGGTCTTCTTGTACTACCCTCATTCGATCTCAGGTTCCAGACTCTGTATGGCAATCAACATTTGCTCAAACAAAACCAATCTCTTTTAAAGAAGATGTTTTAGAAATAGCAGTTCCTAATAATCTAATTCGAGATCGTCTTGAAGGTGATTTATATGCACCGATTAGTAAAGCTTTAGCAGATGCTCATACAAGTCCTATTACTCTTCACATCACCATAGATAATAATAATGTTGAAGAACCACACACTACATCTGTAAATGAAATAGCAAAAACTGAAGTAATTAATACTTTTAAATCAAAACGTAAAACTAGCTTTCTTCATCCTAATTTTGTTTTTGATAAATTTGTTACGGGTCCATCTAATCGCTTCGCTTTAGCAGCAGCGTTATCTGTAGCAGAAGCTCCAGGTGAATCTTACAATCCCCTTTTTATTCATGGTCATGCAGGTTTAGGGAAAACGCATCTTTTACAAGCTATTGGACATTATATTAAAGATCATTATGTGGCTGATCCTCGACATCCTATTCAACGAATTTTATATGTATCTACAGAAACTCTCCTCAATCAGTTTGTAGATGCTATTCGTAGTAATACAACAATAGAATTCAAAAAAACTTATCGC
>VYCQ01000039.1:32094-110211 GCA_009843865.1 Acidimicrobiia bacterium
GTAAAGAATCTCTACAAGAAGAATTTTTTCATACCTTCAATTCATTACATGAAGTAAACAAACAAATTGTGCTTACCAGCGATCGACCGCCTGACGCGATGTCAACTCTTGAAGATCGAATGACTAGTCGCTTTAAAATGGGATTGCTTACTGATATTCAACCACCAGATATAGAAACACGTCTAGCAATTTTACGTAAGAAAGCAGAACTTACTAATTGCACAATCGATGATGAAGTTCTTATTTTTGTTGCTAGCAACATTCAAGACAACATAAGAGAATTAGAAGGTGCCCTTACTCGATTAACCGCTTATTCTAGTTTTAATAAAAAACCTTTAGACCTAGATCTAGCTAAATATGTACTTCGAGATATCACTATTAATAATCAACCCAAAATTATTACTGCTGATACTATCCTACAAGCTACATCTGCAATGTTTAGAATTCGTATTGATGATATCATTGGCCCACATCGACAACGACCATTAGTTAAAGCTCGTCAAATTGCTATGTATGTATTTCGTAATCTTACAGAATTGAGTTATCCAGATATTGGACGAATATTTGGTAATCGAGATCACACAACAGTCATTCATGCAGTTCAAAAAATTGAAGCACAAATGACCAAAGAACCTGAGATCTTCAATCAAATAAACGAGTTAATACATAATATCAAAAATACTCAATAACACTACTTGGGGATAACATGATAACAAATCTGGGAATAAATTCATTAACTTGGTGGATTACTTCAAATATTTACACACCCAACCCAATAATCATCTACATCAATCAACAAACTGTAGATACTATTAAAACAATTATTCCCTATTTGAACAGGTAAAATACGATTTTTCCACATTTCCACTGCCCTACTATAACTACAATAATTTTTAATATAAACAGGTAAAGAGGGAAGGTTAACCTGTGAAATTCCGATGTGAACGAGATGCCCTTGTAGAAGGGCTATCTACAACAGCACGAATAGCAACCAATAAAACTGGTTATCAACTTGTTCTTTCTGGAGTACATGTAAGTCTTGTAGATAATGAATTGACTTTGACTGCTACTGATAGAGAATTGGTAATAAGGGTTTGCTTAACCGTAAACGGTCAAAACGATGGTGAAACAGTATTACCTGCTCGGTTGGCTAGTGATGTACTTAGATCTTTGAATTCCGGCGCGGTGAATGTGGAATTAAAAGAACAGATAGTGAAAATTGATGCGTCACAATGCAATTTTCATTTGAATACCATGAACCCTGCTGATTTTCCACAAATAAATGTTCTTGAAGGTGATCCAGTAGTAATTAAGGCAGATAAGTTTCAAGCAGCAATACGTCAAGTAGTTCAAGCTGCTTCTTCAGATGAGTCACGCCCAGTGCTTACTGGAGCTTTGATGGCTGCGGATGAGAATGGTTTACGCTTAGTGACAACTGATTCATATCGTTTAGCTCTTTGTGACTTAGATGATGTACAAGTACTTGAATCAGGTAAAAGCGTGTTAGTGCCATCAAGAGCTTTACAAGAAATAATTCGCTTATTAGAAAATGTTGAGGATATCAATTTATGGTTTAGTGAAAAAGAAGCAGCATTTAGTATTCAAAATATTATGATTATTACTCGTTTGATTGAAGGAGATTTTCCTAGCTATCAAAGTTTAATTCCAGATCATCAACCTAATCATCTAACACTTAATCGTGAAAACTTTATTAATGCAGTACGTCGAATACGATTGATGGCTTCTGATTCAATACCTATTCGTCTTAATATGTCAAAAAACGGTTTAGAATTATCAGCAGGTACTGAAGAATTGGGGAAAGCAACTGAACACATAGAAGCTGAATTTGAAGGTGAAGAACTTACTGTAGCTTTTAATCCAGAATATTTAATTGATGGTGCAGAAGCAGCTCCTGGTAAAGAGATTGTACTTAATACAGTAGATGGATTAAAACCAGCAGTTATCAGAGCATCTGAAGCAAAAGATTATTTGTATTTGTTAATGCCTGTACGGATTAATTAACCTCAGGCATTGAGTGCGTTTACAAAAACTGTGGTTATCTAATTATCGTAATTATCACCAGCTCAATCTTAATATTCCTCCTGGTATCAGTCTTTTCATAGGACGTAATGGCGAAGGTAAAACAAATCTTTTAGAAGCTGTTTTTTATCTTGCTACTATGAGTTCATTTCGTACTACGAATTTAGAAACTTTAATTTTTACTGAAGGACAACTATCTAAAATATCAAATGAAGCAATTATACGTGGTGAAGTTATAGCTGGTGGTCGTGAATTACTTTTAGAGGCTGCAATTCGACAATCAGGTCGATCACGATTTCAGTTAAATCGTCAAAAAATTCATCGTCGAGATTTATTAGGTATTATGCCTATTTCTATGTTTGTTCCAGATGATCTTGCTTTATTAAAAAGCAGTCCTGCTGAACGTAGACGTTTTTTAGATGAAACTTTGGTACACATAAATCCGCGTTTACATACAATACAAATAGAGATGGAAAGCATTTTACGTCATCGAAACGCATTGTTGCGTCAATCAGAAGGTAGATTAGATGGTATTGATGAAACTACTTTAAATATTTGGGATCACAAATTTATAACTGTAGGTGAACAACTTGGAAAAGCTCGACGTAATTTAGTTAAACAACTAGCACCTCGAGTATCTGATACTTATTGCAAGATTGTATCACAAAAAGTAACAGTAACTGTAGATTATCAATCTGTATGGCAACCAGGAGAACTGCAAATTGCTTTAGCTGATAATCGTAAAGAAGACTTACGTCGTGGAGTAACTACCGTTGGGCCTCATCGTGACGATCTTAATTTATTCATCAATGATAAACCTGCTAGAACACATGCTTCACAAGGTGAACAACGTACATTAGCATTAACACTACGTCTTGCAGCACACCAGGAATTGGCTGAGGTGACTGGAGAAGCACCTTTGCTATTACTTGATGATGTGTTTTCTGAACTTGATGAAGAACGTATCCGCGGTGTGTTAGCAACTTTGGTTGCTGAACAGACTTTGCTCACAGCTACAGGAAAATTGCCAGTAGATCTTGCTTACGATGCTTGTTTTAAAGTTAGAGCTGGTGAGGTTATGCTTGAAACATGATGTTTATCTGAATTAATGATCTGAGGTGGTTGTTAAGATGAGCTGGGAACCTTTGAAGCAATCTGATGAGCCTAGGCTGGTTGGTGAGATTCTAGAGCAAGTTGCATCAAGTTGGCAGGTTTCTAGCATTGAGGTCTTACAACTAATTTTTGGCTCTTGGGAAGACTTAGTAGGTCCTATTTTGGCAACTCATGCGACCCCGATGCGTTTGTATAATAAAGAGCTTACCGTAGTAGTGGATGACCCTGTTTGGGCAACTGAGATGAAGTTTTTTAGCGCTGACCTTGTAAGCAGGATAAACGTTCAAACCTCGCAGCAATCTGTAGCTTCAGTACGAGTGAAAATAGGATATATGGTTTCATCTTGATCTGGCTTCTCAAAGTTTACTTTAAATCTATTTTTAGTGAGCCAGATAACTCAAAAACATTGCTAAAATGATCACATTTGATAGAGACAACTGAATCTTATAACGCTGAAGACATTACGATATTGGAAGGTCTAGAGGCCGTCCGTGAACGTCCGAGCATGTATATCGGATCAACATCAATTACGGGGCTACATCACCTTGTCTATGAAGTAGTGGACAATGCCGTAGACGAAGCCATGGCGGGTCACTGCACAATCATAGAGGTTACTTTGTTAGCTGATGGTGGTTGCGAGGTGCGTGATAACGGACGTGGCATTCCTGTAGATCCTCATCCTCAGCATCCTAATCTGAGCGCGGTAGCCGTGGTGCTTACGATTTTGCATGCTGGAGGCAAGTTTGGTGGTCAAGGTTATAAGGTTTCAGGTGGGCTACATGGAGTGGGTGTATCGGTTGTAAATGCTTTATCTCAGAAGTTAGAGGTGGAAATCAACAGAAGTGGTCAACGCTACGCAATGATGTTTGCTAATGGAGGAGATATCACTCACGATTTACATATTGTTGGTGAAAGCCCTAAAGCAGTTACTGGTACAGCAGTGCGTTTTTGGCCGGATTCAAATATTTTTGACGATATTCGTTTTAGGGCTCAGACTTTGACTGAACGTCTTCAGATGATGGCTTTTTTGAATCGTAATCTAGAGATTAAGTTTCGCGATTTGCGACCAGATGGTACTGGCAAAGCGGAATGGACTACTTATTGTTATCAAAATGGTATTAGTGATTTTGTGCGTGAGGTAAACAGTGCCAAAACAGCTTTGTTTGATGAAGTTGGTTATTTTAAACAAATTGAACAAAGTGAAGAAGTCGAGGTAGCTTTTCAATGGAACACGGGTTACAACACTGATGGTCTCCATTCCTTTGCTAATGGAATAAACACTGTTGAAGGAGGCATGCATGAAGAAGGTTTTCGTAAGGGTCTCACTAAGGTTGTTAACGATTACTGTAAATCTAAAGGGCAGCTTAAAGATAAAGATAGCAACCTAGCCGGAGAAGATATCCGTGAAGGCTTGACGGCTATCGTGAGCGTACGGTTGCATACACCTCAATTTGAAGGACAAACCAAAGCTAAATTGGGTAATGCTTCTATGCGTTCGTTAGTAGAGCGAGCAACCAATAAAAAACTTGCAGAATGGTTTGAAGAAAATCCAGCTCATGCTCGTTTAGTGATTACAAAATGCTTGCAAGCACAAAAAGCTAGGTTGGCAGCTCGTCAAGCTAGGGAGGCAACTAGACGTAAATCAGCTCTTGATGGGGCTGGTTTGCCTGGCAAGCTTTTGGATTGTACATCTACTGATAGAGATGAATGCGAACTGTTTATAGTTGAGGGCAATTCTGCTGGTGGCTCGGCAAAGGAGGCTCGTGACCCCAGAATTATGGCTATTTTGCCAATTCGCGGCAAGATTTTAAACGTTGAACGTGTGCAGGTTGACCGAATGCTTCGTAACACCGAAATTCAAGCACTAGTAGCTGCTATTGGTGCTGGTTTTGGAGAAGAATTCGATATAACTCATAGCAACGGTGTTCCAGAAGTTGTTAAAGCTGAGTCGCGTGTTCGATATGGCAAAGTGGTGTTATTGGCTGATGCTGATGTAGATGGTAGTCATATTCGCACCTTGTTATTGACTTTTTTCTATAGACAAATGCGTAAGTTAGTAGAAGATGGCAAGGTATATATTGCCCAACCACCGTTATATTCAACTGAGAAGGGGCGTTCTAAGATTTACTTGAAAGATGATTATGCTAAAGCTGTTTTTTTAGCTGATCATCCTAATCACAGTGCTGAGTTTCAGCGATTAAAGGGGCTTGGCGAGATGGATGCATCAGAGTTGTGGTCTACAACCATGGACCCAGCTGAAAGAACTTTGTTGCGGGTATCGGTAGAGCAAGCAGCATCGGCGGATGGAGTGTTTTCTAGGCTGATGGGCGAAGACGTACAAAACCGTAAGCAGTTCATTCAAACAAATGCTAAAGACGTTCGTTTTCTTGACATCTAAATATTGCTGATGGGGTGCCTGTTTTCAAGTAGGCGAAAGGAGTTCTGTGCCTGACGACATCGAAGAACTTAGCGAACCCGAAGGTCAAGCGGATGGGATGGTTCAAGATATAGACATCCAAACTGAAATGGAACAGTCCTTTTTGGATTATGCCATGTCAGTTATTACCTCTAGAGCGCTGCCCGATGTGCGTGATGGGCTTAAGCCTGTGCATCGACGCATTCTTTGGGGAATGTACGATCAGGGAAATCGGCCAAATCGTCCTTATGTGAAGTGTGCTCGGGTGGTTGGCGATGTAATGGGCAAGTATCATCCGCATGGCGACCAGGCTATTTATGATGCACTAGTGCGATTGGGCCAGCATTTTTCATTGCGGCATCCGTTAATTGATCCTCATGGCAATTTTGGAACACCCAATGAACCTCCTGCTGCTATGAGATATACCGAATGTCGTCTCCATGATCTTGCCATGCGTTTATTAGATGGTATTGATGAGCAGACCGTAGATTTTGCTGAGAACTTTGATGCCACTGAGCAAGAGCCCATTGTGCTTCCCTCACGGTTTCCTAATTTGTTGGTCAACGGGAGCCAAGGAATAGCTGTTGGTATGGCTACTAATATTCCGCCACACAATTTAGGAGAGGTGATTGACGCGGTTACCTATTTGTTAGATAACCCTGATGTTGGTAACGAAAAATTAATGGAGTTTGTAAAAGGGCCAGATTTTCCTACTAAAGGGCATGTGATGGGAACTCAGGGTATTTATGATGCCTATACCACTGGTCAAGGTACCATCAGAGTACGAGCTAATGCTGAAATTGTTGTAGACGGCAATAAACAGCGAATTGTTGTTACTGAAATTCCCTATCAGACAAGCGCTGAAGTCATCGAAAAAAAGGTGGCTGAGCTTGTGAACAAGCGGACAGTAGACGGTATTCGTCAAATTCATAACGAATCGGCTAAAGGTAAAATCAAGCTGGTATTTGATTTAAAACGTGATGCATCGGCTTCTGTGGTGCTTAACAACCTTTACAAGCATTCTCCACTACAGATCAATTTTTCTGTGAACATGGTGGCATTGGTGGACGGCGTACCACGAACAATGACGCTACGAGATTGCTTGGCAGCCTACGTTGACCATCAAAAAGAGGTTGTGCGACGTCGCACTGAACATCGTCTTGGTGAAGCTCGTCGTCGTGAGCACATCTTAGAGGGGCTAGTACGAGCAGTGGACATGATCGATGAGATCATTGCTGCTATTCGTCAATCTGAGAATAGGGCTTCTGCTCGCATAGTGCTAATGGGTAAGGGGTATGAGTTCAGCGAAATACAGGCTAATCATATTTTAGACATGCCTCTTGGGAGGCTTACGCAGCTAGGTCGTAAAGAACTGACTGATGAACTAGAGCAAAAGCGGTTGCTTATTGCTGAGCTGGAAGAAATTTTGGCTAGCGAGGCAAGGCTTAAAAGAGTAATTTGTGAGGAGCTTACAGAGATTAGAAAAACTTACGCTAATGAGCGTCATACTCAGATTTTGGCAGATGAGGGTGACATCGATCTTGAGGCGTTAATTGATGACGAAGAGCTTGTGTTTAGTTTGACGGCTGCGGGTTACGCTAAGACAGTTGCACCCGATGAATTTAAAATTCAAGGTCGGGGTGGCAAAGGAGTTATTGGTGCCAACCTCAAAGACGGTGACTATATCGTCAACCTTGTCTGTACTACTGCTCATTCTTATTTATTGTTCTTTACCAACATGGGCAGGGTGTTTCGTATTAAGGCCCATGAGGTGCCTCGCACAAGCCGTACCGCAAGGGGGATTGCCATTGTTAATTTGTTGCAGTTAGCCCTAGATGAGTCGATTTCAGCGGTTATTGACACCCGTGATTATGAAACGATGCGGTATTTGTTGTTTGCGACCCGTCGTGGGCTGGTGAAACGCACCAAGTTTTTGGAATACGATAAGTCGCGCTCTAAGGGTCTTATTGCTCTCAATTTGCGTGAGGGTGATGAGCTAGTGCGGGTCATTCCCACTACTGGTAATGATGATGTTTGTTTGGTAAGTGCTAAGGGACACCTTGTGCGTTTTTCAGAACAAGAGGTTCGTGCCATGGGTCGTAATGCAGCTGGGGTGCGTGGAATGAAATTGGCTGATGATGATGCGGTGGTGGCAGCTACTGCCGTGCGAGCTGGTGATCACATGCTTTTAGTTAACAATACAGGTGTTGCAAAACGGGTTGAGTTAGATGGTTTTATGGCCAAGCATCGTGGTATTCGCGGTGTTATTGCTATGAGGTTTCCTCGTGAAGGTGGACAGGTGGTGGCAGCTAGGGTTGTCTTACCATCTGATGAGGTGTTCGCTGTGGCATCTAACGGTGTCACTATACGATTAGAAGTGTCCACCGTTTCGTTGCAGGGGCCATATGCCAGAGGTGTACGAATGATGAATTTGCCAGAAGGAGAGAGCTTGGCAGCTATCGCACCTGTTTTTATTGATGAAGAGAACTGTTAGTGTAAGTACAAACTTCCCCATATTAGAAGCCTTAATGTAGGGGAGCTTTACTTGGATCAGCGAGGATCTATTTCTGTGTTGGCGGCAGCACTGCTCGGGATTGTCGCAATGGGTATTGTGTTGTTTGGTCAGCTTGGTGCTCAGGGTGTGCGTCGTGCTCGGGCTGTTGCTGTTGCTGATTTGGTTGCTATGGCTGCTGCGGCTGAGCCACAAGCTACCAGGATCATTGCTGAGATCAACAACGCTAGCCTTGTCAAGTTGATCGTCGAGCCAAGGTCTATAGCTCAAATATCGGACAAGATTCAAGCTCGTCAAGATAGTTTTAGTCAGCTTATGAGCGGTAATGGATTTTCTAGCACAGTTGTAATTCGCTATGACGGGGTAATGGCTGAGGCAACCGCAGAGCTACTGATGTTGAATTGATGGCGTTGCTAATCAGTTAATGTAAATTGTGGCGTACACTCTGAGTTGTGCCCATAGTTGATAAAGGAGCAATTGAGTCATCTACCGCAGCGGCATCTAATCCTACTGCGGGACAACAGTCCATGAAGGTCACACCTAGTGAGTATCGGCGTGCCGTCCGTTTGCAGGCACGTAAGGTACGTCGTATTGTCCGCCATATAGAACCCTGGTCGGTTCTCAAGATTTCTTTGATTTTTTACATTTGCTTGTGGATAATTGTGATGTTGGCTGGTTTGATGTTATGGAGCGTGGCTGTGGGATCAGGCACTGTGGATGACACTGAGTCGTTTATTGAGGAGTTGTTTGCATTACAAGAGTTTAAGTTTAATGCCAGTCAAATATTTCAAGGTTTAGCTGTTGGTGGCTTGATTTTGGTGGTAGCTGGTTCTTTCTTCAATGTGTTGTTGTGCGTTTTATTTAACCTTATTAGCGACCTTATTGGCGGTATGAGGGTGACTGTGATTGAAGAGGAGACGGTTCGTCAGCGACCTCGAACTCGTCCACCTTTATTTCGTTGGCCTCAGCGACTTGGTAATAAGTAATCTCAAGGTCGTTCTGCGGGGCTATAGCTCAGCTGGTTAGAGCGCACCCCTGATAAGGGTGAGGTCACTGGTTCGAATCCAGTTAGCCCCACTAAGCTTAAGGTTATGAAGATGTTGCGACGAGCTTTGATAGCTATAGGTGGCGCGGCAACTATTGCAGCTATTTTACGGATGCGGGGCATTGTGGGCACGCAGCCTCAATCAGGGGGTTGGCGACCTATCACCGGCAGTCAGTAGCTTTCGGTCTTAGTACTATCTTTGATTGATTATTTGGGGATGCATGTATTAATTGCAGGAAATGGGGTTGTGGGTTCACGATTAGCGAGCCGTTTGACTCAAGCTTCGGCATTGCCGATTAAACAGATCACCCTAGTAAACCGTTCGGCTCAGCGAGTTATAAGCATGCGCAGGGATCGGGACAACCAAACACAGGTTACTGCTTGGCAATTTGAAACTGATGGGTCTGCAATTGATGAGCACGGCAACTTGGATGTTGATGTGGTTGTTTTGGCAACGGCTGCTGGTAGTCAATTGCGTTTAGCTAAGCGTTTTTTAAAAGCAGGATGTTCGGTATTAGCTACCTCAGATTCATTGTCTGAAGTACGGCAGTTATTAGACATGGATGCAGCGGCTATTAGTGATGGTGCCTTGTTGATTGTGGGGGTAGGAATGGCCCCGGGCTTGAGTGACGTTTTAGTTAGTCGAGCCGCAGAAGATCTAGACTGTGTTACAGAAGTACATGTGGCCAAGTTTGGTGCTGGTGGGCCAGCTTGTGCGCGTCAACATCATCGGGCGTTGAGTTCTTTTGCGCTGGAATGGCAAGATGGTTGGTGTCAGCAGCCTGCTGGTACTGGTCGGGAATTGTGTTGGTTTCCTAGTCCTGTAGATGCTGCTGATTGTTACAGAGCAGCGTTGGCCGATCCGTTTGTGTTAGCACGTAGGTGGCCGCAGGCTCGCAGAATTTCAGCTCGTATGGCGGCCACGCGTCGCGACCGCTTTAGTTCTTGGTTGCCGATGTTGCGATTGCCGCACTCAGAGGGCAAGTTGGGTGCGGTTCGGGTGGATGTGCGAGGACAAAAAGATGATGTTTGGATGGGACGCATTTTAGGGGCAACTGGTCCGCCTGCCTCGGTGGTTGTGGCTGTGTTGTTGAGCGTGATTCACCTTTTGGCTGCTAAGAAAATACAGGGGATAGGAGCAATGGGTTTAGCTGAGGTTGTGCTACCTAGCGAATTTTTAGATTTGGTGCAGTTATATGGGGTGGTTAGCGAAGAGTTTGTTGGTGGCTAGAGGGGTATAGCTTGGCTAGTAGGTCTTGGTGGATTATGCCGTTGCTAGCCACCCAGTCGTTTGCTGCTGGGGTCGTTTGACCATCCCAAGTGGTAATGCGACCGCCGGCTTCAGGAATGATGACTAGCATAGGGGCGATATCCCAAAGGTTTAAGCCTGGGTCTACCATTGCATCCACTCGGCCAGTGGCTACTAGCACATAGCCATAGCCATCACCCCAGGTGCGCATGCGAGCTCCGCTTTCAGCAATTCTGGTGTAAGCATTATTGGGCCACCATTCAAACCCAGAAGCGCATAAATAAGATGTTTGTAGTTCTTGTTGTGGGCTGACAGAGCAGCGTTGATCGTTGTAAAAACATCCTAAGCCTCGGCCAGCCCAAACAGCTTCGGCTAAGCCTGGGACATCAACCACACCTAGTGCTGGTCCTTCATCATCAAACATGGCTAGCAATGTGGTGTACAAGGGTACGCCGCGTACAAAGCTACGAGTGCCATCGATTGGGTCAATGATCCAAGTTCGCCCTGATGAGCCTTCATGTTTGCCAAACTCTTCGCCAATGATGGTATCTGTGGGAAATCGGCGAGTTAGTTCTTGTCGTAAGAAATCTTCAGCGGTTTTGTCGGCTTCAGTTACAGGAGAACCGTCTTTTTTGCGCTTTATTGTTAGATTTTGCTGTTTGAACCATTGCAGCGTTATATTCCCGGTGGCTCGAGTTAGCTCTACGGCTTCGTCTAACAGGTTGGTATTAATAGGCGTGGTGGTGTTGCTGCTCAACTAGGGCTCACTTGGGAACGTAGCTTATCAATCTGGGTCTTAGCATCAGTCCAGGTTTTCGATAAGGCATTTTTTTGTTGGTTGGCTTTTTTTGTAGCAGCGGGATAAGAACCCAGAAATTTCATGTCCCCATGTTTAGCCATGATGCTAGTGAGGCAGTCGGCCACTAGCTCATCGTCAATGTGGCCTTCTAGGTCGATTAAAAAACAATAATCACCCAAAGTTTTTTTGGTTGGACGAGATTCCAATTTGGTTAAGTTAATGGATCGGGCTGCGAACTCCGCCAGAATGCCCATGAGTGATCCTGATTGGTCGGAACGTTGAAACACTACGATTGAGGTTTTGTCGTTGCCGGTCGGCGCAGGCACCCCTGAGTGTGCGACTATCACAAAACGGGTTTGGTTTTCGCTATGATCGGCAATATCACTGGCAATGAATTTTAATCCATATAGTTTTTGGGATAATGATGTTCCAATGGCAGCGCTAGTTAGGTCTTTGGTTTTGGCTATTTCTTGAGCGGCTGCTGCTGTGGAGGTGGCAGCCACCTCCACAGCTTGGGATAGGTGTTCGTTTAAATAGCGACGACATTGTGCTGTGGCTACAGGGAAGCTTATGACCTGTGTGATTTGGTCTATTGAGGCACCGGGCTGTCCAAGCAAATGAAGGCGAACATCTAGTACCACCTCTCGTTGAATAAACAGGTCGTGTTTAAAAATGAGTGAGTCTAAAGCGACGTTTACGGTGCCCTCTATGGAGTTTTCAATAGCGGTGAACCCTAGTGTTACTGCATTGTTGGCAGTTCGTTCTAGAACTTCAGCAATGGAATGGCAAAGTTCGTGCGAGCTGTTAGTGAGATCTTGCTGAGTGAGTAGAGCTTCTTCAGTAAAGGTGCCTGAAGGTCCGAGGTAAGCAATGCTTGGTGGGGTTGATTTAGATGAACTCACTGTTAGCAGGATAGTAGCGATAGGGTTGGTGGTTGGTATGAGTGAATTTTGTTTAGGGTAAATTGTAGAGATTATTGCCAGCTGATTATTGCCAAAATTGTGGTATTTAAGAATTGGCTCACACAGTGGGGTTCCTACGGTGGATGAAGCTCTGATTCACCAATTGCTAGAAGATGTGCGTCTCGGCACGCTTACACCGGATGATGCTTTGTTGCAGTTGCGTGTTTTGCCGTTTGTTGATTTGGGATTTGCTCGTGTGGATCATCATCGTAAGTTGCGTCAAGGGTTTGGTGAGGTCGTATATGGACCTGGTAAATCTCCCGATCAATGCGCGGCTATTGTTGCTGAGTTGCTAAGTCAGCCCACAGGGCCTGTTTTGTTAACCCGAGCTACATCTGAACAGGTTGTTGTTGCTTTAGAACGTAATGTTGATGGCAATAAGTATGAGCATGTTAGGGGTTGGCATACGGTGGTTTGGCGTCGGGCAGACGAACGTTTTGAACGCGTGGTGCTTGCTGTTGCGGGTACTGCTGATCTTCCGGTTGCTGATGAGTGTGCTGCGGTGTTGATTGCTCATGGGTTGACACCTACTCGCTTAAATGATGTGGGAGTGGCTGGGTTGCATCGGCTCTTAACCGAAATAGAAACGCTGCTTGTTGCTGATGTGGTGGTGGTGGTGGCTGGCATGGAGGGAGCTTTGGGATCGGTGGTGGGGGGATTGACCTCGGCACCGGTGATAGCAGTGCCTACTAGTGTTGGTTACGGTTCATCGTTAGAGGGCGTGACCGCTTTGTTAGCTATGTTGTCTTCATGTGCTGCTGGAGTGACGGTGGTGGGAATTGATAATGGTTTTGGGGCAGGGTGCGCTGTGTTGCGTTTGTTGTTAAAGCAACAACAAACCACGTTGGTATCGGGTGTGGCTAATGGGTGAGCCGTGCAACATTGCCTGGTTTCATTGTTTTAGTGGGATAGCTGGAGACATGGCCTTGGGGTCGTTGATTGATGCAGGTGCTGGTATTGATGAAGTTCGTCGAATATGTGAGTTGTTACCTGTAGGCGGCTGGGCCTTGCAGGCTCATCCAACTCAGCGAAACGGTGTGGCTGCTACAGATGTGCGGGTTGTTGCTAGTGAAACCTCGGTGGTACGCACGGCGGGTCATATTAATGCGCTTATTGGTGAAGCACGTTTACCTGATCGGGTAGCAGATCGGGCCTTGGGGATTTTTGCAGCATTAGCTCAGGCGGAAGGTAAGCTGCACAGGCGACCTGTTGAGCAAGTTCATTTTCATGAGGTGGGTGGTTTGGATGCGATTGTGGATGTGGTGGGTACTTGCGCGGCATTAGAAGTGTTAGATGTTGATGAGGTTTATGCCAGTGCTGTAGCTGTGGGACGTGGAATGATTCGCAGTGCTCATGGGCTGTTGCCCAACCCGTCGCCAGCAGTAACCGAGTTGCTGGTTGGATGTCCGACCTATGGCTTAGATGTGGGTTTAGAGTTGACCACCCCTACCGGTGCGGCGATTTTAGCAGCGCTTAGCGGTGGTTGGGGAGCAATGCCAGCCATGACGATTTCTGCTAGCGGATTTGGTGCTGGTGATAACGAGTTAGAAGATCGTCCCAATCTAACTCAGGTTGTGTTAGGAGTTGTCGCAGCGCAGAAGCCGCAAGGTCAGCCTGTAATGTTGTTTGAAACCAATGTTGATGATATCAGCGGTGAAAGCTTGGCTTTTGCTGTATCGGCTTTGCTTTCTGCGGGGGCTTACGATGCTTGGATCACGCCAATTGTGATGAAGAAGGGTCGCCCAGCTTATGTGGTAAGTGCATTAGCAGACTTTGCTGTTGGCGATCAGGTGGCGGCAACCTTAGCGAGTGAAACTGGCACATTGGGGGTGCGAGGACGGCTCATCGAAAGGTGGCCTCAGGCCCGCTTGGAACATGAGGTGGATGTTAACGGATGTCGTATTCAGATCAAGGTAGGAGCTGGTCGGGTGAAAGTAGAACACGATGAAGCGGTGCGTGCAGCTAAATTGTTGGGGTTACCTGCCCGTGAGGTGGTTTCGTTGGCAGAGCATGCTTGGCACCAGCGAGGTGGTGACGGGGAGCCTGTAGCGTGATTGAGATGTGGGGTTATTGAGTGCGCGAGGAGGGACTTGAACCCTCACGTCCTTGCGGACACAGGAACCTGAATCCTGCGCGTCTGCCAATTCCGCCACTCGCGCTAGGCATGACGTTGTCAGCGTACAAGACCTAGAAGCACTACTAAAATGATTCGTTGATGATTCGGTTGTTATCGGCGCAAGCTACTCATAAAGGTAAACGTTTAAGAAACGAGGATTCGGCTTACGCGAGCGAGCAACTTTGTGCGGTTGCGGATGGTCTAGGAGGCCATAAAGCAGGAGACATTGCATCCAAGTTAGTTGTGGAAACTCTTGTTGAGGGCTGTAATGCTGCTGTGACGGGTCGCAGTAGGTTTCGCATTCCTGTTTTGCGTCGTTATGCATCGCTTAATGTGCCTTCAGTTGCGGGATTGTTGAATGTGATAGAAGACGTGAACCAAGAGGTTTGGGAACAATCAAGCTCGGTTCCTCACCTTAGAGGCATGAGCAGCACTTTGTGTGTTTTAGCTGTGGTTGAGCGCGACTCTCGAGAGTTGTTAGCGGTAGTGAATGTCGGAGATTCGCGGGTCTATTGTTGTGATGACAGTGGACTTTCGCAGATAACCCAAGATCACACGGTAAAGCGAGAGGTAATGATGGCAGGTCTTGATTTAAACCTGCTGCAAAAGAGCGAACTTTATAATCTTAGTCGAGCGGTAGGGTTTGAAGAAAAAGTGGTAGTCGATGAATGGATTTTGGATCCTGCTGATGGTACACGTTATTTACTTTGTTCAGATGGGCTTACTAGTGAGGTTTCAGACTCAACGATTTATGCCATCTTACGAAAGTTTTCTGTCCCTCAAGAAGCCGCAAACGCCTTGGTGCAACAGGCATTACAAAACGGTGGACGAGACAATGTCACGGCGGTCGTGGTTGATTTACAGGAAATCACATGACCCTCATAATGAAAACGATAAGGGGAAAATGATAAGGGAACTTCAGCTTCGCCATGTCTGATGTAGATTTTGAAATTCTTGGTGGTCGTTACCAACTACATGGTCAGGTTGCTCGTGGAGGTATGACCGATGTGCTTTTGGGCTACGACACTTTGTTGTCGCGTGTGGTTGCCATTAAGCGATTATTGCCCGAGTTTGCTACTGATTTGAGCTTTGTAGAGCGGTTTCGACGTGAGGCCACTGCTGCTGCCAACCTGAATCATCCCAACATAGTAGAGGTGTATGACTGGGGTTCTGATGCTGGCACCTACTACCTGGTGTTGGAATACATTAAGGGTAAGAGCTTGGCTGAGCTGATTAGCACCAAGGGGCCGTTTGCGGCTGATCGAGCAGTAGAAATCATCACGCATGTTGCTGCTGCTTTGGGTTTCGCTCACAACAACGGTGTGATCCATCGAGATATTAAGCCGGGCAATGTGTTGCTATCTGTTGATGGCAAAGTGAAGGTGACGGATTTTGGTATTGCTATTGCTGTTTTAGATGCTGCTGATTCCAATCTCACCAAGATCGGTTCGGTGATGGGCACAGCCACATATTTTTCACCCGAACAGGCCCAAGGCAAGACATTGGATCGTCGCAGTGATCTGTATTCCCTTGGAGTGGTGTTCTACGAAATGCTATGCGGACGACCACCGTTTACCGGTGATACCTCGGTGGTGGCGGCCTATAAGCATGTACAAGAGGCAGTGCCAACTCCGGCTTCTAGGGGCATTATGCTGCCGAAGTCTTTGGAAGCTATCAACATGAAATTGCTTGCTAAGGATCCAGCTCAGCGTTATCCCACAGCTGAAGATCTACAGCAGGATTTACGCCGTTATCGTGCTGAGCAGAATCAGCGCGTACTAGACACCTCAACATCTTCACTAGCTTCGGCATCTGTACGACCTCCAGACTCGGGGTCGCCTCAATCAGTAGCTAGCCAGCAGCCACATGTTTCGCAGTCAGAACCGGTTTTGGAGTCGTCTTCTACTGTTGGGTTGTTTACCGTGGCAGTGATGGCTTTTGTGGCTATCGCGGTATTGCTCTTTTTTGTTTTATCCAATGTGCTTGATAACGGTAACGATAATCGCCCACCCGTAGCTTCTACTCCGTTACCGGTAGTTGAAGTGCCTAATGTGGTTGGTTTGACAAGTCAGGTTGCCACCACTGAATTGAGAGGCTTAGGACTGCTGGTGAGGCAAGTGATGGAGGTTAGTCAGTCAGTGCCCGTTGGGCAGATTATATCCCAACGTCCAGAAGCTACGGCTGAGCTAGAGGTGGGTGGAACAGTTCAAATATTTATCAGTTCAGGAGCACCTCCTATTGAGGTGCCTGGTGTGGTGGGCGAGTTCGCCAACGATGCTACTCGTTTTTTACAAGACAGGGGATTAGCCGTTGAGTTGATGGTTGATGATGACTCTACTGCTCCTGAAGGTCAGGTAATTCGCCAAGATCCTTCCCCTGGTAGTGAGGTGAGCCCTGGAACCTCTGTGATACTTTATGTTGCTGGAGGGCCTTTGGCGGTTGAGGTTCCTGATGTGGCGGGAATGACACCGGTGCGGGCCACTCAGGTACTATCGGAACTCGGTTTTGTAGTAAGCGAGGAGTTAATAAAAGAGTTTTCCGCGGAGGTGTCGGATGGTCTTGTGGTAGGCACTAAACCAGCGCCTCCAGTGTTGTTGTTGCCCGACACTACCATTCAACTTGTTATTTCTATAGGACCTGAATCTATTGAGGTGCCTAATCTTTTAGGATTTACGGCCTCCGTTGCTGTTGCGATACTTGAGGAATTAGGTTTTGTCCTGAATGAGACAGTTACTGCATGTAACTCAAACAACGTTGTGCCTGCTCCAAATGCTTTAATACAGGAGCAGATTCCGCTGGCGGGTGAGCAACATCCGCTTGGCACTGAGGTGACGGTTTGCGTGGGCATTGAAACAATTTTTTTAACGCCTACTCAATCTCCATCAAATCCTGATGGGGCAACTTCTCCTGGATCTCAGCCAGCGGTGACCCAAGCAATGCGCGAAGCTCGTAATGCCGCAGCTCGTATAAATGCTAAAGCTATAGCTGCTGGCAGACAGCGAGGAGCGCTAGGCAGTGTCGCAAATTGGGTGGCTCTCTCCAACAGTTTTCAAACAGAATGCGTTCAACTGGAGGTGACCTTTGCAGATATACCTGGGATCACTACTAGTTGGAACTTGCAATCCCCTTATCCAATGCCAGCAAGCGCTGCAACTGCTACTAATTGGGTAGAAGGATTAGATGGCGACCTAGCAGGTGTTGATGATGGTTGTGTGGTTTCTTGGAGCTAATGTCGTTACACGATGTTGCTGGTTAGCATGACGTAAGCGAATGCAGCTAAGACAAACTGTTAGGTTGTAGTCGCATTTAAGAAGTTTTGTAGCAAGTTGTGGCCTGTTGAGGTCAAAATAGATTCGGGATGAAATTGCACTCCTTCCACGGGGTGTTGGCGATGGCGTAATCCCATCACTAACCCGTCATCGGTTTCTGCGGTAATTGTTAGGACATCGGGCACAGAAGACCGTTCTATGATTAGGGAGTGGTAGCGGGTGGCTTGAATAGGATTGGGTAATCCTGTAAAAACTCCTTCGCCTTTGTGGTGAATTAATGAGGTTTTGCCATGCATCACATAAGGGGCTCGTACAATCGTTCCTCCGAATACTTCTCCTAGACACTGCAACCCTAAGCACACGCCTAGCATTGGTTTGTGACCACAGAATTGCTGGATCAAGGCATTGCTTACACCAGCATCAGCAGGTCGTCCGGGGCCTGGGCTGATTAGCACACCATCAGGGTTTAATCCCACGGCATCATTTATCGAAATGGCATCACTGCGGTAAACCATGGGTTCAGCACCTAATTCGCCTAGATATTGAACCAGGTTGTATACGAACGAGTCGTAGTTGTCGATTACTAAGATACGTGGTTTCACTACAGCCAGAATATCTTGGCTTTGTTCAACGCGTGATGAGGATTACTCCGGGTCTATCCTTAGGGACATGGTTAAGCCTGTGAAACGCAGAGTACAAGGTGGTCGCGTAACTCCTCGGGGAACCCGGCCTGAGAATGAAGTCACGCCTCGGGTGTCGATGTCATCTGAAAAGATCAGCCCAATATGGGTACCCGTGCTGATGTTTACTTTGCTGGCGTTGGGTGCAATTGTGATTATTTTGAATTATGTAGCGTTGCTACCTGGTGACACCAGCAACTGGTATTTGATGGCAGGGCTTGGTTTGTTGTTAGCGAGCATGATTGTGGCTACACAGTTACATTGAGCCTGAGCCTGCTGAGCTTGGATCTAGATTAAGCTCGAGGTCAGAACGTTAAAGTTACCATTTTGTAATTTATACCCAGAGTTTTCCACAGAGTGTGAATAACTAGTCATGGTCTACTGGTGCTATTAGATCCATCTCATTTTCGCAATGACTAGGGGGTTTTGGATCTTCTTCTGGTGCCATTGTTATGCGTACTTCGGCGTAACACACTGAGCAGCGATATGTAATCTTCACTTTGCGTAGTTCTCCGGGCGGGGGTGGCGGTGGTAATGGCTGACGAATCATTAGCAATATCCCGGTGCCTATACGTATAACTAGGATGCCCACTATGATGGCGATGGAAACGCTCAACCATAGGGGCACACACCTAAGCCTATTGGTTGTTGCTACTGAGCTAATGTCGCTCAAGCCATTATTGTGAGTTTATGGATGCAATGAATTTGGCAATATTGATTTTGCGGGTGGGCATTGGGGGCACCTTAGTTATGCATGGCTACGGTAAGGTTTTTCAAGGGGGTGGTATTTCTGGTACAGCGGGGTGGTTTGACAGCATGGGCATGAAGCCCGGCAAGGTTCATGCTTGGATGGCGGCGCTCATTGAGATTGGCGCTGGCGTGCTGGTAGTGCTTGGTTTGTTTACTTCGCTGGCAGCAGCAGCGATGGTTGGGGTCATGGTGGTGGCAGCATGGACCGTCCATCGTCACAACGGTTTTATGATTATGCGCGAAGGCTGGGAGTACACTTTTGTGTTGGCTGTTGTAGCTATTGGCATCGCCATGTTGGGCCCAATGAAGTGGTCGTTGGATTCAATCATCGGCATTGATGATGCTTGGGATGGTTATATAGGTTTGGCTATCGCTGGGGGAGGTGGCGTGTTGGCTGGAATTGGCCAACTTGTTTTGTTCTATCGTCCCCCTGAGTCTTTAAATCCAAGCTAAACGAAGTGTGCATAACTGCTTTATGGCTGTTGGTTTTGTTCGAACAATATTTTTATTGCACCTCTACGCCCTGCTTCAGCAGCGTGGGTGATGGCTTCTTTGTAGCGGCGTAAAGGGTAACGAGCTGACACTAGTCGTTCTAAGTGGGTTGAGGTAATCAGCTCAAATCCTAGCTGAAAACTGGTGGCAGTTTGTCCGTTGGGTAGTGTTTCGGTGCCGTAAGTGTAAGCACCCACCAGTTCAGTTTCGCGATGCCATAAACCTGTTAGGTCAACTCGGGAAGGTTCGGGCATGCCTAACAGCACTATCTTGCCGCGGGGTCGGGTGATGGCTATGGCATCTGCTAGTGAAGAAGCGCTGCCTACTGCATCAATGGTGATGTCCACTCCGCTCGAGAGGTAGTTTCCTAGCATTTGACATGCGGTGACACGTCGTACTGCTCGACGAATCATCGCAGGTTCAACCACTAGATCAGCACCCAAATCGTTGGCAAGCTCTCGTTGATGCGAGTACTTGGCGGTGGCGATAATCATTCCCACTGGCGTTAGCTGCCTAAGCGCGGCTATCGAACATAATCCCATGGTTCCTGCACCTAGTACTGCTACCAGTGCATCTGGTGTTACAGCAGCTTTGAGGGCAGCATGGACTCCTCCCGCCGCAGGTTCCAGCATCACCGCGGCCTCATCACTGAGTGTTTTTGGTACCGGGTGAAGCTGGCTTTTATGGGCTACCAAGACCTCACCCCAACCCCCACCGGTACTTGCGCAGAAACCAATTTGAATGCCGTCGTCAATAATGCCGCTTAAAAGATAGTCGTAATTATCTCCATCTCCTGGTGCGGCTCCTTCGAATGGCAATGGTCGGTTGCGGGCTGCGGGCCCTAAAACAGGTTCAAGGGCTACACGTTGTCCGTTCTCGTCAATCCCTACTACTTCATGGCCAGGCACAAAAGGAAATGACACCAACGGTTCAAAATAGCGAGAAGATCGGCCTTCTACCGTGGCTAAGTCTGAACCGCAAATGCCGGTTAACAGGGGTCGAACTGTGTGCCAACCATCGCCTGGAAGTTCAGGTTCTGGAATATCTCTGTAGTACAGCGGGCCAATGGAACTACCTGCCCCGGGTATTAAGCGTGATGCCACCGCTGCTGCGGCGTAACGGGCCAGATTACGTTCAAAGATTAAGGCCTCCATTGGTTTAGTCTTGTTCCTAGGCGCTCAAGTAGCGAACTGGATCTTGCGGAACACCCTCATAACGGATTTCAAAGTGGAGATGAGGCCCTGTAGACCATCCTGTGTTGCCCACTGCTCCGATGATGTCTCCTAAACCTACTTGTTGACCAACTGATACTGCAAAAGTAGATAAATGAGCGTAGAGGGTAGACCACCCATCGCCATGGTCGATCATCACTGTGTTGCCGTAACCGGTTCGAGCCTTCACTTGAATCACGGTGCCGCTAGCTGCTGCCCGGATGGGATCGCCGGTGTTGCCTCCGATATCTATTCCAGCGTGGAAACGCTCGGTGCCAAAAATTGGATGGATGCGGTTGCCGAAGCCAGACCCTACGCTACCAGGAATTGGTTGTAAGAAGGGAGGGTTGGTGAATTCGCCACGGCTTTCACGTTCTCGCAGCGAAGCTATGCGCGCGTTACGTTCGCGCTCTAGTTCTGCTAGGCGGGCTTGGCGTTGGCGCTCCAACTCGGCCAAACGACGGCGGTCTCGTTCTTGTTGTATCTCGGCTTCGATCGCCGCAACTCCTGCATCTAAGCGGGCGATCTCATATTCGACTTCACGTTGTTCTTGAGCTTCTAGTTCAATCTGTACAAGCAGCTCGTTGCGCTTACGATCCCATTCCTCTTGGAGTTTTTTTTGAGCTTGTTGGAGTTTGTTTAGTTCTACTAGAGCCTCTTCGATGTTGGCCTGAGCTTGGGCTATTTCGAGTTGTGCTTGTTCTGCTTCTTCTACTGCAAGCTGTTGTTCGTCAAGGGCTCTACGTAGCCTGTCGATAAGCGATTGAGCATCCCCACCTAGTTCTTCAATGTAGAACTGACGACGGGCGTTTCTGTTGGGGTCGCCGTTTTGTAGTAAGAACGTAGGTTCATAAGCTAAGTCGAGGTATATCTGAACTACTTGGGCTTGTATCTGAAGTTGGATGAAGGTGATCTCTTCGCTGAGGTTTGCTGCTCGTTGCTGTGCTTCATTCACCCGTTTTTGAGCTGCGGTCTGTGCAAGTTGGACTGTGGCTAGTCGGGTGTTAGCAGCCGCTATCCAGGCGTTGATCTGCTTGAGTTGAGTATCTAGTTCTTCGATGAGGGCTTCAGCTACGTCTAATTGTTCGATGGCGAAGAGCGCTTCTGCTTGTAAAGATGTTTGTTGAGCGCGTCGTTCTTGGATTTCTAGTTGTTTTTGTTCGATTTGTCGTTGGCGATCTTCAAAAAAAGTGTCTTGAGCTGAAGTTTCAGAAGCCATCAAGGCAAAAAGAACAAAAATCAACATCACACCTAAGACGAGTTGGCCGCGTCTTTTTTGATGGCGTAGCCAGAAGGTAATGTTTTTTGGCGGTGGGTTATAGGTGCTCAATACAACATCTTGGGTATCAACTCAGGCGGTGATTAAGGCTTCAGCTATTTGTATAGCGTTTAGGGCTGCGCCTTTGCGCAAGTTATCGCCTGCAAGAAAAAGCGCTAGTCCGTTTTTCACGGTTGGATCAACTCTGATTCTGCCCACCAAGGTTTTGTCGATTCCCGTGGCTGCCAGAGGAGTGGGTAGATTGTTCATCGATACCCCTTCGGCTTTTGCTAAAACGTGGTGGGCTTGTTCGGGTTCGATAGGTGCATCAAACTCTGTGTTGATGGCTAAGCAATGTCCGGTAAAAACTGGCACTCGTGCACAAGTAGCGCTTACTAATAAGTCAGGTAGTTCCAATATTTTGCGACTTTCCTCAGCTAGCTTGCGTTCTTCAGAGGTTTCGTTGGAGTCGTCGTCTAGCCGAGTGCCACACTCAGGTATCACATTGAAGGCGATGGGTGCAGCAAACACTGATGGCTTGGGAAATGAGGTCGTATTGTTGTCGTAGGTTAAATCAACGGCTTTATTAGCTATTTGACGTACTTGTTCATCTAACTCAGCTACTCCCGCTAAACCGCCTCCCGATACTGCTTGGTAAGAGGTATAGATCACCCGTTGCAGCCCTGCTGCTTGCGACAGCGGTTTGAGTACCGGCATAGCTACCATTGTGGTGCAGTTGGGATTAGCCACGATGCCTTTGTTTAGATTGTGTAGGGCGTGGGCATTCACCTCGGGAACCACTAGAGGTACTTTTGGGTCCATACGCCATGCCGAAGAGTTGTCGATCATTATTGCTCCAGCGGCTGTAACTTTTGGGGCTAGCTGTTTGGAAGCATCTTTGCCCGCTGAGAAAAGAGCGATATCTATTCCCTTGTAGTTGGCTGTGGCAGCATCTTCTATCTCGTAGGTTTCATCTGCCCAGATGATTGTGCGGCCAGCCGAGCGGGTTGAGGCCATCACTCGTAAGTTTTTAACTGGGAAGCTTCGTTCTTTTAGGAGGCGTAGCATTACCCCACCAACTTGTCCGGTGGCACCCACAACCGCGACATTCATGGCTGCAATTCTATCTTCATTAGAACAGCTATTGGAGGTAGGTAAGAGGGCTTATTGAGCTAGTTCAAAGGCATCGTGAAGAGCTTGGGTGGCTGCAACGGCATCGCATTGGCGAATGATGCAGCTAATTCGGATGGGTGAGGTGGAGATCATCTCAATGTTGATTTGGTTGTTAGACAAGGTTTCAAACATTGTTGCGGCTACACCAGGGTGCGATTTCATGCCAGCACCTATCAAGCTGATCCGAGCGATTTCGGGATCAGCTGTAACGTTGGTAGCGCCAATGCTTGTAGCAAGCTTTTGGGTAATTTCATGAGCGAGCTTTACATCTGTTTCGGGTACCGTGAAAGAAATATCGGTTATTCCGTCAGCAGAGGCGTTTTGCACGATCATGTCCACGTTTACCCCAGCATTAGCCAATTCTCTAAAGAGCGCTGCTGCCACCCCTGGTCGATCAGCCACCCTATTTACGGTGATCTTGGCTTCAGAAGTATCAGGGATTACCGAGCGGATAATGGGCTGCTCCATAGAAGCCTCCTCTTTGCCTACCCAGGTGCCTTGTTCCCAGGTGAATGCGGATCGGATATGTAGTTTGACTCCGTAGTTTTGGGCCACCTCTACCGAGCGCATGGCGGGTTTGGGGCAGCCTACTGCGGTCATCTCTAGCAGTTCATCAAAGGAGATGTTCGTCAGCTTGCGGGCATTGGAACACATTCGAGGGTCGGTGGTGAACACACCTGAAACATCGGTATAAAGCTCGCAAGCATCTGCTTTTAAAGACGATGCTAATGCCACCGCTGTGGTGTCTGAGCCGCCTCGGCCTAAGAACGTCACATCGTTGGCTGTGCTTACTCCTTGCGATCCTGCCACTACGGGCACTCTGTCGGCATTTAATGCTGCTTGAATCCTGTTGGGGTTGATTTTTAAGATTTTGGCATTGCCGTGGTTGGTATCGGTTACAAAGCCTGCCTGGCTGCCGGTGAATGAGTCCGCGGGAATGTTCATGTCGTGAAGGGCCATGCAAACCAAAGCACAGGCCTTGCGTTCGCCGGTTGTTATGAGCATGTCCCGTTCTCTTCCGGGTTGTGTTGTTGACACCGCGGCTGCCAGGGTTAGTAATTCGTCGGTTTCTTTGCCCATAGCGCTGATTACCAAGACAATTTGATCACCACGTTGTTTACAGCGGTGTATATGGTCGGCCACTTCGCGGATGCGGTCGGCATCGGTCACTGATGTGCCGCCGAACTTTTGTATTATCAAGGCCACTCTAAAACGCTAGTAGCCACAGCAGGGCGCGCTTAGGGTTGTTAAGAGAGTTTTTGGCTGACATCACAGAATCTTGCCATGCATTTATTTTTCAATGTTGCTTATCTTTCATGTGCCTGGGGTCTTCTAGTATGCATTGAGTTTCTGGTGCTTCTAGATTGCTGATGGTGGCTACTAACAAACGAGAGCGTCAACGTCAACGTCGTCAGGTAGCACGTCGTCAAGCTAAAGCGGTAGCAACTCGTAGCCGAATTCGTTCTAGCAGCCTCAAGTTGGCTCTAGTTGTGGTGTTTGTGGTTTTGGGGGTGTTGATATTGTGGTTGTTGTTGCGAGATGGTGGTGATGATGCTAGCAATGGCGATACTAGTAGCGAGACCAACGCAGCAGATGTGGACCTTGCAGATGTTGAGGGCAGTCAGGCATCTGAGTTCCCAACGCTAGTGCCTCCCCCTTCCCCTGGTGGTGAGTTGAGTGGTGAGGTTACGCCTTGTCCCGATCCTGAAGGTCCTGATTTTCGGGTTACCTCTTTTGAAGCGGCACCTTCTGAGTGTCTTGATTCGGCTTTGGAGTATGCTGCCGTGTTTGACACCACTTTAGGCAAGATCAGGGTTGCGTTGGATACTGAAGCAAATGTTGAAGCGGTGAATGCTTTCGTGGTGTTGGCTGATTATGACTACTACAACAACACAGCCTTCTTTTATACCGATCCTGAGGGGGGTTATATTCAAGGCGGGTCACCTAAAACCAATGATGCTAACGATCCAGGGCCGGGCTTTTCGCTCACAGCTCCGTCAGCTCAAGATTTTGGAGCATCAGAGTTGTTGTGGTCGGCTGAAGGGCCTACAACAGGGCAGCTTGTATTTACTGTCGGTCAACAATTTTCACCGTCACAACCCATATTTGGACTGACAAGGTTGGGACTAGTCAGCGACGGCGTGGATGTAATTTCGCAAATTTTGGCTAGCCATGTAGATAACCCTGACACAACCTTCGGCGGCAGACCTGCTGAAACGGTAGAAATCCTTTCCGTTCAAATTCAGACCATCGACCCAGCTCTTGAAGGGAGTATTGACTTGAGCAATTGTCCACCATCTGACGGGTCAGGACCAACAATTTTGGATTTTGATGCCCCTCAACCCATGTGTTTGGATGTTTCTAAGCAATATACCGCTGTGTTTGACACCACAGCTGGAGAGATGCGTGTTGCTCTTGACATGCTCAATACACCTAACACTGCTAATAATTTCGCGGTGTTAGCGCGTTATCACTATTACGATAACACCTTGTTGTTTCGCACCGATCCCAGCATTGGCATTATTCAAGGTGGGGCACCTCATACCAATTCTCCAGCCGATCCGGGTCCAGGTTACACAATCTTAGATGAGGGGTTGGGCTTTACCTATGAGCCTGGACAAATAGTGATGGCTCGTACTGCTGAACCCAACAGCGCGAGTGCTCAGTTCTTTTTTGCGGTTAATGAAAACACTGCTCTTTTGAACGATCAGGGTACTTATGTAGTGTTTGGGCAGATGGATGAAGATAGTCTGGTGGTGGCTGAGAGTATTTTAGATAGCCATGTTGATCAGCCGAACAATCCTTTAGGCGGGGGTCCTGATCCTCAGGTGATCGTGAATTCGGTTACTATTCACGAGACCGGTTGATCAGCCACTCTGCCATCTGAGGCAAAGTGTGGGGGTGCCGTTAAGTCCTGAGTTCAGCCGGTGGGAGTTTCCTCCCGCATCTTCGGCTGACGATCACGGTCTTGTGGCAGTTGGTGCTGATCTGCAACCCGGCACACTGCTTAGGGCCTATAAGGCGGGAATGTTTCCTATGCCGTTGGGCCGTACCGATAAGTTGGGCTGGTGGTCTCCCGATCCTCGGGCAATTATTCCGTTGGATGCCTTGCGGGTAACTCGTTCGCTACGTCGTTCGCTACGTCGTTATCGCATCACTGCTGACGTGGCTTTTGCTGAAGTGGTGGAGGCTTGCCGTAACATAGAGCGTCCTCATGGATGGATATCTTCAGCGGTCCGAGATGCTTACATCAGATTGCATCGGTTGGGCTGGGCACACAGCGTGGAAGCTTGGTCGGAAGAAGGTGAGTTGGTTGGTGGGCTTTATGGTGTGTCTGTGGGAGGTTTGTTTGCAGGGGAATCTATGTTTCACATCGACCGGGATGCCTCTAAAGTGGCGTTAGTTTCGTTGGTGGGACGGCTGGCCTACGGTGGGGTGCAGCGCCTTTTGGATGTACAATGGGCTACTGAGCATCTGCGAAGTCTCGGAGCAATTGAGATAGATCGTAGTGAGTATTTGAAGCATTTGGAGTTAGCGCTAAGGCAGTCTCCAGCTCCCTGGCCTAGGTGAGTGCATCCACCAGCGACCGCTAAAGCGCCACTTGTTAGTGGGGTGCTGAAAAGATGGTGTAGGCGCATCGGATTGTGCCATTAGTGCTTGGTACGCGGCCACAATGGCAGCTACTTCTGCCTCTGTGGGTTGTGGGGTTATTTGGAGATAGTCCACACTACGCCATTTCTTAGAGTGGGATAACCCCGTGTTTGCGGGGTGCTAGCTCTCTATGTTTAGTGCGTAGCATCTCAAAGCCTTGAATTACTAGTTTTCTCGTGTCAGCAGGGTCGATCACATCGTCTATGTAGCCTCGTTCAGCGGCAATATAGGGGTTGGCGTAGCGCTCGCTGTATTCCTTTATCAATTCTTCACGGCGCTTTGTAGGATCGGCAGCCGATTGCAATTCTTGGCGGTAGATGATTTCCACAGCACCTTGGGGCCCCATGACAGCTAGCTCAGCGGCTGGCCAGGCAAATGACAGATCAGAACCCACCGATTTGGAGTCCATTATCACGTAGGCACCCCCATAAGCTTTTCTAACGATTACTTGAATGCGGGGCACCGTGGCCTCGCAATAGGCATACAGTAACTTGGCACCGTGACGAATAATACCGCCGTGTTCTTGGTCAACTCCTGGCAAAAAGCCGGGTACATCTACCAGCGTTAACAAAGGAAGATTGAAGGCATCACAGGTTCGAACGAAGCGGGCAGCTTTAGAAGACGACTCGATGTCTAATACGCCAGCAAGCACCATTGGTTGGTTGCCCACAATCCCCACGGTGTAGCCGTCAAGTCGAGCGAAGCCACACACGATGGATTTGGCCCAGTGGGCGTGATATTCTAGAAATTCGCCGTCGTCTACCACTGCCTGCACTATTTTGCGCATGTCGTAAGGCAAGTTGGGGTTTTTGGGCATAATGTCGCGCAGTTCAGGAGTTAGACGTTTAGGATCATCGCGGGGCTGAATGCGTGGAGGTGATTCCATATTGTTAGTAGGGAGATAGTTCACCAAATTGCGAACTTCGTCTAGAACATCGGTTTCTGAGGCTCCCACAAACGTGGCTACTCCCGATTTTGTGGAATGAGAGCGGGCTCCGCCGAGGTCTTCTAGGGTGACCTGTTCGCCGGTAACCGTCTTCACCACATCAGGGCCGGTTATGAACATGTGTGACTTTTCGGCCACCATAAAAACGAAGTCGGTCATGGCTGGGCTGTATACAGCACCGCCAGCGCAAGGGCCGAGAATCACGCTTATTTGTGGGATGACACCGGAGGATTTTACATTGCGGTGGAATATGCCTCCGTAGGAATCTAGTGACACTACCCCTTCTTGGATTCGAGCCCCCGCTCCGTCGTTCAGCCCTATCATGGGTACACCAACCGACATGGCTAAGTCCATCACCTTGTAGATTTTTTCTGCAAAAACTTCGCCTAATGCCCCACCAAACACCGTGAAATCTTGAGAGAACACGAACACTTTGCGACTTGCAATGGTCCCCCATCCAGTAATGACCCCATCGGTATAGGGGCGCTCGGTTAGGCCGCTATCTAAAGCTCTATGACGGGCTAGCATGTCTAGTTCATGAAAAGAGCCTTTATCTAGTAGGTAGTCGATGCGTTCGCGGGCCAACATTTTGCCTTTTTCATGTTGGCGTTTTACTGCCCGCTCAAGACCTGCGTGCAGAGCTTCTTGTTTGCGTTGCTTCAGCTCTGCGAGGCGATCTTTCATGGAATGTGCTGGCATGAAATGTTCAGATTACAGTTACATTCTTAGGTTGCGGCAAGGCGTTGTCGACCCTCTAGGGCTCGGCTAAGCGTGAGTTCGTCGGCATATTCTAAGTCGCCTCCTACAGGTAGACCGCTAGCAATTCTTGTCACGGTTACGCCTAGTGGTTCGATGAGCCGCGCTAAATACATGGCAGTGGCTTCGCCTTCGATGTTGGGGTTGGTGCAGCAAATAACTTCGATAACGTTTTCACTGTCTATGCGAGCTAACAGTTCTTTGATGCGAAGTTGATCAGGACCTACTCCGGCAATTGGATTGATGGTTCCACCTAAAACGTGGTAGCGGCCTCGGAACTCTCCAGTCTTTTCAAGCGCTACTATGTCTCGGGGTTCTTCCACTACGCAAAGTAGGGATGGATCGCGCCGATGGTCGTTGCATAACTCGCATTGGGTGTGTTCGCTGATGTTGAAGCAGCGTTCGCAGAACCTTATTCGGGCTTTGGCTTCAGTGATTGCTCTAGCTAGTTTGGCAGCGTCTTGGGAGGATATTTGCAATAGGTGAAAGGCGATTCGTTGGGCTGATTTGGGGCCAACACCGGGCAAGCGGCCCAGCTCATCAATTAGTACCTGTACGGCATTGGTATAAGCAGTGTTCATCGCTGAGTGTGGTTCATCGTTAGAGGTAGTTTAGGTGCTGCTAATTGATCTGATGAGTTTGGGTTGAGGGTAAGTTGATTAGTTCAGCGCCGGGGAATGCTTCCATGAGTTGGGTGATGGTGTTTTGTGTGTTGGTTTCTGTATTTTGATCTTCAGAGCTTTGAGGCTCAGTGCCTTTAGCGTTGGCCTGTTTAGTAGCTTGGGTATGCTTTGGTTGAGCTTCTTCGGATTGTATGATTGCGGCGGCGGTGTTGTCGGTTGAAGTTGTAGATCTTTTGTTGTTAGTTTGAGCTTGTTTTAGCGCTGCTCGGGCACGATCGGGCCCTCGTGAATCGTTCAAGTTTTGTGTATTGGGTGGTTTGTCGTTGCTGGATTGTGATTGGGTGGATTCATCGCAGGAAACGGCTGGTGCCGCAGATCCACCGTGAAGCTCAAGGCGTTCTAGCCGCTCTAAGATGGCACCCGGATCGGTATCTATATCTCGATTTGTGAGTCGTCCTAAGGCCACCTCTAAATCCACTCTTGGATCAGGAGCTTGGCGCATGTCCACTAAAGCAGTTCCTAGTACTTCTAGAGCTCGGGTGAGTCTCGCAGGTGTGATTTGGTTAGCGGTTGCTTGAGCGATTTCTTGCTGAGAATCTGTAAGGTTGCTTAAATTGGCGTTCATTGCAGATAAAAAGGCGTTGCGAAGGCGCTCTAGTACTGCTTCTCCAATGATTCGAGGTTCTCGGCCAGAGCGTAAGGCTTCGTGTACTGCCACAAAAGCTGGGCCACAGTCTTGGGTAGCTAGTGCTTTGATTATGGCATCTGCTGCATCTAGTTGATCGGTGATCTCTCCCGCGGCAATGATTTGTTCTAAGGCCGATAAGGTGTCGCGTGCTGATCCCGCTCCGCGACGAACGGCGTGGTCTAGGGCTTCCTGGCTTATTTCTAGCCCCGCTTGATCTACTATCCAGCGGGCATGATTGCCAAGTACATCTCCGTCGATAAGGTTGAATTCAAGGTGTTGGGTGCGGCTGCGTATGGTGGGCACCACCTTATGTGGCTCTGTGGTGCATAGTACGAACACCACATGTTCAGGAGGTTCTTCTAGGGTTTTAAGCAGGGCATTTTCAGCGCCCTGAGTAAGCATGTGCACTTCGTCTAGTACGTATACCTTGGCCTTGCCTGGTGAACCCATCGCTACCTTGGAGATGAGGTCTCGCACATCATCGACTTTGTTGTTGGATGCGGCATCTAGCTCGATGAGATCGTAAGAGGTGTTGTTGGCGATGCTTATACATGATTCGCAAGTGCCGCAGGGTTCTCCGTCTCCGGGTGGGTTTATGCAGTTCAGAGCTTTGGCAAGGATGCGAGCGGTGCTGGTTTTACCGGTGCCGCGGGGGCCGCTGAACAGGTAGGCGTGGCTTACCTTGTCTTGCTGTATGGCGTTACGCAAGGCTCGTACTACTGGTTCTTGGCCGCGTAGATCGGTGAAACTGCCTGGCCGAAAACGTCGGTAAAGCGCTTGATGAGCCATCTGTATCGACTCTACCTAACTAGAACGACACAATGTTTAAGCCACGATGTTTAAGCCAACGCTAAGATTAACTATAAGAGCCTTAGCTGGAGGCATTTATGTGCCTGTTTTCAAATGTGCCTGTTTTCAAATGTGATGGCCAGGCTGTCTGCGGCACACTCTAAGTTCCGCTGAGAGCTGCTGCCTCCCGGCCCTGACTCGGTTCACAGGTTAGAGTTGCACAGGACCCGACCATCACATTTCAAATCAGGTACATTCCAAATCAGATTTAAGCACAGGATACTACTAATCGGTGCTGGTTGGCCTGCTGAGCTGAAGTAAATTTGTTGTTGTTGGAGGGGTGCGAGAGCGGCCGAATCGGCACGCTTGGAAAGCGTGTGTGGCATTAGTCACCGTGGGTTCGAATCCCACCCCCTCCGCATTTTTTGTTGAGCTAGATGCATTGTTGGGGGCACCCGTCTATGTAGGTGACGGAGTTTTTGAGAGTAGCGGGAGTTCGGGGGACTTCGAAAAGAATTCCAGTGAGGTTCAGAGGATCACAAGCAGAAATGGTGATCGCTTCATTGGTGCAGGCGCTGTGACGAGTTGTTTGGAGTAGTTCGGCTGCTGCGGGCAGTGCGAATTGTTCACCGCTTTGACCTGTTACAAAGCGTCCTCCTTTTATGATGCCTTGATCTTCAAATCGGCGCAGTGCCTTGAGAATGTCTCGCCACGGGGTAGTGGTGGGTGAGGTTGGGTGATGGGCGAGATCGTGAAACACCACTCCCCAGCAATTCAGCAGTTGCTGAGCGACTGCTTCGGCTAGATTGTCGTCGGGTAATGGCTCTGGTGTTGGAACTAGCGACCAGCGACCTGGTGCTTCATCAAATTTTAGGCTGGTGTTGCTGTGATGCTTGTAGGAGGTGCGTTGTTTGCGATGCCGAGGATGTCTGCGTTGAACTTGGTTGCGGTTGAGCATTGCTCGTACTGCGGCGAAACCATCGGCAGTAAAAAGGCCAAGGGCTGTCCCGTTCCACAGGGCTCTTTTTAAATCTTCGGGCAGGCGGTGGGTGCTAACAGCTAGGTCGTTCATAAAGCTTGCACCACGTTGGTTGAGGATCTCAGCTATTTCTTGCACTGCACCAGTGTTGTATGGTTTTGGGGGGTGTGGACGCGCGGCCGCCAGCAGCCACGGCAGGTTTTCACGAAACACAAAGGCGATGGGCGTAGCTTTTCTTGGGGCCATGTTGTTTGGTGCAGTTGTTTGTGCTGGTGGCGTGAGGCGTAGCCAGACCAGTTCGCCTTGGTAGCAAAGTTCGTCTAACCACAGTGTTTGATAATCGGTTACTCGCTTAGCGATAATTTGTTGTTCCCAAGCTGCTGCGGGCAGGTCTAGACCTTGGAGTTGTCTGAGCACCTTGCTAAGCCCTGAGCGACCTCGCACCGTGGTATCCGGGGTGACGTGCTGCCATTGCAGTAGAAAGCGCATGAAGTCTTGGATGGAGCTGGGTTTGGCTGAAGCCCTTTTTTGGTGTCGACTTAGGTATGACATCCGCATCAATAAACGTCGCGAACACCAAAGCTCATCTTGGCACACCATGGCGGTACCTTGTGATTCCAAGTCAGCTAGAGCTTGGCGCACCTCTGAGCTTGTAAGACAGGTCTGATGTGATAGATCATCAGCTGATATTGGCCCGGCTATGTCTAGGTGCCCACGAACCTTGGTTGTGTTGTGGGTAGGATCAAAGGCAGTGTTGGCTAATTCAGTGGTAGACCACGTTAACAAGCTCTCATCTAGGGTGATGCTGTTTGTGCTTTTGTTAGGTATGTGCAAGGTGCAGGCACGGCCGCGTAACTCAAGGATGTTATAAAACTCCTGCCATTCTGGGCGGGGCATGGTACACACTAAGGAGGTGAGCAGATCGTGGAGTTCATCGGGATTGCGGGGGTTTGGTGAGGCTTCTTGAGTTACTTGGGCTACAGCATCGGGGGTGATTTGGGTTATGTGGCGGCTATCAAAGGGCGTGCTATTACTAGAGCTTGTTGAGCGGTTGCTACCAAGGTGCAATTCTCGAGAAGTGATAGCACTGTTGGTACGACGATCGGCAATCTCGCCATCGTCTAAAAAGGCGTAGGGCTTGGCATTGAGAATTTCATGGCTAAATGGTGATGGTCCCGGTGTGTCACAGAAATGGGTTTTCACCTCGCCTGAGCGAATATCGCTTAGCAGCTTTTTTAGCCCTGTGACATCAAGTGCCTCGTGGAGGGTGTCGTGAAGGGTTTGGTGAACCAGCAGGTGGTTGGGAATGTGTATGGGGCCAGCAATGTTTTCTTGGCAGGCTGCGGCCTGAGGGAAAACAGCTGCCATGATGTCGTCTGCCTCCATACGTTGAATGGCAGGCGGCTTGCGCTTGCCACTTTTGTTGCGCAAAACCACAAGGGCTCGATTCAGGTTCCAGCGCCAACGGGTGGTGAACATGGGAGAATCTAAAACAGCCTGCTGCAGCACTTCTTCCACCGAGTCGGGATGCAAAAATTGAGGCACATCACTTAGGGGAAAACTGTGGTGGGGCCCTAGCGACAAGATGACGGCATTGTCAGTTGCAGCGGCTTGTAGCTCAAAATCGAAACGACGACAAAAACGTTTGCGCAATGCTAAGCCCATGGCGCGGTTGATGCGTCCTCCATAGGGCGAATGCACCACGAGTTGTTGGCCTCCTGTTTCATCAAAAAAACGTTCAAATACAATGTTTTGATGGTTGGGGATCACCCCGAGCGCAGCTTGGGTGGCAGCAATGTAGGTAACAGCTTGGGTGGCTGCTGTTGAAGAGATGTTGTGGGCTTGTACTAAAGCACTACTCGTTTGATCGATTGAAGTGTCGTGCAGCAGCTCATATATTTGGTTTCTTATCGACGATACCTGTTCAGATAGTTCTGTGGTTCGTGCGGGTGCCTCGCCAAGCCAGAAAGGCACAGTTGGTGGGGCATCGCCAGCATCAGACACCTTGACTGTGCCAGCCGCTACCTGTTTGATGCGCCAGGAATGCGAGCCCAGTAAGAAGATATCGCCCACCATTGATTCCACAGCCCAATCTTCATTGACGGTGCCGATGAAGGTGTCGCTGGGTTCGGCTAGTACCCGGTAATCACCGTTCTCACCGATGGCTCCTCCGGATGTGATCGCAGCTAATCTGGCACCTCGCTTGCCTCGTACCTCTTGATTGATGATGTCGTAGTGGAGGTATGCT
Source organism: Acidimicrobiia bacterium (assembly GCA_009843865.1). GTDB lineage: Bacteria > Actinomycetota > Acidimicrobiia > Acidimicrobiales > Bin134 > Poriferisocius. Next base: position 65,860 of record VYCQ01000039.1, read on the forward strand.
CCACGCGTTCCTCTTCCAGTGTCTACTCCTTTGCTGGCTTGTTCTACAGCTTGGTGGAACTGTTTTTGCGTGAGGTTGGCGTAGGGTGCTGCTTTGGTGACTATTTTGTAAAGACTGGTGATGGAGTGGCTGTTGTCGGCAGAGGTTTCAGCGATGATCTGTTGTACCAATATGTCTAACGGTGCAACAGGCGGGCAGATGGTGTCTAGGTGGCCTTGGTGTACAGCTTGGAGTAGGGCTAGACATTCAATGAGCTCATCTCGAGTGAGCGGAAAAAGTCTACCTTTTGGAGTTCCTTTGTGGCTGTGGTTAGAACGGCCCACCCTTTGAAGAAAGGTAGCAATGCTGCGTGGTGATCCTATTTGACATACTAAATCTACTGGACCGATATCGATACCTAGCTCTAGTGATGCAGTGGCTACTAGTGCTTTGAGATCGCCTGCTCGTAGACGTTGCTCGGTGTTAAAGCGGCGTTCAGTGGATAAAGAGCCATGATGAGCGGCTACGGCATTTGTATCGAGGCGTGTGCTAAGTTGATGGGCGATCCGCTCGGACAAGCGACGGGTGTTAACAAATATGAGGGTGGTGTGGTGTTGAGCGACGAGTTGCGCCATGTGGTTTAACACCTGATTCATTTGAGCTTGAGAGGCAACTGCTTCTAAGTCGTTGCCAATGAGTTCGAGGTTAATGTCCAGAGTGCGTTGATGGCCCGTGTCTACGATGGCGCAAGGGTTGCCAACCCCACAGAGCAGTTCGGCAATGGTTTGAATAGGGCGCTGAGTAGCAGAAAGACCAATACGAGTGAGACGTGTCTTGGTTACATGTTCAAGTCGCTCTAGGGTGAGAGCCAAATGACTGCCTCGTTTGTTTTGTGCAGTTGCGTGGATCTCATCCACGATCACGGTTTGTACATAGCGCAGATTTTCTCGACTTTTGGCGGCGGTTACAAGTAGGTAAAGCGATTCAGGTGTTGTGATCATGAAGTTGGGTGGTCGCTGCAACATGGCTGCTCTTGTATGGCTTGGGGTGTCGCCTGTGCGTACCGCAAGGGAGAGCTTGGGCGGTTCTATGCCCATGTTGCGTGCTATCTCAGCAATTTCGGAAAGAGGGCGCTCTAGGTTCTCGGCTATGTCGGTCGCCAATGCCTTTAGTGGTGACACGTACACAACTTGGTTGGTTTGGGCAACGGACTCGCCAGCAGCGTGGCGTTGATAGAGGTTGTCAATGGCGATTAAGAAACCTGCCAGGGTTTTTCCTGAGCCGGTGGGAGCGGCAATTAGGGTGTTGTTACCTGAAGCAATGGTAGGCCAGCCTTGGATTTGCGCTTCAGTAGGTCCCTCGGGAAAGCGTTGCTCAAACCAGGTTGCAATAGCAGGGTGGAATTGGTGGGTGTTGGGAGCGTGGGTATCTTCACTAATTTTTAATACGCTACCCATTAGCTCACATTACCTATCGCTTGCGTCACAATTTGTAAACTCATAGCTAAAGCTTTTGCTTAGAGTTGTTGGCATGAGATTAAGTGCTACCGCATCTGCGAGCGTCAATCTTGGGTTAACGATGACTACGCTGTCTTCATCTATTGCTAGGTTCAATACAGCTAGGTTGATTGAGGAGTTGCAGTGTTAGGTGGGTCACAGATAATTATTTTTTTGCTGTTGGCCTTAGGTGGGGCTTTGGCAGTAGGCAATATTGCTGCTTTAGTGAATCCTCAGGGTCCAAGAAGATCTCATAGCAGGCATCGGGCTTCGCAGCATTTGGGTTCTGCTTCGTCGCGGTTGCCTTCTCAGGCGGGCGAAAGGTCGGCAGCGGTTCCTAGCAACCTAGTCAAGGTTAAAGTAGGACGTAGCTTGGTGATGATTGCTGTGGGTTTGGTGATTGTGGTTTGGGCTCTTGCCAGCCTTATTGGGGGGTGAGGCTTGCATGGCATTGTTAGACATAGAGGGGATCACGGTGCGATTTGGTGGGGTGACTGCTTTGCGTGATCTGTCGTTTAGCGTGGAAGAGGCCAGCGTTTGTGGTTTGATTGGCCCTAACGGGGCTGGCAAGACCACCTTGTTTAATGTGGTTAGTCGGGTGTACGACGCGCAGTCCGGCTCTGTGATGTTCGCTGGAATTGATTTGTTGAGCCAGCCAACTCATGCTATTTGCGGATTGGGCATCGGGCGCACTTTTCAGAACTTGGCATTATGGCCTGCTATGACGGTGTTGCAGAACGTGATGGTGGGTGCGCACCATCGCTCTGGCATTGGTGCTTTGCGAGCTGCGTTGCGTTGGGGGTTGGTCTCTGAGGAAAGCGAACTAACGCAGGTGGCTTGGCATGCTTTAGAAGAGCTTGATCTCACTGAGGTGGCTTTTCACCCTACAGTCGGACTTCCGTTTGGCACCCTTAAGAGGGTGGAGTTAGCTCGAGCTTTGGCTGCCAAGCCTCGCTTGTTGCTGCTAGACGAGCCAGCTACGGGTCTCACTCAAACCGAGGTTGGTAAGTTAGCCGATCTGCTAGTCGGGCTTGTTGAGCGTAATTGCCTCACGCTGTTGTTGGTAGAGCACCACATGGGAATGGTGATGGGAATATCCGACAAGGTGGTTGTGGTGGATTTTGGGGCCAAGATTGCCGAAGGAGCACCAGCAGAGGTGCAAAATGATCCCGCTGTAGTAGAAGCCTATTTAGGAAGTCAGCAATGAACTTCACTGCCATGGGTTTTAAAAGCAACCAAGCGGTCGCAGATACCCAAAACACCCAAGATACTCAGGATGTCGATTTATTGCAGTGCGACAGCGAGTATCTGAAGGTGTGTGGCTTGCGTGCTGCTTACGGTGATGTTGGTGTGCTGCACGGCATTGACTTCTCTGTTGCAAAAGGTCAGATTGCGGTGATCTTGGGGGCTAACGGTGCGGGTAAAACCACAACATTGCGGGCTCTTACTGGCATGGTTTCCACCGAAGGGTCTATCAGGTTGGCAGGTGAGGAGTTGGTCGGTGAGCCTACCGCTGAGATCGTGCGCAGGGGGGTAGCACATGTGCCTCAGGGTAGAGGCACTTTTGGAGATATGTCGGTTGAGGAGAACCTTCTAGTGGGGGCTTTTGTCCGCAACGATAAGCAGGTGCGTTCTGATATCGCTTATTGGTACCAAACCTTTCCTGTGTTAGGGGAACGTCGTAATCAGCCTGCGGGCAGCCTCAGTGGGGGTGAGCAGCAGATGCTTGCCATTGCTAGGGCACTTATGTTGCGCCCTTCGTTATTGCTGCTAGACGAGCCGTCTTTGGGGTTAGCTCCTATGGTTACTCGGTTTTTGTTTGAGCAGCTCAAGGCCAGCAATGCTATCGCAGGCACTACGATGTTGGTGGTAGAGCAAAACGCTGGTTTGGCTTTGAGCGTGGCGAGTTGGGCTTATGTGTTGGAAGCTGGCGAGATGGTTCTCGCTGGTCCTGCTTGTGAGTTAGCTGTCAATGACAAGGTGCGCCGCGCCTACTTGGGTTACTGAGCGATGTTGTTTTGCCGCCTGGCAACAACCTTGGGCACTTTTGACATCTCGCTTGACAAGCTTTCCGACGGGGAACTCTGGTTAGCTCAGTTCTTCAGGGGTCTGAGCGACGGTGCTACCTATGCTTCGTTGGCTTTGGCACTTGTGATGATCTATAAGTCTACCGGCTTCATTAACTTTGCCCAAGGTTCGCTGGCCTTGCTTGGAGTATATCTGGTTTATGTCTTTAGCGTGGAACAGGGTCTTCCGATAGCGGTGGCTGTGGTGTGCGCTATGGTTGCTAGCGCATTGGTGGCGATGTTCATTGAGCGCACGTTTATTCGTCCATTTCCGCCTAACAATGTGTTGCCCTTGGTGATCGTTACGTTGGGTTTGCTGCTTATCATTGATTCGGCTGTTGGCATAGTTTGGCAATTTCGTACTCGCAGCCTGCCCAGCATGTTTTCTGATAGTGCTCCAATTCAATGGGGTATTGCTCGACTTACTTGGCGCACTATTGGCAATCTCGGTGCTGTGTTTGTGGTGGTTGGGTTGCTGTATGTGTTGATGGCACGTACCAAGATTGGTCTTGCGTTTAGGGCAGTTTCGTCAAATTTAGAATCGGCTCAGCTTATGGGGATTCGGGTGGGTTCCACTTTGGGATTCGGGTGGGCCTTGGCTGCTGCTATAGGCACACTGAGCGGTGCTTTGGTGGTACCTGACTTGCTTCTAGAACCTTCGGTGATGTTGCGAGTGCTGATCTTTTCGTTAGCTGCTGCCGCATTAGGTGGTTTGGATTCCATGGTGGGGGCGGTGTTGGGCGGTCTTGTGGTGGGCCTGACGCGTAATCTGCTGGTGACTTTTTTGGATCTCAGTGAACTAGCTCTTGCTACTGCTGTGGCAGTGATCTTGGTGGTTCTGTTGGCACGGCCTACTGGGTTTTTGGGAACTGTTCGAAGGGAGCGGGTGTGATGGGCCTTGCATTAGCCAAAGAGGGCAGTCGTTTGCATCGTCGTCGTCAGGTCATTGGCTGGGTTTTGTTTGCTTTAGTGGTGGTGGTGATTCCGTTTCTTATTGCTGACACCTATAGCGCCACCATTTTTGGCAATCGCTACACGGTTGGTCTTGGTAACTTAAGCCAAGCCATTGCTTTTATGGTTGCAATTTTGGGCCTGAACATTGCCACCGGCTACAGCGGGCAGCTTTCGTTGGGTCATAGTTTTTTTGTGGGTTCGGGTGCTTACTTGACTGCTGTGTTGGTGAACGATTTTCACTGGTCGTATTTGTCTACCCTAGTGGTGGTGGTGCCAGGCTTGTTTTTGTTTGGTGTGCTTTTTGGGTTACCAGCCTTGAGAATTCAAGGTCTTTACTTGGGTCTGTTGACCTTTGTCATGGCGACAGTGTTTCCTTCTATCATCCGGTTGGAAGAGTTGGCCGATCGCACCGGCGGTAGCAACGGGCTGTTGATCGGCAGCGATCTGGTAGCTCCCTCATGGGCACCAACAGAGACGGTAGCTGAGTGGTTGCATTCTATTCCTGGTCTAGGAGCGCGTGTGCCCGATGGTTTTACTTCTCGCCAATCAGAGGCGGTGTATAAGTATTTTTTGTTGGTTATTGTGGCAGCAGTTTGTTTTTGGTTAGTGCGCAACATTTTGGTGGGACGGGTAGGGCGAGCACTTATAGCTATTCGGGATAACCAGCTAGGAGCGGTGGCCAACGGCATTAATCTAGCTGCTTATAAGACCTTGAGCTTTGGTCTTAGCGCAGCAGTAGGAGGCGTGGCAGGCACCATGTTGGCCATGCATTCGGGTTTTGTTGGGCCTGATGAGTTTGGCTTTAATTTGGCGATTTTGCTGATAGTAGGGTCGATAGTAGGAGGCGTAGCTACGCTGCACGGGGCAGTAGCTGGCGGCCTGGTGATTCAGTTCGTGCCTCATTGGTCGGGTCAAACTCAAACGTTGCCTGGAACCGATATTGCCCTACAAGGTCCTTATGGCGGGGTAATCCTTGGGGTTCTGTTGATCGCTATTGTCTTTGCTTTGCCTAGCGGGGCGGCTAATGGGTTTCGTCAGTTGAAGGCTCGTTTCATGCCTGTGGTTCCACAGGCACCTGCTCGGAGTGTAATTGTCAGCCCAGACGCGTAAAGTTACCTAATCTCTTGAAACGGAGGGGCATCTTGCAGAGAGGAAATCTAATGTTGAAGTCTTGGCGAATTTTGTTGGCAGTTGTGACGCTTTTAGCGCTGTTGGTTACTAGTTGTAGTAACGATGCCGATGATGAAGCTGGCCCTGCGCTCGTTCAGCCAACTGCTGAAGCTATGGCCGAAACCACGCCTATGTCAGATGCAACTGATATGCCCGAAGCTTCTTCTGTCAACGACGACGCTGATCCAACGGTGATAGAGCTAGGTGGTGGTGCCACCATCAACCTGTCGGAGTGCCCTGAGGAATGGGATAATTACGCTGGTGTAACCGAAACAGAAATTCGAGTGGGCAGCAGCTTGCCCCGCTCAGGTGCGTTGGCTGGTTTTGGCACTGTTGCTGATGGGCTAAGCCTCTACTTCGAAGATGTGGGTCTGATTGATGGGCGTAAGGTTGTCATGATTAGTCGGGATGATGGCTACGTGCCTGCTCGCACGGTTACCAATGTGGAAGAGATGATCGATGTTGAAAACTTGTTGGGGTTTGCCGGTATTTTGGGCAGTCCTAACAATCTGGCGGTGCGCGATGTGTTGAACGAAAACTGCATTCCGCAGCTGTTTAACCTCACCGGCTTGCCGGATTGGGGCGACCCTAATAACTATCCTTGGACCACCGGTGGGTTGATGTCTTACGATACCGAAGCTCGTGCTTGGTGTCAGCACATAGCAGACGAGATTGGTGAAGGTGCTACGGCTGCGGTGTTGGCGCTTGGGAACGATGCTGGCGAGGCATGGCGGGTTGCTTTTAACGACTGTGCGGTTGAACACGGTATTGAGGTGGTTGATGAGGTTAGTCACGATCCGCAGGCGGAATCTGTGGGTAGCAACGTAATAACTCTGGCAGCTAGTGATGCCGACGTTTTTATCGTGGCTTCTTCGGGAGCATTTTGCCCTCAGGCCGTTGCTACCGCAGCTAGTTTGGAATGGGATCCTCTTGTTTTGGTGTCTAACGGCTGTCAGAGCATCGCTTTGTTCTGGTCACCTGTTGGCCCAGCAGCAAACGGTATCCGCATGATTAATACTCAAAAGGATGTATCTGACGCTTCTTTAGTTGATGATGAATGGGTACAGTTCGTGCGCGGGTCGTTGCAAGACAAAGGTGTAGATCCTGAAGCAGCTTCTCATGCTCTGGGCTACGTCTTTGCTGAAATGCTTCATCAGGTACTTCTTGATGCCAGCAAGCTGGACGGAGGTATTAACCGCATTAATGTGATGAGGGCAATGTGGCAGTTGGACTTTATGGCTCGCGGTGCCATCGGCAACTCTTTACGTCGAATGAACGGTGCCTATGATTCTTATTTGGTAGAAGCTGGTCGTATGGAAGAACTGGTGGTGACTCAAGAGGGGGCTTACTATATGCCTGTTAGTGATGTCATTGTTCTAGAGGGTACCACCGGCACTTTTGGGGGCTAGCGTAAAACTCAATTTCGCAGTTCATTTTTGCTTGCACGCAGGTGCAAAACTGTCCTTGTGCCTAAGAGGGATGCTTAGGGGCGTGTCTCAGGGAGTGTTTGTCTAGCGAGTGCGCGTTGTGGCTTCTTCCAAAGGCGCGCGTGTAGCTTTGCATGATTTGGGTGGTAAAGGCCCGTTGGTGTTGTTTGCCCATGCCAATGGTTTTTGCGGTCAGATATGGCAACCTGTAGCTGTGCAACTTAGCCATGTGGCTAGATGCTGGGCATTGGATTTTCGGGGTCATGGTGACAGTGTGGCAGGCCCCGAGGAGGATTATCACTGGGCCAACATGGCTGATGATGTGCTAACTGCCGTTGCCATGTTGGATCCGCCACCTCGCTTAGCAGCTGGGCATTCTTTGGGTGGCGCAGCCATCTTGAAAGCGGAGTTAGCTCAACCGGGCACCTTTGATCGAGCTTGGTTGTTTGAGCCAATCGCTTTGCCAGAAGAGGCGTTATCTGAAGAAGTTATTCAAGCTTTAAGCGAGGTTGCTTTGAAGCGTCAGCGTGTTTTTGCATCTCGTCAAGTGGCTTATGAGCGTTATTCCACTCGAACACCGCTCAGCGTGTTGACTTCAGAGATTTTGCAAATCTATTTAGATTCTGGGTTTCGAGATCTCCCCGATGGCACTGTGACCATGAAGTGTGCCCCAGAAGTTGAAGCGGCAGTGGTTATGAACCTAGACATCAGCTTGTTTGATGATCTTCATAAGGTAGTTACTAAAATCACTGTGTGCGCTGGTGCCGACAGCGATCCTCCAGCTCAGTTGGCTTTCCAAATCGCTGAAGCATTACCTAATGGTAGCTATGAATGTTTTGGGCATTTAACCCATCTTGGTCCTCTTCAAGACCCTCAAGGAGCAGCAGCTTCTATTCTGGCAAGTTTGTTTTAAGCAGTTCCCGATGAGAACCGATACCTTCAAGGGTGGAAAACTAGGAGTTAGATGAGCGTGGATTTAACCGTTGCCCGTGAAAAGACTCTTTCGCCTAGTGTTGCTGAGCGTCGCTTTAGTCAGTCAATGATAGTTTCAGGTATCCGTTGCATGCTGGCTTACGGCGTGTTTCCGTTTGCGTTGCCGGTGTTAGGTTTTGCTGATTCGGTGGGCCCTGTTCTGGGTGTGGTAATTGGCGTGGTGGCCATTGTTTTTAATGGGCTCAGCATTCGCCGATTTTGGCGTGCCAATCACCGACTTAAGTGGCCTGTGATTACGGTGAACATCGCTGTTATTGTGCTGTTGTGCTATCTGATGATTGGTGATCTAGCTGAACTGATTTAGGCAGCGGTTACCAGAATTCGCTGGCTGGCAAAGTCACTTATGCCTATGTGATTGCCGTTTATTTTTACTGTCATGGTTCCATCTGGTGAGGTTGCGGTGATAGCCCCTTTGACTCCTGGCATTACCGAGGAGGTTTCTAAGTAATCTAGTAGCCCATCGGCGAACTCTAGTTCTTCGGTAATTCGACAAACTACGAATTTTTCGCCAACTCTTACTGTCGCGAGTGTTTTGGTTGGGGGTGCCTGATAGCCTGCGCCGGGGATGGGGTTGCCATGAGGACATGTTTTGGGGTTCCCCAGCATTTGGATCATTGCTTTTTCTACCAGAGGTGAGATTACATGTTCCCATTTACCGGCTTCAGCATGGGCATCAGCCCAAGACAGCCCCAGCATTTGGGTGAGGAATACTTCTGCTAGCCGATGACGGCGCACCACTTTCTTAGCCAGGTTTAACCCTTCAGAAGATAGTTCAATGGTGCGCCCCTTAAGGGTGACTAAACCCTCTGCCTCTAAGCGGTGGATCACTTCAGACACCGCAGGACGAGATACCTCAAGGCGTTCAGCTATACGAGCTTGAATGACATCCACATCATCTTCAGCTAACTCAAAGATGGTTTCGCAGTACTCTTCAAAGGCCGGATGCCATTCTGGGGTTTTGTATTCAGCCACAAAATGAGTTTAGTCAGCCTCGGGGATTTGCCGCAGATGTTTTCGTAAAGCCATGGGTGCTAGTAGTTCAAAACCTTGAATGTCTATGCGGGCAAACGGCTCTAGTTGCTGGTTGGGTCGCCACCATAAGGCGTTTGGGCTCACTGAGTTCGGGCCTGTTAAGTAGCACAGGTGGCTGGCTGCCAACATAGAAGCTGAAGCATCAATGAAGGTGCTGTTAAATGAAATAGGGCACACCATTATGGTGTGTGCGGCAGGCACCGCGATGACTGCTCCCCAAGAGCTGCTTTCAGCCGTATTGCGCGCAAAGTCCAAGATATGCCCGGATACAAACAGCGAATCTCCTCCAAAAATATAGAATCCTTTGTCTGAGCTGGGTTTTTCTTGAAGCATCAAAGGTTCTTCCATCAAGGTGTTGGCCAATCCAATTGCCATGACCTCAGATTTGGATACTCTCCACCTCTTCATATAGCTACGATCTATGGGACAGCAAGCATCGTTTAGTTTCAGCGACAAGCTGGCAAACAGCCCTAGTGGTAAAGGTGTACACACGGCATCAATGTGGTCTAAGTGTTGGGTGCTTACTATTCGCACTCGTAGGTCGGGACGTATTTGTTCGTAATTGTTCAAACGCTCGGTTAAAAGGTCAGGTGAGAACTCGTCTAAGCGGGCCATATGGCTGTAGATCGTTAACCGCCATTCGTTAGGGTCTAGCCTGCGACAGGTTTGAGCTAGGTTAGATAGTCCTAGCACGCAATCGTTATCGCAAATCGTTACGGTGCCCTGGAGTTCGTCTATGCGATATTTGCCGTAGCGGGCTTTTATCACCCCCTCTACATCGTTTAAGAAGCAGCGCGCCTGTTTAGGTGTCCACCACGGGGCCCATTGATGAAAAATAGTTGGAGTAGACAAAGGTTTCTCCCTTCATCGAAAGCTAATTGTTCAACCAAACGTGCAGACAGAAGCCGCAGATAAAGGGGGAATTTCATAGTATTATAATTTTTTTGGTTTGGGGATCGCATGTGGAAATCTTTGAAAAACTCGCGGGGCGCTAGATTAACCGGCGTGGCTTATCTCAATTTTTCTAAAGACTTACCGGAACTCACCAAAGAGTTAACTGCCATTGTTAGTCAGCGTGGTTTGCTGCGCCTAGATGAGCCAGTGCGGTTGGCTAGCGGTGCTATGTCACAAGACTTTGTCGATATAAAGCTTGCTCTTTGTCGGTGGAGGTCTTTAGAGACGGCCTGTCAGGTGCTGCTTGCGCAGGTTCAAGCTGCGGGCATTCAGTTTGAAGTGGCAGGAGGGATGACAATGGGTGCAGACCCTTTAGCGGTGGGGGTTGCGGCTATTACCGGGGGTGGTTGGTTTTCGATTCGTAAGACTCCAAAAAAGCGTGGCACCAACCAGCTCATCGAAGGCTCGCCGCTTATGGAGGGTCAGCGGGTGCTTTTGCTTGAGGACACCACCACTACTGGTGCTTCGGCTCTTAAGGCTTTAGAAGTGGTGCGACAAACCGGAGCTCAGGTGGTGGCTGCGGCTACGGTAGTAGATCGAGGTGATACTGCACAGCGCAGCTTTGCTGTTGTGGGGGTGCCATATTTTGCGGCTCTTAATTATGACGATCTCGGAATAAAGCCGGTGTTAGCACCTATAGATGCCAACTAATTGGCGAGCCCGAGAGGAGAATCGAACTCCTGACCTATTCATTACGAGTGAATCGCTCTGCCGACTGAGCTACTCGGGCGCGGCGATTCAGCGTAGCAGCGTTAAATGTTAGGCAGCGACAATAAAAGTGCTTGAAGTAGCAGCGCTTCGTTGGGGTTGCATATTAAACAGGCATGAGCCTCTCTAAGGCGGGCGATAGCCACTACGCAGTCGCGTGCATGTCGCTTATTGGTCATTTGCTGGCTGTACTGCTTGGCTAAGGTAGCCATGCCAAACCGCAGTTCATCGCTTCGCAGCAGGCGTTCTTCGCGGCGATGGCGGGCATCCATTTTATGATGTTGGCGACCTTGTTTGCCGCTGTCAGCTTCGATTTGGGCTAACTCTTGCGATTCGATTTGCTGGCGAGCTTTTAGAGGTTCTTGGGCTTTGTCGATCAGGCCCTGTAGCTCATCGGTGAGCTTGGCTACCGTATGGCCGGTACCGTCCAATCTGGTTGGTATTGATGCCCACGCTGCCTTGCGTTCGTTGAGGCTTGTATCGTTGGCTAATAAACGGGCTCGGCTCAAGTCTCCTGCGGCGGCAGTTAAGATACTATCAAGGGCCTCGGCTGACACGCCTTGCGATTCAAGGATGCGGCGCATTTCAGCATCTGGCACAGGGTCAAACTCCACTAAAACACAGCGTGAGGCCACAGTCTGATGGTTGGGCGGGATTTCTTCGCTTAACAACACGATCACCACTGTGGACGGTGGCTCTTCAATCGTCTTTAGCAGGCTAGCCACCGCCTCTGGTTCTGCGCTGTGGAATCTGTCGCATACGATTACCTTAAAGTTGGCCTCTACTGGGGTGCGGGAAGCCTCAAAGATGATCTGATCGGCTTCTGCCACTCGCAAGCTGCGACCCTCTGGCTCGTGGATCGACAAGTCAGGATGCCGCCCCGCTAGAGCTAACCGTCGACTCCGTTCGTTAGAGCCGATGAGTGCTGAAGCAAAAGCCAGTGCGCCTTGTCGTTTACCAGCCCCACGTGGTCCAAGAAACAGGTAAGCATGTACTGGTTGAGCAACAGCGCCTCTTAGCAGTTTGGTCGCTTTGGGTTGGCCCTCGATCTGAAGTAAGTCAGACATCTAGACGTTTTTGTACAGCGGCATAAATGGTTGCTGCGACCTCTGTAACTGAGCCGTTACCGTTCACAATTACCCAATGTTTGGGGTCTTGTGTAGCTAAGGCTTGATACCCCTCTAACACTCGACGATGAAACTTAGTCATCTCAGCTTCGATGCGGTCGTTTGGCTCTGCTTGACGGGATCGTGCTGTTTGGTGGTCAACTTCTAACAACACTGTTAAGTCGCAAGCGAGGTTTTGGGTGGCGAACTGTGATAAGGCTAAAACTTCGTCGGTTCCCAACCCGCGGGCAATACCCTGATAGGCTAGTGAAGAACCAATGTAGCGATCGGTGACCACATGGGTGCCAGTTTCTAGGGTGGGACGGATTATCTCAGAGACATGCTGTGCTCTATCTGCTGCAAGCAACAGTGCCTCGGCTCGTGGGTTGGGGTTGGGCCCTTGTGGGTCTAACACTAGCGAGCGTATGATATGTCCTAGTTCGGTAGCGCCAGGCTCAAAGCTCAACCGTGCTCCGATGCGCTCAGCTAGTAGTCGAGCCTGAGTTGTTTTGCCTGTGGTTTCCCCACCTTCAAAGGCAATCAGGTATCCCTTAGTGGCATTTTTGTAGGTTGTTTGAGCTTGTTGAGGGTGTTCATTTTGGGGTTGTTTCATTGGTGAACCTCTAGACGCGACCGGTTGCGCATAGAGGCTAAGGTCAAGAATCCAGCAGCCAGCATGATTAGGGCAGCTAGCCACAAGGTGAGGCGCACTCCAGGGATGATTACATCAAAACCAAAGACGTTTACATCTTTGTCGAAGAACTTGTCAGACAGGCCATTTAAGAACAATGCCAGTGCTGGGCCCATTAGCAGTGCCATCATTACCGATGATCTGACCAAGGTGAACAATCCTGCAAAAACCCTGGCTCGCAAATCTTCGGTAGCGCTTTCTTGCAATAAGGTGAACCCCAGCACGTATACCGTTCCAGCACAGACACCTAGCCCACCAACCAACAAGGCAGCACCTAGCAGTGTCCACATGGAAGTAGCTAGGAACAAACAAACTCCCGCACCAAATACTGCTGCTAGAAAGACTCGTTCTTTATGAAGGTTTTGCTGTCGGGCGCTTAACACAGCTATTCCTAAGGCTACGCCAATGCCCAAAGCCACCATAAATGCTCTGAATCCATCACCTTGGTCAACTTTTAACACGTCTTCAGCAAACACGGGTCCAAGTGGGATAAGCATTCCACCGCCGATCAGGCCAACTGCTAGTGCGAGGTTTACCATCCGCACGGTGGGGTTGATGAAGATATAGTTCCAGCCGGTACGTAAATCACCGAACATTTGCTTTGGTGACCACACCCTGTTGGGGGCTTCCTGTTGAATTGTTTTGGTGTGCTTTACAGTTGCAATTCTGGGTAGGGCTAATCGTAGGATTATGGCAGCTGAAGCCGTAAAAGTAGCCGCGTCGATATAGAAGGCCAATGATTCTGCGTCAATGCGTAGGAAGTCTAAGGCATCAAATTGTTTAAGCACAGAGGCCAGTCCAGCTATAGCGATAGATAGCCCTGCTGCTACAGGGAATGTACCGTAGGCCGCTACGAGCGAGAGGGAGTTCACCGCGGTCAGTTTTTCTTTTGGCACCAGATTGGGTACCGACGCTTCTTTAGCTGGAGCCCACAACAGGGCGAACGCTTCTAAGATCAATGAAGCCAAAACAAGCTGCCAAACAAAATCTACAAAAGGCAACCACAGCAAGGTGATGGCTCGCCCTACGTCACAGATGAACATGGTGCGTTTGCGATCCCAGCGATCTACCAGCACTCCTGCTGCTGATCCGAAGACGAGCCCCGGTAAGAATCGTGCGATCATCACATAGGCAACGGAAGCTTCTGGTGTGCCCCCGCCGATGCGCTCAGCGGTAATTAAGATGGCGAACAGACCTAACCAGTCTCCGCACGAGGACAGCACCTGTGCAATCCAAAGTTTAAAGTACTGGGCACTGCCAAAAATCTGCTGGATGCGTGTGTTGGTTGAGGGTGCTATGGCCTCTGCTATGGCCTTTGTGGGCTTGTCATTTGGCACGGTGGGCCTTGGACTTACCGCCATCTTCGGCAATCTTGTCACGTCGTCGCTGAAGAAGCTCAGCGGCTCTTTGCACCGTTAGGGTTTCTACTGCATCACCTTTGCCCAACGAAGCGTTCACCACACCGTCGGTTACATACGGGCCAAAACGTCCGTCTTTTATTACCATGGGCTGTTCTGTGGCCGGGTCGGAGCCTAGCTCTCGTAATGGTGGCTTGGTTGTTTGACCGCGGCGGCGGCGAGGCTGTGCTAAGAGCGTTAAACAGTCTTCAATAGTGATGCTGAAGATCTGTTCTTCAGATTCTAGGTTGCGGTTTTCTTTGCCGTTGGTGATGTAGGGGCCGTAGCGCCCGTTCTGTGCCAAGATTTTTTGTCCATCAACAGGGTTGGTGCCCACCACCCGTGGCAGAGATAGCAGCTTTAGTGCTTCTTCGAGAGAGATTGATTCTGTAGACATAGAAGCGAACAGCGATGCTCGCTTGGGTTTCTGAGTACTTGTTTTCTCATTCTTGTTGTTTGGGTCGTCGCCTAGCTGTACGTAAGCACCAAACCGTCCGTTGCGTGCATAAATCGGCATCTGAGTTTCGGGATCGGTGCCTAGTTGTCGGTCGCCTGTTGGTGCTGCGATGAACTGTAAGGCCTTTTCTAAGGTCAGCTCATCTGGGGGGAGGTTTTCGGGCAGGCTGGCACGATCTTCGCCGCATTGTACATAAGGCCCGTAGCGGCCCACTCGAACTTCCACTTGTTGTCCGTTGTCTTCTCCTAGTGGGAAGGTGTTTACCGCTCGCGCATCGATTTCAGCTAAGCGATCAGATACGGCTGCGCGAAGCCCGTGTTTAGCAACTCCATGTGCTGAAGAATCTTCGGGTTCATCTTTTTTAGGGCCGAAATAAAAGCGGCTTAGCCAGGGTATTGCCTCATGCTCACCTGAGGCGATGGCATCTAGGTCGTCTTCCATTTGAGCAGTGAAGGCGTAGTCCACCAGATTGGGAAAATGTTTCTCTAACAAGTTGATTACCGAAAACGCTGTAAATGACGGCACCAGCGCAGAACCCTTTTTCCATACGTAGCCTCTGTCTACGATGGTGTTCATGATGGTGGCATAGGTGGAGGGCCGTCCGACACCTAACTCTTCTAGGCGGCGCACCAATGATGCCTCGGTGAAGCGAGCCGGGGGCTGGGTGCTGTGGCCTTCTGGTTCTAAGGTATTTATGCTGAGCTGGTCATCGGGTTTCAAAGTAGGCATGCGTCGTTCAGCAGATGATTCATCGCCTGATCTTGTTTGGCCGTTGTTAGCTTGTTCGCTGTCCTCGTCGTTGCCTTCGCTGTAAATCCGTTGAAAACCCTCATGAGTAATTACCGTGCCCGCTGCTGCAAACAACACGTCTCGGTCATCTTTAGTGGTGCCACCAAAATCTACATGTACCGTCTCGCCTACCCTGTCGGTCATTTGTGAGGCCAGGGTGCGTTGCCAGATCAGCTCGTACACTTGGGCTTCTAATCGCGACACTTGTGTTGCAACTTCTTCTGGTGACCGGAAACGTTCACCTGAGGGTCGAATGGCCTCATGCGCTTCTTGTGCGTTCTTTACCTTCTTGGTGTAAGTACGGGGCGCATCAGGCAGGTAGTCGTTGGTGAATCGCTCTAGCACAGCAGTCCGAGCTGCGGCTAGTGCATCATCTGAAAGTGTTGTGCTGTCGGTGCGCATGTAGGTGATGTAGCCCTGCTCATATAACGACTGAGCAGTTCGCATTGCCATAGCTGCTGATAAGCGCAGTTTGCGCCCAGCTTCTTGTTGAAAGGTAGATGTCATGAACGGTGCCGCAGGGCAACGACGGTATGGCTTTACCTCAACATTGCGAACACGCAACTCGCGGTTGGCCAAGCCATTTGCTAGAGAACGAGCTAGTTTCTCATCTAGGTGAATCAGGTTTTCGCTACGGGGTTGGCCTTGAGAATCGAAATCTCTACCGGTTGCTACCTTCATGTTGTCTAGAGCACTAAGCGATGCGGTAAATGACTTGGGATCAACAGTTTGGTCATCTTGGAGCGCTGAGAACTCTCCGCTTAAGCTCCAGTACTCGGTGACGTTGTGTGCAATGCGTTCTCGTTCACGTTCTACCACGATGCGTGTCGCCACACTTTGTACCCGCCCTGCGGATAATCGCGGTAGCACTTTTTTCCAAAGCACAGGTGAAACTTCGTAGCCGTACAGTCGATCTAGCAAACGTCGGGCTTCTTGTGCATCTACTAGTCGCCGGTCTAGCTTTCGCGGCGATTTAATGGCTGCGCGGATGGCCGCTGACGTGATCTCATGGAACACCATCCGCTTGACATCTACATTGGCTTTGGGTGAAAGCACCTCTAACAGGTGCCAAGCAATAGCTTCGCCTTCGCGGTCTTCATCGGTGGCAAGATACAGGGTGTCGGCCTCTTTCAAGAGTGCTTTCAGTTTGTTGATCTGCTGTTTTTTGTTGGCAGGCACCACATATAGGGGTTTGAAGTCGTTGTTAACATCAATGCCTAATCGAGCCCATGATTCATCGCGATAGGCAGCAGGGATCTCGTTGGCTTTGCTTGGCAGATCACGGATGTGGCCGATAGAGGATTCCACTATGTAGTCATTGCCAAGATAACCCGCAATGGTTTTGGCCTTGGCGGGAGATTCTACGATTACAAGAGAATTAGGCACGGTCAGAAAGTAAAGGCTGAGTTGCTAGGGATGTCAAGCAGACACAATAACCGGCAACATTGTCTTTAGCATCAAGCAGCCTAGTTCTTGTTAGCTTTAGGGTTCTTGATTGATGATCTTTCAGCTATTACAGTATATTTTGTTTCCCCCGAAGCGCTTATTCGCAAAATCGGGAAGTCATGGCGACAAACACTGTTGTCTTCGAACAGCGCCGCGTACAGTTAAGGTCAGTGAACGCTGACGACCTTCTGAACCGGCTGATGGGGCTAGGAATTGCCCGTGAGATGCCTAACCGAGTTGGTATCAAGCGGTCGGTGCGAATCAATAAGATTGAGGTGGCCATCGCTGAGAAGCCCGGCGAACGCAGCTTGCGAGCCCGGTGGCAATAGTCCACCCGTGGAAGAGCTTCATGATCTTGGTGGGGACACTGCGCGACGGTAATCTGGCCTGGGGGTGCCCGTTTACAACGGGGCTTTGTTCGCGGCTACCGATTTTGAGTGGGCCGAGCTTTTGGAGCGTTTGGAGCTGGCCGACCCTCATTTTGCCCGAGTTTTGTTGGCCGTGGGGCGCGATGCTGCCACCGGGCACGGCATCGATTACTCGTCGCTGGAGGTCGGCCATTTGGGGCACATCTATGAGGCCCTGTTTAGTTTGCGGGTGCCAACGGCCGCAACGGGCAGCAACTAGTAGAAGAGGCCGCAGGTCTTGGTCAAGTTCACAGCATTTTGCATTGGCCGCTGATCTTTCCCCGGGTGTTTCATCGCGATCGGCCGAGTTGGTGGTATACGCCGAAGATGCCCTCACTCGTGTGTTTCCATTTGCAGGTGCTTAGTGGAAGCCGGGGGTTGTCGTTCGGTGCGAGACAATATGAGCAACCCGACCACTGCTGCGATTAGCGACCCGGCCAAAATTCCGATCTTGGACTCATCTGCGATTGAATCATCTGCAAAAGCTAGTCGGGAGATGAACAGCGACACGGTAAAGCCGATGCCAGCTACCATTGCAACGCCTATCATATGAGCACCGGCTAAAGATTTGGGAATGGTGACCCAGCCTAGCTTGTGCGCAATCCAGCAGAACAGGGTGATGCCTACTGTTTTTCCTGCAACCAACCCGATGGCTACTCCTAGGGTTACGGGCGAGGTCATCGCATCCGATAATAAGTCGCCTGACAGTTCAACCCCAGCCGCTGACAGAGCGAAGATAGGGATGATCACGTAGCTAGTAATGGGATGCAGTGTTTCTTGGATACGTAGGCTGACGGGCTGCGACTCTCGAATGTGGAACTCCACACGGCGTGCGTCATCTGAGTGGACTACATCTTGCATTTGCAGCCAGTTTGCCCAGCGGCGTGCGTCATCTTCAGATTCCAACGGTTTGGCGGGGGTAAGCAGTCCTAAGATCACCCCCGCAATCGTGGCGTGAACACCTGATTCCAATACTGCTAGCCAAAAAGCCACTCCAACCACTAGGTAAGCAGGTAAGTACCAGACATGAAGTTGGCGCATCGTTAGAATTCCACCTAGTAGCACTCCGGCAGTAAGCAGCCAATTGCCTGATAGTTCGCCGGTGTAGTTGATGGCGATGATTAAAATCGCGCCTATGTCGTCCACGATGGCTAGCGTTAGCAAAAACAACTTCATCTGGTTAGGGATGCGGTTGCCCAACAGCGATAACACTCCTATGGCGAAGGCAATGTCGGTGGCCATCGGGATACCCCATCCGTTTTGGCCGCCTCCCCCTGAGTTAAAGGCCAAGTAGATAAGCGCTGGTACTACCATCCCGCCCAAAGCGGCCACTGCTGGTAGCGCGGCAAAGCGAGGGTCGCGTAGTTGCCCTACCACTAACTCTCTTTTGATTTCTAGGCCAACTACGAAGAAGAACACGGTCATCAGACCGTCCTGCACCATGTGTTCTAGATCGTGTGCAAAGTGGTAGTTGCCTATAGACAAAGAGATGTGAGTGTGCCAGAAGTCAAAATAGGAGTCTTGCCAAGGGGAGTTGACCCAAACAAGAGCAGCTACTGTGGCAATTAACATCAGCACACCACCAGCTGCCTGAACGGCCGCAAAGTGGTAGAGGGGTCTGCCTATGTATCTGGCTAGCCGACTAGAACCACCTAAGAAGGTCAGATCGCTCAGCAGATTTTTGTTGGGCATTGGCGCTGAAAATAGTAGCTCAGGTGCTGCGCTACTCAGTCACAGCAGTGTTAGATTTTCCGACTTGGATCACTAGCGTCACCTCGGTGCCGTTTTTGTTGCTTTGAATTTCTACTTCATCGGCGAGCACCTTCATCAAGTAGATGCCCAGACCTCTCTCAAAAGTTAAGCGATCTGGGTCGTCGGGTTCGGGTAAAGGCTGGATTTGATCGGGATAGAAGCCGCAGCCTTTGTCGGCTATGCGGAACTCAACGCGCTCTGAGTCAACTGTGCAGCGGATTTTGATGGTCTCATCAGAGCTAGCTCGGGCGTGGGCCTCAATGGCGTTGGTGGTGGCTTCGGATACTGCCACCTTGAAGTCTTCAACTTGTGTACGGCTGAGGCTTGTTTTGGTCTCAGCAGCTTCTTCCACCAGAGATCGCACCAGTGACAGGTACTTGGCTCGAGCCGGAATCTCAATGTCAAAGCTGCTGGAGTTGTTCACAGATCGTTGCCCGTACTGGCATCTGAGTTGGTGTTAGACGGGGCATCGGCAGCTGCGCCTTCAGTAGCTTCAGCAACTGAGGCGAACACATCGATGATCTGATCTAGTCGGGTCATTGCTAGAAGCTCAGCAAGCCTTGGGTTGTTTTGCACTAGGCGAATGTCACCTCCGGCACCGCGTACCCTTTTGGTGGCACCTAGTAGCACCCCTAGTCCGGTGGAGTCGATGAAGTCAACACTTGTTAGGTTTAGCACCAACTTCGGCGTAATCGTTGGCAAGCTAGCATTTATTGTGTCTAAGAGTTGCTTGCGGAACTGAGGTGCGGTGGCCATGTCGATTTCGCCGCTAATGCTTAGTACTTCCCATCCATTTTGGGAAGCAACTACAACGTTGAAATCCATAAGCAATTAGCCTAGTGGTGTGTTTTGGGTTTAGTGATGTGGATTGCGATGGCAGCGAGGTTTTGCACTTCTTTATGCAGGGATTATTTTTTTGAGCTATTCCACCCTTACAGTCAAGGCTTCTGTGATGGTGATATCGGGAAACAGGTGACCCACGATGGGCATCGTTGGCTTAGTTTTATAGCTGACCAACACTTTTAGGTGTTGCCCTGTGAATTGACCGCCCGAGGTTGTTACGGTGAGCCTGTTGGCATCTAGGTCGGTGGCATTTATCGCGGCGGCTGTTGCAGCTTCAGTGGTCGGGGTTATGGCGGCAGCTCGGGCAGCCTCTCGAGTGACGTGAACCACTAAGATGTGGTCGCGCACCAATAGACCTACCTGCACCAGCACTAGGATCATCGCCATGATTAATGGCAGCACCAGGGCTGTCTCAACCGCAGCCTGTCCTCGGTTTCTCAGCCGATTAGGCCGGTAATATGGCGAAATACCGCATCCAATAGGTTGGAGATTCTGTTGGTTCCGGTAACCCACGACACCAGCAGCATCGCAATGGCTGCTGCGCCCATCAGCACCAGGGCATATTCGGCGGTGGCTTGTCCCCGCTGCGGTTGCAGCCTATGCAGCCATGCGTTCAGCAACAGCAGCAACTTCAGGGTCGTCATTGAAGGTTTCCTCCTTTGTTTGTTCAGGATTTTGGTTATGGAGTTTTTGAGGGGGAAGAGCAACCTCACAGCTCATCGCGTAGTACAGCGATGGTTTCTGCTAGCGCTGGTGTCAGTGTCAGCAGCACAAAGGCCGGGAGAATGCAAAATACCAACGGCCCTAACAACCGCAGCGGCAGTCTTCTAGCTAGCTCTTCGCAACGACGATGCCGTAGCACGCGACTGTCGGCGGCGAGTTGCGCTAGGGCAGCCTCTAGGTCGGTGCCGTAGCGGTCGCTGTCGATGAGCACCCGCGTCAGATGGCGCACCGGCTCGCCGGTTGTCTTAGGTAGCGGTTCTAGTGCTTCGCTGATTCTTCGACCTTTGTTCACCTGCTGAGCTATTTCCGCGAGGCCACATCCAACTGGCCCATGAAGACGTTCACCCACCGCGGCCACTGCCTGATGGATGTTTAGTCCCGATGAGATGGCTAGCCGTAGAAGGTCAATGGCCTCGGGTAGTTCATCGGTAATAGCAGCTTGGTGTTGTCGCTGTTGTTGCATCCGCCGACGGTGAGGTATCACCCACAATCCAACTGCAATGGCTATTCCCAGCATTGGGTGGATGGCTAACGTCACAATCGTTGCAGTGATTATTCCTGCTGCCATTTGTTTTGGGGTGAGTTGACTTGTTTGGGTTTGTGCCGACTGTGTTGCTGGCAGTTGGACTACAAGATTGCGTACCTTGCGGGGTCGGGCCTGCCAGCCCCACAGCAGCACTACAGCTACCCATAACAGTGCTAAGCCAAGAGCCAAGCTCATATCAGCCGCTTGTGTTGACGATGCGGCGCATCCATAACGCTCCGATTACATCCAATCCGAGGCCAATTGCTAGCACCATAAGGCCAAGATGAGTGGTGAACAAAAAGCTGCCAGCACGCGCTCCAGTGCTTGTTGCGATTATCATGAATCCTACGGGCAGCATCGCAATTATGAGTGCTGAGGCTCTGGCTTGTGAGGTGAGCGAACGCGTTTCTAATTCAAGCGCCACGCGGTCTCGTAAGGTGGTCGCCACACTGTCGATAGCTCTGGCTCTTGCCCCACCAGCACTAGCAGCAAAGGCCATGGCGGCGGCCGCGAGCTTGATACCACTGTCGGTTCGTCGGCGAGCCCATTGTTCAAAGGCATCGGCATTGCGTACTCCGCGTCGTAGCTCCTCAGCTAATGGGGCTACTTCAGCCGCTAACGGTGGTGTTGTGTTAGTGGCTGCTTCAATGGTGGCGGGGCCGAGTTGTAGTCCGGTACGTAACCCGCGAGCGATAGCTTCTAGAAATCCAGGAAGTTGCTTGGCTATTTTTTGTTGATGGCGGTGACGGTTCGCCCATAGTGCCAGTAGTCCTCCTGCGACTAGCGCGATGGAACCCAACAAGGCTCCGATTACTCCGGCTTGCAGCGCACCCAATCCTGCGCCACCTAGCGCTGTTACACCTACTCCTTGCCATAGCTTGGCAGCAGGTAGGTGTAAATCGGCTGCTTGCGCTAAGGCTTGAAGCCTTTGGGTGGCAAAAGCGGTTAGTTGAGCCATTGGAGATCGGGTTTGGGGGCATCTGGGCTTCGAGGTGCCACTTCGGGTAGTCGCAACAACCGCTGTTCGTTGGCAATTTGGGCAAGGTGTGGCCGGGCACCACTTTGGCGACTTTTGTCGCGGCGCATTTCTGTTACTGAAGTGATGTAGCGTCCTCCTCCTGGACGACGTGCTATGTGTATTACCATGTCGATGGCAGCAGTGATCTGTTCTCGCACAGCTGCTAATGGCACCGTGCCACCGTCGAATAGCACCATCGTCTCTAGTCTGCTGATGGCATCTTCAGGGGAATTGGCATGGCATGTGGAGAGCGATCCTTCATGTCCTGTGTTCATGGCTTGCAGCATGTCTAGGGTTTCGGCACCGCGAACCTCCCCGACAATGATGCGGTCAGGTCTCATTCGCAGAGCGTTGCGCACCAGTTGACGGATGGTCACGGCTAGTACCCCGTCGTTGTCCGAGGGTCGCGCTTCAAGGCGCACGGCATGGTTGATGCCTAAGTTCAGCTCGGCAGCGTCTTCTATCGTCACAACTCGCTCGTCATCGGCGATAGAGCTAGCTAGGGCGTTCAACAAGGTTGTTTTGCCTGCTCCTGCTCCGCCTGATACCACTAAGTTGCAGCGAGTCGCTACTGCCCAGCGTAGTGTGGTCACCACGCTGGGTGGGGCGAATTCCTCTAGGGCGATCGGGCGTATAGAAAATCGGCGAATGGTTACGTATGGTCCGTCTACAGCTACGGGAGGTACCACCGCGTTGAGGCGTGACCCATCGGTGAGTCGGGCATCTACCATGGGAGAGCTGCGGTCGATTCTTCGCCCCAGTGGTGCCACGGCTCGTTCAATCAACAGTTCAATAGTTGCCGTGTCCAAGATTGTGTTGGTGGGTTGTATTTGGCCATTACGTTCAATCCAGACGGGGCCAGCACCGTTTATCATCACCTCCGTTATTGATGGGTCGCGTAGATACGGTGCAATCGCCTCGTTGTCAGATCCAGCGGTCTTCCATCCCATGGCTTAGCTATTCTGGGTGAGTTGGCTAAGGGCGCGTAAGGCTCGTTTGGGTATGCGGGTTCTCAGCATTCCCGCGTCTACTGCTCTGGCAATGTCGGGATCTACTGCAACGGTGGCTACCACCGATGCACCAATTGCGTGTTCGCAGTCTGAGCGGGTGAGCGCTCGGCCTGCCTCAGCTACCAAAACCACCTCACTGGGCCGCAGCGACAACTTCACCGCTCGACGCAACGATAAATAACAAGCCCGTGTCACTAGAATTGATTTGTGAGCCTCAACAACTAGCTGTCTAGATAATTGTTCTGTGGTTTGTCGTTCATCTGCTGTGTTGGCCTCAAACAAGGTGCCTGCATCAACCACCACCAGGGGTGCTGCTGCTAGAGGTTGGGTTGTTGAAATCGTGGCGTGTTCGGCTAATGGTTCGTCAGAATCAAACCAAGCCAACAGTTCTTCGGCTCTGTTAGCATTCAATGGTCCTTGACCTCTAGGCAAAAGCGATAGGTTGGGGGTGAGTTCTTGTAGTGTTCGTTGCAAAGAATCACAAGACAAGTTGCTGTTTAACCATTCGGCTAAGCCTGAAGCCGGTTCGGGGTTGCCGAAGGATGCTGGCAGGTCGCCACACAGATCTACTAGCAAGACCGAACGACCAAGGTCTTGAGCGGCTTGCAGGCTGATAAGGGCGCTCACAACTGTGGTGCCCGTTCCCCCTTTGGTTGACCAACAGGTCAGCAACATGACGCTCTCCGCGATTTAAGTCGCTAAGGTAAATGGGGGAATTGTAGATTAACTTATACTGAAAATATTATAAAAGCAACAAATATTATAAAAGCAGTAGAAATTCTGTTCTAGTCAATCTAGTTTCCTCTAAGTTGATTTCCTTCAAGGAGGTGTTTGAGCACCTGGTGGGCTCCCCCGCCTTCAAAGCGGGTGGGACGGGTGATCCCTGTCCGGCGGGTTCGATTCCCGTCCACCTCCGCCAAGGAAGCGGTTCGATTTGCTTGTGTATAGGAGAGGGTTGTTTTAGAGCAGGTGATTTAGGAGGGTTTGGATGGGGGCGACCATGCCTGTATAGAAAGGACCGAACTCTGCGTAGCGGGTTGAGACCTCGTCGTAGCGCATGGTGTAAACCACATTTTTGAGGTCGTCAGGATGGTTGCAGAACAAGGTTACACCCCATTCGAAGTTGTCAATACCGGTGGAACCGGTGACGAGCTGGAGCACCTTGCCAGCGAAGTTGCGGCCACTGGCTCCGTGTTCGTACATCAAGGCTTTGCGTTGCTCGAAGGGTAGCTCGTACCAATTTTGTTTTGGCTTGCGACGTTTCGACATGGGGTAGAAGCACCAAGCAGGCTTTCCCTCAGGGGGTAGCTGGGGATACAACCGGGCTTGCTTGGTCTCTTCTGGCAGACCTTGTGCGTATTCCGACAACTCGGTGAGCGACACGTAAGAGTCCACGATGTTCATCCCAGCGTGGCTTAGCTGGGTTTGAAGATCTCGCAAGCGCCATAAGTCCTTGTGGAGCCCCATGACCATCAAGTCGGCTTTGTGTCCTAGTACAGCAACAGTTATCACTTGCACGCCGTGATCTTCTGCTGATTGCAAGGCTTTTATTAAGGGATCTCGTAGGGTGGTGTGGTCTACCTTGCCAAAAAGGTGTATCACACCTAATCCGATGGAGGGTTCCACAGGAGGTGACGAGTTGGCATGGGTGTGGATCATCGTTGTAAATCTTATTGGTCAGGCTTGAGATGGGCACTAAGCGAACTCACTCTGTATTGCCCGAGGTTACATCTTCAACCCTTACTACGTTGAGCATACCGTCTTGTATTTTGGCCACTGCGAAACGCCCCACCGTAGTGTCACCAACGTCATCTAGCTCTAGGGGGCCCGAGGCCCCATCGTAATCAATATCGGCTCCTTGTGCTAGTAGCGCAGCACACTGAGCAAAGTCGAAGCACTTTTGCCCGTTTCGTGTTAGCTCGGGTACCACCGCAGTTAGGTCTGGTCCCCGTGATGTACCTGCTGCTAGTGCTCCTAATGTCAACAAGATGACACAGTCGTAGTATTGGCCTCCAAAGGCAATGTTGCCGCCTAAGGTTTCTGTGAGCCGTTGGTTGTAGTTGCTGCCTCCTGAGGCTCCGTAGACGGTGAAGCCATCTAAGGCAGTGGGGTTGCTGGGGTTTGCCTTTGTGGCTAGGTCGGCATCGTATAAGCCTGGGCCTCCGTGGATGGCGCTGGGGGGTATTCCGGCTTCCAACAAACGACGCAGTAGGCCGATACCCTCAGCGAAAGCCAATACCGTTACGGTGTCGGCTCCTATCTTTTTTACTGATAAGACAATGTCTTCAAAGTTTGAGGTGTCTTGAGAGAAAGAGATGATTTGGGAGGTAGCACCCAACTCGGCAAGGTGATTTTGTAGGAGGGTGGCTAGCGACTGCCCCCAGTCGTCGGCACGGGCCAAAATAGCCACGTTGGTAGCGCCTGTTCGGGCCATGTTGTTGGCCATGATCGGTGCATCAGAGGCTGCGGTGGTGACAGTTCTAAAAAAGAACTCCGCATTGGCTTGGGTGCTGAAGTTGGGTGATGTGTTTGAACCTGAACATTGGGCTACTTCTGTCTCAAATAGGGTTTGAATTATCGACTGTGAAACGCCTGATGCCGCAGCTCCCAATATCACATCTGCACCTTCTCCTAAAAGACGGTTGACGGTTTCGGAAGCTACATCAGGGTCGGTGCCGGAATCGCCCTCGATGATCCTCACCTTCCCGCCTGCTGCTCGGATGTCTTGGAGTGCTAGCCCCACAGATGTTGTCAGCGGTGGATAGAGGTAGCTGAGGGTACCGGATTCGGGTAGTACAACACCGATGGTCAACTCATTGCTATTGGCCAAGAACTCAGATGTGATGGATTGGGTTGTGCTTGACGCAGCATCCTTGCCTAGTTGTTCGGTGTCGGATTGGTTGTCTGCGGATTCGCTGGTGTTAGTGGTGCCGCCAAAGCCAGCCTGATCGGTGGGATCATTGCCACATCCTGTAGCAACAACCACAACAGCAAGCAAGATGGCCAGCAGGCGTAACAGCATTTGGGTAGGCCAGATACAACCCGATATGGAGAGGTTGTGCTGGGTTAGAAGTCCATGTCACCCATGCCACCGCCAGCCGCAGCTCCTTCTTCTTCGGGCTTGTCGGCAATCACTGCTTCGGTGGTTAAGAACAACCCGGCAATTGAGCCAGCGTTTTGTAGTGCTGAGCGAGTCACCTTGGCAGCATCAATAATACCAGCACTGAGCAGGTCTTCGTAGTTGCCGTTAGCAGCGTTGAGGCCGTTATTTCCTTCAAGATTGCGTACTTTTTCTACAATGACACCGCCTTCAAGCCCAGCATTGAGTGCTATCTGCGACAAAGGCCCTTCTAGCGCCTTTGCTACGATGCGGGCTCCGGTGGCATCATCGGGCGCATCTAGGCTGTCGGCCAATTTGGTAACCGCTTCTTGGGCACGCAACAAGGTGACACCGCCGCCAGCAACAACACCTTCTTCGATGGCAGCTTTGGTAGTGCTAACTGCATCTTCAATGCGGTGTTTCTTTTCTTTTAGCTCTACCTCTGTAGCAGCACCAACCTTGAGCACCGCAACACCGCCGGAGAGTTTGGCGAGGCGTTCTTGGAGCTTCTCGCGGTCGTAATCAGAATCGGTGTTCTCAATCTCACCTTTGATCTGCGAGATGCGGCCTTCTACATCGCTGCGTTCACCTGCACCTTCCACGATGGTGGTCTCATCTTTGGTGATCACAACTTTGCGAGCTTTACCGAGTAGATCAAGTGTGGTGTTTTCTAGCTTGAGGCCCACCTCCTCGCTTACTACCTGACCAGCGGTCAAGATGGCCATGTCTTGGAGCATGGCTTTGCGGCGGTCACCAAAGCCAGGGGCCTTCACTGCTACGGAGTTGAAGGTGCCGCGGATTTTGTTTACCACTAGCGTGGCTAGCGCTTCGCCCTCAACATCTTCGGAGATGATCAGCATTGGCTTGCCAGCCTGCATCACTTTTTCCAGTATTGGCACGATGTCGCGTACAGCAGTCACTTTGGAACCCACAAACAAGATGTAGGGGTCGTCTAGCACCGCCTCCATGCGTTCAGCATCGGTTACGAAGTAGGGAGAGATGTAGCCCTTGTCGAAACGCATACCCTCGGTAAAGTCCAACTCAAGGCCGAAGGTTTGTGATTCTTCCACGGTGACTACGCCGTCTTTGCCTACTTTGTCGATTGCCTGTGAGATCAGCTCGCCGATTTCAGGGTCGGCAGCCGAAATGGCAGCTACGTTAGAGATTTGTGCTTTGTCGGAAGATACATCCACTGCTTGAGCGTGAATGGCCTCTACTGCGGTCTCTACTCCAGCTTCAATGCCTTTTTTGATGGACATGGGGTTGGCACCAGCAGCCACGTTGCGCAGACCTTCGCGCACCATTGACCAAGCCAGTACTGTGGCGGTGGTGGTGCCATCGCCAGCTACATCGTCGGTTTTTTTTGCTACCTCTTTAACTAGCTCAGCACCGATCTTTTCGTAAGGGTCTTCCAGCTCTATTTCTTTGGCAATGGATACACCATCGTTGGTGATGGTGGGCGCTCCCCACTTCTTCTCCAACACCACATTGCGACCTTTGGGGCCCAAAGTAACCCGTACGGCATCGGCTAGTTGATTCATGCCCGCTTCAAGTCCCCGGCGGGCCTTTTCATCAAAAGCAATAATCTTGGACATCGGCGATACTCCTGTTTGTAGAAGCTCGGCTTTCGAGCGATTTTTAGCACTCTCAGTGTGAGACTGCTAAAGGTTACCGAGGTTTATAGAAAACGACAACCTAAAGGGTTGAAATCAAATCGCGGCCTTCATAAAGGTTAGATTTAGCCTCCTGCCACAGCAGGCACTATGGCCATTACTTGCCCATCGAGTACGGCGGTTGCCAAGCCTTCGGTGAAGCGCGCATCCTCGTCGTCTACAAACACGTTCACATAGTGGTGTAGTTTGCCTGACTCGTCGATGAGGCGGTTTTGAAAGCCAGGGTGTACAGCATCTAGGGCGGCGATCACCTCTTGTACGGTGCCTGCGGTAACTACGACTTCGCTAGCACCGCTAGCCAGAGGACGAAGAGTGGTGGGTATTCGAACAGTCACGCTCATAGCGCCATGATGCTACCCGATGTATTTGCCAATAGCTGAGCTAATCAGATCTGCCGTATCAGATCTTGATACTGTTGGTCATTGACACAGCTACATCTATCGAATGTCAGCTTGAGCGTTGCGCTAGGTTGTCCGGGCCGATGATGATGAGCACAGAAGCATTGCCAAGTCTGTCACGGGGGATGCCCCCCGGCGGGGGATCCGATATGACGAAGAACGGGCCTTCGTTTACTCCCAATTTAGAGGCAATGCACATGGCATCCACCTCATAGCCAGCACGATAGTAGAAGGCTGAACCTGTCTGCGGTTGGGCATTGACAGGCGACAAGGTGACGTAGTTGAGGGTGTTCAACTCAGTCGAGAGTCGCCCTGCTGCCCCCACCACGTTTGTGGAGTTGGCAACTAGCACTTGGATGGTGGCTGGGTTACGACACAGCAGTGGTTCGTCTGAGTCGTTATTGCCTGAGCTGGGATCGTCGGGGGCTTGCGTTGCTGGAGGATCGGCGGGCTCGGGATCTTCAGAAACCTGCTGGTTATTTGAAGGGTCGTTGTCGGATGGCTCTGGAGTTTCAGCGGGTGCAGGTGATTGGGTATGTTCGCTGGGGGCTGAGGTTGCAGTAGGAGTGACTTGGCTGGTAGCGGTGGTGGAGTTGTCGTCGTCAAGCCCACGGGCCAGGACAAAAGCACCTGCTGCTATCAGTGCTAAGACAAGCAGCATTCCTTTGAGAGCCATTTGGTTGTTGTTGGGGGCTGGGTTTAAATCCATGATGCTTTTGGATCCACCCTTCTATTTTGGGTCATTAGCGAGACGGCTGCCAGCTAGCAGAAGTTTCACCGTATTTGGATCTTCTGCGATTATCGCGCATCCGAAGCAAGCGACGCACGACCATAGGGTCGTATTTCATGGCATCGGCATCTGCTAGTAAGTCGTTCAGTAGCTGATAATAGCGAGTAGTGGACAACTCAAAACGTTCTCGTATGGCTGCTTCCTTAGAGCCTGTTTCTTGCCACCAAGTGCGTTCGAAATCTAGGATTTGTTGATCTCGTTTCGTAAGGGCCATTGCAATAAGCGTTGCCGACCGCAGGTCCTTATTCAAGCACCCTTTGTTAAATTGGTTCCGTATGCTTGTTGGGTAGGCCCGAGTAGCTCAGTTGGCAGAGCAGCTGTCTTGTAAACAGCAGGTCGCAGGTTCGACTCCTGTCTCGGGCTCAATGTGATTTGCGAGGACATGAGAAACGGGTGAAACGGCATATTACATCCACTGGGTTCGCGGAGTATCTTCGGTCACGCATGCACGAGGTAAGTGATGGGTTAGGCCCCGTCCTGGTATGCTTATATGCATGGCCGGGCATCAGACACGACCTCGTGCTGATGGGAACGTATCAAAGCGTGGGAGAGCACCTACGAACGCTCCACCGAAGCCTCCAAACAGAAACGGCAGTTAGCGGGTTTAGCGAGAGTACACCAAGAAGATGCCTAGCACCCTTCTAGGGTTGTTGGTTGCTGTCTACGCACTGATTTCCGGCTATTGCTATTACGCTGTTAGGCGAAGAACCGTTTCGACGCGTCCTGTGTCTACGGTGGTCGAGGTAGCGAATTTGTTCGTTGTGGCTATTGTGACCAACACTGCGACACTGGCGCTGTATGGAGTGCTTCAGTGGGTGCCTTGGTTTGGAGATCACTCACCGAGCGTGCTTGTTGCGTGCTTCGGGTAGGTCGGACAAAATTACTGGCTCTATTGTTAACACTGTGCCTGCGTATGACTATAGCTGCCACACTTGCGGTAGCCGCTTTGAGGTGATCCAGTCGTTTAGCGAGGATTCGCTTTTGGTATGCCCCGCTGCTACCTCAGCTGCAAGCCCTGCTTCTTGCACACAGCCTGGTGTAGGCAAGGTGTCTAAGATCTTTAGTGTGCCTAGCATCACCTTTAAGGGCGAAGGCTTTTACCGCAATGACAGCGGTGCTTCTAAGGTGCCTGAATCCAAAGGCAAAGCGGTCAATGAGCCTGCTGGTTCTTCTTCTGATAATTCTGATAATAAGGCAAATAGCAAGGTTGCTTCAGACGGAGATAAGATTTCATCTTCTTCATCTGGCGAATCTGCTTTTAAATCGGTTGATAGTGGCTCAGAGCGGAAACAATAAGTGGTTCAACCCCTAGCTAGAGTAAGCACGCCGCCGCCGGTGCGTTCCATGATGAATTCACGGCTTCCTTGGCCGCTCAGTATCTATCAGACCGCGGTTGGTAAAAAGTGGGTGATGGGGTTAACGGGGCTGGCGTTGTTGGGCTTCGTTGTGGTTCATATGATCGGCAACCTGCATCTTTATGAGGGTCCTAGACAAGTTCATGAGTACGCTGAAACCCTACGCAATTTGGGTACTGACGTAATTCCTCGTACCTGGGCGCTATGGTGCTTGCGGATTGGCCTGATTGCTGCGTTTGGGCTGCATATTCACTCGGCCTATTCCTTGACCCGCATGAGCATGAATGCCGATCAGCGCTATGTGGGGGGGCGCAATTACATAGTTGCCAATTTTGCTTCTCGTACCATGCGCTGGACTGGCCCCATCATCGGCCTTTATTTATTTTATCACCTAGCTGATCTCACCTGGGGCTGGTTCAACCCCGATTTTGTGCGAGGCGACCCGTATCACAATGTGGTTGAGAGCTTGAGCAGCCTTCCGGTGGCGATTATCTACATCGTGGCTAACGTGGCTCTGGCGGTACATATTTTTCATGGAACTTGGAGCATGTTTCAGAGCCTCGGCATAAACAGCCCTCGTTACAATCATCTGCGTCGTTACTTGGCTGGAGGGTTGGCTGGCATCATTTTGGTGGGCAACTTGAGCTTTCCTATCTTTGTGCAAGCCGGTGTGATTGATGACGATGGGCGTTCATTTCTTGAAGAGCTGTTTCACGGAGAATCTGTATCAGGCGGGGAGCACCAATGATCGGTTCGCTTGATGCCCGTGTTCC
This sequence comes from Acidimicrobiia bacterium, assembly GCA_009843865.1. Lineage (GTDB taxonomy): Bacteria > Actinomycetota > Acidimicrobiia > Acidimicrobiales > Bin134 > Poriferisocius. Next base: position 96,893 of record VYCQ01000039.1, read on the forward strand.
TCCTGGTTCGTTAGATAACAAATGGACTGATCATAAGTTTTCGATGCGGTTGGTAAATCCCAACAACAAGCGTCGCTTCGACATCATCGTGGTGGGTTCAGGGCTGGCAGGAGCATCGGCTGCGGCCTCTTTGGGAGAGCTTGGCTACCGCGTGAAGGTGCTCACCTATCATGACTCCCCTCGGCGGGCACACAGCATTGCTGCTCAGGGGGGAATAAACGCGGCAAAGAATTATCAAAATGATGGTGACAGTGTGTTCCGGCTGTTTTACGATACCATCAAGGGGGGCGATTACCGCTCTCGTGAGGCCAATGTGTATCGCTTGGCTGAGGTTTCAGCTGACATTATCGACCAAGCCACCGCGCAGGGCGTGCCTTTTGCTCGAGAATACGGGGGGTTGTTGGACAACCGTTCATTTGGTGGGGCGCAGGTGTCACGTACTTTTTACGCTCGTGGTCAAACAGGGCAGCAGCTCTTGTTGGGCGCGTATTCAGCATTGATGCGTCAGGTGGCCGTTGGGGCAGTGGAGTTGCATACCCGTTCAGAGATGCTGGAGTTGGTGATGCATGATGGGCGGGCTGTGGGGGTGGTTACCCGTGACCTAATCAGCGGTGAAGTGCAGGCTCACGCGGCGCACGCCGTGGTGCTCGCTACTGGTGGTTATGGCAATGTCTATTTTTTGTCTACAAACGCCAAGATGTGCAACGTTACGGCTGCTTGGCGGGCGCATCGCAAGGGTGCCTTGTTTGCTAACCCCTGTTACACCCAAATCCATCCTACCTGTATTCCTGCAAGTGACGACTTTCAATCCAAACTCACCTTGATGTCAGAATCATTGCGCAATGACGGGCGCATTTGGGTGCCGCAAATGCACGATGATGTTCGTGGGCCCCATGAGATTCCTGATGCTGAGCGAGACTACTTTTTAGAACGCAAATACCCGGCCTTTGGAAACTTAGTGCCACGCGACGTGGCCTCGCGTAATGCCAAGACGGTGGTGGATCAAGGTCGGGGTGTGGGGCCGCTGCGTAACGGGGTATATCTAGACTTCACAGATGCCATCAGGCGAGATGGCGAACAGGTGATTCGCGGTAAGTACGGCAACCTGTTTGATATGTACGAACGTATCACTGGTGAGAATCCCTACCGGGTGCCCATGCGCATTTATCCAGCCACCCACTACACCATGGGCGGACTATGGGTGGACTACGAGCTGATGAGCAATGTGAGCGGCCTTTTCGTATTGGGCGAGGCTAACTTCAGCGATCACGGGGCCAACCGGCTGGGAGCCTCAGCGCTTATGCAGGGCTTGGCTGATGGTTACTTTGTGTTGCCTTATACCATCGGTAATTATTTAGCTGATTACTTGGGTGAGTCAGTTCTTAGCCTCTCTGAACCGGTGTTTCAGGCTGCCAAGCATCAGGTAGTAGACGATGCGCAGCGCTGGCTGTCCATTAAGGGCACTTGCTCTGTAGATCATTACCATCGTGAGTTAGGCAAGCTGGTGTGGAATTGCATAGGCATGTCCCGCAGTCGGTCTGGTTTAGAGAAAGCGCTGGTGGAGATACCTGCTTTGGAAGAGGAGTATCGTAGCAATGTGCGGGTGCTGGGTTCGGCTGATACGTTGAATCAGTCGTTGGAGAAGGCGGGGCGGGTTGCTGATTTGTTCGAGTTGGCCGAGTTGATGGCACGAGATGCTTTGGCTCGCGAAGAGTCTTGTGGTGGTCACTTTCGTGAAGAGCATCAAACTGAAGAGGGCGAAGCTCGCCGTGACGACGCAAACTTTGCTCATGTGGCTGCCTGGGAGTGGAATGGTGAGGACACCCCCCAAACTCGTCATCAAGAAGAGCTGGAGTTTGAGAATGTGGAACTTGTTCAAAGGAGTTACAAGTGAGCCGAACTTGTAACTTTACTCTTGACGTGTGGCGGCAAGCTGGGCCAACTGCCGAGGGCAAACTTGTTGCTTATGAGGTCAACGACATCAGCACCGATGCTTCGTTCCTAGAGATGCTGGATGTTCTTAATGAGCGTTTAATCGAATCTGGCGAAGAGCCAATTGTGTTTGAGTCGGACTGTCGGGAAGGTATTTGCGGTACCTGCGGGTTGATGATTAATGGGCAGGCCCATGGCCCCCAAAAGGGCACTGCCACCTGCCAACTGCATATGCGCAGCTTTAACGACGGCGATCACATTGTGGTTGAGCCTTGGCGGGCAACCTCGTTTCCGGTGTTGCGTGACTTAGCTGTGGATCGTAGTGCCTTGGATGCCATTGTTGCTGCTGGGGGTTATATCACGGTGAACACGGGTGCAGCACCTGATGCCAACTTGATTCCTATTCCTAAAACAACTGCCGATACTGCTTTTGACGCGGCGGCATGTATTGGTTGCGGGGCTTGCGTAGCGGCTTGTCCTAATAGCGCAGCACAGCTTTTCGCTGCTGCCAAGCTGCAACACTTGAACCTACTGCCTCAAGGTCAAGCCGAGCGTTGGAGTCGCACAGAGGCCATGGTAGAGACCATGGAGGCGTTTTTTGGGTCGTGTACTAACCATGGAGAGTGCGAAGAAGCTTGTCCTAAAGAGATTTCTGTTGACTTCATTGCTTGGGCTAATCGCGACTTCATCAAGGCCAAGGTCAAGAACCGCAAATTGGCTGGCTAAAGGTTTGCCTCCAAAGCAGTAGCCTCACATCTTGATGTGGGTTCGCGCAAAAGACGTAGCCTGGCAGTTGGTACGGGGCATCCTAATGGGGGTGTCCGATGTGGTGCCTGGAGTGTCGGGGGGCACTGTGGCGCTTTTGTTGGGGATTTATGCTCGGCTTATTGGCCTGGTGCGGACCGGGGTTGGCGTACTGGGATCATTGTTCCGAGGCAATTGGGCCGAGACGTGGGATCGGCTTCGAAGCTTTGACTGGTGGTTTGCTGTGCCGCTGGTAGTAGGCGTGGTTGTTTCCGTCATGGCTTTGGCATCGGTGATTGATGATTTGCTGATCGATGAGCCTGAGTCCATGGCCGGACTGTTCTTTGGCCTGGTGGCGGCATCGGTTGTTGTGGCTTGGAAGCTATTGCACCGACCTAGCTTGTTGAAGGGGTTGGTGGCAGCGGCGGTGAGTGGGTTGGTCTTTGGTTTGCTTGGGTTGCATTCGGGGCCAGCCAGTGACCCTTCATCGCTCTTTTTATTTGGAGCTGGAGCGGTTGCCGTATGTGCCATGTTGTTGCCGGGGATTTCTGGGTCTTTCATATTGTTGATGATTGGGGTGTACCCTGCGGTTATTGCGTCGATAGATGAATGGGTGTGGGGCAACTTAGCCGCGCTGTCATTGGGGGCATTGTTGGGGCTAGTGTTGTTTTCTCACCTCATCGGGCAAGTCCTGGAGCGTTGGCACGATCCTGCTTTAACGGTGATGGTGGGGTTGCTGGCTGGGTCATTGCGAGTGTTGTGGCCGTGGCCTGCTGGGGTTGGGGTTATTAGTCGTCATGCTGAAGAAACCATTGACGGAACTGGCTTAGGCTGGGCACCTATCGCCGATTTATGGCTTCCTGCTGTTTTGGCTGTTGCTGCTGCCTTCTTGGTGCTTGTTTTGTCCCGCCGAGTCTCTGCCGATACCTAGCGCCATGAACAGTAGGGTTTTTGTTGTTTCGAGTGATTTGGTAACAGTTAGGTAAGCAATCGTTTGGTTGCTGTAGATGGTTCTGTTTTAATGCGTGGTTCGCAGTACTGTAGAGGTTTGGTGTTGGAGTATTTAAGCGATGAATGGATTCAAGAGGCTGATGCTGCGTTGCGGGTATCGGGATTGCATTCTTTTGACGGCGAGCAGTTCATAGTGGAACAGCGAGTAGGCGAGGTGGTGTTTCACATGGTGTTTGATGGTAATGGTGCCAAAGTTTGTTCTGGGTCTGCCGCTGATCCGACGGTGGTGTTTTGTCAAGGCAGGGATACTGCGGTGGCGATTGCCACAGGAGATTTATCAGCTGAAGAGGCGGTGCTAAATGGTGGGGTCACCTTTGAGGGTGATCCTATGGCTTTGCTGTCGTACCATCGCCTGTTGATGAGAGCTGAAGATGTGTTTGCCGATGTGCGAGCCCGTACTGTTTTTGGGACAGGTAGCCGTTAAACCCCTGATCTTGGTTCACGTCTGATCGGGTACGGGCAGCTCAGCCATGTTTGTTAGGGCTAGAGCTGCCGCTTGTAACAGGGGAAAGGCTAAACAGGCCCCAGTTCCTTCGCCCAAACGAAGGTCGAGGTTGAGCAAGGGTTTTAGATGCAGATGATTGAGCACGATGGACGTGGCTTGCTCGCTGGAATGATGGCCAGCAACGGCGCGGGCTGCGGTACCAGGGGTGAGGGCATCGGCCGCACACAGAGCGGCTCCGGCGATTACACCATCAATGATAAAAGGTACTTTATTCTGAGCCGCAGCGATGTAGAACCCTGTGAGGGCTGCAATTTCAAGACCTCCGACCATGGCTAATATCTCAAGGGGGTTGGCGCAGGTTTTAGTTCTCTGTATGGCGGTAGCTACTAACCTGCGCTTGTGGTCAAGCCCATCGGCAGGAGTGCCTGCACCGGTTCCAGTGACCTCTTGGGCTGATCGGCCGGTGAGCGCTCCGATTAGCGCAGCTGCTGAAGTGGTGTTGCCGATGCCCAAGTCGCCACCGATGAGGCAGTCTGCACCTGTTTCAATTTGCTCGGAGGCGATTCGGATGCCGACAGCCAAGGCATCTTTGGCTTGATCCAAGCTCATAGCGGCCTTCTTAGTGATGCTGGCGGTTCCGTCGGTTATGCGCTCGCTTCTTACTTTTGGAAGAGGATCAAGTGGGGTTTGCACTCCGACATCAACTACAACCACCTCAGCACCCACCACCTCGGCGAACACTGATATAGCAGCTCCACCGCTGCTTATCGTGGATATCATCTTCGCGGTGATCTCCGCTGGCCATGCGCTGGCTCCATCATCTACCACACCGTGGTCGCCTGCGAACACAACCACGACTGGTTTGTGGGGCGTGGGTGGCGGGCAAATGCCAGTGATCCCCGCCAGATGAACACCAAGATTTTGCAAACGTCCCAAGGCACCGAGGGGCATGGCCCGAGTGTCCCATCGAGCCTGAGCCTCAGCCATGGCCCGCATGTCTAATGGAGAAATCTCAGGAAATAAGTGTGAGTCCACGTCAGCTACTGCCTTGGTTTAAGAGCCAATCAATGAACCAGATCAGCACCAGCACGCCAACCGCAGCAATCTCCACTCGGTCGATTAAGCGTACAGCAGCTTCGATGTCGTTGGGTTCGGGACGGGAGCCGCTGCCTAGAAATGGGCGCTCTTCAATCACCCCTTGGTAGCTGAGTGGTCCGCCTAGTTTAAGGTTAAGCGCTCCCGCTACAGCGGCTTCAGAGACACCAGCGTTGGGTGACGGGTGAGACGAGGCATCTTGGCGGATCGTATCGATAATCTGGTGACCCTGTTGTTGATTTAGCATTGCTACCAGTGTCGCAAAGATTCGTGCTGGGATGTAGTTGGCTACATCGTCAAGGCGAGCTGCGGCCCAGCCAAAGTTGGAGTATCGCTCATTACGCAGACCGACCATGGCATCCATGGTGTTGATAGCTCGATAGATAGCTGCACCGGGAGCGCCAGCAACGGCACCCCAAAAGGCGGGAGCGATCACGGCATCTACGCCGTTTTCTGCCATCGATTCAATAACCGCTGCGGTGATGTTGCAAGCATCAAGTTCTGAGCGATCTCGTCCTACCAGTGTGCGCAGCTCAGTTCGAGCCGCGGGAAGATCACGGCTGACCACCATCTCTCTAATTTGCATTGCCACCTGGCGTAGCTCGTGGCCTGCGGCGGTAACCGCTACCGCCGTTGCGGTGGACTTCATAAGCCAGCCTCCGGCTGCGCCGATGGTCACGCCTATCGTGGCATAGGCTATTCCTGCTAAACGTCGGTTGGCCCAGAGTGCCTGCTCGATATGCTTCATGGCCTTTCCGAATTCGGCTATTGGGTGGGCGCTAGCAGGTGGTTCGCCCACTACCCGGTCGATCAGCAGGCCCGCGGCTGCTCCTAGACTTGTTTGGCCTAACCGACTCATGGTTTGGTCACCAATGCCAGCAGTGCCGCCGTTTCAGCTATCAGAATCACAGATCCAAGCACGTCGCCGGTGAAGCCGCCCAGCTTTCGCCACGCCAGTGTCGCTATGCCAGCAGAGGCCATTACCGCCACTCCAGCTGCCACTGTTCCCGTGACTCCCTCGATTAGCACCAGCCCTGCTATGGCGGGCACTAGCCATAAGGCCAGCCAAAGGCTGGTTCCGGCTAAAAACGGATCGGCCAGCCCGCCGGGGCGGGCATAGGGCACGATGGCTGGGATCACCGCGACCACAGTGCGGCTTAATGTCCAGATCGGTATCAACGACAGCGACTCGATGCTATCGACCGACAATGCTGCCCACCGAGCCCCTAAAACGACCACCACTGTGGCGATGGCGAACGCACCCACATCGGGGTGGTTCATCACTGCTAGTCTACGATCCCGCTCCATATGGGGAAGCAGCCCATCGGCACTGTCAGCCAAGCCGTCGAGGTGTAGTGCTCCGGTGAGTATCAAATCGGCAGCCACCAACAAGATGCCTACCACCATCAGCGGCCACAGCTCGCTGGCACCCCAGTGGATGGCCGCTAGAACTGCCCCGAGTCCGGCACCAACCAACGGAAACCACCACAAAGTCTTAGCGTGTGGCATCTGACCGCGGCCAGCCACGGTCAAGAACGCGACCGCGCTCATTGCTCCTGTTCTTCTCATTGTTGTGTAATTGTTCCGTAGGGATTAGGCAGCTCTAATACGCGACCAGCTACCACCAGTAAAACTCGATCAGCTATGGCAGCAACCTGCTGGTTCAGCATTCCTAGCTCATCGGTGAAACGGCGGCCCAACTCGCTAGGAGCATGAACTGAAAGCCCCACCTCTTCGGAAACGATGACCGCAGGATCAGTTCGTTTGATTAGCGCGTTGAACAGGTCGTCAGCTTGCACTGCCAGATCAAAATGTTGAGCTACCCAGGTGCCTAGAGAATCAATCAGCATCACGCCGTTGATCTTGCTTAGGAAGTGAGGCAGATCTGTGGGTTCTTCGCATTCTACGGTGTGCCAGTGTGTGGGGCGATGAGCTTGGTGTGCAGCGATTCGGGCGGCGTGTTCGGTATCATCGGGGTTAACCGAAGCAGTGGCCACATATGTGACCGCCGACCCCAGAGACTCAGCAATCGACTCGGCAATGCCTGATTTGCCAGAGCGGGTACCACCCAACACCAACACGATCACGACCGACTTCCTGGCTCAGGTCTGATCTGACGCTCGTCAATCGGTTTGGTCAATAGTCGAGCCCTTTTTTGGCTCGGATTTGGCGGTCGAAGGCGTGCTTGATCTTGACCATCTCGGTTACGGTATCGGCCGCCTCGATCACTTCTTTGGCTATGTCTCGACCGGTCAAGATTACGCTCACTCGCTCTGGTCGAGATTCCAGAGCTGTTACTACTTCTGCGGCTTTGATCCAATTCCAGGTTATGGCGTAGCTGATCTCGTCTAGGACCACGAGGCGGTAATCTCTACTGGCAATGAGTTGAGCTGAGAACTCCCAGGCCGCTACGGCTTTGGCACGGGATTCATCGAGATCGTCGGAATCCCAGGTGAACCCGTCGCCAGCCGAAAACCACTGCACGCCGAGTTCTCGGCACACTTTTTCTTCGCCTGTGTTCCAATCACCGCTTTTGAGAAACTGCACTACAGCTACCGACCAGTTCTGTGATACTGCTCGCAGAATGGTGCCAAATGCTGCTGTAGACTTGCCCTTCCCATCACCGGTGTTGACCATCACTAGAGAGGGTGCCGATCGTAGTTGCGAGGTGTCGTAGGGGCGTTCGGATTGGGGGGCCGATTCAGTGCTCATGATGTCTCCTTTAGGGTCTGAGCGCGCTGTCGAGTTGCAGGCAACACCATTAACTCGCCGTGGATTGATTGAACAGTAAGCGGTGTGCCGTATACATCTGACAAAAGATCAGGTTTTAGCACATCAACTGGGTTGCCTTGAGCCACGATTTGGCCGTGGTCAATAAGGATCAAACGGTCGGCAAATCGACCTGCGGCGCTTAAGTCATGCATAGCGGCCAGCACGCTGAGACCTTCGGTGCGGCGCAGATCGTCCATCAACTCCAGCACTGAGACTTGATGGCCCACATCAAGAGCACTGGTGGGCTCATCTAGCAAAAGCACCGGGCATTGTTGGGCTAGCGCTCGAGCTATCACCACTTGTTGAGTCTCTCCGCCCGACAGGGTGGACACGAAGCGCTCGGCAAAGCCAGCAAGCTCAAGGCGGTTCAGCACCGAGGACACGATCTTCCGGTCAACCTGTGACTCGCGAGCCAGCCATCCGAGGTGCGCGGTTCGCCCTAATAGCACATATTCGGCCACGGTCATGCCCTTGGGTAGTACTGGGAACTGTGGCACCAAAGCGACATCGGCGGCTCTCGGAACTCGCCCATCGCCTAATGTCACTGTGCCGAGGTATTTGGTTAGCCCGACGATAGATCGCAACAGGGTGGACTTGCCAGCTCCGTTCGGACCTATAATGCTCAGCCATTCCCCTTGTCTTAATTTGAGAGTGATATCGCAGAGCACCTCGTGATCGTGAAACGAAACACGCACGTTTTCACATGACAGGGCTGAAGTGGTTGTGATGGGTTCCAACAGCCCGGCGGAATTCATGTGTTGCTCCACCGATCGCGCCACAGCACCAGAGCGAAAAACGGCGCACCAACGAACGCGGTTAAGATTCCAACTGGTAACTCTGATGGGGCCAGTAGGGTGCGTGCTCCGATGTCGACGAACGCCAGAAACGCTGCCCCCACTAAAGCGGCGAGAGGCACGATTACCCGGTAGCTGTGGCTGATCAGCAGACGGACGATATGAGGTACGACCAAGCCAACAAATGCGATTAAGCCGCTTACCGACACCGCTGCTGCGGTCAATAATGAGGCAGACACGATCACCGTCAATCGAGAGCGAACTGGGTTGAGGCCCAATGAACGAGCTTCATCATCGCCCACTCGCAAAACATCTAGATGCCGCCGATGAACGTGAAGCATCACTCCACATATCGCAGTGTAGGGAAGCAGAAGCCAGATTTGCTTCCATCCGGTGGTGTTGAGCTGACCGAACAACCATGACAGCACTTCTCGGGCTCGGTTTTCGCTCAGTTGTTGGATGGCATAGGTCTGGGCAGCGGAGAACAGAGCGGCCATGGCTACTCCTCCCAGCAGCAGTGTGGCGGGCGATGCCCCTCCGCCTCGGGCGATGGTCATTGATGCCAGTACTGCCACTAGTGCTCCGACGAAGGCTGCGGCTGGAACGGTGTCAAACGGACCCCAGCTCAGGTCAAGACCAAATCCCAGAGCCAACACCGCGCCGAAGCCAGCTCCGGCCGAAACGCCTAGCAAGTAAGGATCGGCCAGTGGATTTCGAAATACTCCCTGATAGGCGGCTCCGGCCATGCTGAGCGATCCTCCAACCAGCAAGCCCAGTACGAGTCGGGGAAGCCGAATCTCGAACAGGATATTCTCTTGGGTGGTTGACAGGGTTGATTGCACGCCGAACAGCGGGATCCAGTCGAACAAAGAGGCAAACACTCCCTTAACTGGCAGGCCAGCCGCTCCGCTGGTGGCGCTGAGCAGCCCTACCGCCACCAGAACCGCCAACCCGACCAAGGTAGCCGTGATCGAAAACCCGAAGGCACGTTGCACTGCTGGATGGGCAGTATTGTTATTTGCCGGGGCGATAGTCGGAAAAGACATTTCGGTCATGGTTGTTTCTTAGGGATTGGCTGGGTTTATGAGACTGGTGCGGTCACCGTCTGAAGCGCTTCAGCCACTGCGTGAATGAACTGAGGTAGCCGTGGTCCCCATCGAGAGGCGATGTCAGAGTTGACCACCACAATGTTTTTGTTGCGTATTGCGTCTATTTCACCCCATCCGGGCCGAGCGGCTACATCTTCAGCGGTATAGCCCACTAAGTCGGTGATGACGATCAGCTCGGGGTTGGCTTCGACGATATACTCCTCTGTTAGTTGGGGGTATCCATAGCCGTCGGGATCGGCCTCATCAGCAATGTTTATTGCTCCCATTGCGGCGTAGGTCGCGCCAATGAAGCTGTTGGAGCTGACTGAGAAGTAGGTGTTGTCCAATTCGTGGTACACACGCACTGGTACATCCGGGGCCGCGGCGAGTGCCTCGTCTATCTCGATTCGCAAGTTGGCGATCAGCGAGGCTGCTTCGTCGATTCGGCCAGTTGCCATGCCCAACTTGGCGATTGAGTCGTATCCGTTTTCGAAGTCTGCCGGTGCCGAGCTTAAGAGCACCTTGATGCCCACCGCGTTGAGTCCTGCCATTAGATCATTGGCATCATTGGCGATCACCACCAGATCAGGCTCATAGGAGAGCACTGCTTCAACGTTGGGGTCCCATCCTGAAAGATTGGTGACCGGGGCCTCCGGTGGATAGTAGGAAAACTCGTCAACCGCCACCACCTGATCGCCTGCGCCGATAGCAAACAAGATCTCGGTGGCAGTGGGCGACAAAGACACGATTCGCTCTGGTTGGCTTGACTGAGTAACGCCGTTGTCGTTGCCGCACCCAGCAGCAAGCAGTGCAAGGGTTATCAGCAGCGTCAAGATAGGTCGGAACATATGTCGGGGCATTTAGCACCTCCTGTAGATCGAGGAACGGAAGCTCGATTGGCAGGGGCCCTGCCCTCAAGCCAACCCAACCTCGGGGCTTTATGGCTCGTTTCGGCGCAAAGCTCGACCGGACTTGCTGGCTCAGGGTCAGAGTACCGTTGCGGGACAGTGCCGGAATCTAACCGGACTTCGCCTTCGCGCCGCTTAGAAGCATAGCTGATTCCAATCGAGCTAGCCCATCAGAATCAGGCACCCCTATTCGTACATACTCCGACATCCCAAAGTTCAAGCAATCTCGTACCACCACCCCATGAGGAGCCAACCGTTCCCGTAATCCCGGAGCTCGAACCAGCACCCAGGGGGCATCGCCAACTTTCACCGCCAAGCCGAATCCGTTTAGCAATTCGGCTAACTCTTTGCGAGCCGTGGCGATGGCTTTCGACCAAGCATGCAGGTCGGTCAAATTCAGCAATTCGGGTAGCATGGCTAGTGCCAGCGAGTTCACCGACCACCGGGGTTGTTGACGGGCGAATCGCTTTACATCATCGGCGATGATGTAGCCGATCCGCAGCCCGGGACAGGCAAACACTTTGGTCAGCGAGCCCACTACGATACTGCTCCGCTCTGTTGTCCATCGGCCAGTTGCCAGTGGGTAGAACGCCTCATCCCACACATCTGCTGTTGCTTCAGGATCAGCCAAGTGACCGCTGGGGTTGTGGGGATCGCTGCGCCACACTGGCCCGTGGAGGTTGCGAGGATGCAGACCGAACTCGGGCTCTGCCCGTACTCGCCCACCGATCTCTTGAGCCACTAACCAGATGGCTTCACTTCCCCCTGTGGTTAGTATCAGGCGTTGTGGGTCAACCCCGATGGCATCAGCTAGAAGCTCAGCAGCATCGGTTGGATCGGGGTATCGTCGCAGTGAGTCGAGATGGCGAGTGAGAATTGTGTTCAGATTGGGGGCAAACGCGTTGAGGCTTTGCGATAAATCCAGGATGGACCCGGGATCGATGCCTAGCGCGCGAGCAACATGTGGCCCATCACCGCCATGGGGACCGGCAGAAGGAACGTCAGCCAACTAGATCAAGCCCGAGTCGGACACGGGTTTTGTCCGGTGAGCAGTTCAGTGGCGCTAATGGCGGTGATGGGGTCGCCGAGGGGAAAGCTGTGGGGGCCAGCGTGTACAGCGAACAGGTGGTTGAGGTTCAGGTCGGTCAGTGCGCTGTGCATTGATTTCGATACGGTCGGGCGGGTTGTACGCTTGATCTCGAATCCGACGACCTGTCCGTTAATTTCGATTCTCAGGTCAAGTTCGGCCCCGCCGTGGGTTGACCAGTAGGTGGCGTTGTTCGGGGTGAGTTGGGTTAAAAGTTGTTCGAGAATCATGCCCTCCCAGCTGGTACCGAGCACTGGAGATCGCTCGAGGTCAATCATTGCGTTAATGCCTAGCAGCGAGTGCAATATGCTGGAATCGCGAATGTAGACCCGGGGTGATTTGACCTGACGTTTTGAGATATTGGCAAACTTTATCCTTGAACAACCCTCATGCAATGCGGGATTTGTAAGGTTTCTGATCAGACCTTAGATCAAACCTAAGCCAGCGACGGTGTTACGCTCTTCAGTTAGCTCGGCCACGGTGGTATCGATGCGGGCTTGAGAGAAGTCATTGAGTTCTAGGCCACCCACGATCGACCAGGTACCGTCGGTGGTAGTGCAGGGGAATGAGCAGATGAGCCCTTTAGGTACACCGTAGGAGCCATCGGAGGGCACTGCCATGCTCACCCAGTCGCTTTGTTGGGTGCTATGCATCCAGTCGAAGATGTGGTCAACCGCAGCGTTAGCGGCTGAAGCGGCGCTAGAAAGCCCTCGAGCTTCGATTATGGCTGCGCCTCGTTGCTGCACGGCGGGGATGAAGTCGTTTGTTATCCAGGTCGGGTCGCCGACAGCCTCTAAGCCCGAGCAGCCTCTTATCCGGCAGTTGTAGAGGTCGGGGTATTGGGTGGCGGAGTGATTGCCCCAAATGGTCATCCGTTTTATGTCACCTACCCGCACCTTTAGTTTGGAGGCAAGTTGGGCGACAGCGCGGTTGTGGTCTAAGCGCGTCATGGCAGTGAACTGCTCGGGGGTCAATTTAGAGTTTTGGCTGACCGCGTTGTGCATGGCGATCAAGCAGTTGGTGTTGGCCGGGTTGCCCACCACCAGCACCCGTACATTATCAGCGGCATTGTCTGCCAGCGCCTTGCCTTGAGTGGTGAAAATAGCTCCGTTAGCTTCTAGCAAGTCGCGGCGTTCCATGCCCTTGCTGCGTGGCCGCGAACCTACCAGCAAAGCAAAGTTTGCCCCAGCGAAAGCCTCATTAGGGTTATCGGTGCAGGTGATGTCTAGTAGTAGCGGAAAAGCACAGTCGTTTAGCTCCATTGCCACTCCGGTCAAGGCATTCATAGCGGGTGGGATCTCAAGCAGCCGCAGTGCTATGGGTACATTGGTGCCCAACATCTGTCCGCTAGCGATACGAAACAGCAGGCTGTAGCTGATCTGCCCGGCAGCTCCGGTTACAGCTACTACGGCGGGGTCATTCACCTTTGGCACTCCTTGGGGG
>VYCQ01000035.1:0-10733 GCA_009843865.1 Acidimicrobiia bacterium
CCCATGAGGAACACAACCCTTACACAATGTTCCCCAACCAAAACAACACCCACCAACCCGCAGAAACAAACAACAACACCCACCCCCAAACACAACAACACAACACAACACCCTCAAGCCCCAACCCTCAACCTAAACCAAAACAACACCCACCAACCCTCAACCCTTTTCTGTAAACACAAGGCAAACCGCTGCGCTCAGAAAGCAGTGATAATCAGACAGCACCCTTGACATATGGTCTGATGAGAATGCGGCTCATCAACAAACCCAACAACGACAAACAACCACCCACAAAAAATGCCCCTGAATAAGACGACAACGCCACTACACCACCCAACAACAAGCCGCCTATACCGACAGCCAAATCAAAAGCGATGCTGAAACTACTGATAGCTTGGCTGCGCTTGTTAACCGGTGCAGACTCTACAGCCATAACAAACAACGCAGGAAACAAAAACACCTGCCCCATAGCTAACAACACAGTACCCACAAAAACCCCAAACATCTGCGACCAAAAAGCCAGTACCCAGAGCCCTACCAAAGAACTAACATATGACAAAATACTGGTACGCTGCGGTCCTAGCTGATCAGGCAGACGAGCTAAAAGAACCCTCAAGATGATCACGATTGCCGCAAAAGTGACAAAAACAAAGCCTGAACGGGCAAATCCAATATCTTCTACGTGCAGTTCGATGAAGGCCAAGAAACCCGAATAACCCATGAGCCCAAACCCCAACAAAGCTGCTGGCCGAAGCGCAGGCCAGTGGATCAAGCTGTCAGGCCACCCTGTTGGAGCATCATCAGGTCGACCGGGTACAGAAGCAATTCCTAGCACAGTGGCGCTCCCACACAGGAAGCCGCCAGTGATCCACACAGCATCGTAGCTGACAGTATCGGCTATCTGCTCGCCGATCAGCGGTCCACAAGCTAATCCGGCATACACCGCAACCGAAAAGTAAGAAGTGGCCTCGCCACGACGATGTTCAGGAGCGTTGTCTTGCATGGCTGAGGCAACACCAACGAAAAAGGCAGCTTCACCCAGACCTGTGAGCAGTCGAAACAGTACTACCACGGTAACACTGGTGGCCCAAAGATTGCCCAGGACACCCAAGCTGACGAACACACAACCCCACACAACTAAAAAACGGCGCCCGAGAGAATCACCGAGTGGCCCCACGATGGGTCTAGCGAGTGCTGCGGTGAGACCAAAGCCACCTACGGCTAGCCCAACAGCTACCGGACCTCCGCCGAATTCGTTTTTTACGAAACCAGGCAAAACCGGATATACAAGACCCAGCGACACAAAATAGGACAAGACACACGCGCATAACAGTACGAACCGCAGTGTGAATAGCGGCTGTTGATGGGTCAAAAGCCGCTCGGGCACTTCACTAAATCTAACCATAGATACAAGCACTTCCGACGGTAACGCGATATTTTGCTTTATATGAACAGCAACACCCACAGATGGAAGTTTGTAGTTGCTGCCAATCGGCTGCCGGTGAGACGGCTATGGCAAGGTCAACAGGCTAAATGGGTTCCTAGCCCTGGAGGATTAGTATCGGCCTTACAACCGGTTATGGCTGACAATCCCGATGCTACATGGGTGGGCTGGTCAGGGGTTCCTGGAGATGCGGAGATGCCTTTCGAGGTAGAGGGATTGCAATGCCACCCCCTGAGCATTAGCCAAGGCGAGCTGCAATTGTTCTACGAAGGTTTTTCCAACACTACTTTGTGGCCTCTGTTTCATGATGCGATCTATCCCCCCGAGTACCATCGCACTTGGTGGGATGCTTACCGCAGCGTTAACGAACGATATGCCAAGACGGTGGTTGAGCTAGCAGCCCCTGGCGCGACTGTGTGGATACATGACTACCACTTGTTGCTGATGCCCGGAATGTTACGCAAACTGCGGGGCGATCTGCGGATCGGTTTTTTTCTGCACATCCCGTTCCCCGCAAGAGAGCTATACATCCGTATGCCGTGGCGATCTGAGATAATCAGCGGCCTGCTAGGCGCTGATCTAGTGGGGCTACAAACCTCTCTGAGCGCCGACAACTGCTGTCGGGCCATATCACGGATTACCGGAATCAAAACAAGCGGCAAAACCATTCATCACTCTGAGCGCACTACTCGAGTAGGCGTATTTCCAATCGGCATAGACGCCGACCGGGTGCAAAACCTAATAGCCGAACCAACAGTGCAAGCCAGAGCCGTTGAGATTCGCGAGAGCTTAGGTTCGCCTAGCACCGTGATGTTGGGAGTCGACCGCTTGGATTACACCAAAGGCATCGAAGTACGCATGCGAGCGTTTCGAGAATTGTTGGCCGAAGGTAGGCTTTCGCCAGAAAACTGTGTGCTGATACAAATTGCCGAACCTAGTCGCTCACAAGTAACCGGCTACGCAGCAGTGCGCCGCGAGGTGGAACGACTTGTAGGTGATGTGAACGGCAACTTCGGAGTAATGGGTCGACCAGTGGTACATTACTTGCACCAAAGCCACCCCATCAGTGAATTAGTGGCCATGTACTTCATGGCCGATGTAATGCTGGTAACTCCGTTGCGTGACGGTATGAACTTAGTTGCCAAAGAGTATGTAGCAAGTCGTGCCAACAACACTGGTGTACTGGTATTATCTGAATTTGCTGGAGCTGCCCAAGAGTTGCGAACTGCCGAGTTAATCAACCCCCACGATATTGAAGGATTGAAGTTGGCTATAGAGTCAGCCGTGCATCGGAGCAAAACTGACTGTACGCCTGCCATGAAGTCCATGCGGCGGGTGGTGTTGACCGACACGGCTCAACGGTGGGCTGAGCGTTTCCTATCTCAATTGGAGACCTGCTAATGTACGAACCAGCCGACAAGTTCCCCGTAAATAATGGTGTTCCCCCGTCTAGGCTAACCCAAAATACCATGCTCCCCGTGGATGTTGTAACACGAGTACGCGAGTTAGCTCGCACCCCTGTGTTGTTAGTGGCGTGTGACTACGACGGCACCTTGGCACCCATCGTGGACAACCCTGATGAAGCTCGGCCTATTCGCGAATCAGTTGCGGCACTACGTCAACTTGCAGCTACTCCCGATACTCATGTTGCGATCATTTCTGGGCGAGCCTTGCGCGATTTAGCAGCACTAAGCCGTCTACCGGAGGAGATTCGCTTGGTGGGAAGCCACGGTACTGAGTTCGACATCGAATTCACCGATCGGCTTTCACCTGAGCAGCATGAGCTTCGCAATCAAATATTGCTAGAAATAAGCGAGCTAGCGAAACGCGACCACGGTTTCATCATCGAACCCAAACCAGCAGGAGCGGCTTTTCACTATCGCATGGCCAATCCTGCCACCGCAGCCGTAGCTGTGCAAGAACTGTTGGCTGGTCTAGCCAAACGTAAAGGCATACACCTGCAAGCTGGCAAATTGGTTTTGGAGTTCTCGGTATTAAGCCTCACCAAAGGTGATGCCTTAGAGCGGATCAGAACTGATGTATCGGCAGAAGCCGTTATGTATACCGGTGATGACGTGACAGATGAAGATGCCTTTGCGAAGCTGACTGGTCCTGATTTAGGTCTCAAAGTTGGTCATGGGATATCGTTGGCGCACGCTAGGTTGAGTAGCCCAAATGCAGTAGCTCAAGTTTTAGCTTTATTGGCTGAGCGACGTAGGGCTTGGCTAATGGGAGAACAAGCCTTACCAATTGAGCGCCACAGCATGTTGAGCGATCAGCGCACGATAGCCCTCGTTACCAAGACCGCCTCTATTAACTGGATGTGCCATCCTCGCGCCGACTCACCGGCAGTATTCGCCAGCCTGCTGGGTGGTGCTAGAGCCGGGCATTTTTCTGTGAACCGCATAGATGCCAGTGAACCACAATCACACCGTTATGTAGATGAAACCATGGTGGTAGAAACTCGCTGGTCAGACATAACGGTAGTGGATTACCTAGACTGCTCCGATCAACGTCCCCACAAACCAGCGGGGCGTACCAACTTGGTACGCACACTAGAAGGAACTGGCACGGTACGTATCGAATTTGCCCCTCGTTTAGATTTTGGTCGCGCTCCAACTGGTTTAAAGCACGCCCCCATAGGTCTTGAAATTAAAGGTGCCGCTGAAAACATGGTTTTAGTGTCACCGGGCGTGAAATGGGAAATCACCAACGATGGCCCGCACCAAACGGCAACTGCAGAAGTGCAGCTAAACGGCCAACCATTATCGCTGATTTTGCGGTTAGGGGTTCATGGTCGGCCTCACCATATGCCTATAACCGAAGCCGAGCGTCGCCAAATCACCAAGCTGCATTGGCGAAATTGGGTGCAAACCCTCACCTTGCCCCCAATAGCCAGCGAGGAAGTGGAACGCTCGGCCTTAGTGCTGAAAGCTCTTTGCTACCAACCCACTGGAGCAATCTTGGCGGCGGGCACCACCAGCCTGCCCGAAGTGCTAGGCGGTGTGCGTAACTGGGACTACCGCTATTGCTGGCCGCGAGATGCGGCCATGACCGCGGCGTCTTTGCTGGCTTTAGGCAGTAATCAGGAAGCTAGCGACCTCTTAGACTGGGTATTGGATCGGGTAGAACACCTACCTAGCCCAGAACAACTCCGTCCGGTATACCCCTTAGTGGGCGACGAAGCTCTCCCTGAAGCCGTTTTACCCGAGCTAGCTGGCTATGCGGGCAGTCGCCCGGTGAGAATCGGCAACGCAGCTGAACACCAAGTACAGCTTGATGTATTCGGCCCCATCGTGGATCTGGCTTGGCGGATGTGTAAATCTGAGATTGCGCTCACAAAACGACACTGGGAACTAGTGATGGCGGTGGTGGGAGCAGTTGCCGCTCGTTGGCATGAACCAGACCATGGCATCTGGGAAGAGCGGTGCCCGCCTCGCCACCATGTGCATTCCAAGGTGATGTGTTGGATGGCTGTTGATCGGGCGGTGAAAATTGCCGAACGACTAGAACCCGAGTGGGTGCCTTATTGGGGTCGGCTGCGCCATACCATCGCTGCCGATGTAATTGAAAACGGTTGGAATCAGTCGCTCAAGACCTATACCACCGCTTACGGTTCTAGCGATGTGGATGCTGCTTTATTGTGGGTTGGCTTAAGCGGCCTGCTGCCCCCTTCCGACAGCCGCTTCGTATCCACCATCAAAGCAGTGGAAGATCAGCTACGAGATGGTCCTACGGTTTATCGCTACCGCCACGACGACGGATTACCTGGGGTTGAAGGGGGATTTTTAATCTGCACATCCTGGTTAATTGAGGCTTATGTGCTTATCGGACAACTTGACGATGCTCGCATACTTTTTGACCGCTACCTAAACCTATGTGGACCTACCGGCTTATTGGCTGAACAATACGACACTGTTAGCGAGCGTGCTCTAGGCAATTTCCCACAGGCTTACTCGCACTTAGGTTTGATTAACGCTGCTCTGGCTCTATCGCAAACTGACGAAGGCTAAGTTCTGAGGCTTCTAAACCGCAGTCCGTCAACGAGTCGCCAAAGCCTTGCTGTAATCATCATCTGGCTGTTGGGAGTTTGCAGCTTATTGATGGCATGTGCTGCCAATCCTGCACTAGAAGGTTCACCCACCAACCCATCTAGCACACCTGAATTGGTGACCACTGAAGTGGCAACACTGCGCCCGAGCCTTCTCTCGTCTGCAACTCCCGACTACGGCGATGCTGCTGAACCATCCCCTGAGCCCTTACAAATCGTTACTCCCACACCGTTTGTACCCAAAGCAATCTTAGAGTTGACACAACCCGAAACCCCAACAATCCTGTCGTACCAAGTGCTAGCTAGCTATCCCCACGACACTTCAGCATTTACTCAAGGATTGCTATGGCATGATGACAAGATATATGAGAGCACAGGTCTGTTTGGCGAGTCAGAACTTAGGGTCGTAAATTTGCTAACGGGTAGTGCAACCCAAGAATACCCGGCCGATCCTGCCTATTTCGGAGAGGGACTAGCTCTTGTGGACAACCGCCTGATTTGGCTTACCTGGCAAGCTGAAACCGCCACCGTCCACGATGTGAGCACCTTGGAGCAGACCGGTACTTTTACCTACACGGGTGAAGGTTGGGGGCTGTGTTACGACGGTACACGTTTAGTGATGAGTGATGGCTCAAACAGGCTTACTTTCCGAGATGCCAACACCTTTGAAGTTTTAGGTTCAGTACAAGTCACCCACTCTGATGGCACAGCGGTTGAACGGTTAAACGAGTTGGAATGTGTAGGCGGTTTAGTGTGGGCAAATGTTTGGCTAACTGATGTCATCGTTGTAGCCAACCCCGACACGGGTACAGTGGTGGCTGAAGTTAACATGGAAGGGCTAATTGCCCCTCACCCGTCTATAGAGAATGGCAACAACGTTCTCAACGGAATCGCTTACCGACCCGACACCGGCACCTTTTTAATTACTGGTAAACGCTGGCCCACCTTATTTGAGGTGCGCTTTAATTGATAGCATTCTTTAGAGTGCCTCGTTCAGCCTATCGTTGCTAGCCAACCTTGACCGGCCAATTCTGAAAGCCAAATTTTAATTGCCAAACTGTAATTGATCGAAGCCCAACACGGAGTGAGATGACGTTTAAAAAAGGTGACAAAGTCGTATATCCCCACCATGGGGCTGCGACCATCGTCAAAAAAGAGATGAAAGTAGCTTTCGGAGAAAAAACCGAATATCTCGTGCTGCAAATGGCTCATGGGGAAATGATGCTGTCAGTACCCGCCGATAAAGCAGAAGAAGTGGGCATGCGCTGGCCAATCTCTAACGAAGATGTAGAGGATCTTTTTGATGTGCTACGTAGGCGGGATGTGCGTGAGCCAGCTAATTGGAGTCGGCGGTTCAAGAATCATCAAGAGAAACTGAAGTCGGGCGATGTTTATCAGGTAGCTGAGGTGGTGCGAAACCTAGCGTTACGAGATCAAAACAAAGGTCTGTCAGCGGGCGAAAAAAGTCTTTTTAACAAGGCACGCAGCGTGCTGGTGTCGGAGCTGAGCTATTCGCTAAATGAGTCTGAAGATCAGGTGCTAGACCGGCTAGAAGACGCTTTATCGTAGAGTTAAGGGTTGCACTACCGATTATCCTGAACTCTTAAGTAACGGGCTGTGGCGCAGTTTGGTCAGCGCACCTGCTTTGGGAGCAGGGGGTCGCCGGTTCAAATCCGGCCAGCCCGACATTTCTGCGCGATATTTTCGCTCTAACATTTTTTAATAGTGTACTGAAATCTCTCAGCCGCTCCAGAGCGTGCAGATGGGCGTGGAGGGGATGCGGTCGTCTAGTTTGTGCGTTCTGTCGCCGGTATGGAGCAGCACCCCAGCCTTGAAGGTGCTTGGTGCAACGGCATCAAGCAGGTCGCGTAGTCGGGCCAGCGCGGTCTTACCTGTTTGCCGCGCACCGTGCAGCACTACCTAATCGCGTTTTTACACGAGACTGAGCTTGCACTTAAGCTTTCACGATTAATGATGGCGGGAGTTTCTGTGCATGTCCCCGATGTGCTCGACCTGACCTTCTGTAAGGTGAAAAATCGGCTTAGTACGTTTTAGGGCGTGTTCGATTGCCTCGCGCCGATCCTCGGGGGTAATTGGCCGTGACACGGTGCTACTAGCTTTTTGGTTCTTTTTTTTGCCCATTAGATGCCTCTTTTTCCTTATTGGTTTTTCCCTGTTGGATTCTCGCTGAAATCGTCCTACCCCTGTGTAAAACCACCCTTAGTTCCGAGCCTCTTGTCGTCGCTATACCAACCGAGTAAATCTACTACCACTCGAGCTATGGCATCAGAAGCCACCTGATGGGTGCCGCGCCATTCTTCAGTTCCTAAGATGCTCTTGTCTGTGTCGTGAGATGCGGAGAGCACCCCCACGACAATTGACCCTGCGTTCATGACCGGCATCGCTGCAACCTCAGTGAGGTGGGCATATCGTTTTTGGTCATCTTCATCAAGATTATAGGTGCCATCGTGAGTTGCCGCTCCAGTAGCAATTTGAAATTTACCTGTAGCATAGGCCATCCCGGTGACACCTTCTCGGAGCTTCCATCCTCGTTGATGACATTCAGGCTGGTCGGGACGCAGCACAGCGAAGAGTCTTTTTTGCTGTTTGTCATACATAAAGAATCGTAATTGACATACTTCAAAGCCGGGTTGTGCCTTCTGTGCATCGGTAAAAATCGCCTGAATTGCTAGCGTCGCCGCAAAGTAACGGGTCGCATCCAATGACTCTTGCATTTTAATGCTCAATCGGTTTTGGCTTTGTTCCTCTGAGATTTCCCTGGAGAGGCGAACTCTTTGCAGTTCTGGGTCTTCAAAGGCCGCTGAAGCCTTCCCCCATCCCACCCGACGCAACCAAGGAGTTAGAGTTCCTGATCCAACGAGAGTGGCTCCTCCTACAATCATCGTGTGTGTTGCAGAGCCAAGATTTGAGGGGATCAAGCAGGCCGCAATAATCATTCCCGACCCGATCAGAGTAGCATAAAGCCGTCCGGTATTGTTTTGTAACTGCATTTCTATAAAATGCAGCCACCGAGCCACCGAGCCACCGAAGCAGGCAAGTTGTTGAAACGGCGAAAGAACATTCTAGGTATCATTATATAGATTTCAAGTCTTTTGATTAAAGATCAGCATATTTAAATCTATAAACTGCCAGTGTGAAATTTTTTGAGTTAGAAGTCTGAAGCAGGGATAGGCTTGCGAGAACAGGTCGGGTGAGACTTATAGATCTGTTTGATATGGTTTCAGTTGATCAGGTTCAGGTCATTCTAGGTTTTTTGGGGCAAGCGTTAGGTGGTTTTTAGTGTGGTTTGGGTTTGTGTGGGTTTATGGGCGAGTTGGTTGAGGTGGGGCCAGACGGTGATGAGGTTGTTGTAGGTGAGGGCATCTGAAGCCCAGCCTTTGCGTTCGCTGGTGTGGTAGAGGCGGTAGGCGAGGTCGCGGGCAGCGTCGGCGAGGCCACCGAGTTGTTGAAGGATAGCGGCGGCGGGTTGTTCTCCACCGGTTTCGAGAACGCGGGCAAGGTGGTTGGTAGCTTCCCAGACGGTGAGACGATCATCGTTGATCGGGTTCCAGCGTTCATCTAGTTCGTGGCGGGCCAACAGGCGTACTTGTCCTGCTTTGGATTCAGCGATGCCTGCTTGCACGAGACCTGTTATTGAGGTGTTACGCGATTTGGAGAGCTGTTCGGCTTGCCCGTAATCACCTGAGTTGAAACCATGTGTAGCGTGCCAGGTGAGCGCCCAGCGGGTATCAGCATCTAAATCTGCTTCTGAGCTTTCCAGTGTTTCATCTAAACAAGCGTTAATGGCCACCAACGCGGCGCGTACACCCATTCGGGTTCCATCAGCTTCAACCACTCTGGAGTACCGCGAGTACACGGCCATGCCCGGGCCGATAGCGGCCTGAGCTAAATCAACTGGCGCGATGTTAGCTGCGGTAAGCCGGGCCAGCGCGTCAGGCAACTCGACAGCTAAACAATCCAAAAACTCGCGGCGCGAAGCCAATGGCGCATCATCCGCGCGGCGACGGCACACCAAAACAATTGATGATGCTAGAGCGTTACTGACTTGTGAACGCATTCGATTAGCTAACTCGGTGCGCATAGGCCAAGTGCCGGTGATCTGCAACCCCGCCCCGATTAATGCTTCTAACATGGTCTCCCACCCTGTAGACACAGTGGCACCATCAACGGTTGTTTCGGCTTGTTTAAACGCGTAATAAATGCTCATCGGAAACCGCGGATCCTGTGTATCGCGTAGTTTCGCGAACACTTCTTTTAAACCATGCTCAAAAAACTGCTTGGCTTGTGTTTTGTCACCGTCGTGACGGTACGGGGCGGCGATCAGCTCATCAGCCTTGGGTGCCAACAAAGTTGAACACACCTCAGGAAACACCCCACCTAGACTTTGGCGTAACCACACATAGAAAAAATCTGACAAATCCGCATAACCAATGTTGTCGTAATACGGCGGATCAGTAGACACCACCACCTGTGACCCACTAGAAAACACAGCATCACGCTGTTGAACTACGCCAGAACCAACAGCAGGCGTTTCTCGTAATGCCTTGTAAACCCAATCAACCATCGCCAAATAATTGCCCGTCGAATCCGAAAACGGATTCGCCTCAGCCGAATCCCAATTCATCGAAAGCGCTTGACGCGCAAAAGTACTACGAATATTTTCTCTAGGAACATGCCAGGAGCAGAGGCTGGACCAATAATCAGCACATTTAGACACAGCGAATGCTAAGTACATGTTGACAGCTTCGGCATAAGCGGCAGCGCCTGCGCCTCCGTCGCGCAACGATGTGGGATCATCAGCCATCCCAGCAGCCAAAGCATCAACAAGTACCTGTTGGTGGATTTGGGCAACGAGATTGTTGAACACGCACAAAGCAGTTAGCTGACGAGGGGTGAACAAATCAGCCCACTCACTCATTCCGTAATGCTGAACATTAAACCCCAGCGCCACCTCGGGTAGTTGCCCGATGGGTGGGTTGGGTACTGGTGAAATGTTCAAAGCGAGTTGTTCGTGCTCAGCGGTGGGCGGTAGGTAGACGCGTTGGCGGTCGCCTTGAGCGACAACAGCCATCAACTGTGCGCCTAACCGTCCGGTTTGGGCTTGGGTTTTCACATGATCCGTAGGAATCGGCGAAGCGCAAAACACGCAACGAAACTGCGCGCGACCCTGTTTCGGCGCATCAGATGGCCCAGGCGGGGGGGGGCGGGGGGGGGGGG
>VYCQ01000035.1:10743-106979 GCA_009843865.1 Acidimicrobiia bacterium
GCCCAACCCCCCCCCCCCCCCCGCGCCGGTGGCGATCTCATAACGAACCGTGCAAGCCGTAGAATCAACCACCGGATTCACCCAAGTTTCGCGGCCCTTCTTTTTCGATAACCACCACGACGAAGCCAAAGGTGCTGGCCCTGCACACACCGGGTTTGGGCATGGAATTGTGCGGGTCCATATCCAAGCAATCACTGTGGCTTTGCCGCCACCATGGGCCGTGGGTAAATCTATTTGCGGGTAAAGATGGCCGATGCTCTTTTTAGCTCGGTCGCGTATCTGTTTACCGTAATAGCGCACATCAGATGCTAAGCCCTGCGCTCCAACCCACGAACCCAACACGGCTATTGTGCGTGCTTCAGGATTAACCGGTATACACCCCGAGAACCGTGGCGGAATCTCAACCAACGCCTTGTTGATCAGCACCGCCACCGGATTCAAATCACAACCATAAGCTGACAAACCCAACCGCTGAGCCTCCAACGGAATACTCCCACCACCAGCAAAAGGATCCAACACCGCAGGCAACCCACCACCACACGACCTAACAACCTCATCTCGAACTTTTGCTAGCACATCTTCGTTGTTGCTGTTCTCCCAGCGCACCAACTCCTCAATCAACCCGAACAAACGCTCACGCTCAACGTTTTGAGCCTCTTCAGTAGCAAACAAATCAGGTCGAGACGACGGATCATCCACCAACGACGCGAACAACACCGCCCGACAAACCGCCAACGGCCGCCGAGCCCACCACAAATGCAAGGTCGACGGATGCCCATGACGAATCGACTTCTCCCGAACAGCCGCCGCATTAATCACATCCAACGGCAACGCCACCTCAACCAATTTCCGACGATATTGCACAGCCCCGCATCCTTACCCACTTGGCGTGTAAAGCTCAACTTTGCAGTATGTTTACGCTCTTTGGATGCCTTGCACAAAGGTCGTGTAGAGCGGTGATTGTGGTGGATGCCTATCAAGCTAGAAGTTGGATGAACTAAGCCGCTCGCTGTTCGAGTTTGCGGGCGAGGTCATCGGCGGCATTCAGCGAAGAAATCATGTCTCCCCCAACATCCGAGAGTCTGGCAAGATCAGCTCTTGGTATTTCAGCCTGATCTTCGAAGACAATAATTGACTCGAATTGAAGTTTGTGCAGGTGGAAATAACTAAGCATGATTGTCGTCAGTGGTGCCTTGTCACGGTTGGGCACTCCGTAAAGAAATAAGGGGATATTGCTTTGGCACTGACCGGAGTTCGGCAAGCTCCTCATCACTATACTGCCTGCTAAATGCCACTGATCAGGTTCCTGTCCTGCATCCATACTATCAGTATGACGAACTATCTTTACAGACTATGAGTATGGTCTGTCAGAGCAATCCAGTGAACTCGCTACTTATCATCTTTTGTCCTTTTGTTAATGGTGTGAGGTGGAACAAACTATGCACTAACCAATTTTCGAAATTGCTTATGATTTTGCGGAGGGAGGGGGATTCGAACCCCCGGGACCCTAAAGGGCCCTACGGCTTTCAAGGCCGCCGCAATCGTCCGCTCTGCCATCCCTCCAAAGACAACACTAATGCTGCCAACAAGCTACGCACGCAACGATTTGTGCAATTCCATGCGGTTAGTAAGCAGCAAGATGGCTAGGATGCACATACTTAGAAGATAAATCTGGAGAGGTGGCCGAGTCCGGTTGAAGGCGCTTCCCTGCTAAGGAAGTAACTGCCGCAAGGTGGTTCGTGGGTTCGAATCCCACCCTCTCCGCGCTAGTACTGACACTTGATCCCAAGACTGTGAGCAGTCACGAAGCATCATCTGACTGGCGGACCTGATCGGTTGGCCGATGGCGACGAACTCCGGCAACCGTTTCAGCCACCGAGCGCATGGGCATGGTGGAAATCTCTAATACCGCGCCCACCAGTTGGACTGGAGTACGGGCGGCTTCAACAAGGCCGCGGCCCAACAAGGCACCGGCAGAGCGACCAGAGGCACGCCGTGTCCAGCCCAGCGATACAAACATGCCGAGTGACACGACGGCCAGCAGACCCATCACCGCGGTGATGATAATCCACCCCATTTGACGATGGATCAGCGGCAAATTAAAGAAGTTCATGCCAAAAAAGCTGGCGATCAAGGTCAGGGGCAACATGACCGCGGCATACACGGTGAGAACTTTGGTCACCTCGGTGGCCTGACGAGCCTCAGCCCCTCGGTAAGCTTCTAAGGTCTCAGCTAATGCGGCACGGGCACCATCGACACCTTGTGCTGCCCGCTGCGCGATGTCGAACACATCAGAGAATCGGCGACGACCTGCATCAGATATCAACAAAGAAGTGGAGTACCGCAAGACATCCAACGCCTCGCGCTGAGGATGCACAGCCCGGCGTAGCGCTGCAAGATCGGCACGTACCGCGGTGATCTCGGAAAGAAAGGTTGCGTCGGCTTGCAATGCCAGCAGAGTCAGTTCCTCATTCCGATCATCAAACACATCAAGCACCGAGACCAAACGTCGAGTGGAGACATCAGCCAACCGAGCCAAGGTCTCATCCGCCCTCCCACTAGCCAGTTCAAGACGACAACGAACACCGTCCCATAACACATCAATTGCAGGCGAGCATTGAGAGTGGATGGTGACAAGGTACCGCTCAGACAAAAAGCAGTTGACCTCATAGGTAGCAATCTGATCTTCGCTGAGGCTATGCAGAACGATCAGCATGAATGAGCCAAAATCGTCCACCTTGGGCAAGTCCCAATCTTCTACTGCATCGCGAACCGCCAAGGTGTCCAAGCCGAGCCGGTCGGCGAGCTCCGTCAACTCTTCTACATCTTCAGGCCCCGCTGTAACATCAATCCATATCCAGCCCGTTGTTGGCAGCGCATGATTCGGCTCCACCTCCACCGAGCAGTCTCCCGTAGTGAATTTCAAAGCTCGAATCAACATCCACTAAATAATCTCACACCAGATACCACCATCAGATAATTCACAGTCTCTAACGAGAATCGGCGGACGCTATAGACAGCCAAAAGGCTAAAGGTGTAGGATGGTGCTGTTCAGTTCCCCCTCTTCTACCTCCCATGAGGGAATCTTGAATGAATGGCACACTAACTACAACAATGATCGGAATCACCGGCGGCGGAATGATAACCCTGCTTGCTGTTTTCATCCGCATGATGATCTCACGCTTTGAACGACTTGAAGACAAGTTTGAACGACTTGAAAACAAGTTAGAACGACTTGCAATCAAAGTGGACAACAACACCGCAGCCATCAAAGACCTTGAGATCAAATTGACTGATAAATTCACTAGCCAGCTCAAAGAACACAGTGAACGGCTAGCCCGCATTGAGGCAATTAGAAATTGATCTCCTGCTGAAGCTGTCTAAGCCTCAAGGGATGTGCCGTTAGCTGCTGCGCTAGGCTTCTTGAAGCAACCAAAGCCCAACCACGCTGTAAAACACCATGACCATCAACATAGGACGTTGAGCCCAAGTAGCTTCTGTAGCGCTGCCCATTTCTACGGCCCTGTCATGAGCAACTAAGACTGCGGCAATGTGACCCAAAACAATAGCCAAAAATTGTACCCAAGCGATGGCATCGGTCGACACCAACAGGAAATTCACACTCCAGTCCGCAGTTCCAAACCAGTTAGATCCACGATCAAAAGGATTGGACAACAACCGCAAGAAGTTCTGCCCACCATCTAACACCAGCAACGAAAAATAATGAGCCAATATGTATCCCAAAACTATCGGCACCAAGGAATGGGCATAGCGACAAGCAACTTGTCTGACATTTTGCTCGCTTAACCAACCCACCGCCAACGACCCCAGCCAATACAACAACGCCACGATCGCAATCACAACGACCATGCCTGCGGTGTTAATACCAGTGGAGGCCCAGCCCCTCGGGTTACCCACAATTTTGGGCCATAGTGTGCTACCAGCGAGCGAATCAAAAGTAGTACCCCCTAGCACCACCAATAACACCGCCAAAATATCTATACGAGGAGTGACTGTGGTAAGACCTGAGAGCGGCGCTCGCAGCCTGATAGCCCCCGAATCATCTCGATAAAACGGCGACATCTTGGCCAGCAAAGAAAACAACACACCGAAACCATCAGCCTGATGCAACCAGCGACGTCCATATACCGAAGCTCCACCCACCATACCCACTGTGTAGGCCACCATGGCACCTCCCACAGCCTCATTGGTAGTGCCGTTGTGATAACAGAGTTCAAAAAACAAAAACCATCCCAACGCCATGGCAGAAGGCCAATAACCGCCACGAATTTCGCCTTTGTCCTCTACCGGAGGCAGACCTAACTTAGCTGCAGTCCACTCAATGCCAGCCGTAATAGTTTCAAATGGACTCAGCACCCGCCACACATCCCCAAAAACTGCCGACACCAGGGGCATTCCCACCCACAACACCACATAGACAGTAAGCGGACCAAAACGCTGACTGCCGATCTCTGAACCACTAACACTGCTAGCCAAAGCCAGCACAAACAACCCTAGAGAAGCCAAGCGAGCGGGCAGTACCAGAACATCTAGGACTCGGCCCAACCCCACACCTAAGTTACGACCAGACGAAGCTTCCAACAACAAAGACCTCCGCCAAATGAAGCTGAGGCTAATAAAAGTGACCATTAAGGCCACTGCCGCCCCAATCGCAAATAACTCAAACGAGAGAGGCAAATCACCCCGTACACCAACACCGTGGGCAACAACAGGGGCCCACCCCAGGTTCATCGCACTTCTAATTCCATCACAAGATCACCCGCGCTGTGAGTCTCCACTTCAAAAGTACCCGGGATAGAAGCCTCAAACTCTGTGGTACCAGGTTGGTCAGGCGCAAAAGGCACCACTATGTCGTAACCATGAATGTGTAATTCGTCGACCGTATCGCCATTCACAACAATGCTGATATCGTCACCAGTTTCCGCTGTATAGCGCTGTACTCCATCAGCAGACTTGCCATCCACAACTTGCAAGCGGATAGCAACATCCGCATCGCCATGATGGTCATGGCTGCCGTGATCGTGACCAACGGCATCACCGTGATCGTGGTCATGTCCATGATCACGGTGATTGATAGTTGCAGTAGCGCTAACAGCTGCTAGTGGTAGAGTAACATCATCGTCTTTGCCACAAGCAGCGGCTACCAAACAAGAAATCGCCAAAACTACAAACAAGCCGCGTATTGCACCGGTAAACCTCAACTGCACTCCTTTTCTAAAGACCCTCTAAAAGGGTATTGCTTAAAACAGCACATTCCAATGTCCTGCCCTATACATATGTTTCACATTTCATTAATTTTTAGTATATTTTATAAATGTCCACTTTGGAGATGGATGTAGAAGCTGCTTTTGACCTAGCTAACGCATACATAGACGCAGCCGACGAATTAGATCTACGCCGTCAACGTTGGACCGCAGTGGTCAGCGAGGTGGACTACCGACTAGGCCCTAGCCACTACCAGTTTGAACAAGCACTTAGCAGCATCGCCGAACAGCTCAGGATTGACTCCAACGACATATCTCAGCGAGTGCAGATGATCCTACTTGGCCCTGAAGGACTGAACCTAGCGTTATGGGCGATAGACGTTCTGCGTAAGAGCCATGAAGTCTGGAACGGTGAGCACATTGTGTCTCAAGATGATCTAGAGAGGTTCGTAACCCGTACCGATGATCTTGGCGCAGCAGCACGCATCTTGCTGACCAACGATAACATCTTGACAATATTGGACACTGCCAAGCACAACAAAAATTATCTGGCAGACCCCATCGAAGGGTTTCAGGCAAACAAAGGCGACGGTCGCATCAGCTTAGAAGACTTGGATGCCTTTGAATCCAAGATATCCGCTTACACCACGTTGTTGCCCTATCTAGCAGTGATTGATACAGCAGCACAAGGCGACCCATCCCAAGCAGACCAATTCTTATCCAAAGCCGATTTTGAGGCCATCGCAGCCGACATCAGCCTGCCTACACATGTGAGACAAGCAGCAGCCACGGTAATCGCCCATGATGCCTATCACCGCAAGGATGGGTTCGGCTGGGATGACACAGGATTCTGGACTTTAGAGGCCGCTGGCGTGCTGCCTGTTGTAGGCGAGATCGTGGATGGCACCAGAGCACTGCACGCCCTATCTCAAGGCGACTACCAGTCAGCCCTATTTTTTGCAGCTCGAGTAGTCATGCCCCTAGGCACTGGCAAAACACTCAACGCTGCAAGAGCCTTAGTAGAAATGGGACGTCGCCGAGCCTTCAAAGAGATGCAGTACTTCGTGCTCACCGAATCTGGTGAAAAAGCCAAGAAAAAAGTGCGAAAAACCCTGCGTAACGAGACAGGCAAAAAGACTAAGGAAACCTTTAACAACTGGCAGGAGAAAACCCCATTAGGGTTTGAATCCCGTCTCGGGCCACTACAGCCATAGGCTTGGGCAATGATATCGGAACTATTTGACCCTGAGCTTTGGCTACCTGTGGATGGGTTCAATCCCACCGACATCACCTACCACAAGGCCACCAACAACAGCTCAACAACAGGTCACAGCACCGTGCGGATTGGGTTCAACCGCCCTGAGGTTCGCAACGCCTTTCGTCCTCACACCGTCGACGAACTGTACAGTGCCCTAGATCATGCGCGGGTTAGCCCTGATGTGGGTACGGTTTTGCTGACCGGCAACGGTCCCTCCCCACACGATGGGGAATGGGCCTTTTGCTCTGGGGGCGACCAACGGATCAGGAGTACCGATGGCTATCAGTATGCCAGCGGCGATAACGCAGACACGGTAGATAAAGGTCGCACGGGTCGCTTACATATCTTGGAAGTGCAGAGACTGATCCGGTTTATGCCCAAGGTGGTAATTGCGGTGGTGCCAGGCTGGGCAGCAGGCGGTGGCCACAGCCTACATGTAGTGTGCGATATGACGTTGGCCTCATCCGAACACGCCCGCTTCAAACAAACAGATGCTAATGTAGCCAGCTTTGACGGCGGTTTCGGGTCGGCCTACTTAGCCCGTCAAATAGGACAAAAACGGGCCCGCGAAGTGTTTTTTCTAGGCAAAGAATACAGCGCAGCAGAAGGCTACCTAATGGGAATGGTGAACGAAGTAGTGCCTCACGATGAGTTGGAAAACACAGCGTTGAATTGGGCCAACACGGTGAATGCCAAGAGCCCGACCGCTTTGCGCATGCTCAAATTTGCTTTCAATCTCATAGACGACGGTTTAGTAGGACAACAAATATTCGCAGGAGAAGCCACCCGCTTGGCTTACAACACCCCGGAAGCCATAGAGGGTAGAGACTCCTTCTTAGAAAAACGTCCCGCCGACTTCTCACAGTTTCCATATCACTTCTAAGAAACTACTTCTAGAAGTTGCTAATGCCCCCTCAACGCTGAGAATTCGTCTCCACAGGCATCACAGCCAACACCACTCCTTCGCATACGACTACTTGGGGGCCATCCGTGATGGATTGATTGCTAATGCCGCGGCTAGCGAAAGGCTCCAGCACCTCATCACGTAGTTCCCAGGCCAAACCCCTTGTGCTCACCCTGGCAGGGCCACCCACAGCAAACAACGACAAAGATTGGCCAGCAGTCAAGTCCAAAATGCGCCGTCCCCTCACTACCACTGCACGGGCATCACCCAACCAAGCTTCAACCCCCACAGCAGACCACCTTGGCGAGGCCAGCACCAAGAGGTTGCCGAAAAGGTGATCCAAACGCCCGCCACCCATACCTAAAACAATTATCTGATTAGCTGGAACCTCGCTGCCTAAAAGCTTGTCCAACGATGGGGTGTCCAGCAAATGCAATGCTGTCTCCAAGGCAAGTTCCAAATCAGTTTGATCCTTGTGTGCGGGATAACGCTCAATAGAAATGCCTGCCCGCTCAACAGCAGCAATGGATGCTGGCGACACCGAATCCATATCCCCCACCACCGCGGTTACCTTCAATCCAACAGCTAGGCAATGATCCAAACCAGCATCCACGGCCACAACCGCTGCTGTTACTGGCAAGCGGGCAACCTCAGCTGGGGTAGGGGCATTGCCAGCGGCCACCACTAAAACATTGGTTCTAGGAGGCACGCAAACTACAGATTGCACTGAGGTTTCAAGTAGCACAGGATCAGGGTCTGCGCTCATCAAGTAGTGGATAATTCAGCAGCACCAAATGCTACTGAGAACCGCACACACCACACCACTACTGTGGAGTAGCGCCCGAGGTCAAGATCTCTAGGAATCTCGTAATTCTGATTACCGACGTTGCCCTTCAGATCTCCAAGATCCACAAAATCGTCGTCAAACTCACCAGCCGGCGCATCAGATGCCGCTGTGCTCAAGTAAACATTGAGATCGGGACCGTTGTCGGTTCTAAACTCCTCAAACCGCAGGAACCGTTGTCCAGTACCATCACCCAAAACCTCAGCCCGTCCTACGGTGGGATGACTGCGAGAGATGAAAGCGCCCGATACCTCCACCTGCACCTGAGGCATTTCCGGCATTGTTTCTTCAACCGACACCTCCCTGGACATGCCCTCGGCTTCCATCACCTCTTCCATCTCAGCTGCAAGCTCCTCAGAAAGCTCATCGCCTGCAATTTGTCCAGGAGTAGTAGGCTGCTCAGAAATTGCATCTGCGTCGGGGGTAATAGCCGGATCAAGAGTTGCAGTAGAAACCTCGTCAGCAGAAGCCGACCGTGTATCAGACGCACTAGGCACAGCTTCCGAAGCAGGCTCAACAACCTCCAAAGCAGGATCCAAGGTGGCTTGCAGCTCTGAATCAACCTGCCCAGCACCACTGGCAAACACTGGTACCGTCTCGTCCACCTCATCATCAACGAAGTAAGTCTGAAAGGCGAACCAGAAAAACACCGCCCAGATAGCGAATCCTATGAGGACTGCTAACGCCACGCCCAAAATAATCTTCATGCGGCCAGATAGCGCTGCGAAGCGCCTCCATATACCGGTTACCCAACGCGTCATATACATAATCTAGAACAAAGAACGTGACAATAGGCATAACCTCTAGCCTCGACGTTTTTGAATACGCGCCCATTCATCTCGCAAACCCACGGTGCGGTGGAAGAAGTTGGTGGTTATGGGATCGTGGGCAAAGTAACCAAGGCGTTCAAACTGCACCACCTGTCCGGGGGCTATATCGGCCATAGCAGCCTCAAACTTGGCATTCTCTAGATGCTGAACTGAGGCAGGATTGAACGAATCCATGGGGTCGGCCCCATCAGCACCCGGATGGGAATCGGCAAACAGTCGTTCATACAGCACAACTTGACCATCAATTGCATGTTTGGCCGACACCCAGTGAAGGGTGGCTTTAGGTCTACGACCATCAGGAGCCTGACCTGATCCAGTATCGGGATCATAGCTACAACGTACCCGAGCAATCGTGCCATCGGCTGCTGTGTCCACCCCTGTGCAAGTTACAAAATAACCTGAACGCAGCCGCACTTCCCGACCTGGTGCTAACCGATAAAACTTAGAGGGCGGCTCTAGCATGAAATCATCACGCTCGATGAACAACTCCCCATCAAACGGTACTTGTCTAGTGCCAGCGAAAGGATCCTCAGGGTTGTTAACTGCTTCACGCATCTCCACTTGACCGGAGGGGTAATTTTCGATCAACAACGGCAACGGATTTAACACCGCCATGCGCCTCAAAGAGGTTCGGTTAAGTTCGCGTCGCACGAAAGATTCCAGCAACTCCACCTCCACGGTGCCATCCACTCGGGCTACACCAACATGGCGGCAAAAGTCCTTGATAGCACTAGGCGGAAAACCCCGACGACGTAAACCCCGCAAGGTTGGCATACGCGGGTCATCCCAACCTTCCACATGACCTTCGTCAACTAACTGCATCAAGAGGCGCTTAGAAAGCACAGTATGAGTAATGTTCAAGCGAGCAAACTCTGTTTGGCGAGGGCGATCCCCGGGCAAATCCAAATGATCCAAGAACCAGTCATAAAGAGGCCGATGAGCATCAAACTCTAGAGTGCAAATGGAATTAGTGACCCCTTCAATGGCATCGCTTTGACCATGAGCCCAGTCGTATGTGGGATAAACGCACCACTTAGTCCCGGTACGGTGATGGTCATAATGACGGATCCGATAAAGCACAGGATCGCGCATCAACATGTTTTCGTGAGCCATGTCAATACGAGCCCGCAAAACCCGCTCTCCAGCTGCAAAATCGCCCGCTGCCATCTGCCGGAATAAGGTTAGGTTCTCCGCTACCGAACGATCCCGAAAGGGGCTCGAGATGCCTGGCTCGCTAAAACTGCCACGGTTCTTTGAGATGGTCGCAGCATCTTGGTCGTCCACATAAGCTAGGCCAGCATTTATCAACTGCTCAGCCCACTCATATAGCTGGCCGAAGTAATCAGATGCATACAAGGTACCGCTGTGAGATTCATAGCCCAGCCAAGCAATGTCCTCTTCAATAGCTGCTGCAAAATGGGCCCGTTCGGTTTCAGGGTTGGTGTCATCCAAGCGCAGATTGCAAATACCCCCAAACTCAGCCGCTAAATCAAAGTTCAAGCAAATGGACTTGGCATGGCCAATGTGGAGATAGCCGTTGGGCTCAGGGGGAAATCGAGTCTGCACCCTTTTAGCGAAGGTGCCGTCAGCGATTTCTTGGCGAACCAAACTACGGATGAAATCACTGCGCTCGCTAGGCCGACTGAGCCCTCTACTATCAGCAAAACCCATGCTGTCAACGCTGCTCATGAGCTAAGACTCCAATTCTTAAAAGAAAACTTCAAACAACAAGACAATGACTGGCAAACAAAAAATTGCCCTTGCGAACCATGCTGTGGCGAACCATATTGAAAGGAGTGGACCGTACTGGACTTGAACCAGTGACCTCTCGCGTGTGAGGCGAGCGCTCTGGCCATCTGAGCTAACGGTCCCAGGGCCTTTTAGGATAGCGCAGGCAACGCTGCTAGCACAGACTCACGCACAAGCAAGCATTCAGCAAGCAAGCATTCAGCACCCGAAGCTCAAAGCTATCTTCTCTAGTCCGGCCAAACGGCTGCCCTTTAGCAATACTGCAGCATCTGCGTCGATGGTGCCTAAAGCGAGCAAAACTGCATCAGCGTTCACCACCGGTATTGTTCCGTAATACGAGGTGCCTATCGCTATCACCTCAATGCCCAGTTCTCGTGCCAAGTTACCAATCGCAGCGTGCTCAGCCAAAGAACGCTCACCCAACTCAGCCATTTGACCCAACACCGCCACCCGACGACGACGATTCAATCTGGCTAACGCATGCAAACCAGCAGCCATTGACAAGGGATTTGCGTTATAGGTGTCGTTAATCAACAACCCCCCGGATGCCAACTCCACCACCTCCATGCGCCATGGCGAAAGCCGTGCGGTAGCCAAACCCGCGGCAATAGCTTCCACTTCCACACCCAACGCAACACCAACCGCTGCAGCCGCTAAAGCGTTGTCTACCATGTGCTCACCGCACACAGATAGCAACACTTGAGCGCGTCCGGCAGGAGTTTCAAGCCAAAACCTAGGCTGAAGCCCTTCGTTCAATTGCACGCGACTAGCTCGCACATCGCCGTTCTTGCGTCCAAACGTTAAGACCTCAGCAGCAGTACGAGAGGCCATGGCCGCTACCAATGCTTGATCGGCATTCAACACCGCCACGCCTTGAGCCCCAAGACCCTCTATCAACTCGCCCTTGGCTTCAACCACTGCCTCAATGCTGCCAAACATCTCGGTATGGGCAGCGCCAACGGCAGTAACCACCCCTACGGTAGGACGAGCCTGCAAGCATAGCCTAGCGATGTGTCCTTTACCGCGCGCACCCATCTCCACAACCATCACCTCAGCCTCATCCGGGCAACTCAACAAGGTCAAAGGCACCCCTAGCTCATTGTTAAACGATCTAGGGCTTGCGTGAGTTGAACGCTGCGCCCCAATAACAGCAGCAGCCATATCCTTGACCGAGGTCTTACCCACCGACCCAGTAATACCCACCACCGGGCCCACAAAACAACTACGCGCATAACTACCAAGCTCAACCAACGCAACTGCTGTGTCATTTACCTGAATTGCGCTGGCCTGGGTGGGGGATGCTCCTGCGGCAGATTGAACTAGACCTTGCGATGTCATGTAGGCCGCCGCACCAACACTCACAGCCTCGGCAATGTATTGATGCCCATTACGTGCAGCCACCAGAGCCACAAACAGATCTCCTTCAGCCACACAACGAGAGTCGATACAAACCCCGCTTAAAGCCACATCTGGGCCAAACAAATGCCCGTCCACCGCCTCGGCTACTTCTGAAGCTTTAAGCCTCATACCCATAACTTTTCACTGTTGGCCACCCCAGTAAGGTACCTTCAAAGGGTGGATAAGCGCACCTACCTGGTTCTGTTGTTTGGCGGACGTTCTGCCGAACACGATGTGTCATGCATATCGGCCCGGCATGTAGCCGCCGCAATCAACCGCGACCAATTCAAAGTCATCGCCGTTGGCATTACCCGTTCGGGAGATTGGCTGCTAGCCGATGTGGGTGACCCTTTGGGCGATCAACTTGTGGCTGAAGGCCCTCAAATATCACCCGCAGAGGTTTTTGCCAAGCCCAACTCTGTACTGTTTCCGCTTATACACGGCCCGCTGGGAGAAGACGGCACCTTGCAGGGACTACTTGAGATAGCTGACAAAACCTATGTGGGGTCAGGAGTATTGTCTTCGGCACTGTGCATGGACAAAGCAATGACCAAGCTGGTGTGTGCACACCATGGTTTGCCTCAATGCCGCTACCACACTGTCTCTGCACACGAGGATGCTGCTGCTGCTGCTGATAGGGCTATCGCCAAGTTAGGTTTACCACTCTTTATAAAGCCTGCGAACATGGGCTCATCTGTCGGAATCAGTCGAGCTGCCAACACCCAAGAAACCACTCAAGCTATCCAACACGCGGCCCGTTACGACCAAATGCTGCTAATTGAAGAAGCGGTTGTGGGCCGAGAGATTGAAGTGGCGATATTAGGTAATGAACAACCACAAGCCTCGGGGCCCGGCGAGGTAGTGCCCGGCGAAACATTCTACAGCTACACCGACAAGTACCTTTCAAACAAAGCCACACTGCGCATACCAGCAGAGATTCCCCAAGATGTAACAACCGAAGTGCGCCGCCTAGCCCTAGAAGCTTACAAGGTCTTGCGCTGTGAAGGAATGGCCCGGGTGGACTTCTTTTATGAGGAGAACAAACGAGGGCTGCTGTTGAACGAGGTGAACACCATCCCAGGCTTCACCCCCATCAGCATGTACCCCAAACTATGGCAAGAAGCTGGTATGGATTACCCACAACTAATCGAAACGCTGATAGATCTTGCCATAGAACGCGCCCAACTACGATGCCAACACCGCAACCTACGGCTGTGAGCATTCGGGAATTGCCGCTCAAATTTGATAAAACACTGCAAGTGATTTCAGAAGCGCTAGCTGGCAGACGGTTGGCCATCACCGGTACCACCGGTTTTTTGGGCACCGCCTTAGTAGAACGCTTGTTAAGATGCGTGCCCGACGTACAATTGGTGCTACTAGTACGCCCTGGACGCCGTGGTGCTGACGAACGCATCCACCGTGAGATCATCCGCAACGATGTCTTCGACCGACTACGCCACGAACTGGGACAAACCGCTTTCGACCAACTATGCGAACAACAAATCACCGGCATTAACGGAGATGTGGGGGTCGATGGCCTAGGTCTTGATAATGCAGGTCGCGACCTGATCAGTAGCTGCGACATAGTCATCCACTCGGCTGCGGCTGTAGCATTCGACAACCCCTTAGACACCGCTGTTGAGGTGAACCTGTTGGGCCCGGTGCGACTAGTGCAGTTGCTAAACGAGATGGGCGCGTCGCCGCATTTCATTGCGGTCTCTACTTGCTATGTGGCAGGCAGCCGCCGTGGAAACGCAGCTGAAGAACCACTGCTTGATGGCCCCATGTATGTACCTTTGTCTTGGCGAGAAGAAGTCGAGGCCAGCAGACGGCGACGAATCACCACCGAAACCCAAAGCCGCGATCCAGCATGTCTAGAAGAATTTCGTAACCGTGCCCGCCACGAGCTAGGGGCTGCTGGCACCCCTGCTCTAGCTGCCAAAACCGAGCAATTACGAAGCCGTTGGGTACACGATCAAATGGTGGAAGCTGGCCGATCACGAGCCTCCTCTCTGGGATTCCCCGATGCCTACGCCTTTACCAAAGCTCTTGCCGAAACTGCGGTGGCCGAAACCAAAGGTGACCTACAAGTAACTACCGTACGACCCTCGATCATTGAATCAACCTATAGCGAACCAGTACCAGGGTGGATCAGAGGATTTCGTATGGCTGAACCCATCATCATCGGCTACGGCAGGGGGCTGCTCACCGACTTTCCTGGCATACCTCAAGGTGTCCTTGATGTAATCCCTGTAGACTTGGTGGCTGCGGCCCTATGCGCTGTGGCTGCACGGGGGCCCGATCCCAGCCGCCCCGTGATTCAAGTGGCCTCAGGGGCGGTAAATCCCTTCCGATTCAACCAACTAGTAGACCTCACCCACCGCTGGTTCAGTGAGAACCCAATCTACGACGACCGTGACCAACCCATCCCCCCACCCAACTGGACCTACCCGGGTCGAGGCCGAGTAATCCGTCAACTTAAGCGTTTACGTCGCGGTCTAGATGCTAGCGAGCGATTGTTGGGACGCTTACCCATCCGTGGTCGGCAAGCCGAGATATCTGCCAACTTAGACGAGCGACGCGAACAAGTGGAACGAGCGCTCGGCTATGTAGAACTCTACGGCGCTTACACCGAGTGCGAGGCTCTATTTGGGGTGGAACGACTGCTAGAGCTGTGGGACAGCTTGGACGACAACGACAAAGAGTCGTACTGCTTCGACCCCCGCATCATCGACTGGAATCATTATGTAGCTGACATCCACCTGCCCACCGTTGTGGCGCAAGGCCGAGTCAAAACAGAGCCGACAGGTCGTGCTGGAAGCTCCCGTCAGCAACGTCAGCGCGCTCAGGTTCTATCGCCTAAACGCCACCTAGCAGCCTTCGACTTAGAAAACACCATTATCGCTACCAATGTGGTGGTGGCTTACGGCTGGCTAGCCACCCATCGCTTACCCATAAATGAACGGACCCGGCTCATTACCAAAGTATTGCTAGAGGCACCCTCACTTTTGGCCCTTGACCGGCGTGATCGCAGCGACTTCCTACGCCACTTCTATCGTCGCTACGAAGGCGCACCTGTAAAACAGATGGCTGAGGACTCACGTACAATGTTCAGCGACCTCATCTTGACACAAGCCTTTCCAGCAGCCATTCGCAGGGTGCGCGAACATCGGGCCGCTGGACATACCACGGTTTTGATCACCGGGGCGCTGGACTTCATCGTAGACCCCCTTCGCCCATTGTTTGACCACATAGTTTGCGCAGAATTGGCCCAAGATCATGGTACTTACACCGGGCATCTAGCCTCAGTTCCGCCCACCAGCGAATCCCGAGCCGAGGTGCTAAGAGATTTTGCCAACGCCGAAGGGTTGTCTTTATCAGAATCAGTAGCCTACGCCGACTCAGCTAGCGACCTGCCTCTCCTAGAGGCAGTAGGGTACCCCGTGACCGTGAACCCCGAACCTCGATTAGCAATCCTGGCACGTAAGCGAGGCTGGCTTATCGAGCACTTCGACAAAGCTCAAGGCAGCCCTCGCAAGCTACTACCCATCTCCGCCCGTCAGCCAACATGAAAGACCCAATATGAAAGACAAAGTACGGCCCACACCCCGACCGGGCATGGTGCTTGCAGTCGACCGCTCTACCCCACCTATTTTGTTCCACCACGGCGAAGGTTTCCGAACAGAGCGGCTCCCCGCAGGTCGCAGCCGCATCATTTACCCTGCCGAACCCCTAAAAGGTCTAGAAGACCCTGAAGGTGCCATACACCATGCCTTGCTAAATCCCATTAACCAAGATCCCCTGCCCGCTCAACTAAGACCAGGCATGAAGCTCACCATCGCTTTTGACGATATATCGCTGCCATTGCCTCAAATGCGTCGCCCAGACATCCGTCAACTAGTTATTGAACAAGTATTAGAGATGGCGGCGGCGGCTGGGGTGGAAGATGTCCATCTGATCGCTGCTTTAGCGTTGCACCGGCGCATGACCGAAGCCGAGCTGCGTCACGCGGTGGGCGACCGCGTCTACGATGCCTTCGCCCCATCAGGTTGCCTATACAACCATGATGCCGAAGACCCCGACAACATGGTGATCTTAGGCACCACTCCCCACGATGAAAAGGTGCAGTTCAATCGCCGCGCTGCCGAAAGCGACTTGGTGGTTTACGTGAACATCAACCTGGTATCCATGGACGGAGGCCACAAGAGCACAGCCACTGGGCTATCAGGCTATCAGGGACTGCGCCACCACCACAACGTGAGCACCATGCAGCAATCCAAATCGTTTATGGATCAGCAGCGCTCAGAACTGCATGCTTCCAACTGGCGCATGGGCAAAGTGCTACACGATGCCGGGGTAAAGATCTTTCAGATCGAAACCACCGTCAACAACAACACCTTCGGAGTGGACGGTCCGTTGGCCATGCTACAAAAACGAGAATGGGAATGGTCAGCTAGAGATCGAGCAGCCTTTATGGGTATGCAAGCAGGTCTCAAGCTGAGCACCACGCAGATGAACCGCAAGATCTTCCAATCCTGGCGGGCACCCTATGAACTCACCTCAGTGCAAGCTGGCGAAATAGAAGCCGTCCATAAGATAACCACTGAGAATGTCTACGCGCAGCATTTAGTAAGGGTAGAAGGCCAAACAGACATCTTGACCATGGGGCTGCCCTACATTTGCCCCTACAACGTAAACTCAGTGATGAACCCCATCTTAGTGATGTGCTTAGGCTTGGGTTACTTCTTCAACCTGTATCGAGGTCGCCCGCTAGTCAGGGAAGGAGGCGCGGTCATCATGAGCCACCCCACCCGCTGGGAGTTCCACCCAGTACACCACCCCAGCTACATTGACTTCTTTGAAGAAGTACTAGCCGACACCACCGACCCAGCCGAGATTGAAGCTCGCTACGAACGCCGCTTCGCCGAAGATGAGTGGTACATCCACCTTTACAGAAAGTCCTACGCCTACCACGGTGTACATCCGTTTTACATGTGGTATTGGGGCGCACACGCTTTAGCGCACTTGGGCACAGTAATCATCGTTGGGGGCGATGCCAAAGCGGTGCAGCGCATGGGCTTTCGTCCCGCCTCCACACTGCAAGACGCCCTAGAGATAGCAAGCGACACCGTGGGCAGCGCCCCCACCATCACCCACATTCACAATCCACCTATCTTGATGGCCGATGTCAACTAAACAGCGAATTGGCAGGCTTGAGTTCCCCTATCGTGCAGGACGTACTCCAGCAGGAGTGGCACCTGCATCCCCAAACGCTCGCTGGGGAGCCAACTACGACACCGCATGGGCTCGCAAACCTGTAGCCCGTATAACCAGAAGAGCGTTAGCGGAAGCTGTTGTGCTACCGGCTGTCACGGTATTGGCCCGCCCCCGCCAAGTAGGGTTAGACCGTTTAGAACGTCTAGAAGGACCGGTGATCTTTGCTGCCAATCACCATAGTCACATCGACACTCCCTTGTTGTTCTCCTCCATCCCGCCTCGCTGGCGTAGCCGACTGGCAGTGGCCGCGGCATCTGACTATTTCTTTGGAGGAGCAATACGCTCAGCAACCTCGGCATTAGTAATTGGGGCCATCCCAATGGAGCGGGGCAAAGTGGGACGGCGCTCGGCACGCCTAGCTGCATCGCTGATTGAGGACGGCTGGAGTCTTCTGATCTTTCCCGAAGGTGGACGCAGCCCCGACGGATGGGGTCAACCTTTCTTGGGAGGCGCTGGTTACCTAGCAGTGCGCTGCGGCGTACACGTCTTACCGGTACATGTAGAAGGCACCGACCGCATCCTGCCCAAAGGCCACCGCCTTCCAAGGGCATCTAGCACCACGATCACGTTTGGCGATCCTCTAATCCCCACCGCAGAAGAGAATGCTAGACGGTTTGCGGCCCGCATTGAGGTGGCGGTAGCTAGCCTGGCCGATGAATGCGCTACCAACTGGTACCAAGCCCGTCTACGAAACCACGCAGGTACCACACCCTCACTAACTGGCCCCAACGTGTCGTCTTGGCGCAGGGCTTGGGCTCTAGGCGACCGCTCTCCCCGCTACCACCAGACAAAACACCCCTGGCCCTAACAACGGGTACACACATGACCAACCACTCAGACCTCAACCTCGCATTGCGCGACAAGACCCACGACAAGACCATTATGTCGATAAACCCATAGGATCAAAGACATGTCAGTTGCCGCTTCTACTCCTATAAAACTAATCGAAAATGTCTATTCAACCCTGAGTAAGCGAGTTGATACCGCTCGCGAGCGCTTTGGGCGAGAACTCACGCTGGCCGAAAAAATCCTGTTCAACCACCTTGATAATCCTGCTATCACCCCAGAGCGAGGACACACCTACGTAGATCTGCGGCCCGACCGTGTAGCCATGCAAGATGCCACAGCACAAATGGCGTGGCTTCAGTTCATAACCGCGGGGCTCGACGAAGTGCAGGTGCCCACCACCACCCACTGCGACCACCTCATCACCGCCGAGGTAGATGCTAACCAAGACCTAGCTGCCGCACTCGAAAGCAACAGCGAGGTGTATGAATTTTTAGAGTCTGTTTGTGCCCGCTACGGTGCCGGATTCTGGAAACCAGGATCGGGCATTATCCATCAGGTTGTGCTTGAGCAATACGCCTTCCCCGGGGGCATGATAATTGGCACCGACAGCCACACCCCCAATGCTGGCGGCCTAGCAATGCTGGCTGTGGGGGTAGGTGGAGCCGACGCAGTGGACGTGATGACCGGCTTTGGTTGGAACGTGCGCTGGCCACAACTCATTGGCGTACACCTAGACGGCCAACTCAACGATTGGGCTGCACCCAAAGACGTGATCTTAAAGGTGGCCGAGATCCTCACTGTAGCTGGCGGCACCGGTGCCATCGTAGAGTACTTCGGACCAGGAGCCCACTCGCTATCGGCCACCGGCAAAGCCACCATCTGCAACATGGGGGCCGAGATCGGGGCCACCACCTCGTTGTTCGCATATGATGATGCCATCGCCCGCTACCTCAAGGCCACCGGCCGCGAAGCCGTGGTCAATGCCACCGACGCTGTGGCACTCAACCTGCAAGCCGACCCCGCAGTACTAGCCGACCCCAGCAAATACTTCAATCGTGTGGTGGAAATTGACCTGTCCACCCTCAAACCCCTCATCAACGGCCCCCATACACCCGACAGAGCTCGCCCAGTTGCACAATTAAGCGCAGAAGCGCAGCTAAACGGCTGGCCACTAGAAATAAGTGCCGCCCTAGTGGGCTCATGCACAAACTCAAGCTATGAAGACATAACCCGCGCTGCCAGCATCGCCCAACACGCCGCAACCCACGGCCTTACAGCCAAAGTCCCGTTAATGGTCACCCCAGGCTCAGAGCAAGTACGAGCCACGATCCAACGCGACGGCTTGCTAGCCGACCTTGAGGCTATTGGTGCCACCGTGCTTGCCAATGCCTGCGGACCTTGCATCGGTCAGTGGAACCGCAATGATATGGACGAGGGCACCCCCAACAGCATCGTCACCAGCTACAACCGAAACTTCCCCAAACGTAACGACGGCTACGCATCTACGAACGCCTTCGTGACCTCTCCAGAAACGGTCGTCGCCCTCGCTTTAGCTGGCACCCTAGATTTTGATCCAACTAGCGACACAATCACCGCCCCCGACGGCAATGAAGTTGCGCTAAGGGTTGGACACGGCACCGAACTCCCCGAACATGGCTTTGATCCAGGCGAAAGCGGCTTCGTGGCACCACCCAAACACGGCAACACTGCACAAGTACGGGTTTCACCTACCTCTAATCGGCTACAGCTACTAGAACCATTCCCAGCGTGGGATGGGCAGGACTTCCACAGCCTGCCGGTGCTGCTAAAGGCAAAAGGTAAATGCACCACGGATCATATCTCCATGGCCGGGCCGTGGTTACGCTACCGAGGGCACCTAGAGAACATCTCCGGTAATCTCTACCTAGGAGCGGTGA
The DNA here is from genome assembly GCA_009843865.1 of Acidimicrobiia bacterium. Lineage (GTDB taxonomy): Bacteria > Actinomycetota > Acidimicrobiia > Acidimicrobiales > Bin134 > Poriferisocius. The sequence continues at coordinate 30,934 of VYCQ01000035.1, forward strand.
ATGCCTTCACCGGCGCAGTCGGCGAAGGCAAGAACCAGCTTGACGGCACAACAGGGTCGTTCCCTGACATCGCCGCCACGTACCATGCTGTAAAACAGCACTGGGTGATGATAGGCGACCGTAACCTCGGCGAAGGATCATCTCGAGAACACGCAGCCATGGAGCCCCGCTTTAGAGGCTGTGCCGCAGTGATCGCCCGATCCTTCGCCCGCATCCACGAAACCAACCTCAAAAAACAGGGCTTACTAGCCCTTACCTTCGCCGACCCCAACGATTACGACCACATTGGAGAAGACGACCGCATCTCTATCCTCGGTCTGGCCAACTTAGCCCCCAACACGCCGGTACAAATACAGATAACCAAGCCCAACGGCACAACCCTAGATATCACTGCCGAGCACTCGTTCTCTAACGATCAGATCAAATGGTTCCAAGCAGGCAGTGCCCTCAACCTGATACGCCAAAGCACCACATAAGCAAGCAACTAACCAAACCACACCATCAACAATGCTGCTGATAACAATACTGCTTGGATGCAGCCCTAGGTTGCAGGACATCTAACCTCTGGTGATAGCTAGCGACACACCAGACCCCTATCGCTTACCTCGAGAGGTGATACCTCAGCAGTACGTGCTGCGGCTAACTCCAAACCTTGAGTCATTCACATTCACCGGAGAGGTGAGCGTGGACATCCTCGTAACAGAGCCGGTTAACCGAATTATGTTGAACGCTGCTGAGCTGAAGATCACCTCAGCCAAGGTGGGCTCCTCGACCATCAGCGACATCCAATACGACCCTGATCACGAACGCGTCACGCTGGAATTGGCCGACCGTCTAGAACCTTGCATGTCCCAGCTCAACCTGTGCTTCAGCGGTACCTTGAACGAAAACCTCCACGGCTTCTATCGCTCTGTGTTTACCGATTCTGAAGATAACCAGCGAGTGATCGCTACCACCCAGTTTGAACCAACCAATGCCAGACGAGCCTTCCCGTGCTGGGATGAACCCGATCTTAAAGCCACCTTTGAGGTGACCCTGACAGTGCCTGAACACCTAATGGCCATCTCCTCAGGCGCAGAAACCTCTTCTCAACAGCTAGGCAACGGTCTCAAAGAAGTGAGGTTCGCTCCCACCATAAAAATGTCCACATATCTGCTGGCGTTCGTGATAGGACCATTAGAAACCACCAATCCAACCTGGGTGAACGGCACCCCGGTACGAATCATCCACCCCTTGGGCAAGGGCCACCTCACCGCATTTGCCTTAGAAGCTGCGGTCTTTTGCCTGAACTTCTTTGAAGACTACTTCGACATCGCCTACCCGGGCGACAAGCTAGACCTAGTAGCAATACCCGACTTTGCCTTCGGTGCCATGGAAAACATGGGATGCGTCACCTTTCGCGAAGCACTGCTGCTAATAGACCCCGCCACTTCCACTCAGCAAGAACGCCAATCCGCTGCCGATGTGATCGCCCATGAACTGGCCCACATGTGGTTTGGCAACCTCGTAACCATGCAATGGTGGAATGGGATCTGGCTCAAAGAAGCCTTAGCCACCTTCTGCGAAATGCTCGCCGTAGATGCTTTTCGCCCCGACTGGCAACGCTGGCTGACCTTTGGGTTATCTCGCACCGCTGCCTTTGAGGTAGACGCTTTAACCACCACCCGTGCAATCGAGTACCCGGTTATTTCACCACAAGATGCAGAGGGTATGTACGACCTGCTCACCTACCAAAAGGGGGCCGCGACAATACGCATGCTGGAGCAGTTCTTAGGCGCTGAGAAGTTCCGCAACGCCGTACAGTCTTACCTACGACAGCACTCTTACTCCAACACCGAAACCCACCACCTCTGGGATGCCTTAACTGCCGCTACGGGTCAACCAGCACGAAATGTAATGGACTCTTGGATATTTCAGGGCGGCCACCCGCTGATAACTGCAACGGCTGATGCCGACCACAAGGTCACGCTCAGGCAGCAACGCTTTAGCTACAGCCCTCAGACCGAACAAGCCTCCTGGCAAGTACCAATAATTGTGGCCGCTGCCGACAACCACATCGAACACCTTGTACTAGGCGAACAAGCCGAGCTAAGGGCAACCGCAGAGAACTGGGTCATGCTGAACCCCAATGCTGATGGCTTCTACAGGGTGTCTTACCAAAACAACCTGCTAACACGTCTGCTGCAAGACGGCCCGCAACTCAACCCACTCCAACGCTTTATGCTGTTAGACGACCAATGGGCGTTAACAGTAGCCAAGCAGCTACCACTAACGGAATACCTTCAATTGGCTGCACACATTGCCATCAGCGAAGACAATTTAGCCGTGTGGCAGCGACTCACAAACACTCTGTCCACCCTTGACCACCTCAGCAACAACCAAGGCCGTGAGGCACTTCGCCAACAGACACGCAACATGATCGGCCCTACCTATCGCAGGCTGGGCTGGGAACAAACACTGCAAGAAGACGAACGTACCAACGAGCTACGAGGCGTGCTGGTGTGTAGCCTGGCAACTACCGGCAACGATCAAAATGTCATTGCACGCTGTCGACAACTCTTCAACGCTGACGCAACCAACCCTGCCCTCGATGCCGCAGCCACCACAGTTGTAGCAACCACCGGCAATGCCGCAGACTACGAAAAAATACACCGCCGCCTAGCCGATGCCCCAACTCCACAACTCCAATTGCGCTATCTCACAGCACTCAGTTTATTTACCCAACCAGAGTTGATGGATCGCACCCTTGCTGCCACCTTAGACGGAACAATTCGCAGCCAAGATGCAGGGTTTGTAATCCGCGACTGCCTGCGCAACCGCGAACGAGGGGTTCAAGCTTGGAGATTTGTGACACAACGCTGGGATGAAATCAATCAAAAGATTCCATCTCAAATCATCCCACGCATGCTTGAAGGCATCTGCGCACTGTCTACCGCCCAACTAGCCAGTGAGATAACAGCATTCTTGAAAGCTCACCCTGTGTCGCAAGGCCCGCTAATCGTAGCCCAACACCTTGAGCGCCTCCAAGTGAATGTGCAGTTACGCCAGCGAGTAGCTCAAACGTTAATTAGTTCCAACCACAGCCCTTAGAGACTCGCGCAACGAACTCATAGTGGCTACCACCGAGGTTGGCTCATACCCACAGTGGGCCATGCAATTATCACAGCGAGGATCCCTACCTCGCCCATAACTATCCCAATCAGTGGTCTCTATCAACTCTGCGTAAGTTGACGTGTAACCATCCGCCATCAAATAGCAAGGCCGCTGCCAGCCAAACACCGAGTAACTAGGAACCCCCCAAGCCGTGCATTCATAATCCACCTTGCCCTCTAAGAAGTCCAAAAACAAAGGCGTGTGGTTAAACCGCCACTTCTTGCGACGACCATCAGCAAACACCTCCTTAAACAATTTCTTGGTTTGCTCCACAGGCAAGAAGTTCGTCTGATCAGATGCGCGTTCATAGGCATAACCAGGCGACACCATCATTGAGTCCACCTCTAGATCATCGTTCAAAAAGTCCAACACACTACGTACATCGTCAGGGCTATCTGTGTTGAAAAAAGTGCTGTTGGTGTTAACCCGAAAACCCTTCTTTTTGGCTACGGCAATGGCCTCAACCACCTCATCAAACACACCCGGCCGAGCCACAGCCAGATCATGTCGTTCCCTTAACCCATCCACATGCATCACAAAGGAAAAGTAGGGCGAAGGCTCAAACATATGCATCTTGCGTCGCAGCAGCACTGCGTTGGTACACAAGTACACGAAGCATTTGCGCTTTACAAGCTCGGCCACCATCTCACCAATCTGAGGGTGCAACAGCGGTTCGCCCCCTGCTATAGACACCATTGGCGCGCCACACTCCTCCATGGCCGCCACTGCATCGGCCACGCTCACCCGCTGGCGCAACACCTCAGTAGGATATTGGATCTTGCCGCACCCTGGACACTCCAAATTGCAAGCAAAAAGCGGCTCTAACTCCACGATCAAGGGGTACTTTTTGCGGCCGCGTAATCGATTCTTCAGCACATAGATGCCAACCTTTACGGCTTGGCGAACCGGAATACCCATCTCAACAAACTTCCTTAACTAGCACCGTCACTAACGCTGGCATAATACGACGAATGGTACGCAATGCCCGAAACACTGCGGCTGGAGCACTCAGCGAACGCAGCTCGTGACTAGGCGTGTCGGTAACCACCCGCACCACCGCCGCAGGTCTGCGCTGGCGTTCCAACAACCAGGCAGACTCCATATCCACCGCTACCGCTCCCATATCGGCCAACTCCTGACGCCGTGCTCCCACCGCTAACCGAGACACGCAAGCCACCGAACCAGTATGCACGGTAAAACCAGCGTTGCGAATGTCTTGAGCCACTTTCACAACCTGCGCCAACCCTATGGGAGCAACATCATGTGCCGACACATCAGTTGCCACCACTACCTCGCCAGGCGCTATCTCATCTGTAACCGCGCCCGCTATGCCAACCACAACTACTGGTTTGTCAAACAATCCAACACGACGGCTGCGCTTAGGTCCCATTCCCGTACACAACACCTGAACAGGATCGCTTAGATACCGCACACCCCGACGAACCGCACGAGCCTCCATGGCCATCGGGCACAGCACTACCAAACTCACTTGTCAACACTCATGGCCCGCACCCAACGCCCTAATGCCATCACCGGAAACACCAGCCGATATAAGTGATAGCGGATATAGAAGTCTCCAGAGAACCCGGTGCCCGTATGCCAAGGCTCATCCCAGTCGCCATCACTGCGTTGACATTCAATAAGCCAGCCCACGCCTCTGTGGGCAGCTTGCGTGTCTGCACGACCGGCAGCAATCAAACACAGCAAGGCCCAAGCCGTTTGCGAAGGCGTAGACTCCCCACGACCCCGCCACTGCAAGTCCACATAAGAGCGCATATCCTCGCCCCATCCCCCATCTGAATTCTGCACCGATTCTAACCAATCACAAGCCCGCACCACTAGCGGATCATCGCTGCTGACCCCTGCGCTGATAAGCGCAGGCACCACCGCACCGGTACCATAAATATAGTTTGCCCCCCAACGCCCGTACCACGATCCGTCGGCTTCTTGATTGTCACTTAGCCAACGTACACCACGCTGTATGGCTTCTTGATCCACGCCATATCCATCAGCATCTTTGCCCAACTCACACAACATCTCCACTATATGAGCAGTAACATCAGCCGACGGCGGGTCAATCACCTCCCCAAAATCACAAAACGGCAACTCCGCCACCAATGTCGAGCAATTGTCCGCATCAAAAGCTGCCCAGCCACCGTCGCTGCATTGCATCCCTTGAACCCAGCTCACAGCCCGCTTCAAAGCCTTTTGGGCTGCATTAGCGTCTTCAAGGTCGATCCGCCGCAGTGCTAAAGCAACCTCAGCGGTGTCATCTAAATCGGGGTAGTAGCTGTTCTCAAACTCAAATGCCCAACCCCCCGGAGACAGGTGAGGACGCTGTTCAGCCCAATCACCCACCACTTGCACCTCTTGGCTCAACAGCCAACTACCACCTTTAACCATCTTGGAATGATCACAAGCAACACCAGCGTCTGCTAATGCCACTAATGACAAGCAAGTATCCCAAACCGGTGACTGACAGCACTCCAAGCGACGCATATCATTTTCAATAATCGTCCAAGTATCAAACCCGGCCAAGCCCTGCGCCATAATAGGATGCTGCAAAGAATAACCCCGCAAGTACAACGCCAAGAGCGAATACACCCAAGGAGGTTGAATTCCACCCCAGCAGCCATCGGCTTCTTGGCGGGCGATTATCCATTGCTCAGCACGATTCAGTGCCCAATTGCGTATCCGCCGATAGGGACGATTCTCATAACGATGCAGCAAACGATCTAACTGCTGAAAACGCCTAGCGGGAGATGCCAAAGGTGCTGGTTCTCGCTCAGCAGACCTAACGCCAGTGCGGATCTCGTCAATGTTAATACCCATTGAGCGCACCGGACGATGCGCTCCTACAACCGTGAGAGCCACCACTGTTTGACGAGCCCAACAAGCAAAATCATAAATATTTAAGGGCACTTGCTTAGGCAGCAAGATCACCTCAGGCGGTAAGGCAGGCAGGTCATCCCAACTCCAAAGACCAAACAACGCCATCCATATCCGAGTAAATACCCGACTGCGCTCCAAGCCACCCTCACTGCGGATATAGGCAGCAGCTTTGATCATGTGATCTGCATCAGCAGGGTCACCTGCATATCGCAAAGCCCAATAAGCCTCCACCGTTACCGATAAATCGGATGGACCCTGATAAAACGTAGGCCAAGTCCCGTCAGCACGCTGGGTATGGCGAATCCAATTGGCTGTTTGGCGGGTAATCTCAGCATCAGCAATACCTAAAAACTCGCGCAAGAACAGATCCTCAGCTTCAATACACACGTTGGTCTCTAGTTCGCCCTTCCACCAGCCCTGCGATGCTTGCAGGCTGAGGAGGCGATCTACGGCCTTGGACAAACTCTCTACAGCAGCGTTCAAAAGTCCCTCCCGACGATAAACTCTGCCAGACATCTCATTTCTTGGATGGCCTGAGCGTTCACCGTATTAGTCTGGGCAATAGAGTCTAAAGCCGTCACCGCCTCTTCGAAATGCTGACGGGCCAGGGCTTGAGTTTGTTCACGCCCTCCACCTGCCTCCACAAGAACTTGAGCCTTATTCACTGCCGCGTCATCTAATACTGGCTGAGCAGCGACTAGATCCATTTGTGCGAGATCGGTTTGCGCAAGACCATCCGATATAAAACGACCTTCATCCTGACAACCATAGATTTTAGCGAGTTCTACAGCGACGGAGCTGCTGTTATTTAGTGCGATTACCACCGGCATAGATTTTTTACAAACTCGCAAATCAGATCCCGCGGGCTTGCCAGTTCGCGCAGGATCACCCCAAATACCCAAAAGATCGTCAGTAGCTTGAAATGCAATACCGAGGTGCATTCCGAAGTCAGCCAAAGCGCTAATAAACCCTTCATCGGCATCAGCCAAAATTGCCCCCACCGAACACGCAAACGATAGAAGCGCCCCCGTCTTACCTCGCTCCATAGCCAAGCACTGCTCCACTGTGATGGTTGGCAAGTGCTCAAAAGCCATGTCCATACTCTGACCGGCAATCATTGCAGACACCGCCCGCGTAAGCTCCCCGGCTGCGCGTACCCTAGCCGGGGTCGGGTCGGATAACAAAGTCTCATAAGCCAAAGCATGCAAAGCATCGCCGGTTATAACGCCCGTGCCCACTCCAAACTTTGCCCATACGGTAGGACGATGGCGGCGCTCAGTATCAGCATCAATTATGTCATCATGGATGAGCGAGAAATCGTGAATGAGCTCGATTGCCACCGCCCCAGGAAGCCCCACATGGCTAGTAGCACCTGCGGCTTCCGCCGATAAGAGGGCCAATGCAGGGCGAGCGCCTTTGCCCTTACCTTCACAATGATATATCGCGGACATGCTGAGCTCTGGATTCAGCCGCCGCAGAACCTCAAAGATAGCAGGGCCCACCAAGGCTTTCGCCCGTTCCAAAATGGCTGTAGCCTCCTCAGCACTGCTCATGCTCTGGCCCTCTCACGTCGCAGGCTCTCAACTTTCGGGCTTTGATGCGCCTCACCCCGTCGGCAGTATTGCACCGCGAGCTGTGCTGCGACATTGCCAGAGCGCACTGCGCCTTCCATGGTTGCTGGCCAGCCTGTGGCAGTCCATGCGCCCGCCAAAAACAAGCCGTTCATAGCAGTTGCTGACTCCGGCCGGAGCCGCGCTGTATTAGGACGACCGGCAAAGGTAGCCCCGTGTTCGCGAGTAACCACTGCATCCAACACCTCGGCTTCAGCCACCTTAGGAAACAAGTCAACCAAACCTAGGTAATAACGCTCGATGAGCTCACTAGGACTATCACCAATTTCACCAAACGCCGCCGACTGCGACACCGCTACCACTTGCTCACTGTTGTAAGGCCGCTTCCAAGCCGCAGCCTCGCTACGATCAAACACAAATTGCACTGGGGAGTCCAAAACTGCGGTAAACGGCACATCCATTACTGTACGGTCGAACACAAAATGTACGTTAAAGATGGGTGAGATGCCCAAATTCGTCAACGCTTTTTGCTGAGGCAAGGTGTTGGAGGGAAGCAACTCATCTACCACCTCATGAGACACCGCCAATATCACCGCATCAACTGCAACCTCCTCGCCCCCAACGGTAAGGCATGGCCCTTCACCAATCGCTGCTACTTGGGCCGACATCTGAACATTGCCACCACACCCGGTGATATGAGCGGCAGCCGCCTCCCCATGCAGCACAGCTAGAGGCACCTTAGTCCAACCCAAATCAGCACCATCAGGAGCATCCAACAAACCAGTACGAAACACCTTAGCCGCCAACGCTAAGGATGCCTCGTGAGCACGCAGGTTCACGGTAGGCAAGCAGATCAGGTCCCAAAGCCCTGCTATAGCACCCTCTGACTCCCCCCGGGCGCTCAGCCATGACCCAAAGCTTTGCTGATCCAAGCTATGATCTTCAAGATTCAAGCGACGCAGAGCCAACGCTGTGCGAATCGCCCTCATACGTTCCCCCACAGACAAAGGGCGGTAGCACAGCAACGATCCAGCCATATGCAACGGTGCTGGAGCTGAGATGCGGGCTATGTGTGCGGTCGGCCGACCCGGACGCATCACCGGCACCTTCAAACGAGGCTGTTGAACAACCTGATGAGATACCCCCAACCGCTCAAGAAAGGTCTTGTACTCGCTGCAACAACGCATGAACACATGCTGTCCATTATCAAACCAGCGTCCGTTGCGTTGAAACGACCAGGTCGCGCCACCTAAGCGGGGAGCGCGTTCATAGAGCGTTACCTGCATACCAGCGTCCACCACCGCGATCGCGGCAGCTAACCCAGCCAAGCCAGCACCCACAACTGCGATGTGAGGAGCCGCCTCAGGTGCAGGTGGTGTTTCTTCTCCTACCGCAACAGAAATCATGACCACGCTTATATACGCACTCCGGATATACGCACTCCGGCCAAACTGCGAACCGCCACCCCCAACTTTTCCTTAGTAGTCAACGACACCCTACCGGCAAACACCTGAGTTGGTGAGGCCGCTATGCGAACCAGCAAACGACGATATATGCCAGCCATGGCCCCCACACAAGCACGGCTACGGTAATCCAGCATGTCCAGCAACTTAAGTCCTTGCACAAAATGGCCTTCCGCTCTTCGGACCTCAAACGCCACCAATCTGCCCAAAGCATCAATCGGGCCAGTGAGATCAGGAGCGCATCTGAACCTTGCAATATCTTCAGCCGGCAAATACACACGACCCATAGCCCGATCTTCCACAATATCACGCAAGATGTTGGTGAGTTGAAGCGCCACCCCCAGCTCATCAGCTAACTCAGCAGCTACATCGGGGCGATCCTTTGTGCCAAATATACCTAGCGAAAGACGCCCTACCGAACCCGCCACCAAACGACAGTATCGCTTAGTGTCCTCAATGGTTTGATACTCGGTGCCCACCGCATCTTGCTCGCAACCTTGGACGATCTCATTAAGCACCTCTAAGGGGATCGTAAACAACACAGCAGACGCGCTCAGTCCAACCAACACCGGGTCTTCCGGGTCGCTGAGCCTCCCAGAGACCAGCTCAGCGATATCGCTGCGCAATTTCTTTAAACGAACTAGCTTCTCTTCACACTGAAACGGCCCATCACCCACATCGTCAATGCGCCGGGCCATGGCATAAAGGGCCGACATGGCTTGACGCTTAGGTTTAGGCAACAACCTAATGCCATAAGCAAAATTGCGAGCCTCCTTCCAAGTTATCTCCTCGCAACACCGATAAGCCTCTTGTGCTCTCATCTACGCACCCAGCGTGACAAGCTAGGCGGCATTAGCAAACCCACCATATAAATCACTATTCGGATACGCGCGGGTGACCGTAGCTTGGACAATACATCGTTTTGGCCTACCGAAATTGCGTCTAACGCAGCCAAACCACCCGCTACATAACCCGCCACCGCTACCTTAACCCAGCCGTTGAGTGAACCCACCAAAAGCTTGCCTCTGTTGACTAGCCCCCGAGCTGCGCTAACTTGGTGAGCTACAAGCTGACATAGCTGAGGTGATGCTCGCTCAGCAGACAGGTCAGCCTCAGCCACTCCAAAACGAACCATCTCGTCGGCTGGCATGTAAATGCGCTGCTTTTGGGTGTAGTCCTCACCAAGGTCTTGGAGATGTTCAATGATCTGTAAGCCAGTACACACCGCATCGCTCAAAGCGATACGGTCAGGAGTAGCAACCCCAAATACCGCTAGCACCAACCATCCCACCGGATTGGCTGACAGCATGCAGTACTCAGCTAGCTCTGCTTGACTTTGATAACGATTTTTGCACTGATCACGTCGATTGGCCTCAATCAAAGCTAAAAAAGGCTCATCGCTGATCTCTAAGTCGTTCAGCAGCCCAGTGAGATTGCGCATGACCGGATGTGTTGCGGTGGCAGACCTAGCCCGCCGAAGTTCAGCTTCTAGCCAATCCAACGCCGCTAGCCTGTTGCCAACCAACTCGTCACCAATGTCATCAACTAGGCGAGCAAAACCGTAGATGGCTAAAAGATGTGAGCGCTGACGCGCTGGCAAAACTCGCAATGCTACTGAAAAGTTCTCGTTACCCTTTTGGGCCATTATCGATTTCAGGTCAAACTCAACTCCAACCTTAGAACTAGAGAACTGATCTAGAGACACTGGACTAGAAACACCGGTGCTGCGTGTAGGTGAGCATGTCTAGGCGAGCTTGAGCGACAGCCTGCTCTAGATCAAAGGCTCGCCGAAATAATTCTTGCAGATCATCAATCTCACCCACCTCTCGAGAAGCATTAGCAATAGTAATGGCTGCTGCGCGAATGTCGGGTGGGGCACTCGCTTCAAGCGCATCTAGCTGAGCTAAATCTTCAGTGCTCCTAACCAGATGCGTACCAACACCGTCTGTGGCCAACTCGCAAAACGCTATGATGTCGCCTTGGTCGTGACTGCCACAGGCAATCGCCCCTGCTAGTAGGAGTCCAAAGCCCAACACCACCAAACAAACTCCTCGCAAAACCGACAACACTGAAGAATAATCACCTACCTCAGATCACGCAGCCCTTCTCGCAAAGGTCCTGCTGAATGGCTAATCCAACAGCCTGTCTAGCTCATAAAGACCTGCATGAGATTCGATCATGTGAGTTGAGCTAAAGAGCATCGGTACCCTGTTCACCGGTGCGAATGCGTGTGAGACCTTCTAGATTAGAAATCCAAATCTTGCCGTCGCCGATCTTGCCTGTGCGCGCAGCACCGATAATTGCTTCAGTGGCTGCGGTAAGAGCAGAGTCATCCACCACCACTTCTAAGCGAGACTTGGGAGTGAAGGAAACCTTGTACTCAGTACCGCGATATGTCTCGGTATGCCCACCTTGACGACCAAAACCCTGAGCCTCGCTCACGGTCATACCCTGAACACCCACCCCGGCTAAAGCTTCCTTGATATCTTCCACTTGATGCGGCTTTACCACCGCCGTGATGAGCTTCATTTACCGGATCCTTTCTAGTTACCGCTGAGAGATTATCAGGTTCAAGATCTAAAAAAAGCCCCTACCTTGAACAGCAACGTTGGCCAACCAAACCTCTACATCATGTATGGACTGGTTCATAGCCTGGCCAATGAGATCTAATTTACGCACCTGTTCAATCCGATCTGTAGCCTGATCCAACTCCCGTTTGGACAGCATCTCTCTGAAAATGCCGCATGAATGAGCCAAACAAATAATCACCACATCACGGGGACTGGGAATCTCGTTGCTAAACAACACCCCCATGATCCGCAACTTCACCTCTCGCTCTGACTCGCCATCAATTACCGGGTAGCGCCGCGAGCGAAACACCCACAAAAAACGGTCGTCCTGGCGTTCCAAAATACCCCTCTCCACCAACCTGTTAAGCGCTTCTTCACGAATATCTGAAGCTTGACGAGATATCTCTTCTACCCAATGACGTGCATTTTTATCTTCTGTAGAAACAATCTGAGCAAGGGTAGTGTCTAGCATAGAATCACCCACAGGGGTGCTGTCCACCACCATCAGCTGCTCAAGATCAGTGTCGATTCGGTTCTCCATAGCCAACTCCATGAGCACCGCACCAGCTACGGCTCTATCGATAGCAGGCTGAGGGATGTTGTTGAACTTGCCATCATCACGCAACATCAACAACAGAATCTCTTCCACAAACCGCAACATTGCAAGCACCTTTCCGCTCTGGCCTACCAGCCTCTGCTGGCTAGCAAACACTTATGAACCCTATCTTAAAGATAGCCCCTCTGAGATAGACCATCAGTGTGATACAGCACCGCCCTTAGCTTTCCATAGCAGCAATGATTGTTTGACCATAAGCATTGAGGGTCTCAGTTGGCTGATCATGCATAAGGTAAATAGCAAACTGATCCACCCCCAACGACTCCAAATGCCGCAAACGCGCAAGATGGGCATTCTCATCACCTAGCAGGCAGAAGCGATCAATTATGTCATCGGGCACAAAGTCGGTATGTGCATGGCCAGCTTTACCGTGACCGCTGTAGTCGTAACCCTTTCGCCCTGTGATGTAATCGGTAAGAGCTTTGGGCACATCACCACCTTGATTACCATAGCGCTGCACTAGATCAACTACATGATTGCCCACCATAGCACCAAACCAACGGCACTGCTCACGCTGATGGGCGATGTTAGAACCCACATAAGCTGGTGCCGCCACACAGATATACAAGCTGTCGGGGTCACGACCCGCTTCTTCAGCAGCACGCCGCACAGCAGCAATAGACCACTCAACAATAGCTGGATCAGCTAACTGAAGGATGAAACCATCGGCTTTCCTACCACACAAGCGCAGCGCCTTAGGGCCATAAGCCGCCATCAACATCTTGAGTTCCGACTCTTTGGCCCACCCCAAACTTTGTTGCGAGCCGTTATAAATAACATTTCGCCCCTCAGCCAGATTCTTTATCACCCCCATGGCCTCGCTCAAGGTAGCCAAACTACAAGGGGAACGACCGATCACCCGCATAGCCGAATCACCTCGGCCGATACCACACATGGTTCGGTTGCCAAACATCTCGTTCAAAGTGGCAAACATTGAGGCGGTCACCGTCCAATCGCGCGTAGCCGGATTGGTGACCATAGGGCCGACGATCATACGGTCAGTAGCCGACAACATCTGGCTATAGATCACAAAGGGCTCTTGCCACAGCACATGGCTGTCAAAAGTCCAAGCGTAGCCAAAGCCCAACGACTCGGCCTTCCGCGCGAGATCAACCACGCGCCACGCTGGCGGATCGGTCTGAAAGACAACCCCAAAATCCACAGCTACCCAACCAAGGGGATCTCAACCATTAAATCAAATGCCTGCTAAATCAAATAGCTGCTCAGGCCACGCCGCTGATATCGCCCATGACCCCTAACACCCAGATACTGACCGTTATCAATAATCACACGACCTCGTGACAAAACAACGTCCACATGACCGCTTACTTGAATACCCTCATAAGCCGAGTGGTCAATGTTCATATGGTGATTATCAACGCTGATCGTCCAAGATGCCTGCGGATCATAGATCACCACATCAGCATCTGCACCAGGCTGAATCGTTCCCTTACGAGGGTACAACCCCATCATGCGAGCTGGGGTTGTAGAGCACAACTCCACCCACCGCGGCAAATTTATCTCACCAGCTACAACCCCTTGAAAAATGAGATCCATACGATGCTCTACCGTGCCTAGGCCATTCGGAATAGCTCTGAAGTCTCCAACCCCCAACTCCTTTTGCTCTTTCATACAAAATGGACAATGGTCAGTAGACACCACCGCTAAGTCATTAGTTCGCAACCCTTTCCACAGCTCATCTTGATGATGATCGTGACGAGAGCGAATGGGGGTAGAACATACATAAGCAGCGCCCTCCCAACCCTGATCCAAATGTTCCTCAAGGCTGAAATACAGATACTGCGGACAGGTCTCAGCAAAAACATTGGCACCGTCGTTACGGGCAATCGCCACCTGCTCTAGGGCTTGCTTAGCCGACAAATGCACTATATACAGCGGGGCAGCGCCAACCTTGGCCAACGCAATAGCCCGATGGGTGGCTTCTGATTCAAATTCAGCCCGACGTACATATCCATGAGTGACAGGATCGGTCTCGCCTCGCTCAAAAGCCTGCTCGGCGAGCACATCAATGGCAATCCCGTTCTCAGCATGCATCATCATCAACCCACCGTTACCAGCACACTGTTGCATGGCCCGCAAGATTTGGCCGTCATCACTGTAAAGCACTCCCGGATAAGCCATGAACAGCTTAAAACTGCTGACACCCTCGTTTATGAGCAGATCCATCTCCTTAAGGGCGGCATTAGTGACATCGCCAATAATCATGTGAAAGCCATAGTCAATAGCGCAACGACCCTCAGCCTGTGCCAAGCGAGCCTCAAAGCACTCCCGTACATCTAATCCATAACTTTGAGTGGCGAAATCCACAATGGTGGTGGTACCACCCCAAGCAGCGGCCCGCGTACCGGTTTCAAAGTCATCAGCGGCCACTGTGCCACCAAAAGGCATCTCCATATGAGTATGAACGTCCACTCCACCGGGCACAACCAGCTTGCCGAGGGCATCAATCACCTGCTCAGCCCCATTCTCTGCCATCACGGCCACCTCAGAGGCCGGTTGCAGCACAGCAGCGATAGTCTCGCCATCAACCAGAACCTCTGCGAGGTCGGCACCGGTAGAACTAACTACCGTGCCGTTCTTAATGAGCGTTCTCATAACAACCTAAGCATCAACTAACAAGCCGTACATATCTGGACGACGATCCTGATAAAAGGCCCATTGAGCTCGGGTCTCTTCAATGAAGGCATAGTCCAAATCCCTAATCAGCAGCTCCTCTTGGGTGTCCGATGCTGGATCCTCAACGAACTCGCCGCGAGGATTGGCAAAGTAAGAAGTGCCGTAAAAGTCATTGCCGCCTAGGGCCTCAGCACCCACTCGGTTGATCGCCCCCACGAAATAGACATTGACCGCAGCCGCTGCCGTCTGCTCTAGCTTCCATAGATACGAAGACAAACCTCGGCTAGTAGCTGAAGGGTTGAACACTAACTGCGCCCCATTTAAACCCAGCGCACGCCACCCTTCTGGAAAATGGCGGTCGTAGCAAATGTAAACCCCAACCTTGCCTACAGCGGTATTGAACACTGGGAAGCCCAGATTGCCCGGACGAAAGTAAAACTTCTCCCAAAACCCCTTGAGATGGGGAATATGTACCTTGCGATATTTACCTAAATAAGTGCCATCAGCATCTAGCACAGCAGCAGTGTTATAGAACACCCCAGGCTGTTCCTGCTCATACATAGGGACTACCAGCACCATATTGTGCCTAGCTGCTACTTCCTGGAACCTCTTGGTAGTGGGTCCATCGGGAATAGCCTCAGCGTAGCTGCAATAGTCAGACTCTTGCACCTGACAAAAGTAAGGAGCATTAAACAACTCTTGAAAACACATAACTTGGGTTCCAACAGAGGCAGCCTCAGACACATATTGCTCGTGCAGCTCAATCATCGACTCCCGATCACCGGTCCATACAGTCTGTACTACTGCGGCCCTAACAACGTTAGAAATGGGGTGCCTCCGAACTTTAAACGACATTGAAAGGAGCAAAACCCCCGATGAACCTGAATTATTGCATAAACAACTAGCTCTTGCAGACCCAAACGTCTGCCAGCAAATCCCCAAAGTATCGATGGTATCCTTCAGACATGGCCGAAATAACCATCTACCACAATCCTGGTTGAGGCAGTTCTAAAAGCGCTCTCGAAGTACTTGAGTCGCAGGGCATCGAGTTCGATGTCGTTCACTACCTCAAAACCCCCTTAAGCCAGCAAGAGCTGGAACGCCTATTGGAGATACTAGACAGCGCGCCTAGCAACTTGGTGCGCCAAGACAGTTACTTTAAAAGGTTAGATTTGAATATTGAGGATTACCAAAACTCCTCAGAAGTAGTACAACTCTTATTGAAGCATCCTAAATTGATGCAACGTCCCGTAGCGGTTCGAGGCAACAAAGCAATCATCAGCCGCCCCCCTAAAAAAATAATGGAATTGCTGCAAGTTTGAGGCAAACGAGCTAAATCAGAGACAAGAGTGCAAGCCAAGCAGCCACTACTAAAGGTTGAAGATCTCCGCACATACTTCGGCACGCCCACAGGAATACTCAAAGCAGTAGATGGCGTGAGCTTCTCTTTAAATAAAGGCGAAACCATTGGCATCGTTGGCGAATCGGGTTCAGGTAAATCCGTACTCGTGCGATCGATCATGAACATCTTAAGCAGCAACGCCATCATTGCCGAAACATCTAAAGTACATTTCAACGGCAAGGACATCTCACGATTACGCCATTGCGAAGCCAAGCATTTCTGGGGAACGCAAATGGCCATGATCTTCCAAGACCCAATGACTTCGCTTAACCCGGTCAAGAAAATCGGTACACAAATCACCGAATCAATTCGCTTTCATCTCAAAGCATCGAAGAAAGAAGCTATACAAAAAGCTCTTGAACTCATGGGGCAAGTGGGTATTCCCGAACCCCGCAAACGACTCAAGCAATACCCCCATCAGCTTTCAGGCGGGATGCGCCAAAGGATTACCATCGCCATCGCTTTGGCCTGCAATCCTAAACTGTTGATTGCAGATGAGCCCACCACAGCACTAGATGTCACTGTCCAAAAACAAATCCTAGATCTACTGGCCTCGCTCCAAGAAAAATTAGAGATGGCAATGATCCTAATCACCCATGATTTAGGTGTGGTTGCGGGGCGGACTCAACGCATTGGAGTTATGTACGCAGGCAAAATGCTAGAAACAGCCGACACTAAAACCTTATTTCGCAATATGAACCATCCCTACACCGAGGCACTATTCAAATCGATCCCTCGAATAGAAAACCAAGCCCATAGCAGGCTCGAAGCCATCAGCGGGTACCCACCCGATATGACCCGCGCTCTACTAGGATGTCGATTCGCCCCGCGCTGTCGCTATGCCCAAGACCAATGCCTGAACGAAGAGCCCAATTTGTTTGAGACAGATCAAGCAGATCACCAGCAAGCATGCTTTTTCCCAGTGGGTTCACCCGAAAACAAACAAGCCCATGCTGTCAACCAGAAAACAGGGATAACTGCTGCTGGCCTTGCCCTAACAGCGGCGGTAAGGTCATAGTCTGGCCGCCTGCAAGCCAAGGAAGGTCATCTGATGGCTGGTTGCGGTAAAGCTCATCTCAGAGGCAGCACTGCACTCTTGTCAGTAGAAGACCTTGTAGTGGAGTTTCCCGCTGGTCGTCGCACCACAATACACGCTGTATCAGGCATCAGCTTCGATGTGCTTGAGGGCGAGACTTTAGGGGTGGTGGGCGAATCTGGCTGTGGTAAATCTGCTACAGCCAGAGCCATCATGCAGCTACCGCCGCCTAATTCGGGGTCGGTTATCTTTGATGGTGAGCAGATGACCCAACTCTCCAAAGAAAACCTACGTCGCAGCCGCACCCGCATGCAGATGATCTTTCAAGACCCCATCTCTTCGCTAAACCCCCGCCGCAAGGTGAACGAAATAGTGGCCGAAGGATTATCTATTTGGCACACCGATTCCGATGATATTGCAATCCGGAGAGTACACGCAATGCTTGAAGCCGTAGGTCTTGACCCCAAAGCTGTAGAAAATAGGCGACCACATCAATTCTCCAGTGGGCAATGTCAACGCATATGCATCGCCCGAGCCATGATACTAGACCCCAAGCTAATCATCTGCGACGAACCAGTGTCAGCCCTAGACGTATCGGTGCAAGCGCAGATCTTGAACCTGCTAACAAACATGAAAAAACGCTACGGGCTCACCTTGGTGTTCATTGCCCACGACCTAGCTGTAGTTAAAAACGTATCCGACAGGGTAGTGGTGATGTATCTGGGCAAGATATGCGAAGTAGCAGACCCCGACAGGCTCTACACCCATGCGGCGCACCCCTACACCGACATCTTGCTGGCATCGGTTCCTAAGCCCGACCCGCACATGCCGATACCCAAACTCCAAATCACCGGAGAATTACCATCGCCTATCAACCCACCCTCAGGCTGCCGCTTCCGCACCCGCTGTACAAAAGCCCAAGATGTTTGCGCAGTCCAAGAACCCTCGCTTCAGAAAATCAGCTCTAACCACTTCGTAGCCTGCCACTTTCCCAACGAGACATCCACCCACGTAGCAATCTAGATTTTAGATTGCTCAAAATCGATAACGATAAACGTTGGTATCGCGGATTTTAAAACCCAAACACCGATAAAGACGGTTGGCCGCCACCCTGCTAGAGCGCGAGGTCAGATCTACTGTTATGGCCCCCGCGGCACGCGCTAGCTCGATTGCGGCCTCACTAAGCGCTTTGCCAACGCCCTGACCTCTGATCTCAATATCAACCACCACGTCTTCGATGATGGCACGCACACCAGTAGGGATACGTACCAGCACTAGGGTCAAGCTCCCCACAATCACATCTTCGCTTCGCGCTAACAGCAAGCGAGTAGATGGCGAGGCCACGATGTCTTGCATCGCCACAGTATCAGGTGGCGAATTGGAGGACGAAAGCTGAGGAATAAGACGCTGAAAAGCTTGCAGCAACTCTTCGGTCACCTCGGTGGCCTCGCTGATCGTTAACTGCATAGGCTGAGACTACCGGCGTGACACAAGAAGCGGCCCACAATGGCGATAAGTTGAACGAGTGGACCACATCACCTGGGTCAACGAACCCGACCAAGATCAGCCGATACTGCTGGTTGCGTTTACCGGATGGAACGACGCAGGAGATGCTGCATCAGGAGCACTGGCGTGGCTAGCTAAACGCTGTGAGATAACCCCACTAGCCAGCTTGGACCCAGAACCATTTTTCGATTTCAGCGCAACACGGCCACATATACATCTAGAAAACGACGGGTCGCGATCTTTAAGGTGGCCCAGCAACAACTTGCTTAGCGCAACCTTCCTCAGCGCTCAATCAGTAGCTAATAAACCTGTCGGGGATGACTCCACCGACACCAACCCTAACGATAGCAATCTCAACAAAATCAACCACCCAAAGTTGGCCCTGCTAATGGGCACCGAGCCTCAGCTAAAGTGGCGCACTTTCACCCAACAAATTGTGACCATGACACAGCGCCTCCGCAGCCCGCTAGTAGTGACACTCGGTGCATTGCTAGCAGATGTCCCCCACACCCGCCCCTCTCCGGTATACGGCAGCAGCCAAGACCCTGAGTTAGCCGCCCAATTAGAACTCTCCACATCTCGCTATGAAGGGCCTACAGGCATAGTGGGTGTCCTCAACGGTGCTTACGCCGGTCTAGGGCTGCGCACCGCGTCATTGTGGGCTGCGGTGCCTAACTACACCTCGGAGATACCCTCTCCTAAGGCCTCATTTGCCCTCATTAAAAGGGTATGCAAAATCCTTGACATTACGCCTGACACCTCTGAACTAGAGGAACTAGCAGCAACCTACGAACACCATGTGTCAAATTTAGTTATTGAGGCCGACGATGCAGCCAAATACATCACCCAACTAGAACAAGATTACGACAACGTCATCGCACAATCCAACGACATAGAAACGATGCGATCTACCGACCCCAGTGAACTTGTCACCCAAATCGAAGAGTACCTCCGCAACCAACCCAGCTAACCAAAGACAGCCCGAGAAGTTATAGCCCCAAAAAAGCCACTAAATGCCCTCGGCTTCTAATTCTTCGCGACTAACCCCCAAAAGAAACAAGATGGCATCTAAGTGAGGCACGTTCACAGAAGTTTCTACTGCTTCACGAACCTTGGGCTTGGCATTAAAAGCTATGCCCAAACCTGCAACCGCCAGCATGTCAATATCATTGGCACCATCGCCAACGGCCACCACCTGTTCAGGTGAAACACCCTCACTAGCTGCAATCTGCTTGAGGAGTTCGGCCTTGCGAGCACGGTCTACTATAGGCCCTTGCAACTTGCCGGTTAGCTTTCCATCCACCATCTCCAAAACGTTAGCGTGAGCGTGATCTAGATTGAACTGCTCTTTTAAGCGGTTGCAAAACCTTGTAAAACCACCGCTAACAATGCCGACTACAAAACCCAGCCGCTTGAGCGTCGTCAAAAATGTACGGGCTCCAGGGGTAAGGGTCACCTGATCCCAAGCCCGCTCCAGATCAGGCTCCTCTAAACCAGCTAGCAGCCTCACCCGCTCTACCAATGCTGTTTCAAAGTCAATCTCCCCGCGCACTGCTTGTTCAGTAAGCATCCGACATTTATCTACGCAACCAGCCTCTGCGGCCAACAAGTCAATGATCTCGTCTTGAATCAGCGTTGAATCTACATCCAACACCGCTACTCGCTTAGCGCGACGTGCCAGACCCTCGCGCTGTATAGCCACGTCAAAACCTGAATTGGCTCCCGCTACCGCTAACAGATTTTGACGAATAGTGACCTCATCGCCACCCTCCACCAACAACTCATAGCTATAGATGGGATACCGCGACAAACGCACAATGCGCCTGATATTGCCCTTCCCATCAGCAATAGCTGTAGCAGTAGCTGCCAGCATTGCAGGACTCAACTCCCGACCTAATATCGTCACTGCGTGGGCTGACGGATGAGTTGTGGGTGTAGGGTCCACCACATCAAAATCCACGGTCACACGCTGCTCCCAACCAAACAACAGCAAATCCTTAAGAAGGTCTTGTCCGGGAGGAACCTCTAACACCAAACACAGGGTGAGTTGGCGACGAATCACCACCTGCTCCACATCTTGAATGTGGGCATTACACGCTGTGAGCACCCTCAACAAACCCGCAAACAAACCCGGGCGGTCGGGACCAGACACCCGTAACAGGATCACCTGCGAGTTTGCAGCAGCTACCTCAATTGCAGGAGGTCTACCAGCCAAAAGCCAGCCACCTCAGCCGTGTTGAAGCTTGATTTCGATGTCCACCCCTGCTGGCAAATCTAGACGTTGCAACGAGTCCACGGTTTTGGCACCGGGATTCACAATATCTAATAGCCGCTTGTGAATACGGATCTCAAAGTGCTCGCGGCTGTCTTTATCCTTATGAGGCGAACGGATAACCGTAAAACGATGCTTTTCTGTTGGCAAAGGGACAGGGCCCCGCAAGTCAGCTTGGGTACGTTTGACCGTCTCCACAATCTTTTTTGTGGACTGATCAATAATTTCGTGGTCGTAGGCCTTTAGCCGGATACGAATCTTTTGTCCCACAGGCATCAGCTTTACTTAAGAATCTTGGTAACAGTGCCAGCACCCACGGTACGTCCACCCTCACGAATAGCAA
Organism: Acidimicrobiia bacterium; assembly: GCA_009843865.1. GTDB lineage: Bacteria > Actinomycetota > Acidimicrobiia > Acidimicrobiales > Bin134 > Poriferisocius. The sequence goes on from VYCQ01000035.1 coordinate 52,395, forward strand.
AGCGCAAACCCTCATCCATAGCAATTGGAGCAATCAGATCAATGGTCATCTCCGTGTTATCGCCGGGCATGCACATCTCAGTGCCTTCAGGCAACGCGATAGTGCCGGTGACATCAGTAGTACGGAAATAAAACTGAGGCCGATAATTGCTGAAGAACGGCTTGTGTCGACCACCTTCGTCCTTTGTAAGTACGTAAACTTGGGCCTCAAAATTGGTGTGAGGAGTGATTGAGCCAGGCTGAGCCAACACCTGCCCCCGCTGTACGTCATCTTTGTCCGTGCCTCGTAACAGCGCACCGATGTTGTCGCCTGCACGACCCTCGTCTAACAGCTTGCGGAACATCTCTACGCCGGTACACACGGTTTCGGAGGTCTCACGAATCCCCACGATCTCCACCTTGTCACCGCTGTTGACGATACCCTGCTCAACACGTCCAGTTACCACGGTGCCTCTACCCGTAATGGAAAACACATCTTCAATGGGCATCAAGAAAGGACGATCCACATCCCGCTCTGGCTCCACAATGTAGGTATCCACCGCTTCCATCAAAGCCTTCACCTGCTCGGCGGCATCAGTATCACCTTCAAGGGCCTGTAAGGCAGATACTGGGACGACCGGAATGTCATCACCCGGGAAGTCGTACTCATTGAGCAACTCACGCACCTCTAGCTCAACTAGTTCCAATAACTCCTCGTCATCCACCTGATCCACCTTGTTCAAGGCCACCACAATGGCGGGCACACCCACCTGTCGGGCCAGCAACACATGCTCACGAGTTTGCGGCATCGGCCCATCAGCAGCAGACACCACTAAGATGGCACCATCTACTTGGGCCGCTCCGGTAATCATGTTTTTGATATAATCAGCGTGACCAGGCATATCCACATGGGCATAATGGCGGTTAGCGGTCTCATACTCCACATGCGCCACATTGATGGTTATGCCCCGCTCACGCTCCTCGGGGGCCTTGTCAATGTTATCGAACTCGGTGAACTCTGTACTAGACGGATCAGCTTCCGACAACACCCTAGTGATCGCCGCTGTCAGAGTGGTTTTACCGTGGTCAATATGACCCATCGTGCCCACATTCAAGTGCGGCTTGGTTCGCTCAAATGTTTCCTTTGCCATGTTTCAGCCTTCCAAAATGAGTTGTATATACCTGATCATTCGCCCCGGATTCGAGCGACGATTTCTTCTTGCACCTTGGCAGGGGTCTGCCGATAGGTGTCGAACTGCATTGTGTATGTTGCCCGACCCTGAGTACGCGAGCGAAGTTGCGTAGCGTACCCGAACATTTCCGAAAGTGGCACATGGGCCTTCACAATTTGCTCACGACCACGCTGTTCCATGCTGTCAATCTTGCCACGGCGACTGTTTAGATCGCCGATAACATCGCCCATGTACTCCTCGGGAGTCACCACATCCACAGCCATAATGGGCTCCAACAATATAGGCTTAGCCCGCCTAGAAGCCTCCCGAAAAGCAGCTGAGGCAGCCACCCTGAAGGCCATATCAGAAGAATCCACATCATGATGCTTACCATCGGTAAGCGTCACCTTTAGGTCTACTACTGGAAAACCAGCTAAGGGACCCACCGACATGGCATCTTTCATGCCATTATCCACCGCAGGAATGTATTCCTTAGGTATGCGCCCACCGGTCACCGAAGTGAAGAACTCATAACCTTTGCCCGCTTCGTTGGGCTCCAAATCAAAGACGATCTCAGCAAACTGCCCCGCACCGCCAGTCTGCTTCTTATGAGTATACATGTACTTCATAACGGGCGCTGAGAGGGTTTCACGATAAGCCACCTGCGGCTTACCCACCGAGGCATCCACGTTAAACTCCCGAAGCATTCTGTCCACCAGCACCTCAAGATGCAACTCGCCCATACCTGCGATAAGGGTCTGAGCGGTCTCTTCATCGGTGCGCACTTGAAAAGTTGGATCTTCCTCAGCCAAAGCAGCCATAGCCTTGCCCAGCTTGTCTTGATCGGCTTTGGTGCGCGGCTCCACAGCCACCTGAATCACCGGATCAGGAAAGTCCATCTCTTCCAAAACAATGGGGGTGACCACATCAGCCAAGGTGTCACCGGTACGCACATCTTTAAAACCAATGCCCGCAACAATGTCCCCTGCGCGCATGATATCTAGATCTTCGCGGTCGTTGGCATGCATCTCTAAAATGCGCCCAACTCGCTCCTTACGGCCAGTACGAGGATTAAGAACCTGCCCTCCCTTTTCTAACTGCCCACTATAAACCCGCAAATAAGTAAGCTTACCAACATGAGGATCGCTCATAATCTTGAATGCCAACGCGCTGAAAGGTGCGCCAGCATCAGCGGGCCGGTCACAATCTTCGCCCTTGTAGCTGCCCTTAATGGTGGGAATATCCATAGGCGATGGCAAATACTCCACCACGGCATCTAGCAGAGGCTGTACTCCTTTGTTCTTAAAGGCCGAGCCACACAACACCGGCACCACATCTAACGATAAGGTGCAAGTTCGAATTGATGCCCGCAAATCAGCAGGTGTTATAGCATTCTCGTCTTCGATGTACTTTTCCAAAAGATTTTCATCAAACTGAGTGAGCAGGTCGATCAACTCTAAACGAGCTTCTTCAGCACGGTCTTTAAGATCATCAGGTATTTCGGTGACATCCCAAGTTGCTCCCAAATCATCGCCTCGCCACACCAAACCCTGCATCTCTACTAGGTCAACCACGCCCAAAAGGTCAGCTTCAATACCAATGGGAAGCTGCACCAGTGCAGTGTTAGCGCGCAACCGCTCATTAATGGTCAAAACAGCCCGCTCAAAATTGGCACCAGTACGATCCAACTTGTTTATGAAACAGATACGAGGCACTTGGTACTTATTGGCTTGGCGCCACACCGTTTCCGACTGAGGCTCCACGCCAGCCACACCATCAAACAGAGCTACTGCACCGTCAAGCACCCGCAAAGAGCGCTCAACCTCCATGGTGAAGTCAACATGGCCAGGAGTATCGATTATGTTAATGCGATGCCCAGACCACTCGGCAGTGGTAGCCGCCGAAGTGATGGTTATACCTCGCTCTTGTTCTTGAGCCATCCAGTCCATCGTGGCTGCACCGTCGTGAACCTCGCCTAACTTGTAGGCCTTGCCCGTGTAATACAAAATACGTTCGGTACAGGTGGTTTTACCCGCATCAATATGAGCCATGATCCCAATGTTGCGGGTCTTTTCTAACGGATGGCGAGACATGTAATTCACAGGGATAAAACCACTTACCAGCGGTAGTGGGCGAAGGCTCGGTTTGACTCAGCCATCTTGTGTAAATCATCACGTCGCTTGATCGACGCACCCAGACCATTAGAAGCATCCAATATCTCACTAGCGAGACGATCCATCATGGTACGCTCGCGACGCTCTCTGGCATTATTGACGATCCAGCGTATGGCCAAGGTATTAGCTCGGCGAGGCCGCACATCCACAGGCACCTGATAAGTGGCCCCTCCCACCCTGCGGCTACGTACCTCCAATTGAGGTCTCACATTATCTACAGCACGCTTCAAGATGCCCAAGGGTTCAGCGCTGGTTTTTTGCTCAACAACATCCAATGCTCCGTACACAATCCTCTCAGCAGTAGAGCGCTTGCCTCTCTGAAGGATCTTGTTAACAAACTGAGTGACCAACAAAGAGTTGTACACCGGATCGTTGGGCAGATTGCGGCGACCTGCGGAACCTTTGCGTGGCACGATCAGCCTTCTTTCTTTGCGCCGTAGCGACTACGAGCTTGACGGCGATCGGACACGCCAGAGGTGTCTAGCGTGCCGCGTACCACCTTGTAACGCACCCCCGGCAAATCTCGTACCCGCCCACCGCGTACTAACACAATGGAGTGTTCTTGCAAATTGTGTCCTTCACCAGGAATATAGGCAGTAATTTCCATGCCACTTGTAAGGCGCACACGAGCCACGCGGCGCAATGCCGAATTAGGCTTTTTAGGGGTGGTGGTATACACCCGGGTGCAAACCCCGCGCCGTTGCGGCGCGCCTTTTAAGGCTGGTGTCTTTTCCTTGCGGAATTTAGACTGGCGCCCCTTGCGCACCAACTGCTGAATCGTGGGCACAGCACTCCCTAACAATGATTCAAGTAAGACTGTTTAATAAAAATTAGTGTGCGCAAACACGACACACTCTGTTAAGTAAGTCTATGTGGCTAACGACCCAATCGGCAACACATCAGCACCCTCAGTGCCATCTTTGGGTGACCAATCAGCAAACTGTTGAGCTAGGTCAACATCCTCATCACCAGAAGTGTAGAACTCCATTGGGGTGTACTCAGGAGCATGAGTGGCAATGTCGCGGTACATCTCCATACCAGTGCCCGCTGGTATCAGCTTACCGATAATGATGTTCTCTTTAAGACCAATCAAACCATCTTGACGAGATTCAATAGCAGCCTCAGTTAAAACCCGCGTTGTCTCTTGAAAGGATGCGGCCGACAACCAAGAATCAGTAGCCAACGAGGCTTTAGTAATGCCCATTAACTCGGGACGTCCCTCCGCAGGTCTCTTACCTTCTTGAGCCAGCGCACGGTTGACATTGGTAAAGGTCTGTGAATCAACCCGTTCACCTGGCAAAAAATCAGAATCACCTGGCTCTTGGATGGCCACACGACGAGTCATCTGACGCACGATCAGCTCAATGTGCTTATCGTGAATGGACACACCTTGGTCGCGATAAACCCGCTGCACCTCATCTACTAAATATTGCTGGGTCTCGCGCACCCCACGAATCTCCAACAACTCTTTGGGATCAAGAGGGCCATCAGCCTGTGCGACCGGATCACCAGCGGAGATCTCTTGGCCTTCGCTTACCGCCAGCCTCCAGGCTGGATCTATCAACACCGACCACTCCGAGTCGTCATCGCCTAACACCAGCAAACGGCTAGCCCTACCGTCTTCTTCTTCAATACGCACGACACCAGAAATAGGGGTTAGCTCAGCCTTACCCTTGGGAGTGCGAGCTTCAAAAAGCTCCACAACCCGTGGCAAACCACCAGCAATATCTTTGCCAGCCACACCACCGGTATGGAATGTGCGCATGGTGAGCTGCGTACCGGGTTCACCGATAGATTGAGCAGCAATCACACCTACCGCCTCACCCACTTCAATAGGCTGGCCGGTTGCCAAAGACATGCCATAAGAGGCCCGACTAATGCCCACTTCAGAATCATCGGTAAGCGGCGACAATACCCGCACGCGATTCACCTGCGGATCGTCGCGCAACAACACCATCTCTTCATCACCCACCACGCTACCTTTGGCTAAAACCATGCCATCGCTTAGCATTACATCCTCAGCTAAGGTACGGCTGAACAGCCTAGTCTCAAGGTAAGAACGCTTCCCTGGCTCATCAGCTATGACATCTTCAATCCAAATGCCTCGCACAGAGCCACCGCTCTCAAAAGGATCCCGATCGTTGATAATCACCTCTTGGGATACATCCACCAAACGTCGGGTGAGATAGCCGGAGTCGGCTGTGCGCAAAGCTGTGTCCACAAGACCTTTGCGCGCTCCGGGAGTAGCAATGAAGTACTCCAACATCGCTAAACCCTCACGAAAGTTGCTCTTGATGGGACGAGGAATCATGTCACCACGAGGATTGGCCACCAGCCCACGCATGCCAGCAATCTGACGCACCTGCATCATGTTGCCCCTCGCGCCAGAACCCACCATCATATCAATAGAGTTAAACTGCTCTGACTTAAGCACCGCTTCCATACGTTGACGCACCATCTCGGTTGCCTCAGTCCAAATCTCCACTTCCTTTTGGCGACGCTCTCCATCAGTGATAATCCCCCGACGGAACTGGTTCTCTACCTTCTCGGCTTCCTTCTCATAGCGGTCCAAGATGGCCTGTTTATCGGAGGGCACCTTCACATCATCCACCGACACGGTAAGACCCGAACGGCTGGCAAACGCAAAAGTGAGGTTCTTGAGCTCATCTAGGCTACGAGCAACAACCTCTTTGCTGTAGTTCTGGGCTAGGCGATCCACGATGGTGGTGATATCCCGCTTAGTTGCCACCCGATTCACATAAGGGAAGTCCTCGGGCAGCGTGCTGTTGAACAACACCCTTCCCACCGTTGTTGGGTGGTATACCGCGGCCTCGCCGTTAGCAGGAGCTGCTAGCAGCACTGGGGTGCGATATTCAATACGAGCATGTAAATCCACCTCGTTGGCTTCATAAGCTCGTTCGATCTGATGGCGATGCCGGAAGATCCGCCCTTCGCCCTGAGCACCCTCAATCTCTTCGGTGAGGTAGTAGGCCCCAATAATCATATCTTGACTAGGGGTTACTAAAGGTCGCCCATGCGCAGGGCTCAAGACGTTGTTAGCCGACAACATAAGCACCCTAGCTTCGGCCTGAGCTTGGGCCGACAAAGGTAGATGTACCGCCATCTGATCACCGTCAAAATCAGCATTAAACGCGGTACACACTAACGGATGAATCTGTATGGCCTTACCTTCCACCAATACCGGTTCGAAAGCCTGAATGCCTAAACGATGCAATGTGGGAGCCCTGTTCAACAACACCGGATGCTCTTGAATCACCTCGTCAAGCACATCCCAAACCTGTGGGCGACGACGCTCCACCATGCGCTTAGCTGATTTGATGTTCTGAGCTAGATCCTCTTGCACCAACTTCTTCATCACAAAGGGCTTAAACAACTCCAGCGCCATCAGTTTGGGCAGCCCGCACTGATGCAGCTTTAAGGTGGGGCCTATCACAATCACCGAACGGCCCGAATAATCCACCCGCTTGCCCAGTAGATTCTGACGAAACCGCCCCTGCTTACCCTTCAACATGTCCGACAAAGACTTCAAAGGCCGGTTACCGGGCCCCGAAACCGGTCGACCACGCCGACCATTATCAAACAGAGCATCCACCGCCTCTTGCAACATACGCTTTTCGTTGTTGACGATGATCTCAGGAGCATCTAGATCTAACAGCCGCTTAAGACGATTGTTGCGATTGATGACGCGGCGATATAAATCGTTTAGATCAGAGGTGGCAAATCGCCCACCATCAAGCTGCACCATCGGCCGCAACTCTGGCGGGATAACGGGAACAGAATCCAAAATCATAGCCCGCGGATCATTCACCCTCCGCCCGTGCTGATCTCTACGATTAAACGCAGAGACGATCTTCAGACGCTTGATAGCTTTTTGCTCGCGTTGTTGCGAAAGCCTCTTTTGCCCTTTGGAGGGGTCGAGCTGCTCACGTAGCTTGCGCTCTTCTTCGTCTAAGTCCACACTATCAATCAACGCGGCTATAACCGAAGCACCCATACCACCGCTAAACATATGACCGTAGCGATCCTGCATCTCACGCCACAGCTCTTCGTCTTCTACGATCATGCGACGATGTAACTTGGAGAACTCCTCAAAGGCGCGCTCTACCATCTCGATCTCTGCTTCAGCCTCCTCTTCAAGGCTCACTATGTCTTTCTCTGCAGCTTTTTGCCTACGATCTACATCCCTTGAACCGACAGCCTCGGCCTCGGCCAATTCCGTCTCAAGCTCTGCTAAACGTTCCTGCTTACCCTGCTCTAACTCATCGCGAATGGCTTGCACCTCTTCGTGCATTTCTCGCTCAAGCGCAGGAAGATGCTTGTGACGCTCTTCTTCATCAACCTCAGTCACCAGATAAGCAGCAAAGTAGATCACCTTCTCAAGCTGCTTGGCCTTCAGCTCCTCTTTTGGTTCAGTACCCATCAGCAAATAAGCCAGCCACGATCTAGTGCCCCGCAGATACCAAATATGTACCGCTGGAGCAGCTAGCTCAATGTGACCCATGCGATCACGGCGTACCGTAGAACGGGTTACCTCCACACCACAGCGCTCGCAGATGATGCCCTTGAAACGAATGCGCTTGTACTTACCGCAGTAGCACTCCCAATCTTTAGTGGGGCCAAAGATTTTCTCGCAGAACAAGCCATCTTTTTCAGGGCGCAGTGTGCGATAGTTAATGGTTTCGGGCTTCTTTACCTCACCGTTAGACCAGGTTCTAATGGCATCAGCAGTTGCTAACCCGATGGATAGTTGGTCGAAAGCATTTACGTCCAACATTTAGAAGGTCCTCCCCACCATGCGGCGATCCACATCGTCATTATCAGATCCTCTCTCGGGGCGAGATATATCAATGCCTAACTCTTCAGAAGTACGAAAAGCATCATCATCTAGCTCGGTGATATTCATCTGTTGGCCAGCCGTATCACACACTTCCACGTTCAAACACAATGCCTGCATCTCTTTTATAAGCACTTTGAAGCTCTCGGGCATACCCGGTTCAGGGATATTTTCGCCCTTCACGATGGCCTCATATACCCTCACGCGACCGACCACATCGTCAGACTTGATCGTAAGAAGCTCTTGGAGACAATAGGCAGCTCCATAAGCTTCTAAAGCCCAAACCTCCATCTCCCCGAAACGCTGCCCACCAAACTGGGCCTTGCCACCCAAGGGCTGCTGCGTGATCATTGAGTAGGGGCCAGTAGAGCGAGCGTGAATCTTGTCATCCACCAAATGGGCCAGCTTGAGCATATACATATAGCCAACCATGATGCGGTTGTCGTAGGGCTCTCCTGTGCGTCCATTATATAAAACAGCCTTGCCGTCGGCACCTATAAGACGCTCACCATCAACACTCTCGGGCTTAATGTGTTCCAACAGTTGCTGGATGGTGGGATGATTACCAGCACGGGCTGTCTCGTCCCAGTTCGCACCATCAAACACAGGTGTGGCCACCAAAGTAGATGGCTGGGTTTTAGGACGGGTCTTACGACCTACGCCGCGATCGGGATCACTCCCTACCGAGCCATTAACCTCCCAACCCCAACGAGCGGCATAACCCAAATGAGCTTCTAACACCTGCCCCACGTTCATACGCGACGGCACTCCCAACGGGTTCAAAATAATATCCACGGGCGTACCATCAGCCAGATAAGGCATGTCCTCCATCGGCAGAATCTTGGAGATAACCCCCTTATTGCCGTGACGCCCAGCCAGCTTGTCGCCCACAGAAATCTTGCGCTTTTGAGCAACGTAAACCCGCACTAACTGATTCACGCCCGGCGGCAACTCATCTCCGTAGAAGCGGTTGAACTTCTTGACATCAATAACCTTGCCGGTCTCACCATGGGGAACCTTGAGGCTGGTATCACGCACCTCACGGGCCTTCTCCCCAAAAATAGCTCGCAGCAAACGCTCTTCAGGGGTCAACTCGGTCTCACCCTTTGGGGTGACCTTGCCCACCAGAACATCACCGGGGCCTACTTCAGCACCAGGGCGGATAATGCCCTCCTCATCTAGATCGGCCAGAATCTCTTCTGACAGATTCGGGATGTCTCTGGTTATCTCTTCGGCACCCAACTTGGTGTCACGAGCATCAACCTCGTGCTCATGAATATGAATAGAGGTAAGCACATCGTCGCGCACCAACCTATCGCTCAAGATGATGGCGTCTTCAAAGTTGTAGCCCTCCCAAGCCATAAAGGCCACCAGCAAATTCTTGCCTAGGGCCAGTTCGCCGGTATCCGTAGAAGGGCCATCCACCAAAATGTCACCCTCACCAAACAAGTCGCCACGTTGCACAAGCGACTTCTGGTTAATGCTGGTGTCTTGATTAGACCTCTCAAACTTCATCAGCTTGTAGGTGGTCTTACCAGCATCGTTGTAGTCCACCGTAACGGAATCGCCAGCTACATCAATTACGGTACCGCTCTCTTTGGCAATGATCACGTCAGCAGCATCACGAGCTGCCTTTGCCTCTATACCGGTTCCTACGTAGGGAGCTTCAGGCCGTACCAAAGGCACCGCCTGACGCTGCATGTTGGCACCCATCAAAGCACGGTTAGCATCATCGTGTTCCAAGAAGGGAATGAGGGCAGTAGCCACAGAAACAATTTGCTTAGGTGACACATCCATAAGCTGCACTTCATCAGGCGGGACAGAGGAGATCTCGGTAGTAGCACCGAAAAACACCTCCTGTTCCAGCTGAGCTTGTAAGCCATGCATAGTGGCTGCCTGAGGTGAACGACGCACTAGCACACGATCGTTCACAAATCTGTTATCAGCGTCTAGAGGAGCGTTGGCCTGAGCCACCACGTACTCCTCCTCATCATCAGCAGCTAGCCAAATAATCTGATTTGTGACCTGCCCATCAATCACCTGGCGGTACGGCGACTCAATGAAACCGAACTCGTTGACTCGTCCATAGGAAGCCAACGCTCCAATTAGCCCAATGTTGGGGCCTTCGGGGGTTTCAATAGGACACATCCGCCCGTAATGAGAGAAGTGTACGTCTCGTACCTCAAAGCCAGCCCGTTCACGCGAAAGCCCTCCGGGGCCTAACGCGGACAAACGACGGCGATGGGTCAGACCCGACAAGGGGTTCACCTGGTCCATAAACTGCGAGAGTTGACTGGTGCCAAAAAACTCCTTAATGGCCGCCGATACCGGACGGCTGTTAATCAGCGATGTCGGAGTAATGGCCTCCACATCTTGAGTGGTCATGCGCTCACGCACCACCCTCTCCATGCGCGAGAGGCCAACCCGCACCTGATTCTGAATCAGCTCACCCACCGAGCGAATGCGACGATTAGCGAAGTGGTCTTGGTCATCTAAACGGTAGCCGGGTTCAAACTTCATCAAGTGCAACAAATAGGTGCAAGTAGCTAAAACCTCAGAAGGCGACAGCACTGGCTGATCCGACTCAGGCCGCTCAAGCTCTAAACCAAAAAGCTCTTCAACCCGATCCAATTCAGGACCAAGTTTGCGATCTAGCTTGTAACGACCCACCCGTGACAAGTCATAACGTCGGTTATCAAAAAAAGCATTGGTGAAGTACTTGTCTGCTGCGTCCAAGGTCTGCGGCTCACCCGGACGGGCCCGCTTGTAAATCTCAAGCAACGCTTCTTGACGAGTGACATGCTGATGTTTGTCGGTTTCCCACTGTTCAGCCAAGAAATCAAAATGCCCAACGAAGCGATCCAAAAACCCTGGAGAACCTTCTTCGTCATAACCCAAAGCCCTCAAAAGCGTAAAAAGGCTCATACGACGCTTGCGTGCTACCCGCGCTCCCGCGGTGGGGTTACGTCCAGGCTTATGCTCCACATCAAACTCAATCCACTCACCTCGATAAGGATGGATGGTGCCAGTAACTAGCTGGTGCTTGCTTAGATTCCGCAGCCGAAAGCGCTCACCCGGCTGGAATATCACACCCGGCGAACGCACCAACTGCGACACCACCACCCGCTCAGTGCCGTTGACGATAAAAGTGCCCTTGTCGGTCATCACCGGAAAATCACCCAGAAAAACAATCTGTTCAATGATCTCCCCGGTGGTTCGATTGGAAAAACGCGCCCGCACCAAAATAGGTGCCGAGTACGTCATATCCTTCTCTTTGCACTCCTCTACTGAAGTGCCAAAGCGTGGGCCAGGGTTTAAATCTTCATCTTCGGGATCAAACTCCAACTCCAGTTGCAAGTTTTCCGAAAAATCCTTGATAGGACTGATATCCCGAAAAATGTCAGCTAGACCTTGGCGCATGAACCAGTCAAATGAATTCTTTTGCACCGCAAGAAGGTCGGGAAGGGGTAACACCTCCTCCAGATTTCCGAAGGAGTAGCGGTCGCGGGTCGCCAAGCGGGGGGCCAAGGTGAACTCCTGAGAAGGTATGGTTGTGGACAAGCAACACTGCTAAAATGCCTAAATCACTAAAAGCTAGTGGGACAATAAGCCCCGCAAACACGGTCATACCAAACAAAATGGCAAGACCAGAGACACAGGCAAGCGCGTATATATAACATACTACGCGCTACGGCTTGATTTGCCAAGCCGTACCTAGCAAGATTTTTATAAACTGCTTATTATAGCTGTTTATGTAGGTTTCACTACTTTAGTTCTACCGTACCGCCAGCGGCTTCAATAAGTTCTTTGGCTTTTTCGGCATCTTCTTTAGAAGCCTTCTCCAGTACTGGCTGAGGAGCGTTGTCCACCAGCTCTTTAGCGTCCTTCAGACCCAAGTTAGTAAGAGTACGCACCTCTTTAATGACCTGAATCTTCTTGTCACCGGCATCAGCTAGGATCACATCAAACTCAGATTGCTCTTCGCTCGCATCACTGGCCCCACTTGCATCACCACCAGGAGCTACAGCAACCAGAGGCATAGCTGCTGCCGGGGCTACTGCCTCCACGTTAAAGCGCTCCTTGAAAGCTTCCTTGAGCTCTGACAACTCAAGCACGGTCATTGCCCCGATGGAATCGAGTACTTCGTCTACCTTAGACATTTTAGTTCCTTACCTATTTAGGTTGATTGGTTATGTTTGTTTTTCGCTGAGCGATTCAACGAGCCCTGTCAGCTCCACCAACGGTGCTTCTAACAGGCTGGCCAACTCAGAAAGCGGTGCTTCTAACAGGCTGGCCAACTCGGAAAGCGGAGCCTCTAATAGCCCCACAATCTCCGATAAGATCTCTGTTCTAGTTCCCAACTGAGACAGGGTGACCACATCAGCGCTGCTCAGCACCTGTCCCTCTAGCACCCCTCCCTTGATAGACAAAAAATCGGAATCCTGAGCGAAATTGCAGAGAGCCTTGGCCAACGACACAGCATCTCCGGGAGTGCCATCGCCAAAGTCGCCAACAAAAGCCAGCGCGGTGGGGCCAACCAACACCTCATCCAAGTTCAACTGCAACTCGCGGGTTGCAAAACGAATTAGGGTGTTCTTGTAAACCTTATAATCACCACCCACCTTGCGTAGCCGTTGACGTAGATCAGCCATCGCTAACACATCTAGACCTCGGTAATCGGTGATTACCACGGCCTCTGACGAGGAGATGCGCTCGCGCACTTCTTGCACGACGGCTACCTTCTCGCTACGCGGGTTCTTCATGAGCCTTACGAGCCCTCTCTCGTGATCCCCACCTGCGCACAACCCCTAAAGGATGCGATCCTAAAGAAGGTAAAAATGCAAACTGAGGTGCCGCCGATAGCAAACACCCCAAAGCTTCTTGGAAAGTTTACCTCGTCAGGCAGCTAAAGCATCAGTGACCCTATATCTAAATGGCTAGAGACTGAGTTATTAACAATTAAATGATACCAAGTGTTGCTAAACAAGCACTTAGTGCCACGCCTGAGGTCTGCGGCAATAATTCAATAATTCAATTGTAAGAAGAAATAATTATACCACCTCAGCGATTGACACCCAAGTCAGCTAAGTCCAATTTAACGCCAGGGCCCATCGTTGCAGAGATGGTGAGCTTGCGGAAATAACGGCCCTTCACCGCAGCTGGCCTAACGCGGCTCAGCTCATCTACCACTGCTGTGATATTGGACACCAACGCATCGGCCTCAAAGCTAAGCTTGCCCACCGGCACATGCACATTACCCTGCCGGTCGGTGCGATATTCCACCCTGCCGCTTTTGAATTCGCTAACTGCTTTCGCCACATCGCTGGTTACCGTGCCAGTCTTAGGGTTGGGCATAAGACCACGCGGCCCCAGAACCCTACCCAACTTACCTACCATACCCATCATGTCGGGCGTAGCAATGACCACGTCAAAATCCGTATTGCCAGCCTCGATCTGTTGAGCCAGATCATCCGCACCCACAACATCGGCACCTGCTTCACTCGCCTGCTGGGCTGCTTCCCCCTGAGCGAACACTGCAACACGCACCTCAGTACCAGTACCAGAAGGCAAGCTAACGGTACCCCGCAAAACCTGATCTGACTGACGGGGATCCACCCCTAGCCGAGCAGCTAACTCAAGAGTCTCATCGAACTTGGCAGAGGCCAAGCTCTTAATCAACTCCACTCCGTTTTTGGCGGAATGCTGCTGCTGCTTGTCGTAACGCTGAACAGAATCGCTGTAGCGCTTTCCCTTTTGTGCCATTGCAGACTCCCTCTAATCCACTGCAATGCCCATACTGCGGGCAGTTCCTGCAACCTGCAACTTGGCTTGCTCCAAATCATCGGTGTTCAGATCAGGCAACTTCACCTTAGCAATCTCAGCACATTGCTCTGTAGTGATGGTACCCACTCCCTCTCGCCCTGGCTCAGTAGAGCCCTTTTCTAAACCTGCCGCCTCCCGAATCAGAAACGAGGTTGGCGGGGTCTTGGTTAGAAAAGAAAACGATCGATCTTCATAGATAGTTACCTCCACAGGGATAACCTGACCGCGCTTATCCTCGGTCTTGGCGTTGTAATCTCGACAAAAATCCATGATGGCCACCCCATGAGGGCCTAACGCGGTACCTACAGGTGGCGCAGGAGTAGCTTGTCCGGCGGGTATCTGAATCTTGACAACAGCGAGAACGTTTTTGGGTGCCATCAATCTTCTCCTTACAATTTCGCTACTTGAGAGAACTCAAGTTCCACCGGAGTTTCCCGACCAAATATGTTAACCAAGACCTTCACCTTAAGTTGGTCCTCGTTAATCTCAGCCACCTCACCAGAAAAGTCGGCAAACGGGCCTTCTTTAACCCGGATGGTTTCGCCCACCTCGTAAAGCAGACGGGGCTTAGTGCGGCGCAAGATCTGCTCGCCATCGGATTTAACTTGCAAGAAGTTCTCAACATCCTTGCGCTTAAGAGGAGTTGGCTTTGCGCCTCGGCGACCCTGACCCACAAATCCAGTCACACCCGGGGTGTTACGAATCACATCCCAAGATGAATCATCCAAATCGGCTCGCACCAAAAGATAGCCGGGAAACATCTTCTTTTTAATAGCAACTTTCTTGCCACCCTTAAACTCCACAACATCTTCCATAGGAATCACCGTGTCGTGAATGGTGCTCTCTGCACCCATGGTCCGGCGGCGAGCCTCAATGTTTTGTTGGACCTTATTCTCATAGCCCGATTGGGTATGCACCACATACCACTTGCCGGGCATGTCAAACGGGCTGATAGTTGATTCAGCATCGGGATCTTGAGGCTTTTCGTAAACCAACTCGTCGGCAGCAATCACCTCAACCGTGTCGCTGCCACTCGGACCAGTAGGTAGCAGTGCAGCAGCAGCGGTAACCGCATCTACCGGTGCATCTTCGGATCCAACATCATCTGCTAGATCATCCGCTTGCACATTGCTACCATCAGAGTTTTTGGTAAGTAAGAAATCAGTCATCTCTGTTTCGCCTATCCCTGTAATTTTCTAGTCATCAGCACTCATAGTGTGCTCTACGCTCATCTATCAAACAACTTCAATATGGCTTCGCTAAAGCCCCAATCCAAGAGCCCAATAGCGGAGGTGAGCAACACCAAAACCACCAACACCACAATTGAGTAGTTGACCACCTCATCACGCCGTGGCCACGATACCTTGCGTAGCTCGCCTCGCACCTCACGCAAAAACTGTGTCGGCCCCACACGAGGTTCACCCGGACGAGGCTGCTCGCGGCCTTGACGACGCTCACGAACCGGCTCGCCTTCTTGATCCACGAAGCCCTGTCTTTGGGCCATCCGCTTTTGTTGTCTGTTCAGATCGCTCATGAGATTGCTCCAACGCAACTTGCGCTTGGAAGGGGAACTGCTTACGCAGGGCAGGAGGGACTCGAACCCCCAACCGCCGGTTTTGGAGACCGGTGCTCTACCAATTGAGCCACTGCCCTAAGTTAGGGGTTCTTCTAGGCTACAGTGCTTAGCTCTTCTATCGGCAATACAAAAACCTTTGTCATCCAGAAAACCAATCTCAGCTCCGGTTAACTCGTCGACGAGCAATCAGGGTCGCAGCAGCCAGACTGGCCCCAGCCAACCACCGTTTCGCTAGACGCTGCCGCCGATCATACTGATCCAAACGACCCATAACCTTCCACACCAAGATGGGGTGTGCCTCCTCTGGAGAACGCTGAGCCGCGCGGCGGTTAACATCAGTACTAATAGCGCTAGAACTCACGCAACCTCCTCTTCAGGATGCAGCACATCACGCAGACGCTGACGGGCACGATGCAGCCGCACCTTGGCTGCGGTAGTGGTGATGCCCAGCTCAGCGGCGATCTCACTATGAGTTAAATCATGCAGCCCTCGCAACACAACAACCTGACGCAACCGCTCAGGCAAAGCACGGATAGCTCGATCCACATGTTGCCGCAACACAGCAGCTTCAACTCGCAAGCAGGGATCTTGTTCTAGGCGCACATCATGAACAGATGTGTCCTCGTGCAGCTCATCGGTGTAATGGCGCGAGCGACGACTCAGATGGGTAGAGGCACAGTTAATGGTGATGCGATACATCCACGTTGAGAAACTGGAATCCCCCCTAAAACGGCGAATGGCTCGATACGCCCGCACGTAAGCGTCCTGCACCACATCACTAGCATCCTCAGCATTTCGGGTAAGCCGATAGGCCAACGAATAAATATCGCGATAAGAAGCACGTACCAGATCATTAAACGCATCCCTATCCCCGTGCCTAGCGGCTGTCACCAACTCGACGCTTTTATCTACCGAATATTGGATGTCTGCCTGACCGTGAACCTGTACCCGATTGTGTCCCTGCGCAGCTTCGATACCCAAACACTACAGTCTGAACAACAAAAGATGCCAACAAAATGCTTGCACCTCCCAAGACAAAAATAGATAGATGGACGGTAGCGGCGGCCAGACTCGAACTGGCGACCTCTCGATTATGAGTCGAGCGCTCTTACCGACTGAGCTACGCCGCCCCAGAATCCATATAGCAGCCTTGAAGCTGCTAGCAGAACCCTGAGCCTCCTGAGAGAATCGAACTCTCGACCTTTTCCTTACCATGGAAACGCTCTGCCGACTGAGCTAAGGAGGCGAAAAGCAAACTTTACCTTGCAAGGGGGGCAAACCGTGCCACTTGGTATTTATGGGGCTAACTTGACCTCAATGATGATTCGAGCAGCCCGTCTCGCAGATGTTGCTGGCATCTGCGAGATCATCAACCATGAGATTTTGTATGACACCAACATCTTTGAGCTAGAACCCCGCACCCTGGCCGCTCAACAAACCTGGTTGCAAGATCGCAAAGGAGTACACGCTGTGTTGGTGGCCTCGGCCTCCGATAACGACAGCCAAGTTTTAGGCTTTGCATCTTTATCTCCTTTTCGCTCTCGCTGCGCTTATAACAGCACCGTGGAAAACTCGGTGTATGTGCATCAAGACCACAGGGGCCAAGGAATCGGAAAAGCCTTGCTGACGGAAACGGTTAGCTTGGCCAAAAGCCATGGATTTCACACCGTGATCGCCCGAATTTCAGGTGGCAATGAAGTCTCAGTTGCAGTACATCGTTTGGTTGGTTTCGAGGTAGTGGGAACCGAGCGTGAAGTGGGTCGCAAGTTTGGCCGCTGGCTAGACGTAATCGTGATGCAGCTAATGCTAAACGAGCAAACATCTCAGCAATCATCGCAGTGCTAAGCACGGGCTTGAAGACCCGCCATTCAGTCTCAGCAGTGAGACCAACAATGAGGTTTGTGGGCCGGGGAGGATTTGAACCTCCGAAGGCTAATGCCGACGGGTTTACAGCCCGTTCCCTTTGGCCACTCGGGCACCGACCCAACCAAGCAACAACCCTACCTGCCTAATCTGCGCCGAACCCATTCTGTGGCTAAACTTGATGGCCTTGCGCTTGTAGCTCAGTTGGAATAGAGCGTCTGACTACGGATCAGAAGGCCGGGGGTTCGAGTCCCTCCAAGCGCGCTTGCTTCTGCAAGCCAACCACGGCCACACCTAGTACTTAAAGGGCAGCAACAAGCTAACCGGCGATCGCTTGAGCTATAGAAAGGTCTACGCGACGGCGTTTGCGATCTACGGCCAGCACCTTTACCCACACTTCTTCGCCGGGCAACACCACTTCTTCAGGGCGATGCACTCGATACTCAGCCATCTCGGTGATGTAAACCAAACCTTCAACGTTGTCGTTCAGCATCACAAAGGCCCCAAAGTCCGCTAAACGGCTGACCCTGCCTAGCATCAGCCCCCCAACTTCCAAGCTGCTTAGCGGATCGGCATCTAACTTCATGGTGAGGTTAACTCGCCGTTTTGCTGCTTGCACCGACTTCACCCGCACCTTGACCTCATCGCCTACCGCCACCAACTCGCTGGGGTGCTGCACCCGCTTCCAAGCCAGTTCGTTTCTGTGAACCAACCCTCGCACACCGTTAATATCCACAAACACACCAAAGTCTTGGACATCTACCACCTTACCGATGTGCTCATCTCCCGATGCCATCAACTCCAGCAGCTCTTTGGCAGCCTTACGCTGTATACCGCGCAGAACGGCCTTGCGAGAAAGCACCAATCTTCCCGACATCTGATCGGCATCCACCACCTTGCACTGAACCTCGCGCCCCACCAAGGCCGACAAGTTCTCTACCGGTGCCACATCCACCAGCGACAATGGAATAAAACCTCGCACCCCCACATCACAGCTCAAACCACCTTTCACAACAGCAGTGATGATGCCGGTAACAGGCTCGCCGTTTTCCGCTGCCCGCGCAATTTTGGCCCAGGCAATCTGTTGTAGCGCCCACAAGCGTGACAACACGATACGTCCCTTATGGTCTTCTCGTACCAGCACCGCTGCGTTGATCACCTCACCCAAGACACATTCACGGGTGAGGTCGGCGGCTGCATCGTTGCTCCAGTAGCGCTGACTGATTACCCCGACCCTGCCACCTCCCAGATCAAGTTCCACCTCGTGGATGGCCTTGGTCTTAACCGACCCAGCCACGATCGTACCGCTGGCGAGCCCGTCCACCGTCTCAGACTCAGACATAGAGGCATTAACCCTAATAGCGTGCAACGTGACACGGACACCGTATTCTAAAACAATGTCTTCGGCAGGGCTCACCACAGGGTTAAACCCCGCCCAAGTAGAAGCAGTTACTCATCACGGCGGCCCGTTGTTGGTAGTGGCTGGAGCAGGTTCGGGTAAGACGCGCGTGCTGACCCATCGCATCGCCCATCTCATAGATGAACGGGATGTGTCTCCGTTTGCCATCTTGGCCATCACCTTCACCAACAAGGCTGCTCAAGAGATGAAAAACCGAGTGGGCAGCCTTATTGGGCCAGTAGCCAACAAAATGTGGGTAAGCACCTTTCACTCCGCCTGCGCCCGCATTTTGCGCTATGAGGCTGAGGCCATTGACTTTCCATCCAGCTTCACCATCTACGACCAAGCCGACTCAGTAAGGCTTACCAACACCATCTTGCGCAGCCTCAACTACGACACTAAAAAGATGCCCCCCCGCTCGATACACGCCGCCATCAGCGCAGCCAAAAACGAGATGTTGAGCGTGTCACAATTCAAAGACAGAGCCAGCAATGTCTTTGAGCGACGTGTAGGCGAAATCTACGAGGAGTATCAGCGACGCTTACACCAAGCCGGGGCCATGGATTTTGACGACTTGTTGGGCAACACCGTAGAGCTGTTTCGCCGCGCGCCCGAAGTGCTGACCCATTACCGGCAACGCTTTCAACATATCTTGGTTGATGAGTTCCAAGATACCAACCAAGTGCAGAACAACCTAGTGATCGCGTTGGGCCAAGATCACCGCAATGTGTTTGCTGTAGGAGATGCCGATCAGTCGGTGTACCGGTTTCGCGGAGCAGACGTGCGCAACATTTTAGAGTTTGAGCGGGCTTTTACCGATGCCAAGGTGGTGCTACTAGAGCAAAACTACCGCTCAACCCAGCGTATTTTAGACACTGCCAACGCGGTTATTGAAAACAACTTGGGCCGCAAACCTAAAAAGCTTTGGACAGACACAGACGGCGGTGAACCCATCGTCCGCTACTGCGCTACCGACGAGTATGCCGAAGCTCGCTGGGTTGTGCAAGAAGCCTCTCGATTACATGAGGAAGAGCAGGTTCGCTGGGATGAGATAGCGGTGTTCTACCGCACCAATGCCCAAAGCAGGGCTATAGAAGAGGTGCTCTTAGAGGCAGGGCTGCCCTATCAGCTTATTGGTGGTACCCGCTTCTACGACCGCAGGGAGATAAAAGATGCCCTGGCCTATTTACGGGTGGTGGTAAACCCCGCCGATGCGGTCAGCCTGCGCAGGGCAATAGCAGCACCCAAACGAGGTGTGGGCGATACCTCTATCGCCAAGCTTCAATCTTGGGCTGATGTCCATGGCTTGAACTTGATGGATGCCTTTGCCAATGCTAGCGACGCTGGGGTTAAGGGGAAGGCGTTGAGCGGGATTCAAGTCTTCCTCAAAATGATTGAGGATGCCCGTGAACTGCTGAGCGGCGGCCCTGTAATGGTATTAGAACACCTATTGGATACCAGCGGCTACCGAGCACAACAAACCGCCGAAGCGCGCTACGAATCAGGCGGGCCAACAGAAATAAGCGTGCAAGCGCAAGGACGGTTAGAGAACCTTGACGAGTTGGTAAGCGTGGCTTCGGAGTTCGACAACATGGGTGACTTTTTGGAGCAAATCAGCTTAGTGTCTGACACAGACGACATGACCGACGACTCTGGCCTGACCTTAATGACCTTGCATTCGGCTAAAGGGTTGGAATACCCGGTGGTGTTCTTAGTAGGCATGGAAGAAAGCGTGTTTCCACATGCCCGCTCACTGACCGAGCCCGCAGAGCTGGAAGAAGAACGTCGTTTGGCTTATGTGGGCATAACCAGGGCTCAGCAACGGCTGTATCTAACACATGCCTGGGCTCGCAACGTTCACGGCACGACCATGTACAACGCAGCTTCTAGATTCTTAGAAGAAATACCCGCAGAGCTAGTGGACAACCGTGGCAGCAGCCGCAGCCGCTCGTCTGGATTTGGCTATAGGCGCAGTGCAGATAGCCCTGTCAGCCGCAACCATAGCCAGACAACTGCCAACTATGCTGGGATCACCCCCGTGGCAGCCGACCCCGATCCTGTACATGTTGCCGTGGGCGACGATGTAAACCACGCCAAGTTCGGCCTCGGCGTGGTTACCGACATCAAAAACACAGACAAAGATGCTGAAATAACCGTTAACTTCGTCTCTGCTGGCAACAAAGTGCTACTCGCATCCTACGCCCGCCTGGAGAAGGTGTAACCAACAAGCACATGCCAGCAACGACCAACATTCAATTTATGACAACACCCCCGCCAATCAATCTCCGCTGGCACAATCCCGCTAAACAATGATAATGGTAAAGCGGTTCCGCTGCTCAGCCGCCAGATGGTGAACCGCAGCCCGTTGTGACTACTGTGATCCTAGATGTCCCCCGCTGATCGCGCTTCTGGGAATCATCGTATTCCACTGAAAGAGAACAGGATGGTCAAACTCGGCGGGCGGCAGGTGCATGTGACAGAGGTGTTTTGGTCGTATTGGCGGCTAGCAGCTGAGCGACAGGCGATCTTTTTTCGCCGCGTGTCTGAAGAAGCTGGCCCGTGGACCGACGATCCCATTTTGGGCCGCTACAGGTTTACAAATGCATATCGCGCGTCAGATCGAGTAAGTCAGTACCTGCTCCATCATGTGATCTACGACGAGGAGCGAGATGCCCTTGACACAATCCTGCGCGTTCTGCTTTTTAAGATTTTCAACAGGGTGAACACCTGGGAGTACCTGGTTGATCGCGTAGGACAGCCGACAGCAACTGGCTACAACACCGATGCATACATGAAAGCGTTGGACGAGCTGCTCGAGCAAGGCCGACGCGTGTATTCAGCGGCCTACATAATGCCGAATCCGCAGCTTGGTGCAAACCGCAAACATCACAATCATCTGTCTCTGGTCGAGATGCTGCTGCGGACGGGTGTAATTGCAGACCTTGAGAAAGCCAGTTCGCTGAGATCCCTGTATGAACAGCTCTGCGAAGTACCGTCGTTTGGCCCATTCTTGGCATTTCAGTACGCCATCGATCTGAACTACTCACCGCACTTCGAATTTGACGAAATGGAGTTCGTTGTGGCGGGCCCAGGTGCTTTGCGGGGTATTGGCAAGTGCTTCGCGGACACCGGCGGCCTCGACGCGGCCAGTGTGATCGCAGCAATGGCGGATTCGGCGACTGGCTTCTTTGAAACGACTCCGATGCTGACACCGTTTCGGGACTTGTGGGGTCGTTCTCTTCAACTCATTGACTGTCAGAACCTATTCTGCGAGGTCGACAAGTATGCCCGAGTCGCTCACCCCCAACACTCGGTGGATGGGCCGAGCCGCATCAAACAGGTGTACCGGACTGACCACCGACCCTTGACACTGGGCTACCCACCGAAGTGGGGATTACCGCTTTCCGCGCAGACCCCATCCTTCTTCGGCCTAGCTAGCTAGATCCAAACAGCCACTTCACACGCAAATTGCTTGACGCTTGATGTCAGATAATCTAACATTCATGTCATGGCGAATGACATTGACACGGGGAGCATCTCCCCACCTCAACGTAAACCTGAGAGCACGGTCAATGTCCGCGGACTCAGCGAGAGCGAGCTTGAGATCTATGTAAGCGCTTTGCTCACGAGCATCGGTGAAGCCCCAAGCGGTTCCAGTGCTGGCGTGGCTAGCCTCGCGGCGGTGTGGGTGATCAGTCAGGTCGAAGAAGCATGCGGAGGTGGACACCTCGTCAATCCCAAGGACCTCACCAAAGATGATTTCGCTACTTCAACAGCCCTGAGCCGAATGCTGCATCGGCAGATCCACAAGCAAGATGCACCACTAGTTGAGTTATGAGTGACCTGCTCGATACAACCAAGACGCTGAGTGAGGCATGGCTCCGGGCACTGGCACATGCGGCCAGTCAGCGGAAAGGCCGCTGCGTTCACCTGGTGATGACAGTTGAGAGTCCCGGCTTAGAGGACGAGACCATTCGCGACGTGCTCGACCTAACGCTCGATGAGGCGGGAGACCAGAGCGTAGAGACGGTTGCGGGAACAATTTTCCCGAACTCGCTCTACCAGAGTCCCGGATTCTCGTGGTCGCCCGACCTCGATGGGCAGTCAGTCAGACAGCTAGATGCTGCTGCAAACAACCTTTATGAGCGCTACGTGAGCATGCTGACCGTGTTGCGGAGAGTCCGAAGGAACAACCGAGGAACTTATTTCTCGCGAATGATCACCTGGCCGGGCAAGGATGCCGACGGAACGAATCAATTGGACCTGAGGATCTCTCGCATTCGCAGTGAGTTTGCGAGAGGGCATCGAACCAACAACACGCTTGACATTGATGTTGGTGCCGATGCCCTCGCTCCAGAATTGCTAACCGGAATACAGGTCTATATGCCGAGCGAGCAACGGACGCGGAGCTTTCCCTGCTTAGTGCATATCGATTTGACCTTGTTCGAAGGAACGTTGCACTGCACAGCCGTGTACCGCCACCAGTACCTCATCACAAAGGCATACGGGAACTTGGTCGGCCTCAGCCGTCTGATGCACTTCTTGTGCGAACAGACGGGTACTAAGTGCGGCGAACTGGTAGTCCATGCAACGTTGGCCGACGCGGAACCCGATCACCGACCGAAGCCACTAGCACTCGTGAAGTCGATGGGAGCGCTGCTGTGAAGGGCGACGATGCCCCTGTGGCTTTGCCGTCAACGGCTCTCGCTTCAGCAATGGATGCCGCGACGTTGGCTGAAGATCGCGACGGGGTCGTAGGTATTGGGATGGACCTCATATCGGTCCCAAGAATGGACCAACTTGTTTCCGAAGGCAGGCCAGCGTTTCTTGACCGTGGCTGGACACCAAGCGAATTAGCCGAAGCCGATGGTGACCCGGAACGGCTCGCCACACGGTGGGCTGCGAAAGAGGCGGCGATGAAGTGCTTAGGACTGGGGATCAGCGATCTCGACCCGCGAGACATCGAGATCACTACGTCAGAATCGGGGGCTCCGAAGGTCGCGTTACGTGGTCCGGCTGCCGAACGTGCCCAATCGCTTGGTATCTCGAAGCTTCATGTCTCTGCCTCACATGAATGTGGCTGGGCTGCGGCAATCGCAGTTGCATCCAAATGGACGGGACAAGAGGATCTGGAAGTGCCACATCAACGAAAGGACAAATCATGAGCATGGACGAACCCGAGTCCGACGCTAGCGAGCAGATTGCGTTCGCGCGGCGACTACGGGAAGCACGCGAGTACATTGGACTCCTCCAAGAGGATGTCGCGACTGCGCTGGACATTCCCAGAGCGAGCGTGTCGGCGATCGAGTCTGGGAAGCGTCGGGTCTCGTCGCTCGAGCTCAGGCGTCTAGGCCGCCTATACCGCCGACCCGTGTCGTGGCTGCTAGGAGAAAAGAGCACTGAAGCCGACATGAATGCGCCCCTGTATCGGGCGACCGAGGCGCTGTCGGACCAAGACAAGGAACAGGTCTTGCGTTTCGCAGAGTTTCTCGCCGGGGCGGGTCGACCCGGGGCCACCCGAGCCGAAGAAGCGGAGTAGCCCGTGCCTTCCGGATACAAACACCGACTCATGGCTGCAAGCTCCGCGAACCGGCTCTTGACCGAGGCGGGCGTGGACCAGGCGCGCCAGGTGGATGTGTTCGGCTTGATCGAAAGTCTCGGCTTGTGGCTCGCCTTTTTTCCGCTCGATGGGCTCTTGGGGGCGTACCTGCCAGAAGGGACAGGCGGCATCCTCATCACTACTGAACGTTCGACGCCAATCCAGCGGTACACCGCGGCGCACGAGCTCGGTCATTGGCGACTCGATGGCGGCCACGATGCTGTACTCGATACGGAGGCAGACGTGCTGGGACCCACCGACATCGAGCGGGAGACTCTTGCACAGGTTTTCGCTGGGGCGCTGCTGATGCCGCCCCCACTCGTTCACAGCATTCTGTCGCGCCGCAATGCAACGTCGCTTAGCCCATTAGCCGTCTACACAGTCGCCCGTGAAGCAGGTATCAGCTATGAGGCTGCTGCGAGGCAGCTGTACCATCTCGAACGGATCACGCAGCACGAACTGCGAGAGCTGCTCAAGGTGCAGCCGCTAAAGGTCAAACAGGCAATTGGTGCCGGACGCCGACCAGTGGTCGGCATTGCGGACGTTTGGCCGGTTGACATGGCTTGGCGCGACCAACAACTCGACGTTCGGACAGATGACGAGATCATTATTTCGCTACCCGAAGACCGCAGTACCGGCTACAGGTGGTCGATCCCAGTCACCGGCCCAAGTCCACGACGCTCCGCATCACAGCCGCCTCCCCCCTTTGCCGAGGGCGAAATCTCGGACCAGGCCGAGCTAGAGATGGCTAAACCGAAAGCAGAGCCACGTCGCAAGCCCCCAGGCCAAGCGATTGACCGAGCGCGTCAACCCGCGCCAAAGAAGAAACCGGAGCCACTTTCCATTGCCGGTGGTCGGGCAACTGTGGTCGGCGATGTCTACATCGCAGATGGCTCCTCTCAGGCAATAACCGACTCGGCCATCCGGAGCCGTCGGCTCGCGAGACTTGGCACCTCCGAAGCACGGGAAACTCTACAGCAGATTCGAAACGAGAAGATCGCCGTGGGCAAAGTAGGCCGCCGAGTCTTCGGCATTCGGCTGGAAAAACCAGGCAAAACAGAACTCCGGTTAGTGCTCCGCAACGAGTACAGCGATGCCGAACCAGTCGACGAGTACCGAATCACGGCGGCCGTTGAAACACCGAGAAAAACGTTCACCATCGATCAGATCAGCGATGGCGGCGACGACTGGGTAGAAATAACACGAGAGCGCCAACACTTGACCACCGCAGCATCGATTGATGAATCCCTCTAAACAATGTCCAGGTATGATGCAAGGCGGCAGCGCAGCTTGGCTCGGCCACCAGTCGATTTAAGACCGACCCTCACGCCCGCAATCGACCAGGGAATCCGACCACTCTGCATCCCTATAGTCGTGACCGCCGCTCATGAAGCAAGTCGCACACAGCCTCCAGAGTCGCTCGCACCTGATGCCCTGTGGTCAAGTTGCGTCGCGAACGGCACAGCATCTCGTGAAGGCACAACACTGGAAGCAGTCGCCGATGCCCTCCAAACAGATGGCCAGCCCACTTTGGCAAACTGGCCATTCAATACTGCGATCATTCACGAAGCCGATCAGATTCCGTTAACGGCCCAAGCATCCATCTGGCACCAAGCCAATTTGTCCTCCGTGCCGGTTGCCAATGACGGCATCGAAGATGGAATCGAAGACCATCTGACGATAGGCCGCGCTGTGGCACTGATAGTTGAAGTCACGACGGAGTTCGAGCAGGCCACGCCCAATGACACCATTGAAGTGCCCCCGTTGACTGCGCCGCAGGGCTCCTACCATGCCGTGTTGGTGGTTGGAGCTCGAACGCACGAAGGGGTTCGAGCTCTGCTGATACGAAACAGCTGGGGACCCGGATGGGGAGCAGGCGGCTACGGCTGGCTGCCATTGGACTATCTCATCGCGTTCGGAGCCCGGGCTGGCGCGATTGACCCGTCGAGCCTCACAAACAGCACACTGCCGAGCAGATGGGGGACCGACTCCTTATGACAAACGAATCACTCACCCTTACCGAATACCAACGCCGATCCCAACGAACAGATCACTTCCCGCAG
The DNA here is from genome assembly GCA_009843865.1 of Acidimicrobiia bacterium. Classification (GTDB taxonomy): domain Bacteria; phylum Actinomycetota; class Acidimicrobiia; order Acidimicrobiales; family Bin134; genus Poriferisocius. The sequence continues at coordinate 78,897 of VYCQ01000035.1, forward strand.
CTCAGCGATGACGAAATCGACCCGCTGCTGGGTCCTCTACTCGGACTCGCGGGTGAAATCGGAACGTTGCTCGCTGGCTACAAGAAGCGGCTTCGAGATGGGGCCGCTTATGAACTCTTTGAGGACAATGTTGCAGAAGAACTCGGAGACATTCTGTGGTACACGACCAATGTCGCCGAAAAGGCCGGACTCTCGCTCGACGAGATCGCCCGAGTCAACCTGGCCAAAACCTCCGATCGATGGCCAGCCCGCGGCAGCCAATCGCCGAAATGCCGGAAACCATCAGAGCACTTCGATGCCGGACTACCCCGACAGCATCAGCTTCCCCGCACATTCGCCGTGACGATTCGATCAGTCTCCAGCGACGGGCCCGAACCGCTGATCGAGGTGATCTGGAATGGAAAACCCGTCGGCGACCCGCTTGGAGACAACACTTACGACGACAGCGGCTACCGTTAACCATGATGCGTTTCACCTGGCCAACGCCGCTGTCCTGGGTTGGTCGCCCGTGGCCCGGGGCAAGATCTTCAAGCGTAAGCGCCCAAAGGGAACAATAGCTACTGCCGTCGAGGACGGTGGTCGGGCAATCGTGATCGAAGAGGCGATCGCCGCATTCATGTTCAAGTACGCACACCAACACAATTTTCTCGAAGATGTGCGGCACCTCGACTATCACGCCCTCAAGACGTTTCGAACCTTCACCGCTGGCCTTGAGGTTGAACAGCGCCATCTCTGGGAAGTCGAGCAAGCCGTACTCCAAGGATTCGACGCATGGCAACAACTCCGAAACAACAAAGGCGGAGTTCTGCGGGGCAACCTTGCCACCAGAAAGCTCACCTACACGCCGTTGGAATAAGAGTGAGTAGGCGGGTTACCATTCGCGCTCTCATCGGGCAAGACCAATTCTTGCGAGATGACGTGTAGACAAAAGGCCGACATCCACAGGTGAAGCCCATCTTCACCGTTCCGAGTGTCTTTTACGGTCGCTGGGTGCTCAGTCGTGGAGGTCGTGTTTGAAGTCGTCGAAGAGAGTTGGGCGGACGACAAGCGGGATTTTCTTTACGCCTTCAAATACGCCGTTGATGTTCGTTGATGTTGCAGACCATCCGATGGCAAGATAACCCGATTCCCCCGGAGCATCCACAAGGATGCATAGTTCGGACGAACCGACGGATTCCGCAGGTCGCAGGTCGCCCGCATTCCACACGACCTCTACGGCTCTATCGATCTGGATGACGGAGAATTCGGGAGAGTCGAAAGAGGTAGTGAAATTGACTCTCGGCATCAACATGGCCGAGTCGATGCGTCCGATATCAAACAAACTAGCGCCTTTGCCAAACTGCCTAGGCTTATCTGGCAACCCGACTGCTTCCAACGGAATATCTTCCTTTATCTGGACTCCCTCGATATGTAACCGCACTTCAAGGCTAGCAAAATTTTGATCAGTCAGGTTGCGCAACCGGAGCGAATAAACTCCATAACCCGCAAGCATGTAACTCTCTACCCAATGCTGCGGTGCTTTGTGGATCCACTGCGTATGCCATTTATTAACTTCAGACTCATACTTATCAAGCGAGCGCTGTTCTTTTCCATATACCGTGTCCATTACTGAACTAAAAGACTGTGAAAGAAAGACCTCAGTTTCACCTCCTGTCCCGTAAGCGCGAGCACGTTCAAGTTGCGAATCTCGTGAAAGATCTGCGATACGTGTAATCTCGGCTTCGACCGCGCTGCGGTTGAACCAACTCATGCGCTCCGCTCCGATGAGCAGCAGGTCGAGATCAAGGCGAGCGTGCTTGGCGCGTTGGATGAGGTTCTCAACATCTTGATCATCTGCGCGGCAGGTCTTACCGTTCTTTCTAACGAAGATCGTGCCACGCTGAAAACCGTCGCACTCCTTGCGGAGAGTGTAGATGGGATCACCGGGCCGAGGTGGGGCGACTTCGATGACAGCGACGGTCTTGTCGTCAACTCTCACAGAGCGAAGCTGCCAGCTTGGACCCGTTGCTCCAATATAGGGATCAATCCAGTCGTGAAGCTGAGCAGGATCCATGTGGTTCACACCCACGATCGAACCGGGCTCCGCTCCCACAAGGATGTACCCGTAGCCACCGAGATTGCGAAGTGCGGTTTCAGGCATACGATTCGCCATGCCAAGAACATTCTTAGGCAACGGGAATCGACCCTCAGTAGATGAGAAATCAAGCGAGCGCTTCCACTCCAACCAATCGGACTCAACAAGGACTACCCCATCTCGAATCTCTTCTACTAGTACCCGAACCCGTGCATCACTAAGCGATTCACGTTGCATCAAGATCTCCATCTAAACACGTTCGTTCCGATCCCATTACACCAAAATGGCTAGTATTGAGCACAACCCAACACCTAAGTCCAATGTCTCCACCGCACGGTCTCTATAATGCAACCTTGAGTGCTTATCATCGATATTAGTAATATCCTGATAGCATAATATCAAGATAACTTGCAGTAACACACCAAGGTATCTATGATTGTGGGAACGACCTAGCCCTAAGAATACTCCATGACAGACACACCGAAGGCAATGACATTACGGCTTCCCGCTGACCAGGCTGATGCCTTGGAGTTGGTTGCTGAAGTCGATGGTGTGAGCGTTTCCGAAGCCATTCGAGATGCCATTGAAAGCCACATCGAGAGCCGCCGGGCCGACAATGGCTTCCAAGAAAGGCTTGCTGTTTCAATATCGCGCTATCAGCGGATCCTCAAACGCCTAGCTGAATAGTGCGTGACGAACTACCTCGGGCTTGATGACGTTAAATCCTGGGGCTGCTCGTCCATATCGAATGCAAAGGAAACCTCAATCCCTGATTCCGTCTTTATAGGCCGAATTGGTGTATAGCCTAACTTTGGATCACCAAACGAGAACTGAGAACAAACCCCGCTACTCGTCGTTCGAACCGGAACTCTCTCCCAATGACGGTGTCTGAGAAGGTTCTGGGGGAGGCTGGAATAACCCGCTAGGCACATTCTCAGTACCAATCTTGGCTTCAGGAGTATAACCAGCGTCGAATCCTCTCTTCTCACTGCCTGCTGGCTTGGAGGAGGGCTGATCTCTTTTGGTCATTGGATAAATCCTTTGTGAACGATGGCCCACTTATCTCCCACCGTCGGTTCAAGGAGACTGATTATGGACATTGGCCAGCAGAGCATATAGCCCGAGGAAGCAACTGATGTCGATACCCACAATGGCGAGAAATGCTGGAACAGCGAAATGGGACCGAGACTAATCGTCTGCAGCCGGAGGGCTTGCGGACGGATCTACTTGCGGTGATTCGAGTGGCGGGAACAGACCCTTAGGCACACCCTCAGTCCCTACCGAAGCGATAGGGGAATATCCGTTCTTATGTCGGATCTGATCCTCATACCTAGGTCTCCCGTTCTGAGTCATTTTGCACCTTCCTCCTCGGATCCTGCCCCAAAAGGGATTGGAATAAAGTCTAGCGTCTCAATATCCCGTGACCTCAAATAAAGGCCCCCCTGAGTCCACGCATAGTCAGCGCCACGCGATATTACATCCCCTGTCTCTTGGTCAAATTGCACGGCGGCAGCAATATAAAGGTCCTGCTCAACCTTGCCATCTGATGCAAACGACGTTATATACCGACCACAATCGTAGAGACCGCCGACCCACCTCCCTGAGCGCAACCGACATCGAATAAAACCCGCTTCTCTGGAATCGAACAAATGATCCCACGCTGTTGGCGAACTACCTGGCCCCAAAGCCCTTGCCATCCGAGGGTACCTTCGTGCATACCCGCGGAGTTTTAATCCAATCTGCCCTGCGCTCCAACCTGAAAAAGCTGGAACAGTGAGATACCCAATCGGGGCGAGATACACGGGCCAAGGCAACGTCTTGCCATCTACCAAATCACTCCAATAGTTCATATATAGCCAATGAAGTGGCCAAGCACCCACTGCTAGCCAACCCCCCGCCATACTAGCGTACCGCAAAAACCAGTCCTTAGCCTTCCCACTGTGTAACGGCCTGATCTGTCCATATGCCCACCCAAAAAACAAGCCAGGAAAAAGCGCAACAGTAAAGATGAGAGAGGCACTAAAAACTGACATCGCTTAACAAACTACCCGGCACCCAACGAATGGCCACTTCAGATCAGTGGAATATACTAGATACACTTAAAATTTCATAAAAAATATGGAGACTAAAGAACTTTAAGTTGAATCTGGGCCTGAGTCAAAAACTAAAAGACAAACTGTACTGCCATTGAGGATGATGCACGAATGGGACGTTTCGACTGAAATGGGGGGTGATGATCACAGGCGAGCTGAAGAGCAAGATTAACGCTGTTTAAAATGACTTCTGGTCGGGTGGGGCTCGCACCCGCTAGGAGTAATGAAGCAACTCATATATCTACACTCTGCAATCCTCTGCACAAAGCCAAGCCGCAGCAGCCATCTTTAGGATTTCCTGAAAGCAATCTCAGTACTGTCGCCATTTTAATATCGTTTTTTCGTATCGCCGCAAAAGACCGATAGAGTGCCGACCGGACAAACCGCACTGCATATGAAGTGAGGTAGCAGTGACTATCACCGACCCCAAAGCCGCACTTGAGGAAGTTCGCCGATTCATCGATCTCCTAATCAAGGATAAAGAACTCCATCAAGAAAAAAGTGATGGGGACGATGAGCGGACACGTATCGAAAGCGAGACACTTCGCTTGCAACCGCTGATCGAGGCTATCGGTCGGGAGATCGACCCCGACGAAGACCCAGGCAGGTTCAAGTATCACACAATCATGGCTGGCATGTGGGGCTGGGGCACGGCGTTAAACGCAGCAGAGCGACTGATTGGTATTCTAGAGCAGCAAGAAAAACGCGCTGCCATATTCGGTCAGCAAGGTCCGGTACTGACCGCAGAAAACTTGCACAGATGGATTTGGCATGCGGCGGTCGACCTTTGGGACAGCGGACATTTCAAAGAAGCCGTCCGCTCCGCGGCAGCTGCGGTCGAAGAACAAACCAGCCTAAAAATCAACCGGAACGACCTCACAGGCACCTCGATATTCAACGAAGCCTTCAGCCTAGAACCGCCCGAGTCGGGTAGGCCAAGGCTTCGCTTTGCCCATATCGGGGAGACCGCTGGCAGCGGGAAGAAGTCGCAAGAGTGGAAATCGGCGCACGAGGGGGCGATGGCCTTCGGCCGAGGGTGCTTCCAAGGAATCCGCAACCTTCAGGCTCACGGAACCCGCGATCTCCCGGAACAACAAGCGCTAGAATACCTCGCAGCTCTGAGCGTGCTCGCGCGTTGGGTTGACGATGCCCGAATAGAAATGAGCAGCAAAAGCTAAACACAGGAAAACCTCTGTAAAGGCCGATACCTCAGCCACGAACTTCCCCACCGCTCCGGTATGCTGGTATCAGACCTTGATACGGCACATGTCGGTCACCGTCTACACGGGAGGAGCCGCCCTCGGGCCGCTCCTCCCCTTATTTTTGCCGGAGACACGAATTGTGAACACCTGGAGTTGCAAGTCAGTTTTGTAAGTCGGATCGACTCGTAACAGTTTCTAAAAATGGTGCGCGACCCCATTCTGTCGACTGAAATGGGGGGTAGTGATTACGGGCGAGCTGAAAAGCAAGATCGATGCTGTTTGGAATGACTTCTGGTCGGGTGGGATCTCGAACCCGCTGGAGGTGATGGAGCAGCTCACCTATCTGCTGTTCATCAAGGCTCTGGATGAGCGGCAGACGCTGGCTGAAAACAAGGCAAATCAAACAGGGGAGCCGATTGACGACGTGATCTTCGCTGAGGGGGAGCTATTCCATCCTGAGGGCCGAGCAAGGGGTCGACCCTATGGAGATCTGCGTTGGTCGAGGTTCAAGAACATGGCACCTGCAGAGATGTTCAAAGTGGTGGACGAATACGTCTTTCCATTCCTAGAAGAGCGTGCTGAGGACAGTACGCATGCCAAGCACATGAGCGATGCCCGCCTCACGATCCCCACCGCAGCTTTGCTTCAGAAGGCAGTCGACGGTCTCGACGCCATCACGATGGCGGATCGGGACACCAAGGGTGATGTCTACGAGTACATGCTCTCCAAGATCGCTACAGCGGGACAGAACGGCCAGTTCCGGACGCCGCGGCACATTATTCGCCTCATGGTTGAGATGGTGGCCCCCCAGCCAGACGACTTGATCTGCGACCCAGCGAGTGGGACGTGCGGGTTCTTGGTGGCAGCTGGGGACTACATCCGAGACAACCACCCGACTGCATTGACAAATCAAGCACTGGCAAAGCACTTCCACAGCGGGATGTTTTCCGGGTACGACTTCGACAACACGATGCTCCGCATCGGATCGATGAACATGCAACTCCACGGAGTGCAGAACCCGGATATCAGCTATCGGGATTCTCTGGCGGAGGACCACGCCCATGATGTCGAGGGTTACAGCCTGATCCTTGCCAATCCACCGTTTGCGGGGTCGCTCGACTACGAAGGCACTGCGAAAGACCTCTTACAGACGGTCAAGACCAAAAAGACCGAGTTGCTGTTCTTGGCGCTGTTCCTGCGGCTCCTCAGGCCTGGTGGCCGAGCTGCGGTGATCGTCCCCGATGGAGTGCTGTTCGGCTCGACGAATGCCCACAAAGAGCTCCGCCGAATTTTGGTCGAAGACCAGAAGCTCGAGGGCATCGTCTCCATGCCAGGCGGAGTCTTTAGGCCGTACTCAGGAGTCTCCACTGCGATCCTGTTGTTCGCCAAAACCAACTCCGGTGGAACCGACCGGGTGTGGTTCTATGACCTGGAGGCGGATGGCTACAGCCTCGACGACAAGCGCACACCTCTTCTCGATGAGGACAAGGTAAAGAACGTAGTCGAGTGGCTCGAAGACGATGAGCACACGAAGAACAATCTGCCTGATGCACTCGCTCGTTGGCAGGAGCGTGATGGGTCGGAGCTAGAGCGTCCTCCAACTGCGCAGTCCTTCTGTGTGGCGAAGGGCGACATCATCGCCAACGACTACGACCTCAGCATCAACCGCTACAAAGAGATCGTCTACGACGAGATCGAATACGCGCCGCCATCGGAGATTCTGGATGAACTCGCTGCTCTCGAAGAGGAGATCCAGAAAGGAATCGAAGACCTCAAGGCGATGCTGGGATGACGGTCGAGATTTCTCCCAATTGGAGGACTGTCCAATTGCATGAGGTTTGTCAACCAAAACAGTGGCAGACCATCAAGAAATCGGAGATGACAGAGACTGGCTTCCCGGTATATGGGGCAAACGGGATAATTGGCCGATACCACTCGTTTAATCACACTAAGGCGACGATCCTCATCGGATGTCGCGGCACCTGTGGTGCCATCAATGTCTGTGAGCCCAATTCTTGGGTGACAGGAAACGCAATGGCCCTCGATGACTTGGACACATCGCGTGTTGATTTCAATTTCATGGTCTATGCATTAAAAACTGACGAGCTTCAGAACGCGATAACCGGCACCTCACAACCTCAAATCACACAAACCAGTCTGAAAAGAATCCATCTACCGCTGCCGCCGATCCAAGAGCAGCGGCGAATTGCGGCGGTGCTGGACGCGGCCGAGGCGCTCCGAGAAAAGCGCCGCCAAACTCTCGTCAGGCTCAACTCCCTAGTCCAATCCATCTTTATCAACATGTTCGGCGATCCAGTACGGAACGAATACGACTGGCCAACAGTCCGGCTGGGTGATGTTGCGATTATCGAGCGCAAAGCTGTGTACCCTGGCGAGGTCAACAACCAAGAACAATATGTCGGCTTGGAGAACATCACCAGTAACGGAGCAGTCGAAGGCGTAACTACTGCAGGCAAAGCTGACTTGAAGAGCAGCAAGTTCGCTTTCAATGACGACCATCTCCTTTACGGAAAGCTGCGCCCGTACCTTACGAAGATCGCCGCCCCCAAATTTGGGGGTATATGCAGCACAGACATTCTCCCGATCAAACCAGGTGACAGTCTCTACCGCTACTACTTACTGTATTGCTTGCGGACTCCGGCAATGGTGGCCCAAGCAACAAACAACGCGGTGGGCATCAACCTTCCCCGTCTGAGTCCGACAGTCCTGGAATCTTTTGAAATTCCACTTCCCCCGATAGAGACACAGCGCTGCTTTGACAGCGTTGTACAAGAGATCCATCAGCAGCACAAGACGCTGAAGACTCAAGCCCACTTACTCGACACCCTCTTCGATTCCCTCCGGCAGCGGGCCTTCAGGGGAGAGCTGTGAGCGAGACGCAGTTCTCGTTTCTTGAGGCGGAGTTCGCCGACGAGTTCGAGGCGGCGGCGTGGGCGGAGGGGCATGCGTTGTCGGACCCTGGGCCAGCGGTGATCTACGCGCGCAAATGCTTGGAATCAGCTGTCAGATGGGTGTACCGACATGATCGGTCGCTACCGCAGCCCTACGAAGACCAACTCAACGCATATCTGAACGAACCAGCGTTCCAGGCACTGTCTGATGGTCGGGTGTTCAATGTGGCAAAGAAGATTCAGCGGGCGGGGAATCGTGCGGTGCATGAATCGAAAGCACCATCAAAGCTAGAAGCGGTAGAGATCGTCTCGGCGCTGTTCCAATTCTGCTTCTGGTTGGCGTTTACCTATGGGCGCACTCACAAGCCTGATGCATCGCTACGTTTCGATCCACACAAGCTGGTGGAAGCGGGGCGGGCTGAGAAGACCTCCCTGAAAGAACGCCAAAACCTTGAGAAACGCCTAGAGCAGCGGACCGAGGAAAATGAGCAGGCCCGTCAGCGGTTAGCCGAAGCCACACGAACTGCTGAAGAGCTTGAGGCCGAGTTAGCTGAGCTGCGGCAACAAGTTGCAGCAGCCAAGCAAGCGTCCGAGTCGGTGCCGGTTGAGGCCCACGATTGGTCAGAAGCTGACACCCGTCGTTACAAGATCAACGCGCTGTTGGCCGAGGCTGGTTGGACAAACTTGGTTGAAGGCCGTGACATCGAATACGAGGTGCATGCGATGCCATCGAGTTCGGGGATCGGCTATGTCGACTACGTGCTCTGGGGTGCCGATGGCCGTCCGCTGGCAGTGGTGGAAGCTAAAAAGGCTCTGATCGATCCCAGGGCAGGGCAGCAGCAAGCCAAGCTGTATGCCGACTGCCTAGAGACAAAGTTCGGCCAGCGTCCGGTGGTGTTTTACAGCAACGGCTACGAGCACTGGCTGTGGAACGACACCTGTTATCCGCCTCGACAAGTACAGGGCTTTTACCCCAGCGACGAGCTCACCCTGCTGATTCAGCGACGAGAGTCGCGCCGGAAGTTGTCATCACTAGACATCAGCAAAAAGATCGTGGATCGCCACTATCAGCAGCGGGCGATCCGAGCAATAGCCGAACACTTCGAGGCCGACCAACAGCGCAAGGCACTGTTGGTGATGGCCACCGGTGCGGGTAAAACCCGCACGGTGATCGCCCTGGTTGATCTGTTGATACAAGGCGGTTGGGTGAAACGGGTGCTGTTCTTAGCTGATCGAACGGCACTAGTACATCAGACGGTAAACGCGTTTAAGGCCCACCTGCCCGATTCGGCTCCGGTGAATCTTGTGACCGAGGGCAACGAAGACGGCCGGGTGTACGTGTCGACCTATCAGACGATGGTCAACAAGATCGACGAGTACCGAGCCGATGGCACCCGTCGGTTCGGTGTGGGTCACTTCGATCTGGTGGTGATCGACGAGGCCCACCGCTCGGTGTATCGCAAATACCGAGGCATATTCAACTACTTCGACTCGTTACTAGTGGGTTTGACCGCCACTCCGAAAAACGAAGTCGACAAGAACACCTACGACCTGTTCGACTTAGAAACCGGTGTGCCAACCGATGTCTACTCGCTTGACGATGCCATCAAAGACGGTTTTCTGGTACCACCCCGGGGCGTGTCAGTGCCATTGAAGTTCGTACGCGAGGGCATCGTCTACGACAAGCTATCTGAACACGAAAAAGATCACTGGGACGAACTCGACTGGGGCACCGACGATGAAGGCCAGCCGCTCGATCCGCCCAATGAGGTGAATGCCGCCCAGTTAAACAAGTGGCTGTTCAACACCGACACTGTTGATCGGGTGCTTGAGCACCTCATGATCGAAGGTATCAAGGTGGCTGGGGGCGACCGCTTGGGCAAGACGATCATCTTCGCTAAGAACCAGCGCCATGCCGATTTCATCAAAAAGCGGTTCGATGCGAACTATCCAAAGCTCGATGCCGGAAACTTCGCCCGGGTGATCACGCATCAGGTGAATTACGCCCAGAGCCTGATCGACGACTTTTCCAACCCCAACAAGGCTCCCCACATCGCCATCTCGGTGGACATGCTCGACACCGGCATCGATATACCCGAGGTGGTCAATTTGATGTACTTCAAGCTGGTCCGCTCAAAAACTAAGTTCTGGCAGATGCTGGGGCGCGGCACCCGACTGTGCGCAAACCTGTTCAGCCCCGGCAACCATAAAACCCATTTCAAGGTGTTCGACTTCTGCCAGAACCTGGAGTACTTCAGCCATGAGCTTGATGGGGCCGAGCCCTCTGACACGAGGCCGCTGAGCGAGGTATTGTTTTCCGCCCGTTTGGAGTTGCTCGAAGCCCTTGATGGCATTGCGTCTCTCAGCGACGAGCGGGTTGAAGTGGCCGCTGTGTTGTGCAAGGCCGTGGCATCGATGAACGAGAACAACTTTTTGGTACGCCCACACTTGGAATTGGTAGAGCGATTTCGAGTTCCACAGGCATGGGGAAAGATCACCCGCCAAGACCTAGCCACACTCAACGATCGAGTGGCTCAATTGCCCGATCAGCTCGACCCCGAACATGAGGAGGCCAAACGTTTCGATGTGGTGATGCTCAACGCCGAGCTAAGCGTGCTTCACGGTGAATCATTCAGGCGGCAACGCAACCGGATCATCAAAATTGCATCCGCTCTGGAAGACCTCGGAACCTCAATTCCAGTGGTCGCGGCACAACAAGAACTAATAGCAGACATCCAAACCGATGAGTGGTGGGAAGATGTCAGCTACCTCATGCTCGAAGATGCCCGCAAGCGGCTACGCAACATCGTGCATCTCATCGAACACACCCGCAAAAACGTTCTGTACTCAGACTTCACCGACGAACTCGGCGAGAGTACCGAGGTGGATCTCCCCGGAACCGGCGGCAGCGTTAGCAGCAACGAGTTCGAGCAGTTCCACAAGAAGGCTCGGCACTTCCTCCATGAACATCTAGCTGATGCCACCGTGGCCAAAGTTCGAAGCGGCGAGCCGATCACCCCCGCCGACATCAACGAACTTCAGCGAGTGCTCGTTGCTGCTGGCATCGGCGACACCGACACCTTCGCTGAAGCCTCAAAGCGCGCTGGCAGCTTCGGCCTGTTCATCCGCTCTATCGTCGGCTTAGATCGAGCAGCCGCCAAAGGTGCGTTCGCCAAATTCCTCGACGACAAGCGCTATACCCGAAATCAGATCGAATTCATCAACCTCGTCATCGACTACCTCGCCGAATACGGCACCATCGACCCTGGCCGCGTCTACGAATCACCCTTCACCGACATCGCCCCCAAGGGCCCCAATGCTATCTTTTCCAACCCCGACCTAGACGAGTTCTTCAACATCATCCAACACGTCCACAACACAGCCGCTACGTGAACAGGCGGTTTGCCGTTCTCATTCATCGGCTCGATTGGAGAGAGAAACCAGTTGGAACTGCTATTAAATGCCGTTATCGTAATTTCCCCTGTGTAGTCACTCGCCAATCAGTACGAGAGACAGGTATGCAATTTGAGATCCGCGATGCCGTCAACGAGCAGTACTACTGGCGAATCGTGGCCAGCAATGGCCAGGTTCTTGCCACAAGTGAGACGTACGTGGCCAAGCAGAGCGGCCCTTCATGTGAGAAAGGCCGCTTCACAGCTATGAGTGGTTCCACAGGGTTTGGGGAGCAGAGTGACTGCCCGACCTATTGACGGTGCCGAGGGCTACCGGTTCTTCCTTCGGCATGAGGGGCAAATGGAGCTTGAGGAAATCAATCATTACCTGAGGGGAATTGGCCTCAGGGAGAGCGACCACTGCGACCGTGATCCGCTCCGACTCTGACAGCGGGAGGGCGCACCTCCAGTTCGACGTCTACGGCGGGATAGCGGTCGCCCCCCAAGATTCGCCAAATGCAATGCGAATTCAGGTCAAAATCCCCGACGGTGCAGAAACGATGCCAGCGATCAGCGACCTCTTATTTCGCATTGGAAGAACGGTGGGGAGAGCCCAAGGAATGGTTGGTGAGTTGCCTCGCGTCCAGTCAATCCAGATGGCCAGCCCATTGGAACTCGTCTTGGTGGCCGCCGAACCTCTCAATCTCTCTCGGCGTGCTCATAGCGACACCCCTGTTGCGGAAGTACTGGTATGAGGGCAGCAAGGCGAAGCTGGAAGCAGAAGGCATCAGACTTGACAACGAAGCCAAACGAAGGACGTTGCAGTTAGAAGTCGACCAGGACCTCAAGTCACAGCTCGAAAAGGCTGTTGATAGCGAGGACGATGACGACAAGGCCATACAATTCCTCCGACAAAACGGAGCTGAGGATGCCTTCCAGCGGCTCTCACGACGAGAGTTCCTTGGGGCTATCGTTGCAGCGCTCGCCCTGCCTTTGGGGCTAACAGCTGAAACGCCTAGCGATGATCAGAATGGTGGCAGGTGACAAAGGCCGCAGAGCATAAACGGGCGGCTTCGGACAAGAGTTAGATCAGTCGAGCATCGGCGCCTTCCTACCCCGCTTTGGGTAGGAAGACAAGCCCATGCATAGGCGCTCCGTACTACAAGGCAAGCAGAAGAGGAACTGTCACTGCTTGTGGATAGTGTGTGGGCCGATCCGACACGACGGAACCGAGATCTGAGGAGGGTAGGTGGGCGCAATCGAGCACGAAGGACTAGCCAAGCGGGTTGGCGTTCCGGGCAAGGCCAACAGCTCGAGGGAGTTGGAAATTGCGGGTAACCCCTTGGGACGCACCTGTCAAGAATCGGGTCCCCGTATGCGAGACAAGCTGATAATCGAACAGTGCGGGAGAGGCGCTATGGCAGGCGCGGCATCTGGAACGAGTTCAATCTAGAAGATCAGACTTACTATTCTTCGAACAAAAAACGGATCGTAAGAGCTGTGAAGAACGCCTCCAATGCCGACACTCATTTGATTGTCACCTTTGGACACCTATTGGTCCAAATCGAAGAGGAAGAAGCCGAGGCTGAGGCTGAGATCGCAAAGCTAGCCACATTGTGCGCGAAGCTATCTCAGTTCGCAGCCACTACAGACATCATAGCTGTAGACACCCACTCTAGCGACCGTCCGACCCTGTTCAATAGTGCTGCGACCAAACTAATCGAAGAACTACCAGAGTATTCTGATCAGGATAGATGGCGGCACATCAAGATTCATGATAGTATTCTGTGGCCAGGTTCCAGAGCCTTAATTCGTAATTGGGATTAGTCGTGACGCAACAGCCTCTTCCGCTTATGAATGATCTATCGCAAAGCCAGGAACCCACCATCTCAGGCTTCACCTACATCCCACAATTCTTATCGTATGATGAAGCGGCAAACCACCTTCGCTGGATAAACACACGTCCGACTGACGAATGGAAGACAGACTTGTCACGGCGTGTGATTCATTATGGCTGGCAATATGATTACCAATCCAGACAGATCTCATCTGACCTATACCTAGGTCCGTTACCGGACATTTTTTCCAAGCTAGCCATGAGACTATTTTCAGAGACAGGAATGTTCTTGGAAGTCCCGAACCAGGTCATTGTAAATGAGTATGAGCCCGGGCAAGGCATTGCGATGCATACGGATCATCCTGAATTTGGCCCAACGGTAGCAATGGTCTCACTGGGTGACTCATGGAGCATGGACTTCTTGCATGAACGCACAGGGGATAAGCAGTCGAAGCTACTTGAGGTCGGATCAGCCTTGGTACTAGGTGATGAGGCACGTCTTGAATGGCGACACGGCATTCCCAAGCGCAAGTCCGAACCAGGAGGAAGAAAGCGCGACACCCGCGTCTCGCTTACTTTCAGAACAGTCCATCCCCAGTAGACAGATCGCGTAGGGGCATCCCGTCAGGTGGTGGGGTTTGCGGTAGCTGAGGGGTTTCAGAACTAGGAAAATGCTCTAGCCACCCGGAAGCCGCAGCCCTACCGTTGCCGGGACTGCCGCAAAGACTTCTCGGTGAAGACCAGGACGCTGATGCACGCGTCGAAGCTGGGCTACCGGGTGTGGGCGCTGACCATCTACCTGATGAGCACCAGCCTCAAGGGTGTGTCCTCGATGAAGCTTCACCGCGACCTCGGCGTGACTCAGAAGACGGCATGGTATCTGGCACACCGCATCCGAGAGGCATGGGCCGACCGGCAGCCCGGCCAGTTCACCGGCCCGGTGGAGGCAGACGAGACATTCATCGGCGGTAAGGAGCGCAACAAGCACGCTGCCAAGCGGCTCAACGCCGGGCGCGGCGCAGTGGGCAAAGCCGTCGTGGCCGGAGTCAAGGACAGGGATACCAGCGCACCCACTCTGGTGGCCATGATCGCCGACACAGCGCAGATCTGGGCGGACGTGTTCACCGACGAGCACGCCGCCTACCGCCCGCTCCGTTCTCACGGGTACGGCCACCAGGTCATCGGATTCGCCTCGGCAGTCGTCTGACACCAGATCGGCTCCGAACCACCAAATCTCTTCTTGGTGTTCTCCCGCTTCGTCGTAAGCGGTCTGGGCCGCCGATATGTCCATGGTGTCAGCGGCATGAGTAAACCGAGCCAGAGCGGCCACGAAGAGGTCGATTTCGGCGAGAGCTAGTTAACGCCGAGCAGCTTCAAAGCCTCTTACTTTGTTTTGAAAAGGTAGGCGTTCAAGCCCTGTTCTTTGAGCATCTTTGTCAGGGCTTCGCTGCCTGCTCCGAGGTCGCCGACCAGCACAGCAGTGTCAGCAAGCGTTCCTGATTTCGTTATCTCTGCTTTGATATTCGCCACGTCTTGCTTGGAGGGATAATAGATGGATAGATGGGAAGCCACTTCAAACCCTAATTCCTGCAACTCTTGTCCCAAATCCACAGTGTTGCTGGTACCACCGATGATAATCACTGCCTTATACGCCATCACCCCATCTCATCGCTCTTAGGCTCAGGAGCCATTCCTCCCTGAGTGCAATCTGTCATTCGCTATTGCCTTGCTTGTTTTCGCGTGCTTCTTCTAAACGCTGCTTTTGAACAGCAAGCTTTCCCTCTTCCTAATCTTCCTCTATTGACGCTTGTTCTTTAGACACACCCTGAACCGCATCGTCAATGCTTAGCCATCTTGCTGCCCCGAGATAGGCAAACCATCGCCCTCGCTAGGTGATTCCATGGCTGAATCAGCCACTGATTCAACATCAATCGTCTCGCTGTTCATAAGCGATATTTTATCTTAAGGTTTGCGTGAGCCCCCCAAGGCCCCAATGCGATCTTCACCACCACCGACCTCGACGAGTTCTTTAACATCGTCCAACACCTCCACAACACAGCCGCTGCGTGAGCAGATTTAAAAACAAGTCAATTGGTTGCAGCCCTTGCAGTTCGATTAGCAAGCTTTAGCGTTCTAGGAGTTCCAACAAAAGATTTCAATGCGCTACCAACAAAGCATTCATAACAAACAGAGTGGAGATTACGCAATGGCTGTCGATGTGCAACAGATCACCGGGAATGCTCAACCAGTGATTCAACTACTCGCATACAGGCGTTACGGTCTTGACTTCTACCAACGAGAATACAGCTGGAAAGAAGCCCAGGTCAGCGAACTAATTGATGATCTTGCTGGTCGGTTCCAAGACGAGTTCGACCCATCCCACGAACGGACATCCGTCAACTCATACCGGCCCTACTTCCTTGGACCAATCGTTACTGCATATCGAGATGACATCCGGTATCTGGTGGACGGGCAACAGCGCATCACGACGCTCAGCCTCCTGTTGATCTACATCCGTGGACTGCTGGATGAGGACTTCCGTGAGGACGCGGAGGCCCTCAACTCGCTGATCTTCTCGACTGCATTCGGAAGGAAGACATTCAACATCGACGTCGAAGAGCGACAAGGATGCATGGACGCCATCTTTGAGGGCAAAGAGTTCGACCCAAGCGACGAACCTGAATCTGTCCGCAACCTTTGGAGCAGGTACCAGACGATCGTCGAGCGATTCCCCAGCGACCTCCAAGGCGCAACACTGCCCTATTTCACGGACTGGTTGCAGCACCGGGTTATCCTCGTAGACATCGGCGCTCCCGACCAAAACATGGCCCTAGAGATCTTTGAGACAATGAATGACCGTGGCCTGCGCCTGAGCAACACCGACATGCTCAAGAGCTATCTGCTTGCACGCGTAGGCAACGAAGCAATTATTCGCGATCTCAATGACTCCTGGAGAAGGAGAATCACTGACCTTACCGATGCTGAAAAGAATGCTGATGCCGAGTTTGTTAAGGCATGGCTTCGAGGCAAGTACGCCAAAACCCAACGAGAACGCAAAATCAACGCTGCTCCTGGCGACTTCGACATCATCGGCACAGCCTTCCACAAGTGGGTAAGAGACAATGCAAGTGACATCGGACTCAAGAGCGATGCCGACTACCGACGCTTTGTAGAAGTGGAATTCTTCGAACTCAGCGGGCGCTACCTCCAATTGCTCCAAGCTTCAAACGAACTGCAGCTAGAACTCGAAGCCGTGTTCTACAATGCGAGCAACGGCTTCACATGGCAAATACCTGTCATCCTGGCGGCGATCACACCAGATGACGACGATACAACCTTTAAGAAGAAATCGGCCCTAATTGCCGAAGCCCTCGATATCTATGTGGTACGTAGGATGGTGAATAATCGCAACTTCGGCTACTCCACGGTCGCCTACACCATGTTCAACTTAATCAAGGATGTACGCAACCAAACTGTTAACGCAATCCAGCGTGTTCTAACTAACTGGCTTGAAAACGAATGGGAACAGCTTGACGGGATCAGGACATACAGCCTCACACGGCGAAACCGAAGTCACATCCGCTACATCCTGGCCCGAATAACAGCATGGCTTGACACCGAACTTGGGACAAGAGGAACGTTCGCAGACTATTTCGACAGATCGAGAAAGCACCCGTTTGAGGTTGAGCACATCTGGGCCGACAAATTCGATCAACACATTGACGAGTTTTCTAACAACTTCGAATTCCAAGAACAACGAAACAAACTGGGGGGCCTTGTGCTCCTACCGAAGGATTTCAATGCAAGCTACAGCGACATGCCATACAAAGAGAAGATCAGCCATTACTACGCGCAAAACCCGCTAGCCCAATCGCTGCATCCGATGGCATACGAGAACAATCCAAGCTTTCGCAGGCTGCGTGAAACCCACCGCCTAGCGTTTCAGGCTTACCCTGATTCCTTCACAAAGACCGATATTGAATCTCGTCAGGAACTCTACTTAAACCTCGCCAAAGTGATCTGGAACCCGGCACGTCTTGATCTCATAGCCCGCCAAGAGTGATCCCGCTGAGCCTCGACGCGAGGTCTTGGAATAGGAACCACTTGCCAGGCTGATCCCTAACAGTGTTTATCCGCGGCCTATGGGCGTTCCACTAGCAGCGGTCGAATGCAGAAGATGGCCTTCTCTCGAATGACAGCGCCTTCGGCGAGCAGTACCGGTAGCGGCATGTTCGCAAGGGCGGCCCTTCCTAGCTTGCGAATAGTCTTTGGATTCTCTTGACGAATGCTTGATCAGGTCCTTCTACGCGCTGTTCCCACTCGATCAGGTAACTGAGAAAGGGTGCTAAGGATAGAGGTAAGCGGGTTACCGCATTCCATCCGCGTGGTTCTACTTCGAAGATAGGGAGCATCAGGTTGGCGATGAGCCCATTCTTGTCACGTTGGTAGCAGTGCTCTCGCAGAGACGCCTCTTGCTCAGCCAAGAAGTCGGCTGGGGTCCTGCCTACCTGAAGACGTCTTTCTGGACGATCCAGCCTTCCGTTGGCGTAATCGAGCAAGGACGACGCGTAAGCAGCCCAGCCGGCGTATGGCGGATTTGTTTCCCACGATGTGCTCATCTGCCTTAAGACGAATAGAGAAGCGACTTCGCAAATCGTTTCGTGGAACCATCGGTTGGAGCTGTCTTTCAGCGTCTCGTACTGCTGGACAACGTGGCAGAACTCGTGTGCTGCCTGGTAACTGCTTTCACATCTGCGATTGCCACGCCTTGTGGCCACCCGTGATCCAATACGCAGATGTTCATCGTCCTCGCTTGACCCTTGCGCGTCTATTGCTGGAATTCAGCCTATGGGTACTACAACTAGGGGTAGTGGCTCAGATCAGGCTGCTGACCTTCTTGCAATCGCTCTTGATATCCACGCCAGGTGGTTGTCGGTTGGTCTGATGTCCAGAGGATCGAGTCCCTGTTGGTTGAGGGCGCCGTTGATCGTGGTAAGGACGGAACGTTGTGACCGGTAGGTCCCGTACAACTGTGAGAGCCGCATGCTGGATGGGAGCGCGTGGACGAGCTGTGCTTCTTGGACGCGTGCCCAGAGCGAGTGCTCGCGGGCCCGTTCGAGAAAGTTGCCGCCGAGAAATCTATGGCAGGGATGTCGTCAGCCTCTGCCGCAACCTGGAATGCCAAGTCATATGCGGGCCTCAGATCCTCGGAGCCGTCTTCAGGCATCCATCCGGGAATCAGGTAGGCCTCAGCCCCAAGTTCCGACTGAGCTCGAAGACTCTTCTCGATCAGCTCGCGGCACTGGAATTTATCGACAATGTTGACTGGCCCCGAGGGTGCCCAGCTGGCTCTACACAACTTGACGATTTCCCCTGTGGTTTCGTATCGGTAACGCCATCCGTCGGTGTCAACGATCAGCTTCGTCCCATTGACTTTGAGGGTGTCGAGAAGTTCAGGCTTGCCTTCCGCCCATGCTCCGTCGACGATCGCCCATGGCACTTCGAGAGCGACATCCGAGAAGAGATTGGCAGGGCCAACGCAGCGGTCGACGGCCTTGTAGTTGTCCTTGCCGATCCTCGGGATGAAGCCACGTCCGAATTCAAGTTCCATAAGATTGTCCTAGACGTTTCCCTGACGTATAGTATGTCATAAGCGCGACGTAATCATATACAAAAGGACGACGAACGTAGATGACCACCCTCACATCTCTCTTGGATCACCTCTACGAAGGAGACGTGGTTGATACCGCTGATCTGGCTCGGGTCAGTGAGACCAACCCACGGAGCGTGTCTCGATGGCGGTCTCAGGAGACGACTCCCAGGCGAGACTCCGAGGAGCGTTTGCTTGAGTTGCGGGCCGTGGTTGATCTAGCTCGCACGGTCATGAGTGATGATGCAGCAAGATTCTGGCTGCGCTCGCCCAACCGCAATCTCGGCTATGAGAAGCCGCTCGATCTCATAGCAGAAGGCGAATATCAGCGAGTTGTCGACCTGTTGTTGGCACTAGCGGAGGGCATCACTACTTGAGATGGCAAGCATTGACCCAAAAGCGGTGGCCCGCGCATCGGAGCGGTCGCTCTCAGCTATGGGGTTTCGAAACCAGGCAAGAGGCTTCAACAACCCCCTGAGCGGTGAGGGTGCGAGGCGATTTGGAGGGCGCTATAACCCCCCGCAGAGCTTTCCCGTTATTTATCTCTGCACGACACCTGAATGCGCTGTCGCTGAACTCATCCGGCAAGCAAGAGCAGAAAGCCTTGCGGTAGAAGATCTTTGTCCCCGTGAGTTTTGGCGGATCGAAGGTGAGCTGCACAGGGTTCTCGATCTCTTGGACGATTCCACGCTCAGCAAGATTGGTGTCGACCGAGACGACCTCATTCGAGATGACCTGACTCTTACACGACAGATCGGCGAAGCCGCTCATGAGCATCAGTTTCAGGCCATACTCGCCCCGTCGGCAACGGGCGTGGACCAAGTGCTTGCCATCTTTACCGAAAACCTCGCTGGAGCGGTTCTTGATCCAACGTTGATCGGAGAGTGGAAGGAACCCTGCCAACTTCCGATTTGACCTAATCAACTTACATAACACCTCACGGGAAAAGCAGATTACCGCCAAGCATCTTCACAGCCTCTTGCTTTGTTGTGCATAGGTAGGCGTTCGCACTCTGTTCTTTGAGCATCTTCGTCAGGGCTTCGCTGCCTGCTCCGAGGTCGCAGACCAGCACAGCAGTGTCAGCGAGCGTTCCTGACCAGAGAGCAATTAGTCATTCGTTATTGCCCTGCCTCCTTTCGCGTACATCTTCCAAATGCTGCTTTTTAGCAGCGCGCTCGTCCTCGTCCTGTTCCGCCTTTGTTGACGCGTCTTCTTTGAACACATCCTGAACCGCATCGGCCATGCTCACTCCACCTTGCTGTTCAGAGACAGGCACACTATCGCTCGCACTAGATGACTCCATGTCTGGGTCAGTCGCTGACTCCCCGTAGTTTGTCTTAATGTTTATAAACGATATTTTATTTTAAAGCTCGCGCGAGCCCCCAAGGTCCCAATGCGATCTTCAGCAACTACGACCTAGACGAGTTCTTAAACATCGTCCAACATCTCCAAAAGCCAACCTCGGCATGCGGGTCGGATAAAGAACGGCTGAAGATAGAAGATAATCGTCAATCTCCGTGCGATACTCCAAAGAGTGATCAACTCACAACCTCCTCAGCCTAGCCCTGAGATTTTGGCGAAGAACCGTGCCGAGATTCTGCCAGTCATCCTTAAAGAGATGCTTCGTCAAAGAAAAGATCAAGACGAAAGGCTTGAATACCAATCTCAAAGAATTCCGAGCTAATGAGAACGGGGTTCGTCGTATCAAAAGGTAGTCTTCGCTGATGGTGGGCTTCTTTCTTGCCAGCGTTTTCTTCCTCGGCATCGCCGTGGCAACCTCTAATGCAAAAATGCAGACTCCCGAACAGCCAGGACATAACGACACTGCCTTGGCCCCATCTAAGCAGATACCCGAACCCGCAGAGCAAGCACCCCTTTATGATGTTGAACCGTTTGAGCCAACCTTTGTAGAGAAAGACGACGACTCCTACTACAAACCACCGTTCGACTAACCACCACGGCTTAGGGGCTGTCACTGGCATTCACATCCACAATTAAGTCGCCGTTGTCGTTGACGATTGCGCCGAACTGCGTAAGACCCTCGCCGGTGGCGGGATAAACCAAATCCGGGTCACAAGCATCCACAAACAGACCCCTGTCTTCATCCCATTCCACCACACAGTTAGCCATTGCTTCAGGAGACTGCACATCAAAAGCAAACCAGCCCTGCTCAACATCAGCCCCAACGTGGTTAATCCAAATACTGCGACCCCGACTAAGAGGTGCCCATGTTATCGGCCCCCGCTCGGCTATCTCGACAGCCAACTCACTGGCATTACCAGCATTGAAATCATCGTCACCCAGCTTCACCTCAATGCTGCCCGAGCCAGCCAACGACACCACCGCAAACACCAGACCCACCCCAATGCTGAGACTCACCACGGTGTAGGCCACCGCCCTCCACGGAGTAAGTTTTGGGCTTGGAGACACTGGCACAACTAGCTCCCTCGGTTCGCTTCTACCAACTAGGTTCCTTCTAGTATCGCGGCAGAGCACTGACGCTACTAGCCATCGTCAGGTCGCCTCATAAACAAAGCCATCTCGCAGCATTGGGGAGCTAGTGGATTTATTAGAATATCAAGGAAAACAATTCTTTGCGACCTATGACCTACCCGTATCAGATGGCGAAGCAGCCACCAGCGTAGACGGCGCAGTGGCAGCCGCTGAAAGGCTTGGCACGCCAGTGATGATTAAGGCTCAAGTACACACCGGAGGCAGAGGCAAAGCTGGCGGGGTTAAATTCGCTGCTGACATCGACGCTGTTCGCGCTCACGCTGACGACATCTTAGGGCTCAACATCAAAGGACACATCGTCAAGCACCTTTGGATTGAGAAAGCCTCTGATATTGCTGAGGAGTACTACGCCAGCTTCACACTAGATCGTTCTGCCAAAACTCATCTAGGAATGCTCTCGGCTTCCGGTGGGATAGAAATTGAAACGGTAGCCGAGCAAAACCCTGATGCCATCGCCAAAATCTGGGTGAATCCAATAGACGGGCTTACCGAAAACCAGTGCCGCCAATGGGTGCTAGCCGCCAAACTAAACCCCACCGTTACCGAGCAGGTAGTGGAGCTGTTGCTGAAGCTTTACCGGGCTTATACCGAAGGCGATGCCAGCTTGGTAGAGATCAACCCGCTCATCGTCACCCCTGCTGGCAAGATTCATGTGCTAGATGCCAAGGTCACCTTGGACGACAACGCTGGTTTTCGCCAAAACCTAGCCCCCTACGATGCCACCCAACCCCGCGATGAGCGCGAGGCTGCCGCCCACGAAAAAGGGCTTGAATATGTGGGTTTAGAGGGTTCAGTGGGGGTGATCGCCAACGGCGCTGGCCTCGCAATGAGCACGGTAGATGTGGTGAATCAGGTGGGGGGCCGCTCGGCCAACTTCTTGGACATAGGTGGGGGGGCTGATGCCGACGTGATGGCCGGAGCACTAGAGGTAATCAACAACGATCCCGAGGTGCGATCTATCTTCATCAACATCTTCGGAGGCATTACTCGGGGCGATGAGGTGGCCAACGGCATCATTGAAGCTATGAACCGGGTAGACATCAAGGCCCCAATTGTGATTCGCCTCGACGGCACCAATGCTGTGGTGGGCTGGGCATTGCTTGAACCCCACCTCAGCGACCGACTGCAAAGCGAGCCCACGATGCTTGAAGCAGCTCAGCTGGCAGTTGAGCTAGCAGGAAGCACACCAACATGAGCATCTTCTTAGACGAGAACACGAAAGTGGTTTACCAGGGCCTTACCGGAAGCCAGGGCCGTTACTACGGCATGCTAAATCGTGACTACGGCACTCAGGTGGTGGCTGGCACCAATCCCAAAAAAGCTGGCACCGGCGTAGATGGTGTGCCCATCTACGCCACCGTTGCCGATGCCGTTGCGCACACCGGTGCCAACGCATCGTGCGTGTTCATCCCAGCCGCCGGAGTCCGCGGCGCAGTGCTTGAGGCTGCCGAGGGCGGGGTAGAGCTAATCGTGGTCATCACCGAGGGCGTGCCCATGCATGACGAGGTTTACCTCTACAACAAGCTAAAGGCCGACCACCCCAACGTGCGCTTGCTAGGGCCCAACTGCCCTGGCCTCATCAGCCCTGGCAAAGCCAATGTCGGCATCACCGCTGCTCACATCGCTAAAGAGGGTGGTCCGGTGGGGGTTGTAAGTAGGTCGGGCACCCTCACCTACCAAGCGCTGTACGAGCTAAAGCAAAAGAATGTCGGCTGCACCACCTGTGTCGGCATCGGAGGCGACCCTGTGCCGGGTACCTCATTCATTGACTGTCTAGCCGCCTTTGAGGATGACCCTGCAACCAAAGCAATCATGATGATTGGCGAAATCGGAGGCTCAGCCGAGGAGGAGGCCGCTAAGTTCATCGCCAGCAACGTATCCAAACCGGTGGTGGCTTATATTGCGGGGGTAACAGCCCCACCAGGCAAGAAAATGGGCCATGCTGGTGCTATCGTTTCGGGTGGTAAGGGCACCGCCCAAGCTAAAATAAGTGCTCTGGCCACAGCGGGGGCGCATGTCGGACAAAGCCCCAGCGAAGCAGGTGACCTGATGGCCGAGATAGTCGCTGGCTTCTAAGACAGCGCTATTGTCGAAGCGACGGGTGGTAGGTTCGGAATCAATGCGACTAGCAGTGCTGGCATCAGGTACGGGAACCATTTTGGATGCCATGGCTCACAGCAAGTTGCCCATATCACTGGTGGTGGTAGATCGACCTTGCAAAGCCGAAAAAATAGCGGCCAACCATGGCTTAGCTTTGGAATTGATAGAGCGAAGCAGTTTCGGAAATGACTTCAACCGAGTCAGCTACACACAGCAGGTGACCGAACGACTATTGGCCGCCGAGATTGAGCTGGTGGCCATGGCCGGATTCGGCACGATATTAGGCCAGTCCATCCACGATGGCTTTACGGGGCGCATTTTAAACACCCATCCCTCTTTGCTGCCCGCTTTTCCCGGCTGGCACGCGGTGCAAGATGCTCTAAACCACGGAGTGAAGGTCACCGGATGCACCGTGCATATAGCCACGCTAGAGGTGGATGCCGGGCCAATTCTGGCTCAACAAGCGGTGACTATCGAACCCGAAGACACAGTAGACACGCTGCACGAACGCATCAAGATGGTGGAGCGCGACCTGTACATTCGCACCATCCAAAAGGTGATTGACCGAGGCTACGTCTTGTGAATCAAATGACTGACAACCATCGCCAAGCGCTGATATCGGTATACGACAAAACAGGTGTTGTAGAACTGGCCCGGCGATTGGTAGCCCTGAAATGGGAGATCATTTCCAGTGGGGGGACATCTGACGCTCTGGCCAATGCCAGTGTGCCAGTGACCCCTGTGGAACAGATAACCGGCGCGCCAGAAATACTAAATGGGCGCGTCAAAACCATCCATCCGACAATTCATGGGGGGTTGTTAGCCGACCTATCAAACCCCAGCCACATCAAAGATCTGCACGACCGAGGCATCGTGCCCATCGATTTGGTGGTTTGTAACTTGTATCCGTTTAGCTCCGAACCTTCGGTGGAGTTAATCGACATCGGCGGACCAGCCATGGTGCGAGCAGCCGCTAAGAACCACCAGCGAGTCGGCGTGGTGACACAATCCGCCGACTATGACACCGTGCTAGAAGAGTTAGAGCGAAACGATGTGCTATCAGATGCCACCCGCAAGCGACTGGCTCAAATCGCCTACACCCACACCAGCACCTATGACGCTGAAATCGCCAACTGGCTAGCCGATGCCAAAGATGAGCAACTTCCCCCGACCGTGACACTGACTCTGAAGCGCCAAGACGTGCTGCGCTACGGCGAAAACCCTCATCAACAAGGGGCTCTCTACCGCATCGCTGGTGGTAGTAGCTGGTGGGATGAAGCTCGCCAACTTCAGGGCAAAGCCATGTCTTATCTCAATGTGCTAGATGCCGATGCTGCGTGGCGACTCGCCCACAGCCTGGGCAGCAATCCTGCTGCTGTGATAATCAAGCATGCCAACCCCTGCGGAGCTGCCATAGCAGACTACGCAACCACCGCCTATCAGCGTGCCCACGAATGCGATCCGATGTCGGCCTTCGGAGGGATCGTGGCCGTGAACCGCCCGGTAACCACGGACATGGCCGAAGCTATGACCGACACATTTATCGAAGTGCTCGTCGCCCCCGAATTGAAACAGGATGCCCTAGCACTGCTAGCTAAGAAGACAAACCTCCGAATACTGCACGCGCCAGCACCAGAGGCTACGAAGTGGGAGCTTCGCACTCTAGGCGATGCAGCTTTGATGAAAACCCCCGATACCGTGACGCTAGATCGCTCAACTTGGCAGGTGGTCACCAAAAAAACACCCACCGATGAACAATGGGTGGATTTAGAGATGGCTTGGAGCGTGGCA
The DNA here is from genome assembly GCA_009843865.1 of Acidimicrobiia bacterium. Classification (GTDB taxonomy): domain Bacteria; phylum Actinomycetota; class Acidimicrobiia; order Acidimicrobiales; family Bin134; genus Poriferisocius. The sequence continues at coordinate 104,462 of VYCQ01000035.1, forward strand.
GCCCATGTTAGCTCTAACTGCATCGTGCTTGTCAAAGATCTTCAGGCGGTGGGCATCGGGGCGGGCCAGCAAAACCGGCGAGATGCTGGCATGTTGGCAGCGCAAAAAGCTGCGGGGCGGGCCACTGGTGGCGCTTGTGCAAGCGATGCCTTCTTCCCCTTCCGCGATGGCCTCGATGCCGCCGCTAAGGCTGGCTGTGCGGCGGTTATTCAGCCGGGGGGATCGATACGAGATCAAGAAGTGATTGATGCCGCCAACGAGCACAACATAGCCATGGTGTTCACCGGTGAGCGCCACTTTCACCACTAGCCTGGGTTGCAGCACACGGCGTAGCTGCAACACCCGACATAGCGGCGGGTTAAGCGGCTAAAGATAACGTGTGCCTAATTTTGGAAAAAGTTCTCTTGCGATCTGAGTTGAGGCTTGAGGGTGGTTAAGGGTGTAAAGGTGAATGCCAGGGGCACCAAAATCTAACAAACACTGAGCAAGCTCGGCAGCGGCCTCAGCAGCGGCCTTAAACCTATCGGCAACAGACAGCGTTTCAAGACGGGCAAACAGTTCCTCTGGCACTGTAGAACCGTTCATGCTGGCATAGCGGCGGATACTCTTGGGCCAGATCACCGGCATTACACCGGGAATGACCGGACGATAACACCCCAAATCAGCAAGCTCATTCAACAGCTGTACATAGTCGGCGGGGTCGAAAAAAAACTGGGTGATGGCAAAATCAGCCTGATTTAGCTTGTCTGCCAAATGTTTGCGATCAAAAACCCGATCTCTAGAACGAGGATGCACCTCAGGATGAGCTGCCACCGCCACGCAGAAAGAGACAGGATGGTTGCGTATTAACTCCACTAGCTCAAGGGCATATTTAAAATCGCCACACACCGCCGATCCATCAGGAGGATCACCGGCCAATGCCAAAATATTTAACACCCCCGCAGCTGCGTAACTATCTAGCAGCTCTGCGATCTCAAAGCGAGAATGACCAACACAAGTGAGATGGGCCATCGCAGGAAATTGACGACTGGTGCAAATCTGCACAACCAATTCCTGGGTGCGATCGTGACCAGCACCCCCTGCACCGCAAGTCACCGAGACAAAAGACGGCACCGTTTTGCTCAGCTCCTCCAACGTGGTTTCTAACTGCTTATAAGCCGCTTCGTCTGCGGGCGGAAAAAACTCAAACGAAAACGTGGGCTCATCGCCCAACAAATCACTAATGCGGGTCATCGCTCAAAATGGTACGGCTCACGCTTGGCTTCGTACACCTGCAAGGGCCATCTGTATGCTCAACCCACATGGGCCAACAGATCACAGTTGCTGACAACGGCAAACTAAACGTATCCAACAACCCCACCATCCCGTTCATTGCAGGCGATGGCACCGGAGTAGATATCTGGCCAGCTGCCAAACATGTTTTAGATACCGCCGCGCGCAAATACGGACGTGAGATTGACTGGATAGAGCTTCTAGCTGGAGAAAAAGCCTTCAACGAAACTGGCGACTGGCTACCCCAAGAAACCATCGAAAAGCTCTCCGAATACCTAATCAGCATCAAAGGGCCGCTCACCACGCCGATAGGTGGTGGGTTTCGCAGCCTCAACGTGTCGATACGCCAAATCTTAGACCTCTACGTATGTCTTCGTCCGGTGCGCTGGTTTACCAACGTGCCCTCCCCGGTGAAAAGCCCACACCTAGTTAACATGGTGATCTTCCGTGAGAACACCGAAGACATTTACGCTGGCTTAGAGGTAGAAGCCGGATCGCCCGAAGCCACCAAGCTGCGCAGCCTCTTACACGATGCATTGGGATGGAATGTGGCTGCCGATGCCGGAATTGGGCTGAAACCGGTATCACGTAGCGGGTCGCAACGCTTGCAACGAGCAGCGCTGAACTACGCCATACGACGCAATCGCAAGCGAGTACATTGGGTACACAAAGGCAACATCATGAAGTTTACCGAAGGAGCATTTCGCAACTGGGGTTACGATTTGGTACGCGAGGAATTCTCCGATGTGGCCATAGGCTGGGAAGACTGCAACGGCCAAGCAGGTGACAAGATTTTGGTGCAAGACACCATCGCCGACATCGCACTGCAACAAGTGCTCACCCGCCCCGCCGAGTTTGACGTGATCGCCACAATGAACTTAAACGGCGATTACCTGTCAGACGCGCTAGCCGCACAAGTAGGCGGAATTGGCATAGCCCCGGGTGCCAACATCAACTACATGACAGGTCACGGCGTGTTTGAAGCCACACACGGCACCGCACCCAAATATGCAGGCCAAGACAAGGTAAACCCCTCTTCAGTGTTGCTCTCAGGAGTGCTGATGTTTGAGCACTTGGGTTGGGACGATGCTGCCAGCGACATCATCAACGCAGTGGAAACCACCATCAAAGAAAAGATCGTTACCTATGACTTTGCCCGAATGATGCCCGGAGCCACTGAGGTGAAATGCTCTGAGTTCGCAGCGGCTGTTGCCGATCGACTCTAAACCCCTCATAGGCTCCAACC
>VYCQ01000026.1 GCA_009843865.1 Acidimicrobiia bacterium
GTGTTGGTTATTTGTCCTGTGTTAAACATACTTGCCCAAATGGGCTAAACCCCCCCCCCCCCCCCGAATTTGAATAGAATAGATAGTAAATAGGAAAAATCGAGATACTGCTAACCGTAAAACCCCTAGTAAACGAGAGAATACAAGATCGGGAGACCCCCCTAGAATTAGAAAAGAATGTATATTATAAAAACGCATTCCGGGCACAAGGGCCCTGTTGTGCTTTGATGAAACAGGGATTATGACCACATTCGAAGACATCACCCACATAGCCGCAAAGGGCGAGTCTGAGGCAATTGAATTCAAAGCTTCTACCGGCCAGCGAACAGAAGCCGCCCGCACCCTCTCAGCGATGCTAAACGGCCGAGGCGGCAGGGTAATCTTCGGAATTCAACCGACAGGCAAGGTGACGGGGCAAGAAGTAGGAAGCAAAACCCTTGAGGACATCACGAATGCCTGCCAAGAGATCAAGCCCAGGCTTCTACCCGAAATCGAACGAATCAGCCTGCCCGACTGTTCTAAACGAGAAATACTTGCTGTCACTGCCGCTTCGGGAGCCAACAAGCCCTACTCGCACAAGGGGAACTACTACATGCGCTCCGGCGCGGCTACTACAAAAATGCCCGATGAGACCCAGATCTCTTTGCTGCTTGAGCGTGCTCACGGGACGCAGCGATGGGAGACCGAAAAATCACAACGCGACCTTGACTCTATTGACGACGATGAAGTGTGCGCCTTTCGCGACGATGCCATTGCTGCTGGAAGGGCTAAGTTCGAGTCCGGCGCTTCTGTAGTCGAAGTGTTGCTGGCGCTACATCTGCTTGACGACGACGGCAGACCGAACAGGGGTGCTGTCGCCCTGTTCGGGAGGGCCGATGCTTTGGCCAGCCAGTATCCGACGCTTGGCTGCCGACTAGTGACGGTGGGCGGAACTGAGTTGGGTGAGGAGTTCCGCGACGACGTTCTCGTCGAAGCCAATGCGTTTGCCTCGCTGCGCAGGGCGATGGCGTTCTGCGACGAACATCTTCATCGTCCGGTGCAGATCAACGGCGGTCTTCAAGCCGAAGTGGGTTTGGAGATACCGCGTGCAGCGGTGCGCGAGGCTTTAGCGAATGCTTTCGGCCATCGCGACTATTCGGTAGCCGGACTAGTTCAAGTCCGGATCTTCTCTGACCGATTAGAGGTATGGTCTCCCGGAGGACTTCATTTCGGTTTGACCCCCGCCGATCTCTACGAACATCACAGCTCACACCCGTGGAACCCAAACATGGTGAGCTGTCTGTACCGACGCGGCATTGTAGAGCAGTTGGGGTCGGGAACGTTGCGAATAGCAAGAATGTGTACCGAGAAAGGTCTGGGGCACCCGGTGTTCGCCTCAAACAGCGCATCGGTTACATGCAGCATACCCCGGCGCGGCTACTGGCTGAGGCCAAACGGAACAAGCATTATCACCGAAAACTCGGAATCGGCCATCCTAGCGAAGCTTGCCAATGAGCCGATGTCACGGGGTCGACTTGCTGCCCAAGTTGATGTCAGCCCCACAGAGATTAAAGAAACGCTGCTACGACTGCGGACTCTGGGGCTTGTGCGTATTGAAGGTCATGGCCGAGGGGCGCAATGGAAACTCTCCAACCCAACCCAAAAATGACCGGAAGAAGGCCAATTTTCCCAGTTCTTATAGTGTCATTCGCACTTGATTCTCAGAGCCGTTTTGTTTGGAACTAGCTATGGATTATTAGCTTGATTGATAACTAATTCAGCACGTTCAAGCTGTTCTAAAATCCATCCGAACTCTGGGGGATCTCCCAGGATCATACTCTGCATGGCTGCATAGTCCCGTTCGATCACCTTTCGCAATGCTGTTTGTGGGACCAATCTCACTGATCCAGGAATGGCTTCTTCAAACCGTTTCCAAGGCTGTGAGAAAGCAATAAGGTTGTGTCCCCGAACCGCGTCCAACAGCTTGAGATCAGACAGTGCGGAAGCACTCACCTCAGTTCTTAAAATCATTGCGACATCGTAGTAGTGACGTGAAAGCCGATTACTGTCGGTGGGCACGCGTTGGTCGTCTCGATATCCGCAATACGTTCCATGGAGGATTAAAAGTTTCTCCCAAAAAGTGCGCTCTGGCGCAAGCACCCTGATGCTGTCCACTTTGAACGACCAGTCGGGCAGTTCGTCACCAATATAGGGATTCACAGTACATGTCAGATGAGGCTCCAGAGCCGACCTCGCACCTGCCTCTATCTTCACCCGCGGAGACACATAAGGGGTCTCACTGTTTGTATATAACGTGGGATACTCGACTAGGAGTGTGAGCCTATTAGCATCGTCCTCATCAGGGACAATACGACATCCCTCCAATGATGTACCGATCAATTTCGTTAGTGCGAAACGCAGGTCTTCTAACAAGTAGTCGCTGCACGCTGCTTTAAGTTCTTTAAAGAGGCGCTTCCGCCTGTTATTGGAAATCACTCCTTCGTTGGTAGGATCACGATCTCCGTGAAAGCCCAACTTATCTCGGTGAACAACGAGATCGATATCTTCAGAAAATCGGTTAACCAGCCCAAAGCCCTTAGAAAGAGACGTTCCACCCTTAAAAAGTAACTTTGGATGTCCCTTCGGCAGCCTGTTATAAAGCGCGTCTAAAACGACACAAACCCAAAGATCTTTTTCCACGTAAGTGGGCAATGTGTTGAGACGGTTCGCTGCTGCTGCATACACATCGCGTACATCTTGTGTCGGAAGAGAAAGAAAATGCAGCAAATCTGTATTCATACGTCAGCATCAAGATCGCTTGAAATGCTATGTACAAGTTGCACGGCCCAGCTAGGAAGGTAATGAATGTTTTGTTTGAGGTCACGTTTTACGTCGTCTGAAAGATCACGCTTGAGAACTGAGACGATTTGGGCATCAGCGGCAGCATCGCGGCCAAGCCATCGCAGTGCCTGAAACACCGGAGCAGATGGTTTTCCAGCCCACTGCATAATACGAGCGCTCGCATGTCGGAACTGAATCGTTATGCCGTCAATCTTCACTGTTCTGGAAGAGCCGTCCGTTAGATAGCTAATCTTTGCCGGTACTGCGTTTGTAAGGCCCAGTTGATTCGCGGCTACCAATCCGTCAGGCATGGTTCGAATACCATCTCGTCTTTCTAACGCTACGATAACAGCATCGATCTCAACCGGTGCCAGTCGCTTCAATACATCACTGAAGCGCGGCAGATCGTACAAACCGCGCCCAATTCGACGGAGCTTCCCTGCCTTAACTAAACGCGACAACGCTTGATCAACAGCCTCACGGTTTCCGAGGTGCAAGAAATCTTTTGGCGAACACACCCATTTCCCACAACCACTCGCTGAGACCTGCTTCATAATCTTATCTGCTATCGCAGTCATGTGGGATCCTCCTTTCCTGTCCAACGGTCTACGAATCTTGTCAGAAGTATTGATTATATTTCTGACAAGATTCAACTACAAGCAACCACACATGGAACACCCGTTAATACGCCAACTCCACCTCAACCCCACACGCGACTACCAACCCCACCACCAAACCTAAAAACCTAACACCACGCA
>VYCQ01000042.1 GCA_009843865.1 Acidimicrobiia bacterium
GCGACTGACACAAAGCCTCCCACCTACCCTGCACAATACCGCTACCCACCAACGCCTCCACACAACCATCACCAACCACCGGCAGAGGATCATCATCATCAGACACCACCACCGAAGCCGAACCCTGCGTGCCCGACACCGTATAACCCGAACCACTAACAACAACCACACCCACCGACCCATCAACCTCATCAACATCATCATCAACAGTCGACACACTCACCGTAACACTGCCACTAGTCGGCACAATCACCGTCCGCGAACCCGTCACAACACCAAAATCACCCTGCCCAGAAACAGACACACTCACCGACAACGCCTGCACAGGAACCGGACTCGCAGACACCGTAAACAAAGCATCACCACCCTCAACCACCCCGCCACCAGCAGTCACACTCACCACCGGCTCCACGCTTTGAGAAGGCACACCCGCGACCTTCAATGTAAACGAACCGAAACGCCTGACTGAATACGTAGTCGACTCAATCGTGTAATCACCCGCAGCCAACGTTCTAACAATCCGCGAATTACGCCCCTCACCACCATCATCATTAAACACAACCACACTCCCCGACCGCTTATCCAACCCCCGCCGCAAATAAAGATACGCATCCACCTGAGACTCCAAATCAACCCTCACCTGCGCCTGACTTGCCAAAGAAAACGTAAAAAACCGCGCATAACGACCAGAACGAGCCTGCGACTGACACCACGCAGACGACCAACTGCTCTGCACAATACCGCTACCCACCAACGCATCCACACAACCATCACCAACGGAAGTCAGGCCATCGGCAGGCAAAAGAGCGAAGCCGTGCCCCCAAGTGTTGTCTGTGCCAACAGTACCGCGCTCCTCTGCGTTAGTCTTGAGATAGGCAGCAACCTGCTGAGGTGTCAGTGAGGAGTAACGGTCAATCACCAGCGCAGCGAGGCCAGCAACGTGCGGTGCGGCTTGACTCGTGCCGCAAAATGATGCCGCTCGTGCTGTCGGTGCGCAATCAACACCCGTAATGTCGGGTTTGGTGCGATTGTCGGGCGTGGGGCCCCGGCTGCTGTATGAGCTGATGGCGTTAATCGACGAATAACGAGTGGCACCAACCGCCAGCACCCCAGCATGCGAACTGTCACCAGGACTGGTAATACCACCACTTGACGAGTAGTGATCAATATACGCAACATCTGATGTGAGAAACAGAATCTGCACCCACGACGGAGCTTGGCTAGAGGTCTTCTTCTTAACGTAGAACGAGTAATAGCCAGCACCTCCCTGCTCCACCGTCAGCCTGGCCCCCTCAAGCGGGTAATGCAAAGCTCCGCCGCTCTGAGTATCAGCGCTAACCCCGACCACCCTCTGCGTCCCACCCCGGGTGGCCGAGTACCTGACCTCCAAATCAAGATCCTTGGTTGAACCTCCCCAGGTGTCATCCCACCGCAATCCCACGAACACATAATCCCCCGCTCGCAGTGAGAGTTCCTGAGCCTCGTCGGCGGTGGCTCCCGTGCCAGCCCATTCGTGGTAGCCGTCATTGTCAGTATCAGCAAACGCGCCCAACCAGGTATGTTTCCCTGAGTTCCCTGCCGAGTTCACCCACACGATTCCGTTGTCGGCGGCCCACTTGGCTGTGTTCAGCGGACTCGGATTGTATGGCGACGTACCATTAGCAGCCCCGTGCCACGACCAACTCACCGAGTAGACGATGACCTCCACACCCTGGCCGTGCAGCCACACCACCGCGCTGTGCAAATCGGCCCACGTACTAGGGTTAGAGATGTACAGATCAACATCGGGGGCCATATCCATCAGCGTCTCGGCAACCAAGGTACCGTGGTCATCGCCGCCAGCAACATCACAGTTCGCCAAGTCGCTGGTCGGCTGACCCACATCGGTGTAGCAACGACCTGTCACCGACGATGGCAGCTCTGTGCCCATCAAAGCCCTCAGGCCAGTGAAGCCGTCCTTAGCCGTAACCGTAGTGCCAGTATCGATCACACCTACCTTCACGCCATCACCGGTAAAACCATTGCGATGCCACGTCAAAGCACCGTGAAGAGCGACACCGTGGCTGGCGACTGAACCCCGCGTCTTAAACGACTCAGGCATCTCACGCACCCGCGACACGCCGGTCTGCTCAGCCAACGGCCCCAACAAGCCGGGCGGAACATACACCTCTAGATAATCACCTACCTCATTTGATGGGGACACGCCGTTGCTGGCCAAAAACTCCACAACACCGTCGCGATTACCATCCAACTGGATCGTCAACAACAGCGGATCACCACCAACAGTAGAATTCGAGTCACTAGACAGCTTCGGACCCACTGTTACCCCAGGACTCGCTGCGTCAATATCGCCTTCCTCAACAGCTACGGCAAGCGCGCTGAGCTGCGAACCCAAATTGGGATACACCACCTCGTGCGCCGTCCACTCTGTACCGAGATCAGGTGCCAGCACACCCTCAGGCCCTAGCGAATCTGGCTCCAGACCCTCGGTTACATCAAAAGCGCCACCAGGCTCATGTTGGCTATCAGTCTGTGAAGAACCGTCAACCTGCGTCTGCGCACCAACTCCAGACGCACCGCCCATCAGCAACCCCAACGACAGCAACACCGCCAGCGCTGGTTTCATAACCGCACCCCCCCCTTAGACCAAGGAGAAATGCTGTGAGAACGTTTAGCCATCTCCGTGTTAACCTTGTCGCAATATACCTGTCCTTGATACCAATTTACCACACCAATTAACCATCAGCTTGGCTGACAAAACTAATATATCAAGCGATACCGCCGAACATGAACAAAAACATCACCAACTCCAACACCAACATAGCTGAAGCGCGCGAAATCACCAAAGTGACGACCCGATGAGCTACTGAGCACTAGTATGGTTCCCAACACAAAATTGCAGTAGGAGGCAAATATGTCTGACATGTCTGACAGCCAAGCAATGACAAGCGGTATGAGCCACGATTACCCCGCCCGATTGGACATCGATTATCCAGAAGAAGGGCTTAGTCGAATTAAAACGTTGTTCCGGATCGTGCTGATCATCCCCATCTTCATATTGGCAGGATTAGTCACAGGTCAGGTCGGTGTCAACGGACTGGGCAACGGACCAATCGGAGGCAATCTCTGGCTCTGGTTAACTGTAAGTGGGTTGTTCCTTCCCACGGTGCTGATGATTCTATTCCGCCAAAAGTACCCACGGTGGTGGTTCGACTGGAACCTTGAAGTCACCAGGTTCTCAACCCGTGTGTGGGCCTACATGTTGCTACTTAGAGAAGAATACCCGTCAACCGAAGAGCAACAAGCCATCCACCTTGAATTGGACTATCCCGACGCGGCACGCGACCTGAATCGCGGGCTACCGATTGTCAAATGGATCCTCGCCATCCCGCACTACATCAGCATTATCATCTTGAGCATCCCAGCTCTTCTAAGCGTCATCGTCGCATGGTTTGCGATCATTTTCACCGGACGATACCCGCGCACCCTCTTTGATTTTGTGGTCGGCCTAAACCGCTGGTCGCTGCGAGTGTCGGCTTATATGTGGCTGCTTACCACTGACCGCTACCCCCCCTTCTCGCTGAAGTAGCACAACCCCAATACACCCTGCTGAACCAAGGTCTTTTTCGCCTCACTACAGGGGCTTAGTTCTTGAATAGGGGCTTAACGTGTTATACCCCTATTCAAGAACTTGATTTTGCCAGTACCCTTGCTGATGTGGCCGACCACGGTGGCACGATGACCACTAGCCCTTAGAGAATCAATGGCTTTAGTTGCATCTTTTTCACTTACCACCATCACCATTCCCAAACCCAAGTTAAACACCTTAGCCATCTGCACATCAGGCACATCGCCGATACGCTGTAGCTCAGCAAATACCTCTGGCACCTCCCAGCAGCTCTCATCCACTATGGCATCTGTCTTATCGGAAAGCACTCTGGCCAAGTTGCCGACTAAACCACCACCGGTGATGTGAGCAATAGCCCGAGCTTCTACCTTAGCCAAAACATCGCATACTGCCGGGGAATATATAACCGAAGGCAACAGCAACTCGTCGGCCACAGAATGGTTGCTGCCCTCCCAAGCTGGATCATCCAAACCCCTTTCAGCAACCTCAAAGTAAAGCTTGCGAGCCAGTGAATAACCATTGCAGCGCAGCCCTGGAGACGGTAAACCAATCAAAGTGTTACCGGGCTGCACCTTCTGGCCCCCCACTAGCTTGGAACGCTCTACCACCCCCACTGCAAACCCCACCAACTCAAACTCATCTTGAGGGTGATGCAATGCGAGCCTGCTGTCAGCGGCAGCAGCTTTCGCCAAACCTTCAACCACCTGTGTAGGCAAAGGGTGTTCAGCCATTTCTCCACCGATTAGCGCGCACCCTGCCTGCCGACACCCATCCACCACCCCTTCAACAAGCTGCTCCATGCGCTGCGAGTGCAGCTTACGAACTGAGATGTAATCCAGCATGAACAATGGCTCAGCTCCTTGGCAAACAAGATCGTCCACGCACATGGCCACAAGATCTATGCCAATGGTGTTGAAGCGGCCCGCTGCAGCTGCTACGAATGCTTTTGTACCCACTCCATCTGTGCTAGAAACCAACAATGGCTTCTTATAACCGTGACGACTGAAATCAAACAGCCCGCCAAACCCGCCGATATCGCCTATAACCTCAGGCCGAAACGTGGATCGCACCTGTTGTTTAATGCTTTGTACAGCCTCTTCCCCGGCAGCAATGTCTACCCCTGCGGCTTCATAAGATTCACCCATAGCTCAATCAGCCCCTATCGACCCAACCTCTATTGGATACTCCCCCGTGAGGCAGGCATTACAAAACCCCTCTGAAGACGCACCAGTAGCCTGAATAAGCCCGTTGATGTCTATGAAGGCCAGTGTGGTAGCCCCCACGTACTCGCAAATCTGCTCCACAGATAAACGAGCTGCAAGCAACTCAGAGCGGTCGGCTGTGTCCATACCAAAAAAACAAGGCCATCGGTAGGGCGGAGAGCTGATACGTAGATGCACCTCAACGGCCCCGGCCTCCCACAGCATCTCTACCAACGCTCTAGTTGTGGTACCCCGCACGATTGAATCGTCCACCACCACCAAACGATTGCCTTGAATGCTGTTCCGCAAAGGATTCAACTTCATCCGCACCCCTAGCGAACGCATCTTTTGACTAGGAGCTATGAAGGTGCGCCCTATATAACGGTTTTTCACCAACCCATGCCCGTAGGGAATACCGCTAGCACGCGAAAAACCTTCAGCCGCTGGTAACCCCGATTCAGGCACCCCCATCACCAAATCAGCTTCCACGGGAGACTGCTCGGCCAAAAGTTCGCCCATACGCACTCGGGCATGATGCACGCTTTGGCCATGAAGCAACGAATCCGGGCGCGAGAAGTAGACAAACTCAAAGATGCATAGTCGAGGGTCAACCCGCTCTTCGGAAAAAGGACGTAACGAAGTCACACCTGATGCCCCAATAACCACCATCTCTCCAGGCTCTAGCTCACGCTCAAATTGAGCACCAACAATATCTAGAGCAGGAGTCTCAGATGCCAACACCCAGCCTTGGTCCAACCTCCCTAGGCACAACGGTCTAAAACCGTTAGGATCGCGCACGCCAATCACCCTGTCTTGGTCAGCTAAAACCAACGAGAAAGCCCCCTGTAAGCGAGGCAACACACGTTGCAGCATCTGCTCGAGTACTTGGCCCGTAGCCTGTTGAGCTAGCGATGTTCCAGCGATTTCCATCGCCAACAACTCTCCAATGAGATCACTATCTGAATCCACCATGCCAGGCAGAATCGAAGTGCTTTGCGCTAAATCAGAAGTGTTGGTGAGGTTGCCATTATGACCCAGCACAAACTGCTGATCTGAGATGCTGCGAAACACCGGCTGAGCATTGCGCCACGAACTTGATCCCGCAGTTGAATAACGAGTGTGGCCGATACCCAAACAGCCATCGAGGGTGGCCAGCGTGCGGTCGTCAAACACTGTAGCCACTAGCCCCATGTCCTTTACCACAGTGATGTTTTCACCGTCGCTCATAGCTATGCCTGCCGACTCTTGACCGCGGTGCTGTAGTGCGTACAGCGCCAAGTAGATCAGGTGAGCGACCGGTTCACTAGGAGCGTATATACCCACCACCCCACAAGCCTCTTTGGGGGAATCGTCTAGCAAATCAACCAATGTCCGATTCCGGCCCTGTGTTGCTTGCATTGCCTGTGCCCGGCTCTGTGGGTTTGACCTTGGCTGCGCCAGCAGGCGTAGTTACTCCAGCAAACGGCGGCTCATTCCAAGCTGCCACAACAGCAGCTAAATCCAGATCCAACAAACCCTTGATAGAAAAACGCTGTCCGGTAACTAACCCAATGCGGGTTAAGGTCACCACAGCCGAAGCAGCTGCGGCCTCCACTTCACCTAGCATCTCAGGCTTTACCGCCACCACCACCCGCGAAGGTGCCTCACCAAACAGCTGCACACGATCATGAACACGCGCTCCCGTAAAGCCGACCTCAGACGTAGCAGCCATTTCCGCTAAGGCAACCCCCAACCCACCACTAGACACATCGTGAACGGCTGAAACCAGGCCACCAACCACTAGCTTGCGCACCAGATCGACCACCCGCAGATGCTGCTCGTAATCTAACTCCGCTAAGCGGCCTTTTGAGAAAGCCTCTTGCGCCCTAGCATCGCTTACGGCTTTTGTGGCCCAGAGCGAACCGATCAGATTGGGCTTACCCGACCCCAACAAGACCACCCTGTCACCTTCACGCCAGACCAACCCTGGGGGGATGGCACCCAAGCTGTCGACCGCACCTAGCAAACCAACCACCGGACTGGGATTAATGTTGTGACCTTGAGATTCGTTGTAAAGGCTGACGTTACCGCCCACCACCGGCACCCCAAAAGCATTAGCGGCTTCAGCTAACCCATCCACTGCCTCTGAAAACTGCCACATAATCTCGGGATTTTCAGGGTTGCCGAAATTCAAGCAGTTCACCAATGCCAAGGGGCGGGCACCCACACAAGCTAGGTTCAACACAGACTCAGCCACGATCATTGCTGTACCTGCTTGTGGGTCAACCGCGCACCAACGATGATTGCCATCCACTGTAAGAGCTAAGCCCCTTCCAGTGTCGATACCACTATCGGGATGCTTCAGGCGTAACAAAGTGGCATCTGCGCCGGGGCCTATAACAGTGTTGCAAAACAACATATGGTCATACTGGCGATACACCCAAGAGGAGTTGGCTAACAGGCTCAACAAATCAGCGCCCACATCTGCGGCACTAGCCCCTGCTGAGTTCAGATCTAAGTCAACAGAGCCTGAATCCACAAGCGGCCAGCCTTCAGGAGCACTGATCGGACGAGCATACGTGGGGGCATCCTCATGCAAGGAGGCTGCTGGCAATTCTGCCAACACAGTACCGTTCATCCCATCGCGCACCCGTAGCAAACCCCCGGCAGTCACCCGACCCACCACTGCTGCCTGCACATCCCAACGCTCACAAATTGCCAATACTTCTTCTAACAAATCAGGTTCCACAATGGCCAACATCCGCTCCTGCGACTCGCTGGTCATCACCTCAAACGGTTCCATCCCCTCTTCTCGCCGAGGAACCGCAGCAACATCCACATCCATACCCATGCCACCCCGAGAAGCAGTTTCGCTGGTGGCACAAGTCAAACCAGCACCCCCGAGATCTTGAATTCCCACGACTAAACCCGCATCTAAAAGCGCCAAACACGCCTCGATAAGACGCTTTTCTTCAAAAGGATCACCCACCTGCACACTAGGACGCTTTTGAGCTTGCAGATCCTGATCGTTCTCAAAAGATGCTGAAGCCAGCACACTCACCCCGCCGATGCCATCTCGTCCCGTTGAGGCACCTAACAGAACAGCTAAATTGCCCTCCCCACTAGCTCGTCCCAACACCAAACGCTCGCTCGGCATAAGGCCCACACACATCACGTTCACCAACGGATTACCAACATAAGTGTCATCAAAAACAGTCTCTCCACCAACAGTGGGTACCCCCACAGCATTGCCGTAACCAGAAATACCAGCAATCACACCATCAGCAATCCAACGACTACGAAGATCATCTATAGGGCCAAAGCTAAGCGCATCTAACAACGCAATAGGGCGCGCACCCATTGTAAAAATATCTCGAATAATGCCGCCAACGCCAGTAGCTGCACCTTGATATGGCTCAATAGCAGAAGGATGATTGTGGCTTTCAATCCGCAAAGCCGCCGCAATACCATCACCAATATCAACAACTCCAGCATTCTCACCGGGGCCTACCAGAACCCAATCAGACTCGCTAGGAAGCTTCTTTAAGTGCAAACGAGACGACTTATAAGAACAATGTTCCGACCACATAACTGCGTACATAGCTAACTCTAAGTCATTTGGTCGACGACCCAATATACCTTTAATAGATTCCGCTTCTTCGTCAGTCAATCCTAAAGACCGGTGGAGTTTCACCATCATCTCAACACACCTAACCGGCAAACCTGTGCTGAGATGACCTAACTGTGATCTCGTTAGCTAAAGGTTGAAACAAAAGACCTAATAACACTACATTTGAAAAATTACAAGAAAGTCTTAAACTAATAAAAAATCTGCTAAAGAAGATATAAAAGGAGACACAATGGTTTCTAAAGAAGTGCATGATGCGCGAGCTTACGGACAAGCTCAAGGTCGTACCATAAGCCGCTATCTGAATGCTTTGGATCAGAACAAGTCCAAAAAAGGTCGACAACGATCTAAAGAAAAGATGCAAGCCCGTATGTCTGAACTTCCTGCTCAGATTGCTCAGGCCAAACCACTGAGAAAAGTTCATTTGATACAAGAACTCATGAACTTAGAAACAGAGTTGAACCAAGAGCATGGAACTTCAGAAATCAACGCCATTGAAAGCGAGTTCATTACCATTGCTGCTGAATACAGCGCACGCAACGGCATTTCATACGCTGCTTGGCGAGAGGTTGGCGTACAGGCCAGCGTGCTAAAAGCAGCGGGCCTGTCCAGAACTTCTGCAAACGACTAACCACAACTAAGCAACCCCTTTAAAAGCCGAGCACCGTCTGTGCTCCCCAACAGCCAATGAGCAGCTCGCTCAGGATGAGGCATTAGGCCCACTACATTGCCGCTCTTATTGCAAATCCCCGCAATATCAGCTACAGAACCATTGGGGTTGTCAACATAGGTCAACACGATGGAGTTGTTTTCTTGCAGCTCATGCAGTGTTTGTGGCGAACAAAGATAGTTGCCCTCAAAATGGTTGATAGGAATTCGCAAATAAGTGCCCTCAGCTAAGTGGCCGGTGAGAACCGAATTGCTAGATGCCACTCTTAAGCTGCTTGGCTGACACAAAAACTTGAGCCCTTTGTTCTTATATAAGGCCCCGGGCAGCAGCTTAGCTTCGGTAAGAATCTGAAATCCGTTGCAAATACCCACAACAGCACCCCCCTGATAAGCAAACTTAGCCACTAAGTCCATAATCGGCGAAAAACGCGCCATCGCACCGGTACGCAAGTAATCACCATGAGCAAAACCTCCTGGCAAAACTACGGCATCAACATCGCCTAAGTCGGTGTCTTTATGCCACAGCAACTTTGCAGTTGCGCCCACTGTTTCTAGAGCCTCTACCACGTCTTGCTCACAATTAGAGCCTGGAAAAACTATCACCCCCACCTTGGTGGTCATTTGCAATCCCCCAATGCAACAATGTGTACAACAGCATCTTCGATCACCGGATTGATTAAGAAACGCTCACACATGGCTTGGGCTTGTTGGCGAGCCGCATTCTCATCATGGGCTGTCACCACGAAACGCAAAGCCTTACCCACACGCACATTGCTAACCCCCTCAAACCCCAAAGCAGGCAAAGCCTGTTGAATGGTCAACCCTTCAGGGTCTGCAATGCCCTCGCGAAGCCTGACCTCTACGGTTACGCTGAACTCACAAAGATCTAGGGGCTGAGACAAATCTATACTCATCTGGCTATAATCACTGTGGCCAGTCAACAAAATCGCGACCTGTGATGATCTCATACGCACTCACATAGCGCTGCTCGCTAGCAGCTACCACCTCATTGGGAAGCGCTGGGGGAGGATAGGTCTTATCCCAATCCAACGTGCTCAAGTAATCACGCACCGGCTGCTTGTCATAAGACGGGGGGGTGCTACCTGCTTGATAGCTATCAGCGGGCCAAAAGCGCGATGAGTCAGGGGTCAAAACCTCATCTGCTAGCACCAAGATACCATCTACCAAACCCATCTCAAACTTGGTGTCGGCAATGATGATGCCTCGCTCCAAAGCAGCCTCAGATGCACGACGATACAGCTCTAGCGATGCCGAACGAGCTTGGCTTGCCAACTCATTGCCAACCAGCGCCACGGCCTGTTCATAAGAGATGTTCTCGTCGTGACCAGACTCTGCCTTTGTAGAAGGGGTGAACACCGGTTCAGGCAACTTGTCGGATTCGCGAAGCCCAGCTGCTATCTGTTGACCATGCATCGTGCCATCTTTAACGTACTCCTTCCAAGCAGACCCGCTGATATAACCCCTCACGATGCACTCTATGGGCAACATCTCAGCACATCGGCACAACATAGTCCGACCAGCCACACCATCTATCTGTGCTTCAACAGGGAAATCTGCCAAATCGGTGGAAATCAGATGACTGGGCAACACATCAGCCAAAGTCTCAAACCAATAGGTGGACATGGCTGTGAGCACCCGACCTTTGCTGGGAACCGGTTCGTTCATAACCACATCAAAAGCCGAAATGCGATCAGATGCGACCATCAGCAAGCAATTCTCACCAGCATCATAAATGTCACGTACCTTGCCAGAATGCACCAGCGGAAGTTGGATATCTACAGTTTTCACAAGATGGACTCCGGACTATAGTAAACGATGTCTAGATTTTCGGCAGCTAAGGTCTTTGCTCGGTTCGCAAAAGCTCGGGCCTGAGCAGATGCAGCTCCAGCCAGAGCCAAAGGATCACTACGGATGCGTTCCACTTCCTGCTCACCTAAAGGCAACCGCTCATCAGCAACCACCGCAGCAAAAAAACCATCTGCTTTGGGTACGTGTTCAGAGACTATGCGATGAGCCTCTTCACGCCCCGACCCACCCGCAATCGCAGCCAACAAAACCCTCGTAGCACAGAGCGCGGGCAAGTTGGCGCGCAACTCAACAGCAATCTCATCTGGACACACCGACAACTCGCTTAACACAACCAAAGCAGCTTCAAGTTGTCCATCCAACGCCAAAAATGCTCCAGGCAGAGCCACTCGACGCACTACCGAGCAACTCACATCCCCCTCATTCCACTGATCGCCTACCAAAGACGCAACCATGTCAGCATAGCCTTGCACTACCGCTGTCAACCCACATATCCGCTCGCAAGTACGAGCATTGCGTTTGCCAGGCATGGCCGAAGAGCCCACCTGACCATCTTGAAAGCCCTCGACAATTAAGCCATGCCCTGCCATGAGCCGGATGGCCTTAGCAAGGTTAGCTGAGGCCGATGACGCTTGCACCAGAGCAGAGACCACGTCGTAATCCAACGACCGAGGATACACCTGCCCCACGCTTGTCAGCACCTCTGTAAAACCCATATCAGCAGACACTCGGCTCTCTAGCTCATTGATTTTGCGCTCATCGCCACCAAACAATTCCAGCAGGTCCTGTTGAGTGCCTACTGGCCCTTTAAGCCCCCGAAACTGGTAACGACCCAGCAAACCTTCAAGACGATCCAAGCCGATCAAAGCTTCATTGCCAAAGTTAGCAAAACGCTTACCCAAAGTTGTGGCCTGAGCTGCCACATTGTGAGTACGACCCACCATCACCAAATCGGCATAAGCATCAGCATGCTGCCCAAGCTGACACACCAGCGCTACCATCTTGTTGCACACCAGCCGCAGCGAATTAAACACCTGCAACTGCTCGATGTTTTCGGTTAGATCACGTGAGGTCATAGCCTTGTGAATGTGCTCGTGGCCTGCTAAAACACAAAACTCCTCAATGCGGGCCTTCACATCGTGACGGGTAAGCAGCTCGCGCTGACGAATAGATTCTAGATCCACCTGCTCTATGGCCGACCTGTATGCCTCAACAACACCTTCAGGCACCTCCACGCCCAATGCTTGCTGAGCTTCTAGCACCGCCACCCATAACCGACGCTCAGCTATAACCTTGCCTTTTGGCGACCAAATATCCACCATGGACGCGCTGGCATAGCGGTCGGCCAGTACATCAGGAAAAGACCTAGCGCTAACCACCAGCTAGCTCTGCTCGGTGTGCCTCTAGTTGATCGGCCAAACCCGGGTTCGACACAGCCAATATCTGAATAGCCAAAAGCGCAGCGTTCATTGCACCGTTGATAGCCACTGTTGCCACAGGGATGCCTTTGGGCATCTGCACGGTGGCATACAGGGCATCCACCCCGCCAATAGCACCACCCGCTAAGGGCACGCCGATCACCGGCAAGGTAGTGTGCGCGGCGGTAACACCTGCTAGGTGAGCCGCCATGCCAGCCCCACAGATTATGACACCGAAGCCACTGTCGCGGGCCTGCGACACAAAACAGCGTACCCTCTCAGGTGTGCGATGGGCTGACATGACCTCCCAGTGACATTCCACCCCGAAGCGCTCCAAGGTCTCCCGAGCTGGCGACATGGTGTCAGTATCGCTAGCAGAACCCATGATAACGGCGACCTTCAAACTCATTATGCTGACCTTTCTAGGTTGTCGGAGATGCCAGCCCAGGCAATGTCACCGCGAAAATAGCGCCCCGGCCAATCAATTTGGGCGACACCCCCATAAGCTCTTTCGCGAGCCGCCGCCAGACTAGGACCTTGACCGGTAACGCTTAACACGCGTCCCCCCGCAGTAACCAAACCACCACCGCGCAAAGCAAGGCTTTTGTCACCCTCAGCAAAACTGTCGGGCTGCTTGTGAGGCGCACCCACGGCGACTGGTGCTGACGCTACTCCGGCACAAAAAACGGTAACCCCTTCGCTAGCATTAGCTGCTTCTATGCCTTGAATTGCATCGCCGACACGGGCTGAACCTGGATATCCCTGCGCCGCACAGACCACAGTCACAGCAGCATCGTCACTATACAAAGGCTCGACACAAAGCTGTCCTGCTGCTGCTTGTGCCAACATCTCAGCTAGGTCGTTGTGCAAACGAGGTAACACCACCTGTGCTTCAGGATCCCCAAAACGCACATTATATTCCAGCACCTTCACACCCTCCGTGGTTAGCATTAAGCCGGCATACAACACGCCCCGATAGTCAATACCGCGTTTTTGTAACTCGGCCAAGGTGGGCAACACAGCACGCTCCATCACCTCCTCCACCAGACTAAGAGGCGCTTGCGGCACCGGCGAATAAGCTCCCATACCTCCCGTATTAGGCCCCACATCGCCTTCGCCGACGCGCTTAAAGTCTTGTGCAGGGGCTAAACAAACTGCCCTGTTACCGTCACACAAAGCCAGCAAAGAAAGCTCGGGGCCACTCAACCCTTCCTCAATCACCACCCGCCGACCAGCATCGCCAAAAGCCTCCCCAGATATATAGTCTCTCACCGCGGCATCTGCCTCAGCCCGATCTTCGGTAACCAACACGCCTTTACCTGCGGCAAGCCCATCTGTTTTGATAACAAACAAATCACCCAACGTGTCTAAAAACTTCAATGCCTGCGCAGCTTCTGAGAAAGTACCGTGAGCAGCAGTAGGCACCCCCGCAGATACCAGCAATTGTTTCATCCACCCCTTAGAACCCTCTAACCGAGCCCCATCAGCACCAGGGCCAAAAACCAGCTTGCCTCTAGCCCGCAACTTGTCGGCTAGCCCTTCTACCAGCGGTGCTTCAGGACCAATCACATACAAATCGGCGGCGATCTCTTCAGCAGGCACCGGAGTCGACCCTACGATGCCTGCATTACCCGGGGTGACCACCACCTCACAACTACGACCCAACACATGGGCTAAGGCGTGCTCTCTTCCGCCTCCCCCTACGACACAAACCCTCACGACAATGGACTAAAAGAAATATATTGATGGCGTTGCGGGCCGATGCCGACCAAGGTAATCGGCACCCCCACTTGCTCTTCAATGAAGCACAGGTATTCTTCGGCCTGCTTAGGCAACTCAGAGCGGGCAGACACTCCCGAAAGATCGCAACCCCACCCATCCAGATCCTCATATATTGGCACTGCCCTGTGAATCTCAGATTGATGATAGGGCATGGTCTGATAACGCTGCCCGTCCACCTCATAAGCCACGCAAACCTTGACGGGATCAAGATTATCCAGCACATCAAGCTTGGTGATAGCCATGTCCGACAAAGAGTTCACCCTAACAGCGTGACGCAGCATCACTATGTCAAGCCAGCCGCAACGCCGGCGACGCTTGGTGTTGGTGCCATATTCCCTGCCCACATCCACCAGATGATCGCCAACATCATCGGTCAGCTCACTCGGGAACGGGCCAGCTCCAACCCTGCTCACATAAGCCTTGGTCACCCCGATCACTCTGTCGATGTAACGAGGGCCGATGCCCGCACCCACGCACACCCCGCCCGCTACCGGATTAGAGGAGGTCACAAAAGGATAGGTACCGTGATCCAAATCTAAATACATGGCCTGAGCACCCTCAAAAAGAACGTGTTGGCCTTGCTCTAACGCGTCGTGCAGCAGCCCCACGGTATCGCCAATGTAAGAAGATAGGCGTGGACCGCACTCATCTAAATACTGCTCAGCCAACGCATCTAGATCAAAAGGTAGACGGTTATAGACCTTGGCGAAAAACGGGTTTTTGTCATGAAGCACCACCGCTAATTTCTGGCGAAAAATCTTAGGGTCAAGCAAGTCTTGCATGCGCAGACCAACCCGAGCCGCCTTATCGGCATAGGCAGGGCCGATGCCCCTTTTGGTGGTACCCAACTTGTTAAAACCCAAATGACGCTCAGCTACCACATCTAAGGCTTGATGGTAGGGGAAAATCAAATGAGCGTTACCGCTTACCATCAGTCGAGAGCAATCCACACCTACGGCGCTCAAACGATCAATCTCCTCAATGAGCACCACGGGATCAATCACCACCCCGTTACCAATCAACGGAGTGATATGGGGATACAACACTCCGCTAGGAACTAACTGAAGCTTAAAGGTTTCCCCGTCCACCATCAAGGTATGTCCGGCATTGTGCCCCCCTTGGTAACGCACCACCATGTCCATGTCGCGGGCTAAAAGGTCGGTGAACTTACCCTTGCCCTCATCACCCCACTGTGTTCCTACGACCACCGTAGTAGACATCACAGTCCCTCAGCAGCCCGACACAAGGCCGCCAGCGCAACGACAAGCATCAGCTTCAACACTGCACCCGGCGCGACAAGCTAAGCGCAAAGTCGCCCAGCGAATCAGTCCAAAGCTGCTCTGTTGCAAGCCCAACCTCGGCTAGTTCAGGGGCAATGTTTTCGGGCCGAAACTTGGCGCTCACCTCGGTGCGCATCCGCTCCCCGTCAATAAACTCCACCTCCATGTCCAAATCCTTAATAGTTACTTGCTGATATTGAGTAGCACGCAACCACATCTCAATGCACTCTTCATCAAAATTAAAAAACGCCTCATGCGCAAACTGCTCTAAGACAAAGTCGGCATCTAACCGGTGATTAATCACCGCCAACACATTGCGATTAAACGCTGCGGTCACACCTTCAGGATCGTCATAAGCAGCAACAAGCTTGTCGTGATCCTTCAGCAAATCAAAACCCATCAACAAAGAATCGCCGGGATGCATGGCATCGGCCACCTTCGCTAAGAACTTTTTGCGAGCAGGGGGCAGAAAATTGCCAATAGTGCCACCCAACATGACAAACAAACGACACCCGCCATCGGGTATATAACCTAAGTGATGCTCAAAATCGCCCACCACCCCATGAACGGTCAAACCCTGATAAGCCTGCGCCAGCATATTGGCTGCATACAACAGGGGGGCCTCGCTGGTGTCGAAGGGCACATAGCAACCCAACCTCCCGATGGCCACCAAAGCATCTAGCACGATACGAGTTTTCTCAGATGTGCCCGAGCCCAACTCCACAACAGTTTCAGCCCCAGAACGCTTGGCAATTACATCCATCTCTCGTTGCAAAATTTCTCGCTCACGACGGGTGGGGTAATATTCAGGCAGTCGAGTGATCTGTTCAAACAACTCGCTGCCACGGTCATCGTAAAACCATTTCGAGGGCAGCTCTTTAGGTGATAGCAAAAGCCCTTCGGCCACGTCAGCTCGTAGAGTTCTTTGAATCCATGCTGAGTCCAGATGATTATCGATGACGGGCTGAATCATGAAGCATCCCGAGCTAGGCGCACCCCAGAGAAATGCCAACGTGTATGGGGATGAAAAAAGTTGCGATACGTAGCGCGTATATGTCCCTGAGACGTAGCACAAGAACCACCCCGTAACACGAACTGATTGGACATGAACTTGCCGTTGTACTCCCCCACCGCGCCGGGTGCTGAGCGGAAGCCAGGATAGGCACAATAGGGACTAGATGTCCATTGCCATCTGCGGCCAAACAGTTCTTGTAGAGGGTTTTCGCTGCCAGCAACGTTGCCAGCAGCGTATTCCCACTCGGCTTCTGTGGGTAGACGGGCATCAGCCCACCGGGCAAACGCATCGGCCTCGTAGTAGGACAAATGACAAACCGGCTCGTGTAATATCACAGGCTGCAAGCCAGCCAAGGTGAACTCAAACCATTGATCGTCTTGACGGTACCAATAAAACGGACATCTCCACCCCATCTCTTGAACAAGATGCCAACCGTCCGACAACCACAATGTTGGCGTGCGATAACCGCCATCAGCCATGAACTGTAACCACTCGCCGTTAGTTATGAGTTGGGTGGCTAGCTGATAGGGCATCAAGAAGGTGCGATGACAAGGACCTTCGTTGTCGTAGGCAAACCCATCTCCACTATGCCCCAGCCACACCTCACCACCCTCATAATCTACCCACATAACCTGATCATGATTAGCTGAGCTGATGCCATCAGCAATCCACTGACCACTGTAAGCAGGCCAAAGGGCCTGATTGGTTGACAACACATGCTTGATATCCATCAACAAGAGTTCTTGGTGCTGTTGCTCATGGTGTAAGCCCAGGGTTACCAGATCAATTATGTCACCATCAAGAGGCTGTGCCAGCAACCTGTCCATAGCTTCATCCGCATAAGCCCGATAAGCTGCCACCTCCTCGCAACTAGGGCGCGACAGATTACCCCGTTCAGAGCGGGGATGACGCTGGCCCACCTCCTCATAATAAGAGTTGAATAAGTAATCAAACGCAACATGAAACCGGCGATAACCAACTAGATAAGGGTTCAACAAAAAAGCTTCAAAAAACCATGTTGTATGCCCGCGATGCCATTTGGTGGGGCTCACATCGGCCATCGACTGTATACATTGATCTTCACTGCTCAAGGGCGCAGCCAAAGTATCGGTGTATGACCGTACTGCATGATAGTTGGTCAGCAGTTCGGTGGCATGAGATGTAAATGGAGGTGTCACGTTCACAGGTGCGGCAGTAATGCTTAAGTAATCAAGCCTAATCGCCAGCGACTGTTGCTGGCCTGCTTGAAAGAACAATGCACTAACAGTTGAGCAGGTCCGACTTGTTAGCGTCGCTTATACAACACGATATCAGCCCGTCGAGACTCTAACTCAAGGGTAAGGTGACGTACCTGCTGACGTAAACGGACCACCTCAGCTTCTAGCGCTAGCACGCGCTCAACTCCATCAAGGTTCATACCCTCGCTGGTCAGCTCATGAACCCGGCGGAGCTTGTCGATGTCAGCCTCGCTGTACCTACGGCTACCTCCCCCGGTGCGTGCGGGCTGTACTAAACCCCTACGGTCATAAATCCGCAAAGTTTGAGGATGAATGCCCGCCAACTCCGCAGCCACAGAAATCACATAAACCGCCCGATCACGTCCACGAGTATCAATCATCATGGAGCTCCATCTCTTGCGCAAAAGCCTCTAGCGCAGAACGCTGCGAATCACTCAATTGAGTGGGCACCTCTATCAGCACGGTCACCAACAGATCGCCACAACCTTTAGAAGTCTCCACACCCCTACCCCTCACCCGCAGCACCCCACCAGACTGCGTACCCGCAGGCAAGCGCACCTTTACCGGCTCACCATCAAAGGTAGGCACCGAGATCTCCGCTCCCAATGCAGCCTGAACGAAGCTGACCTTCGTAGTGACCGTAAGATTCTTTCCCTGACGGCCAAACACCGGATGCGGTTTGATCTGCACGGTCACATACAAATCACCCGCTGGTCCGCCGTTGTATCCGGGTTCACCCTTGCCAGCCAGCTTGATCTTTTGGCCATCGCCCACGCCAGCAGGTATACGCACCGATACAAGGCAACCCGACTGTGCAGTATCGCCACTAAGGGTCAGCTCTGTGGTGGTGCCTCGCACCGCCTCGGTAAAGTCCAGCACCAGACGAGCATTCAGATTGTGACCCCTTACGGGACGGCTTTGGGCACCAAAACGCATACCTCCCTGTTCAAAACGCCCACCCCCCATCACCGACGAGAATAAATCAGCTAAATCGCCCTCCATGGTGAAACCATTGGAACCCGACTGAAAGTTCATGGGCCCCATGTTGCGTATCTGATCGTATTGAGCGCGGCGCTCGCCGTCGCCCAATACATCATAAGCAGCAGATACCTTCTTAAAGCGCTCTTCAGCCTCACGATCATCAGGATTAGCATCAGGATGCAGCTTGCGAGCTAAGGCACGGTAGGCCTTAGTTATCTCCTTGTCAGATGCCCCAGAGCCAACCCCTAGCTCCTTATAGTAATCGTTCTCCAACCACTCCCGCTTCACCTCCACCAGGTGCTATCCTCTCACCTTCACAATGGCTGGACGAAGCACCTTGCTGTTCCATTGATAACCAGCCCGCAATACCTCTACGATCACCGCCTCTCCCTCTCCCGGCTCATGCGCCACAGCCTCATGACAATTGGGATCAAACGATTCACCAACATGATCCAGCTTTGCCAATCCCTCCTTTTGCAGTGCCGCTAACAGCGCATCGCCTATGGGCACTACATCTTGGGCCCCAGCAGCAGCGGCGGCATCGCAGGCATCTAGAACTGGCAACATCTTCTCCACCAAAGCTGCCGCGGCCATCGCCACCGTATCTTGATGACGCTTGGCTGTCTGGCGACGATGGTTAGCGAACTCAGCCGTAACCCGCTGAAGATCGTTCAGATAACCATCACGCTGAGCCAAAAGCTCCTCTGGCGACAACAACTCAATGTCGTCGTCACCAGACGCGACTTCAGAATCTGCTTCGTTATCGTGGATACCATCATCACTCACAACATCATCGTGGACACCATCATCGTTAATGTCTTGGTTCACTTGGCCTCTCCATCATCATCCTCCACAATCTCAGCATCCACGATGTCGTCTGCGCCATCATCGCCAAAACCAGCAGAGTCGCCAGCATCACCAGCAAACCCTTCACTGCTAGCAGCAGCCTGCTCATACATGGCTGCGCCAACCTGCTGGCTAAGCGCTCCCAATTCTTCGGTGAGCGAGCGAATGTTGCCCACATCTTTTTCTTCTAAGGCACCCTTCAGATCACCTAACTTGGCTTGCACTTCGGCTGACTTATCAGCATCCAAAGAATCACCAGCATCAGCTAGCAACTTCTCCACTTGATACACCAAGGTGTCGGCGTTGTTGACAGCCTCGGCCTCCTCACGGCGGCGAGCATCCTCAGCAGCATGAGCCTCAGCATCAGAGATCATCTGATCTATAACGCTCTTGTCCAACGAGCTTTGCCCTGTGATGGTTATGGACTGCTCTTTATTAGTAGCCCTGTCTTTAGCCGACACATGCACTATGCCGTTGGCATCAATGTCAAAGGTGACCTCAATTTGTGGTACGCCACGCGGTGCCGGAGGCAAGTCCACAAGCTGAAACTTGCCCAAGGTCTTGTTGTAATTAGCCATCTCCCTTTCGCCCTGAAGCACATGAATCTCTACCGTAGGCTGATTATCATCAGCAGTGGTAAAAACCTCAGTACGACGAGTAGGAATGGTCGTGTTGCGCTCGATGAGGCGGGTCATCACCCCGCCCTTAGTCTCGATACCCAAAGAGAGCGGGGTGACATCTAAAAGCAGAATATCTTTAACCTCGCCCTTAAGCACCCCAGCTTGCACCGCAGCACCCACGGCCACTACCTCGTCAGGGTTCACACCTTGATGAGGTTGAGTTCCGGTCATGCCGGTTACCAGATCCACCACCGCAGGCATACGGGTAGAACCGCCTACCAAGATCACATGATCCACATCGCCCGAAGAAAGGTTGGCATCGCTCAGCGCTTGCTCAAACGGTTTGCGACAGCGGTCCAACAAATCGCTAGTGAGATCTTGAAACTTAGCTCGGGAAAGCTGATAGTCCAAGTGCAGCGGACCGCTATCGGTGGCAGTGATGAACGGCAGGTTGATGGTTGAACTCTGGCCCTGCGATAGCTCAATCTTGGCTCGCTCTGCACTTTCCTTCAGGCGCTGCATGGCCATGTTGTCCTTGCTTAGATCAACCCCATGATCATTGTTGAAGGATTCTACTAACCAGTTGATAACACGATCATCCCAGTCATCACCGCCGAGAGTGGTATCACCACTGGTGGACTTCACCTCGAACACACCTTCACCAATCTCTAACACCGACACATCGAAAGTGCCGCCACCTAGATCGAACACCAAAATGGTCTGATCGGCATCACCTTTTTCTAGCCCATAGGCCAATGCCGCAGCAGTGGGCTCGTTGATGATGCGCAGCACCTCTAACCCTGCGATGGTCCCGGCCTCCTTGGTGGCTGTTCGCTGGGCATCGTCAAAATAGGCAGGCACGGTGATAACAGCCTCAGTCACTTCGGAACCTAAGTAGATTTCGGCATCCCGCTTCAACTTTTGCAACACCCGAGCCGAAATCTCCTGACTGCTGTAGTCTTTGCCATCAATACTGCTAGACCAGTCAGTGCCTACTTGTCGCTTCACCGAGCGAATGGTGCGATCCGGGTTGGTGATGGCCTGACGCTTGGCCACCTCACCTACTAAAACCTCGCCTTCTTTAGAAAAGGCCACTACCGATGGGGTAGTACGAGCACCTTCAGCATTAGCGATAACAGTAGGCTCGCCGCCTTCTAGCACCGCCACAACACTGTTTGTTGTGCCCAAATCAATGCCTACAACCTTGCCCATCTGTAACTCTCCTTGTTGGTTTAGTTGTTTGTTTGAATTTGTTTTACCGGTTTACTACAACCCCCAAGATACCCTCATAATTCCAATATCCCAAAAATTGAGTGCTCTTCACTCAGGCCCTAACGATTATGCTCTAATAATCATGCTCAGACAATCGCGTCAGCACAGCAATCATTCAAGTAGAACGGGTATCTGAGTAAAGTTGGCCCCGATGAACTCTATTGAAACAACTCCAAACACCCCATCAACCCCAACCACCGATGGTAAAGCAACCTTGGTGTTGGTACGACACGGGCAAAGCGAGTGGAACGCATCTAATCAGTTCACCGGCTGGTACGACTGCGGTCTAACCCCCGCAGGCAAGGCAGAGGCTCGAGATGGAGGCAAAGCACTGGCCGAGGCAGGTGTACTAGTAGATGCCGTACACACCTCGCTTCAAACCAGGGCTATTCATACCGCAGAGTTGGTGCTAGCCGAACTAGGACGAAGCTGGGTGCCCACCAAACGCCATTGGCGACTCAACGAACGACATTACGGCGACCTCACCGGATTAAACAAGGCTGATACCCGCCAGCGTTACGGCGAGCAGCAGCTGATGGCCTGGCGACGCGGCTACAGCACCCCCCCGCCACCCATCGCCGCTGACAATCCCTGGAATCCCAACGACGACCCCCGCTACGCTGACCTACCCCCTGAACTAATGCCCAAAAGCGAGTGTCTGGCCGATGTGGTTCAACGACTCATGCCCTACTGGTACGATGCTGTTGTGCCTGATTTAACCACTGGGCACACGGTGATGGTCTCAGCACACGGCAACAGCTTACGAGCGCTAGTGAAACACCTTGACAAAATCAGCGAAACCGACGTAGCCCGCCTCAACATCCCTACAGGTATGCCTTTAGTGTATGAGTTAAATGCCAACATGATGCCTTTGGAGGACAAGGACACACTAGCCCGCTCACTTGACCCCGCCGCAGCGGCAAAAGCTGCTGCGGCGGTAGCTAAGCAAGCAGGCTAAGGGGCATCCTCAACCAGTGTTACGAAGGCCCGCAGCCACCCCGTTCACCGTTAGCAACAACGCCCGCTGCATGTCCGATGCCTGCTGGCTGTCAGTGGCTCGCGAACGTGCCAGCAACTCCACCTGCAATACGTTGATGGGATCCAAATAGGCATCCCGCACAGCCAAGGTACGCTTGAGCAAAGGCAGATCCTTTAGCAACTCTCCCCCAACTAGCTTAACGATATGCCTCACAGCTAGATCATGCTCATAAACAATGCTGTCGAAAAAATGATGCAACTCAGGAGCTACCAAACGATTCACATAGTGGCGGGCAATGGCCAAATCGGTCTTTGCTAAGGTCATCTCCACATTGGAGATGAAGGTGCGGAAAAACTGCCAGTCTCTATGCATTTCTTGCAGCCGCTGGGTATGACCAGCCCGCTCGACAGCCTCTAAGGCGCTGCCCACCCCAAACCAACCAGGGATGATTTGGCGCGACTGAGTCCAACCAAAAACCCACGGAATAGCTCGCAGATCGCTAATACCAACTCTCGAACCAGCACGTCTGGCCGGTCGCGAACCGATGTTCATAGCAGCCAACTCCTCCACAGGAGTAGAGGTCTGGAAATACTCCACAAATCCAGGAGCATCCAGCAAACGTCGATAAGCCGTATAAGCCTCAGTCGACATAAGTTCCATCACCTCGTTCCACTCGTCGATCCCACCCGCCCCGTGACGGGGCCGACGATGAGTGAGGGTGGCTTCCAATACTGCTGCTAAAGCCAGGTCGAGGTTGCGTTGCGCCAAGCGGGGTAAACCATATTTATCTGCGATGACCTCGCCCTGCTCGGTGATCTTGAGAGCTCCATCCACCACACCCGCGGGTTGCGACAAGATAGCCACGTTAGAGGGACCGCCGCCGCGTCCCACAGTGCCACCCCTGCCATGAAACACCACAACCTTGATGCCAGTAGCTTCAGAAACCTCGGCGATCTTGCGCAGGGCCTTATGAATCTCCCACTGTGAGGTGGTTATGCCTCCGTCCTTGTTGGAATCGGAATACCCAATCATTACCTCTTGAGTGTTGTCTCTGATCTCCAACAGTTGGCGATATGCGGGCACAGCCAGCAAATCCTCCAACGTGTCACCAATGCCGCGCAGGTCGTCAATCGTTTCAAACAGCGGCACGAACCCCACCCTGGCAATTCGACGGGGTATATCCACCAAACCCACATCACGGGCTAAAACAGCGGGGGCCAGAACATCCTCAACCCCCTTAGTCATCGACACGATGTAGCTCTCAATCACATTAGGGCCATATTGATCCAGCGCCCGACGAATTGCGCCAAACAAGGCTAACGAGCTTTCATCCTGCGACCCTCCCATCGGGGGTGCCAACGGGCGACTGCTCTCGAGTTCAGCGGCTAAAAGCGACCTGCGTTCCAGCCGAGACATCAAACCGTAATCTATGCTTAGCGAGCTGAAGAGTTCGCCTAATGCTTCATGATGGACTGCGGCATTTTCGCGAATATCCAACGTCGCCAAATGAAACCCGACCATAGCCACCACGCGCCGGGCACGAGCTAAACAACCCCGTGCCAAAAGCAACCCCCCATTGGCTTCCAGCGAACGACCCATCATAGCTAAATCGGCATCCAACTCGTCGGGCGACGCATAAGCTCTGCTGCCAGGTGGCTGTTGCGCTGTCTCGGTAAGCCGCTGATGTATCACTGCGCAGCGCTGACGATAAGGCTCACCTGCACTTAAGCGAGCAAAAACCGCCGCTACATCACCAAAATCAACACGATCGGCTTTTAGCTGAGCCGCCAGCTCCTCGCTGATCGCCACCACCGCAGTGCTCACCGACAACTCCGCAGACATCACTTCTACCTCGGTTAGCAACAAGCGCAATGCCCGAGTGCGCTGAAAGGCCAACACTTCCAGGGTGGTTTGAGGGGTAACATTAGGATTACCGTCTCGGTCGCCGCCCACCCAAGAGCCAAAACGCACCGGCACCCCCGACCCCTCTAAAGATCCGCCAACGTTGCGCAATACAGCATCAACTTCCTCAAACAAATCAGGTGCTCCGACAGCGGCAACCTCATTTAGAAAATAAAGAATTGATCGGGCCTCATCCACCGGATCAGGCCGTTCCCTGCGCAGTTCGTCGGTCAACCAGATAGCGTCAATAAGTTGATCCACACGCCTATCAATACGGCTCTGTTCAACAAAACTACTACCAACTTCATGCCGGCGCTCAATGAGCACAGCAATCTCTGCCAGCTTGTCTAAGATTGAGCGACGCGAAGCCTCTGTCGGGTGCGCTGTAAACACCGGTCGCAAGTCTGCCCTGTTGGTAGCAGCCACGATCTCGGTGTGATCAATCCCCAGCTTAGAGAGCTTCTCTACCGTCTCAGCAAAACTGCTGCTGCCAACTAAACCCCCAACCTTGAGATCCTCCACCCGATGAACTTGTTCTGCGGTATTAGCCAAATGAAAGTAAACGGTAAAAGCTCGCACCAGCCAAATTGCCTCCACCACATCCACACCATCTAACACCTGCGACAGCGCCGCCCCAGACTCCTCATCACGCCGCAAACCCCGAGCCATGGCCCGCACTTGCTCTACCTTATCTAACAATTCTGAACCATGTTGGCGCACCAAAGCGTCCCCAAGCTGCGCGCCTAAACGCCGAATATCATTGCGCAGAGCCGAATCAATCTCGCTCAAATAATCACTGGCTACCATAAACCTCAGCCAATGCTAGCCGCTGCTGAAGATAGTGCCAGAGATCAACGTGGCGATGGTGGACAGCAAGATCACCGAAGGCGGAACTCTGCACTGCACAGTGTATGCTGGCATTTGTGGAGATCGCTTTGGTTTCTGTTGTTGGCGGGTTGGTTGTAGCGTTCATCACCGCGTTCTCATA
>VYCQ01000006.1 GCA_009843865.1 Acidimicrobiia bacterium
AATGTAGAGAATGTTGGTTTATTTTGAATTACCATGATGATTTTTCATAGCGCGATTTTTGGGTTTTGGCGGGGTTTGGGTTTTCGTGTGCTGTTGGCATCTGTGGTGTTGGGGCTGGTTGTTTCGGGGTTGGGTGTGGTGTTGCCTGGTGGGGCGCGGGCGCAGTCACCGGGCGTTGTGGAGGTGCCTGCGGACTGGGCCCTGATTCCGTCGGGTTTAGCGGCGGGTGATGAGTTTCGGTTGTTGTTTTTGACCTCGACGAAGAGGGATGCGACATCGTCGAACATCGCTGATTACGACAGCTTTGTGCAGGCCCGGGTTGCGGCTGGTCATGCGGCGATTCAAGAATACAGCACGCTTTTTAAAGTAGTGGGTTCAACCGCAACGGTAGATGCCCGCGATCACATCATGATGAACCCCAACAACAGCGCGCACCCCGATGTGCCGGTGTATTGGTTGGGTGGGTTGCGGGTGGCGGCCAACACGGCGGGGTTTTGGTCAACCACTTGGGAGAACTGGGCTGAGGCGGACCGTAAGCAAGAGTTCGGCCAGACGGTTGAGAATGATTGGCAGTGGACTGGCACCAAAGCTGACGGGACGAAGGCTGACCAGTATCTGGGCGCTTCTCCTAACGTGATGCGCGGGCGTTTTCAGGCGGGGGTGAGCGATACCGGGCCGATGCAGTATATTGTCACTCCCAGAGGTCAGCTTCACACTCTGTATAGCATTTCGCCGGTGTTTCGAGTCGCCAATCCTATCGTGGCGAGGTTTGACGCTTCACCTTCGTATTCGAAGGTGTATGAGGGGGAGCGGAAGGTGATCGCGTTTGAGGTGCCGGGTGAGAGTATTAATTTCTCGGTCGCTCACCTCAGCGGTATTTCATCTGGCGACTACCGGATCTATTACCCACATGACGCGGCGACACCGCTCTCAGGCACATCATGGAAGGGCATGATAAGTAACGGACTGGTGAAGTTCGGGTTGGAGGCCCGGATTGATGGCGATAATAGTGAGTCAGGCGAGGCGCTGCGTGTGAGGCTGAGAACGGCTACAGACGAGGTGGGC
The DNA here is from genome assembly GCA_009843865.1 of Acidimicrobiia bacterium. Lineage (GTDB taxonomy): Bacteria > Actinomycetota > Acidimicrobiia > Acidimicrobiales > Bin134 > Poriferisocius. Next base: position 1,066 of record VYCQ01000006.1, read on the forward strand.
ACGGCGGATATTGAGATAGCGAATGGAGAGCGCCCGTTGAGTCTGCTGTTTCGGGTGCAGATGGGCAGTTCGAGTGAGTGGGTGGAGACCGACCGTCCCTCTGTCACGCTTCATGAGGGCGGCGCTGGTGTGTCGTATCAGATTAGGTTGAGCGGCGAGGCCACAGGGTATTCGTCAGCGCGGGTTCATATCATGCCCAATATTTGGGCGTTGCGCCATGTCTACAAGATTCCCCCCGGGCCTAGTGACGATGACCGGTTCATCTTTCGGGATCCGTCAGCGAGCTATTGGGGCAACGATACGCGTACCGTGGTTGGCCCTGGGGGGTGGCGGACGGTGACGTTTGCCGCTGGTCAAGACGATGACGCGTTCGGCCACAGCCTGACGTTGTATCATAGGGTTAGCCCGGGCTCTAACACTTGGAATGAGGAGGTTGACCCCCACTTGCTGAAGGGTCCGGATTCTCGCGGATATTCTCAGCTTTCTTATAGTGGGCCGAGGTTGCCTGGCTGTCAGCGTTATGTGCCCGACGGTAAGGGGAATCTGAAGGAAGTCACATGCTGGACATGGCCGATTTTAGTGCGTATCGTGGATGACGACAAGTGGGAGCAGGAGTTGGTCTTTGCCCGCCACGACCCGGATGCGGGCGATGATGGTGGTCCTGGCGATTGGGTGCTGGCCAGCGATGGCGGTTTGCGTAAGGCTTTGCCGACGGCTTTGGCACCGGGGTCTGAGTATACTTTCTACATCCGTTTGGCCGTGGACCCTGCTACTTTGCCCAAGAACGATGTGGTGCAGAGGAATGTGACGGTGACCGAAGGCGGTGTCACTAAGCAGGTGGATATCTACCCGCCGACGTTTCTGCCCGACAGTATTTTTGTTGGAGCGAGTGTTGAAGGGAGGAGCGACAGCAAGGGCATATCGGATGTGCGCCTCTTGGTCTCTCCGAACGGAGCAAGGTATGGGCGCGATATTGGCACCTATTACCTAACGGACACCTCAGGACAGAGGGAACACCCCTCGGTGGAGGCCGATTACAACTATCGGGATAACACCTCGCCGGGTGCGAAGGGAACGGATTTGTTTTGGGACGAGCCGATTGCTGTGACGGTCGTGGTCGCCGACGATGCGTCCACGGGGGTGTCTCGGCATCTCAGGGTGAGCACCCCATGGGGGATCCACTCGCGTCCGGGTGCAAGGTACGGCTGGAGCTATCGGGAAGGGCTGGACATCAATATCAGCGACGTGGAGGTGCTTGAGCCTCGTGCTCAGTGGTTGTCGCGGAATTTCCATCCGCGCACGCCCGAGGAGATTCTGGAGTACGTTAAACAAGTCAGCTTCGATAACGATGGTGAGGAGGGTTCCTTTGTTCCTTTCGCCGACGTGATCGAGAACCGTGATGGCATCAGCGACGGTGCCCGAAGCACCATTATTGAGGGCGAAACGGCGCGCTTCACCGTGTTTTTAACCCCGCCACCTGTTAAACCGCGGGCGGTGACGGTCAACGTGGCCCGGCGTGATGGCTCGACACCTTTAGGTTTGAACGGGCATCTTGGGGTGCGCACTGTGATGGTGCCCCCTTCGGGCAGCGTACAGTTTGAGATACCCACGGCGGATAACGACGATGTAGGGGACAACGGCTACCTGTACGTGACCGTCGTGAGCAACCCGACTTACCGTGTGAGTGCTTTTGGTGGGGTAGCCGAGATGGACGTTCTAAGCGATGATACCGAGGCCGTTTACGACGCGGTGCGCGTGCAGCGTGTGACGGATAGCGGTGCCACCATCGTCTGGGACCTGGTGCCGGGTGCTACTTCGTACGAGGTTGTTTGGTTGGAGGGAACCAGCACTAATCCTCAAACTTTGTTTACCGCAGATACGTTTGTCGAGTTCACCGGGCTGAGCCCCAATAGCGGTTATTCGCTTACAGTGCTTGACGACTGGTGGAACCGGGTTGGCAGTGTGGAATTTCAGACGTTAAAGGCAGGTGGTGGCGAGAAGTTCTACCCTGTGTTGAATGTGACCGCGGATGGTGACATCACGGAGGGAGGCATGGCACCTTTCACCGTGACCGCCAGTCCTGCTCCTGTGATACCGTTGACGGTACCGCTTTGGGTTAGCCAGCGCGGCAACTACGCGGCTGGTGGTGTGCGCGGCGAGCGCAGTGTGACGATTCCTACCTCGGGTTCAGTCAGCTTTGAGGTCGACACAGTGGACGACGCTATGAATGAGCTAGACGGTGCCATCATTGCCACGCTGGAGCGTTCGCGGCTGGGCTACATGCTTGGCTCGGATAACCGCGCGGAGGTGAGCGTGGTTGATAATGACGAGCCGCAGCCGGAGATTAGTATCAGCGCTAGC
>VYCQ01000010.1 GCA_009843865.1 Acidimicrobiia bacterium
AACCTCATCCGCCACCTCCGCCGCCTCATCCACATCTCCATAAAAACCACCCAAACCATCAACAACCTCCCACCCTCACTACCAAAACTGAACAAATAAGACCAGCAAATACACAATTTGCCGAAATGTAAGAAGCCCCCTACCGGGCAGGGTCGATGACGCTAAGAAGACGGGTACGATCGGCCCATTGAGTGATCTGGCGGTCGGCGGTTACCAAGCTGTGGCCTCCAACAACGGCTGTAGCGGCGATGAAACGGTCCAAAGGATCACCATGAAATCCCGAAGTGCCCAGCATCGACGACTCGATAGCGATATGCACGGAAACTGGAATAACCCGAAGGCCATTATCCATACAAGTGTCTGCCCATACCCTAGGCGGCATTCCCAGATCGACTCTCCCGTTCAGATGCAACCGAGTGACCTCAGTAAATACTGCGGCAGAAGCCGCTAGCTCTCCTTCAAACTGGGCCTGCGTCAACAAGGCTTCGGTGCGTATGCCTACCCGGTCGTCCGCACGTCTCAACCAAATCAATGTATGAGTATCAACCGTTATCATGACGTTCATACCAGGCAGCAGGATCGAGTACCTTTTCGGGATTGTCCTCCATGTCGAATAATTCGTCGTCCCATACTGAGGCCACGATGTCGCCATAAATCTTAAGTCGCCCTTTATCTATCCCACTCAAGGCGATGAACTCTTTTTGAACAGGAACGAGCCGAGCTACAGGCTTCTTATGGCGAGTAACGATGATCTCCTGACCGGTCTCCCCGACTTCCCGAATCAACTGGAGACAGCGAGTTTTGAACTCCCATGCTGTGACCATGCGAGACTGCTTACCATAGTCTGATATATGTTGATCTATTGTCATTGTTTTCACTCATTTTAATGTAGTGCCTATGGATACACGCATCAATGAGCTAAATTATAGCCCCCTAATGTGGTCACAAAAACCTGCTTACCTGCAACTCGGCTCAGCGGCAGATTGCTAGTGTGACCTCTATGCCAAACAAGCGGTCGATTGAGTTGGAAGTTGAAGTAGCAGGAACACCCGAAAAGGTATGGCGGGCGGTGGCTACAGGGCCGGGAATCTCCTCGTGGTATGTGCCCCATACTCTGGAAGAACGATCTGGGGGCTCTGCCATAGCCTCGTTTGGGCCGGGGCCAGAGATGCAGATTTCCGGTCGAGTGGCAGTGTGGGATCCACCTCGGCGAATTTGCTTCGACGGCGGGGAGGGAGTGGACGGCCTGGCGTTCGAATGGATAATAAAACCCGCAGACGAAAACCGGTGCAAAGTGCTGCTAGTGAACACCGGCTTTGGCGAAGGAGAAGAGTGGGACACCCAATATGATGCCATGGTGGAGGGTTGGGGCTTGTTCTTGTCCAACCTCCGACTGCACTTGAAATACTTCGAAGGCCAAACTGCGGTCTCAATACTACCCACCGTCACGGGAGCTGGCTCTCGTGATGAGCGGTGGGCCGAGCTCACTACCGCACTCAGTATTCCCTCGGCACCAAGTATAGGCGAGCGAATCGAAGCCAACTCGCCTGACACTCCCCCGCTGGCCGGAACAGTGGTAGAAGCTGGCCTGCACCGAATAGCTCTGTTGCTTGATAAGCCCGCACCGGGCACCGGCTTTGTAGCGGTGGAGTCCTTCGGCGAGCACACCAACGGTGCCTCGATGTGGCTATACCTTTATGGGTCTGACGGAGCTGAGGTCGCCGAGAGAGATGGGCCCCTTTGGCAGGATTGGCTAACCAACTCCCTAGGTACACAAAGAACAGCTAAAAGCAAAGGATAAGGTGATTCAAAAACTAAGCAGCGCAGAGTCAAATGAAAAAAGTAGACCTACTAAAGCAACTACGACAGATTGCCAAGAGAAAAGGACTTATGCTTAAGCTGCGACGCAAGGGCGCGAAACATGAAGTTTGGAGTTTGGGCAACACAACATTGACAATCCCCCGCCACAGGGAGATTGCTCGGTTCACTGCTGAAGGAATAATCAATGATGCTGAAAAGGAGCAACCATGTCGCTAACACCCGACACCAAAGCACAACCGTCAGTAAGCGACACCCATCACCTTACTGTTGTCCGCTCCGATAGATGGTGGGCGATCAAAGCCGATAATCTGCCTGGCTGCCATTCTCAAGCGAAACGACGCGCCAAAATCAAATCAACTGCCCGTGATGCCATCGCCATGTGGTTCGATGCAGATAAGTCTGAAGTCGGTCCCTTGGTTGTAACTTTTACCAACCAGGGGGCACCACAGAAAAAGAATGAACCAACAAAACCAAGTCATAATCCCAAGCCGTAATGGTGCACGTTTTTAGGTATAGCAACGGGTAAGGTCGAGGCATGGCCGCAGAAGCCTTGGCCTCAGACATCTTGATCGCACCTTCGGTGCTGCCCGCTAATTTTGCCCGGCTTGGCGAAGAATGCGTTGAGCTAGAGAGGGCCGGTGCCGACCGCATCCACTGGGATGTGATGGACGGCAGGTTCGTGCCAAACCTTACCTTCGGACCCGACATAATCGCCTCGATTCGCCCTTTGGTTTCGCTGCCATTTGAAGCTCACCTGATGGTGCAAGAACCCCACGAGCTAGCGCCCCGCTACGCCGAAGCTGGTTGCGAGCTACTTATCGTACACGCCGAAGCTTGCCCCCACCTGCACCGCACGCTAGGGGCCATTAGGGATCTGGACATGGACGCTGGCGTAGCGCTCAATCCCGGTACCCCCGCTTCGGCAGTGGCCCCCGTGCTAGATATGTGCCGCCTAGTACTGGTGATGACGGTAAACCCTGGCTGGGGTGGTCAGCATTACATCAGATCAATGGAAACCAAGATAACAGAGGTACAAAATTTGATCAGCCACAGCGACCACGAAGTGGAAGTAGAGGTGGATGGTGGCGTTGGCCCTGCCACAATCGGTGGCGCGGCCCAAGCTGGTGCCAAAGTTTTCGTGGCTGGCAGCGCCATATTTAGCGATACCGACGGCTATAAGGCTGCCATTCACAAACTACGAACCGCTGCCACAACAAATTGAGCAGCAAATTGACCCTACTTGCCGAACCTGCTCACTAGCTCTGTGTCAGCGCTCAACAAGCTAATGCTCGCATTGCTTGGCTTAACCGGATTAACAATGGGGCTGTTGGGCTGCGGGAACGGTGAACAACCTAGCCTAGATGCATTTTGCGAACGGCTAGAAACCGCATTTGGCCCGCAAGGAGCGTTGGCTGATGACTACTCCAACAATGCCGCTAGAACCCAAGCGGTGATGGATGAGCTTGAAAGCATCCGCAGGGTGGCCCCGCTAGAAATTGAGCCTTCGCTTGCTGTTGTACACGAGGCCGTCGGGCTAATCATCGCATCCTTCAACGATCCGTCCGGCACCCAAATAGATTCTCAAAAACTGCAAAACAGCGAGATGGCAGCCGCTCAACTAAATAGATACTCGGTGCAAAACTGCGATCTAGAGCTGCGCTGGGAAAACCCGGTGTTGCTGTTAAACCCCGACAGAATCCCTGGTGAAATCAGCTTAGAGGTGCGTGGCTAGCTGATGCTGCGTGCCTAGATTATCTGAATACCTAGATCATCTCGCCACGTTTGACGATTACATGGTCGATGATGCCGTAGTTCATCGCCTCTTCAGCTGTGAACCAGCGATCGCGATCTGAATCCAACTCCACCTGCTCGGTGGATTGACCAGTGTGATGAGCAATTCGCTCGGCTAACAACGACTTCACATAAGCATGTTGCTCGGCTTGAATGGCAATGTCTGCGGCTTGACCCCGAACCCCACCAGAGGGCTGATGCATCATGATGCGAGCGTGGGGCAGAGCGTAGCGCTTGCCAGGAGCTCCAGCACACAGCAAAAACTGGCCCATTGAGGCACCCAAGCCCATGCAGATGGTGCCCACATCGGGAGTAATGAACTGCATGGTGTCGTAGATGGCCATGCCAGAGGTGACCGACCCGCCCGGCGAGTTGATGTAAAGCCAGATGTCCTTCTCGGTATCCTCGCCCTCTAGATAAAGAAGCTGGGCGGTAATGTAGTTGGCGATATCGTCGTTCACGTCGGTGCCAAGAAACACGATGCGGTTCTTGAGAAGCCGGTTGTAAATCTCAAAAGCTCCTCGTTCGGAACTACCCGTCTCAAACATAGCTGGGTTGGTCATAGCCCCAATGGTACCGGCCCACAACCCACAAACCTGCTCATAAGTCTTGACACATCACAGAGTGCGCCAGGTGGGATTTGAACCCACACGGGCTTGCGCCCACAGGGACCTAAACCCTGCGCGTCTGCCAAATTCCGCCACTGGCGCGCACTTAGACCATGCCTACGCTACAGGGATCAGACTCGCTATCAACATCGCTGTCAAACTCACTATCAATATCGCTATCTGCATCGCTATCAGCATCGCTATCAATACAGACTCAACTCGTAGGCCAAGGTTCGAAAAGCCTTACCACGATGAGACAGTAAGTTTTTTTCTTGAGCAGACATCTCAGCAAAGGTTCTGCCGTCAGCCCCATCGGGCGCAAACAAAGAATCGTAACCAAAGCCTTTGTCTCCCTTGGGCAACTCGGTAATACTGCCGCAAACAACCCCTTCGGCTTGCACCACAACCCCGTCGGAAAACGCCACCACAGCTATAGTACGAAACCTAGCCGAACGGTCTGTGACACCTTGTAGGTTAGCCAACAACAAACGGCAATTGGCCGCATCATCGCCTTGGGACCCGCCATAACGGGCCGAATGAACCCCCGGAGCTCCACCTAAAGCAGCCACTTCTAGACCGGTATCGTCAGCTACTGCTGGCCAACCTGTGTGTTCGCAAACCGCTGTAGCCTTCAACCTGGCATTGGCTTCCAAAGTAGGGCCATCCTCAATAATCTCGCCTAAGTCGTTTGGGCGGGCCAGCAACTTCACCGCCGATCCCAGAATGACAGAGATCTCTTGCAACTTATGTGGATTAGCGGTTGCAGCTACAAGCTGTAGCTGTTTTTGAACGCTGTTGTTCACCGCAACGGTGGCGGCTCAGCCAATACTTGTGTTTGCAAACCAATAATCTGGTCAATACCCGACGTGGCCAATTCCAAAAGCTCATCTAAGCGATCTCGGCTAAATGGCTTGCCTTCAGCTGTGCCCTGCACCTCTACAAAGCAACCTGCCTGTGTTTTAACCACGTTCATATCCACTTCCGCGGCCACATCCTCTGAGTAGGGCAAATCCAAACAAGCGATACCATTGATGATCCCCACCGAAACAGCAGCGCACGCCTCAACTAAGGGATGCGCAACAATTTCACCAGAGGTCTTAAGCCTGCTGAGCGCATCATGCAAAGCCACATACGCCCCACTAATGGCAGCGGTGCGAGTGCCCCCGTCGGCTTGGAGCACATCACAGTCGCAAATCACCTGCCGCTCTCCCAACAAAGCTAGGTTAGTTACCGAGCGCAAAGAGCGTCCGATTAACCGTTGAATCTCCTGAGTGCGTCCCGACTGACGGCCCCGAGCTGCCTCTCGGTTAACCCGCTCAGGGGAAGAGCCCGGAAGCATGGAATACTCAGCAGTCACCCAACCTTCGCCTTTGCCCTTCAGCCAACGAGGCACATCAGCTTCTATCGAAGCAGTACACAGCACACGAGTTCGCCCAAATGAAACCAACACCGAACCATCGGCGCTATCGGTGAAATCTCGCTCAAAATTGATAGGCCGCAACTCATCGGCAGCCCGACCATCGCTTCTCATCTCTCGCTCCTCAACCCCAAAACCTGAAGAACACAGACCCAAAGAACACAAGAAACGGCCTCGACTCTGGCGGGTTGAGTCGAGGCCGTTTGGCTGGAGTCAAACTCCAGCATGGTGGTGTGGTTTAGGTATACAAAAGGTTAACCGATAAAAAACAAATATGCGAGTTAAAAATAAATTATTGAGTTAGCCCGAGCAATAACCTGCTCCAGCGGATCAGTCCACGCTCCCGTAGATAAGTATTTCCACCCACCATCAGCGGACACAACCACCACTGCACCCTCCTCAATACGTTCGGCCACACGAGATGCGCCAGCGAGCACCGCGCCCGTGGAGATACCAGCAAAGATGCCTACCTCAGATGCCAAGCGCCGCGTCCACTCAATCGAATCTCGTGGTCGCACGATGCGCTTGCCGTCCAAAAGCTGATCACCTCCCCACTTTTCATATACAGGAGGAATGTACCCGTCATCCAAACTGCGCAGGCCGTCCACAATCTCACCTGCGGGAGGCTCCACCGCCAACACCTGCACGGAAGGCTTTTGCTCTTTCAAATATGCACCCACACCCATAAGAGTGCCGCTGGTGCCCAAACCCGACACAAAATGGGTAATTTGCGGACAATCCGCCAAGATTTCAGGCCCGGTACCGTAATAATGGGCTCTGGGATTGGCCTCATTGCCATACTGATACAAAAAAACCCACTCGGGATTCGCCTCGGCCAATTCTTGAGCCATCCGCACTGCCCCATTGGAACCCTCAGAGCGTGGCGACCAAATAATCTCGGCCCCAAACACCTCAAGGAGCTGACGACGTTCGGGGGAAACGTTCTCGGGCATGATTATCTTGATCGGATAGCCCCGAATCCGAGCAATCATGGCCAGTGCGATACCAGTGTTGCCCGACGACGGCTCAATAATCGTCCGCCCAGACCAGAGCGTGCCTTCGGCCTCAGCTTCTAGCACCATCTGACGAGCTACCCTGTCCTTAACCGAACCGGCGGGATTCACCCCTTCCAACTTCATGTAAATAGCTACTGCGGAGTTGGGAGACAACACGCTCACATCCACCATGGGGGTGTTGCCGATGAGGTCGATAACCGACTGTTGCGTAGCCACTAACTCTAAACTAGCGCCCTCATTACCACTGCACTTCTACCGATACCTCGCTAATCTGCCCGCCCACAATACGATAGCAACGCAAGACCGGATCGACATGCTTGAGCGAAACAATCACGTATAACAGCGCACCAAACGGGTCAAACGCTGATGCGTCCCTGACATCGGTTGGGGAAGGATAAGCAGTTGTGTGGGTGTGAGAGTGCATGACCGCCACCAACCTGAGCTTTCGAGCATCTGCAATTTGCTCCACCTGCAAGTACTCAGCATCATCTAGGCGGTATAGCTGAGCCGACTCTGCGGCATTGCGCATGGGAAAAAACTCGCTAACCAAATCTTTGCCTTGAACAGCCGCTAACAAACCACAAGCTTCTAAAGGTACCGCCGCTTGGGCGTGGGCAATGACCCCCCAATATGCCTCTGCACTCAACTGCAGCATCTGCATGCGCTAACCAGGGTACTAGTTCAGCCTGCTTTAGACCTGAGCGTAACCACTGGCTCAAGACTGGTTTCACTCAATGTTGACAGCAGCGCCTCGGCTTCCCGAGATACCTGCTCGGCACCAGCATCCCAAGGAGGTGGGGGTGCCCACCAAGGCGGCATAGCCGAGCTACCATCACGGGTATCTGTGGGAATAAAGGCCATGCACCACTGCCAAGCACCCTGCTCTTGGCTACTGTGGCGAGCAGGTGTCTGACGAGTAGGTTGGTTTTGATTAGATACGAGGCCATAAGCCAACCTCGTGTCAAGGCCAGCCTCGGGGCTACTGCAAATGCAAGTACGAGACTGACAAATACGGGACATGCGAACTAACCGCCTGACCAAGCAAACGGTAATGGCTGCCACAATCAGCAGCACCACCACGACCGCCACAACTACTGTTGTAATGGTGATGTGAGACATTGGAGTGATGTGGGACGGAGTGATGTGGGGCATTGGGGATTCTCCATTTAGAACAATCGGCTCAAGCACAAGCTTGCGCAACACAGGCCCCATCAACCCCACTCGCAACATGCAGAGTACCTGTAGCCTCGCCTAACGTCAATTGCGCAAGCCAAGTTGTGCTGTGTGAACTGTGTGATATAACCCTGCTAGATGGGCTGCTCTGTATGCAACTAACTGTATAACTAACTGTATAACTAACGGTTGAGGAAACGTCTGATGGCAACTCCAGAACCTACCGTTCCTACTAAGGCACCCAGCCCAACCATTTGAAAACCGAGAGACCACACCCGTGCCGGGTCCACCATGAAGCCTCGTAGCAATTCTAAAGAAACATCGTCGTTGATGATGCTCAAGTAGTTGTTGGTAAGCCAGATCAGCGGCATGGCAATCAGCCCTCCCACTAACCCTTGAATGAATCCTTCCATCATAAAAGGCACACGGATAAACCAGTTGGTTGCACCAACCAACTTCATCACCTCTATGTCTTGGCGGCGAGAAAACAACGCCATGCGAATTGTGTTCCATATCAGCACCGCAGCAGCTACTAGCAACACGATGGCGATGATGATGACACGCTGGCTAAGGCCCCTAGACAAATCTTCAATAGCACGGATGGTTTCACTGGCGGTCACCACCCTGGCCACCCCCGGCTGAGTGCGAAAGACCTCAGCTAACTGGTCCACGCGTTCAGGCAGAGTATCTGTAGGTTTCACTCGAAATGAGGCTGGCAGCCGCTCAGCGGTTATCACATCCACCAACTCAGGGGAGTCGCCTAGCAGTTCTTGTACCTCAGCGTAAGCCTCGTCTTTATCGATGTAGATAAAATCAACCACCTCGCGAGATTCCTCTAGCTGACGACGCAGATCGGCTTCCAACTCAACACTGATATCAGGATCCATGAACACGATGAATTCCACGCCGTCTTTCCAGCGGACGGTGGCGTTATCTACGGCATCGCGAAACAAAAGTGCTGCACCCAAAAGGGTTAGCGAGATAGTGACGGTGATGATGGTGGCGAGGGTAAGTGTGACATTGCGGCGGAAATTGCTAGCCGTCTCGCGTACGACATAATCCATTCGTAGGCTCATCGGCTTAGCACCGCTGGCCCACATACAAGACAAAAAACCGCTAGGCCACTACTAAGCACCCCGCCTAAGACCCCCTGCTGAACCCACAAACTATTCGTACACACCGCGAGACTGATCCCGAACAATCTGACCCCTGTCCAACTCCACCACGCGACGTCGCATTTTATCGACGATGCCGCGATCGTGTGTGGCCATTACCACCGTGGTGCCGGTGCGGTTTATACGATCTAGCAACGTCATGATGCCCAGCGAGGTGTTGGGGTCAAGGTTGCCGGTGGGCTCATCAGCCAACAAAATCAGAGGCCGATTTACAAAAGCCCTAGCAATAGAAACTCGCTGCTGTTCACCCCCAGAAAGTTCATCGGGATAATTGTGCATCTTTCTAGAAAGCCCAACTAACTCCAATATAGCTGGCACCTTAACTTTGATTACGCTGCGGGGATGCCCTATGACCTCTAGCGCAAAGGCCACGTTTTGCACCACTGTTTTATTGGGTAGCAGCTTAAAATCTTGAAAAACGCAACCAATATTGCGACGCAAAAATGGCACCTTATAGCTAGGCAAAGCGCCTATATCCTTACCCGCCACAAACACCCGACCACGGTCTGCTTGTTCTTCTTTGTTCAACAAACGTATGAAGGTAGATTTGCCCGACCCAGAAGGTCCCACCAAAAAAACGAACTCCCCACGCTGCACCTCACAAGAAGCGTTTTGCAGCGCCAACACCTCCCCCTTATAAATCTTGGTGACGTTTTCTAACTTAATCATATTTCATACTTGATCATATGTGCTGGCAACGCCTCCACCGTAGATAAGCCTCCATCAGCTCATCTAGATCCCCCCCTAGCACCGCCTCTACGTTACCGACGGTCACACCAGTACGGTCATCTTTAACCTGCTGATAAGGATGCAGCACATAAGAACGGATCTGACTACCCCACTCGGCTTTTTGATGGTCACCTGCTAGCCCAGCAAGCTCAGCCTCCCGCTCTGCTCTTTTAAGGTCAGCTAAACGTGCAGCCAGAATCTGCATCGCCCTGTCTTTGTTTTGGTGCTGGCTGCGCTCATTTTGACACGACACCACCACACCGGTAGGCAAATGCGTGATCCTCACAGCAGAGTCGGTCACGTTCACATGCTGGCCACCCGCACCCGACGAACGGAAGGTATCAACGCGCAGATCTTTTTCTTGAATATCTACCTCCTCAGACACCGCATCAAACAAGGGCACTACTTTGAACTGAGCGAATGCAGTGTGACGGCGAGCATCAGAATCAAACGGGGAGATACGCACCAGCCGATGTACTCCTCGCTCAGATTGTAAAAGACCATAGGCATTGCGACCCACGATGGTGAAATCTGCCGAAGAAATACCCGCCCCTTGGCCTTCTGACACCGAATCCACTTGAAAGCCAAAACCCCGCCGCTCAGCCCAACCCTGATACATAGCCAAGAGCATTTCGGCCCAATCCTGAGCATCAGTACCACCTGCTCCGCTGTGCAACTCGCACACCGCATCAGAGCTGTCGTGTTCGCCGCCTAACAGCGAGCGCAACTCCAAGGCATCTATTTTAGTGGTAAGCGACATCACCATGTCGGCAATCTCGGGAACCAGCGACTCATCACCCTCCTCACTAGCAAGCTGCTGCAAGGTATCGGCATCTTCCAGCGCTAGCTCTAAGCTGGTAAACAGCTCTAAATCCTCGGTGAGTTCAGCTAACTCTCGATTTACTTTGCGAGCCCGATCAGGATCGTCCCACAAATCGGGGGCCGCGGCCGTTTTCTCCAAATCGACCCGTAAAGAGTTCAGCTCACCTATGCGCAGGTAGCCGTGTGCTTCCTCCAGTTTGGCTCGAAGCAAGGTAAGATCGTTGCTGAAATCAGGCACGGCAGTGCGTCATTACAAGCGTTCAACGCCCGCAGCATTGCTTAAACTTGCGGCCAGACTCACACGGGCAAGGGGCGTTACGCGGAGTTTTTTCTAAATCAGACTTCACCACAGGCACCTTCGAGCGAGGTGCCGACTCAGCAACCCCGCCCCCAGTGGCAGCCATCGCAAAAGACCTCGCAGCTGAAGCCACCGTAGCGGGATCGTCGGGACCCGACTCAGTGAGGTTGCTGGTACCCGTACCTTCGCCGCTAACCGCTACGTCTAGGTTCACCTCTACATGCATTATGTAGACAACAAAATCTCGGGCCACGCCTGCCATCATCTGGCCGAACATCTCAAAGCCCTCTCGCTGCCATTCGGTAAGAGGATCTTTCTGACCTAATGCCCGCAGGTTGATACCCTCTTTAAGATAATCCATCTCATATAGGTGCTCGCGCCAACGTTGGTCGATGATACGCATCATAATTTGACGCTCTACCTCGCGCATGGCCTCGTTCCCAACCTCATTCTCACGCTGCTCATAATGCGCTATAGCCTCACCAGCCAACAGTTCGTAAAGCTCATCGGTAGAGGCCACACCGCTCATCTCCTGAGCGCCTAAGCTGATGGGCCAAAGCACCTTCACCTCGGTTTCAAGCTGCTCCAAATCCCACTCACTGGGCTCTTCAAAGACGCAATGCGTGGTAATAATGCCATCCACCGCTTCACTCAGATGCTCGAGGACTTCAGCCCGTAAATCACCACCAGCCAAAATTTGAGCTCTGCGCTTGTAGATCACCTTGCGCTGCTGATTAAGCACCTCATCGTACTTGAGCACGTTCTTACGGGTTTCAGCATTGCGTTGCTCTACCGTACCCTGAGCTCGCTCAATAGCTTTGGTAACCATCTTTGCTTCGATAGGCACATCTTCAGGCAAAGCTTTGTCCATCACCCAATTCATAGCACCGGTGGCAAAAATGCGCATGAGATCATCTTCTAGGGACAAATAAAAACGACTCTCGCCAGGATCACCTTGTCGACCAGAACGCCCTCTGAGCTGATTATCGATGCGGCGACTATCGTGGCGTTCGGTGCCCAGCACATATAGTCCGCCCAATTCACGCACCTTATCCCCCTCGGCACGACATTCGGCCTCATACTTCTCTAACAACTCGCCCGCACGAACCTCGCCAGCCTCACTGGCAGGGTCAAGCCCTTCGGCCACGGTATCGCGACGAGCTAAAGCCTCTGGGTTACCCCCCAACACAATATCCACCCCTCGACCTGCCATGTTGGTGGCGACGGTGATGGCATGCAGCCGGCCAGCTTGGGCCACGATTTCTGCCTCACGAAAATGCTGCTTAGCGTTTAACACCTCATGGGGTATACCCCGCTTGTGAAGCACATCAGCGAGCTTTTCTGAGTTCTCTACCGAAACAGTGCCCACCAGCACAGGCTGACCCCGTTCATAGCGTTCTACAAGGTCTTCCACCAAAGCATTGAACTTAGAGCTTTCGGTTTTGTAAATCAGGTCGGCTTGGTCGGTTCGCGCTACCGGCAGATTGGTAGGGATAGGCACTACATGCAGGCCGTAGGTACTGAACAACTCATTAGCTTCACTCACTGCTGTTCCGGTCATACCCGCGAGCTTGTCGTAAAGACGAAAATAATTCTGCAAGGTAATGGTGGCCAGCGTCTGATTCTCTTCTTTGATCTTGACACCCTCTTTAGCCTCCACCGCCTGATGCAGGCCCTCAGACCAACGGCGTCCCTCAAGCACCCGACCAGTAAACTCATCCACGATCTTCACCTCACCACGCTGGATGATGTAATCCTTATCACGGTGATAAAGCTCTTTGGCCCGCAGTGCCGCTTGCAGATGATGAACCAAATTAGAGCTAACAGAGTCATACAAGTTCTCTACCCCTAACGCCCGCTCAACAGCATGCACACCATCTTCAGTGGGTGCCACAATGCGCTTCTCCTCATCCACGTCATAGTGAACATCGCGACGCAAACCACGGGCGATGCTGGCGAACTTGTAATACGTCTTGGCCGCATCAGCAAGCCGACCACTGATGATGAGCGGGGTTCGGGCCTCATCAATCAAAATCGAGTCAATCTCATCCACAATGCAGAAATTGTGGCCACGCTGCACCTGACGATCTTTAGCCATAGCCATGTTGTCGCGCAGATAATCGAAGCCCATCTCGTTGTTGGTGCCATAGGTGATATCGCAGCGGTATTGCTCTGCTTTAAACTCGTGGTCTCGCTCACCAGGCACCACCAAACCCACGCTAAGACCCAACCAGCGATGAATAGCACCCATCCACTCAGCATCGCGGGCAGCTAAGTAGTCGTTTACCGTCACAACGTGTACACCCCTGCCGCTCAGCCCGTTCAGATACACCGGCAAGGTTGACACCAGGGTTTTACCCTCACCGGTACGCATCTCAGCTACCCGGCCAAAGTGCAAAGCAGCACCGCCCATGAGCTGCACGTCGTAGTGACGCTGACCAATAACCCGCCAGGCTGCCTCTCGCACCACTGCAAAAGCCTCCATGAGCAGATCATTCAGGCTCTCTCCGTTATCAAGGCGTTGGCGAAACTCATCCGTGCGAGCACGCAAGGCATCATCAGACAGCGCATTGGTTTCCGGTTCGAGGGCATTGATGTCGGGCACCAAGTTTTCTAATGCCTTGAGCTTTTTGCCCTCTCCGGTGTTCAGGATCTTGTTGAACACGCTCATGCAATGCTCACTCTACCGTCATATTATGTTATTTCAGTGTTGTGTTATTGGTGTAGCAGCGGCCACCACGCCGTCCACCCGCTGCACGCCCGCTTGCAGCAAAGCATATGCCGCAGCCCGCAGGGTTGCAGCGGTAGTGATGACATCATCTAACACCAATATTGCACCCTGTGGTGAACCACGAACCGCAAACTCTGGGGCAGCAACGCGCTGGCTGCGATTAAGACCTGTTTGGCCTGCGGCATCAATCCTGCGCAACACCGAAACCACAGGTAACCCAATTTTGCGGCCCAAAGCTCGAGCCAACAACTCAGCCTGATCGAAGCCGCGACGACGGCGACGCTGAGCAGATGTAGGTGCCCATGTGAGCGCGTTCAAATGCAGATGCTCTGGCAAGGCTGTAGCCATAGCCGTTGCCAGCCAGCCAATGCTGGCACGCTGATTGCGGTACTTAAGACGTGTCAACATCTCTCGACCCACACCGGTATATACAAACACGGCTGTCAAAGTTGCGAGAGGCTCGGGCGCAGGCATCTGACCCACGGGCTTAAGATCTCCGACACAGCGACCGCAAGGTGACAGCCCCGGCCCCCCACATCCTGCACATACCTTTGGCAACAACATGGCTGCACTTTAAAACCAGCTAGCGACAATTACTTCTAAACACACTTCTCAAAATACTTCTAAAAACAGACATTCTAAAAACAGGCCACTGTTGCGCAAAGCCCAGTGAGTGAAAGCTGAGTCAGTAGCGATAGTGCAGAGGCTTGAAAGGGCCTTGTGATGGTATACCCATATACTCAGACTGAACAGCAGTAAGCTGCGTAAGATGCACGCCTAAAGCATCTAGATGCAAACGAGCAACCATCTCGTCAAGGTCTTTGGGCAGGGTGACCACATCGCAACCGTATGACTCGGCATTGGCGTGCAGCTCCATTTGGGCTAGCACCTGATTGGTGAAACTGCAAGACATCACGAAACTAGGGTGCCCTGTAGCGTTGCCTAGATTCAACAGCCGCCCCTCCGACAAGATAATCACCGAGTGGCCATCAGGAAACACATGTTCATCTACCTGGGGTTTGATGTGTATCCGTTGCACATCCGACAATTCATTCAACCCGGCTATGTCAATCTCATTGTCAAAATGTCCAATATTACCCACCACCGCCTGATGCTTCATGCGACCTAAGTGTTCAACGGTGATCACATCCCTGCAACCAGTGGCGGTGATGAACAAATCAGCGGTTGTCAGCACATCTTCAAGGCGCTGCACCTCAAAACCCTCCATAGCCGCTTGCAGCGCGCAAATTGGGTCTACCTCGGTAATAATTACCTTGGCACCTTGACCACGCAACGACTGAGCGCAGCCCTTGCCCACATCGCCGTAGCCGCACACCACCACTGTTTTGCCACCAATCATCATGTCAACGCCACGATTTATGCCATCAATCAGCGAGTGGCGACAACCGTAAAGGTTGTCAAACTTTGACTTCGTTACCGAGTTGTTCACGTCGATTGCGGGGAACCGTAATTTACCTTCGGCCTTCATCCGATACAGCCGATGCACTCCTGTGGTTGTCTCCTCAGACACCCCCCTAACTCCTGCGGCGATAGTGGTCCAAAGCGCGGGATTCTCATTCAACGAACGCCCCAACAAGCGATAAATCTCAACCGAGTCTTGAGAATCGGCCGTATCGGGATCATCCACTTCCCCTGCTGCTTCAGCATCTGCCCCCAAATGAACCAGCAAAGTGGCATCCCCACCATCATCCAAGATGAGGTTAGGACCAGCACCATCGGGCCAACACAACGCTTGTTCGGTACACCACCAATATTCTTGTAAGGTTTCACCCTTCCAGGCATATACCGGCACACCTTGGGGATTGGCAGGGGTGCCTCTGGGCCCCACCGCCACCGCAGCAGCGGCATGGTCTTGGGTAGAAAAGATGTTGCAAGATGCCCAACGCACCTCCGCTCCCAGCGATGTCAAGGTCTCTATGAGCACGGCAGTTTGCACTGTCATGTGCAAAGAGCCAGTGATACGAGCCCCAGCTAAAGGCTGATCGTCATAATGCTGCGCCCGTAGCGCCATTAGGCCAGGCATTTCATGCTCGGCCAGACGGATCTCTGCGCGACCAGCCTCGGCCAATCTCAGATCAGCCACTTTAAAATCGCTAGGGCTCACTGAAGACCTTTCCTCACTAGCTCAATGGCAGGGGCTGGTCCTGGGTCAAGGCCCACCGCTGCGGCCATCTCCAAAGCAGTGATCGAGCCCTGATACATCAAATCAAACACTTGAGCCACCGGCCCCTCCCCGCCTGCTCGTACCTCATGGGTCGAGCCCACCACTTCGTCCATTAGATCTAACAAAATGTCAAAACCAGCCATAACATCAGGGTGTTCATGATCGTGGCGTAGCAGCACCAAGCTGAACACCTGACGGGTGAGGTCTCCGTGCTGTCCCCAACCAGCAATCTCGTTATGCAAAATGTCTGGCACACCAGCACTAAACGCTGGGGCCTTGGCGCTGATGTTGATCATGTGCTTCCAGTGTCGAGCGGCTGTGCTGCCTAACCCGCCGCCGCCGTAAACCAGAGGCACCGTAGGGCCTAGTACACGAGCAAGATCTTTAGCTGGTGCCTCCACAATGTCGCGGCGACGACATAACTGCGCTGCGCCCTCGCGTACCCACTCTGAAGCCCCCGGAAACAACCCCATCAACTCGAGTATGACCATTGGTGCCACGGCCAACACGCTGAGAGTCGAACGAGTGGGAAACAAGTTGGGTGGCACCTCAACTACAGGTACATCCCACCTAGCAGCCATTTGCGACAACTCCCCGTCTCCCGTAACCGCCACAACCCTGCCCCCTGCCGCTGCTGCCTGATTAACCGCCTGAATGGTTTCAGGGGTATTACCGCTAGCGGAAAGGGCAAACACCAACGTTTGTTCGTCCACATAAGACGGCGGTTGATAGCTCTTCACCACCACAATGGGCACAGGCATAAACGGCCCTGCGGTCACTGCCAACAAGTCGCCCGCAAAACCACCTGGTCCCATGCCCAACACCAGCACATTGCTGATTGCCGACCGCTCAGGCAACCCCCGCAAACCCTCTGATTGCTCTAGGGCCGCCAAAATTTGGTCGGGCATCTGATGAGTTGAAGCCCACATCCCCAGCGTGTCTAGGCGATCCGTCACACTATGAATCCGTCACGCTATAGCAGAGAGGGTAAATGCGATGGCTTCAGCATCAGCCTTGGCCACCAACCTATCGTGCTCGGCTTGTTCTACCATCTCAGCCTCGTCAATGAGCATGTTAGGTATATCCTGACACACGAGGTAACGGCACCGCAGCCTGGGGTTATACAAAGAATCTTCATCAACAAAATACAGCAGAGGCCCCTTGTCGTTAGGACAGGCCAAAATCTCCAACAAGCTAGGGTCAAGTGCCATGGTACCAGTTTTGCCGATCTCGGCCTCAAAAACCTACCTGTGCTGACTAGATCTATACTCTGGATCTATACCGGGTTATATTAGCTGTCGCCAGGCATGGCGCGAAACAAAAGACCCTCGCCCGCCACCTCAAAATCTCCACTGCTTGCTGGCACCCAAACCGCCTGTCCCCCACGGATTTTTTGATTTGCCACGCTCAAGCAACCAGCCACACATAGTGCTATTTCAGGACCATCGTTAACACAACGCACAGGTCGGGACACCTCCATACGGATCAAGCGAAACTCAGCAACAGGCGGCCGAAATGTGTGAGTAGATGCTGTGGGAGTAAGCAGCGCAACATCGCTAGGGCGACAGTCCAATACCTCTAGCAGCGCATTTGTGTCCACATGCTTTTGGGTTAGTCCACCCCGCAGTACATTATCGCTGTTGGCCATTATCTCCACAGCCATGCCTTCTAGATAACAATGCAACCTGCCAGCCTCCAAAAACAGCGCCTGCCCAGGTTGAAGCGTAACTAAGTTCAACATAAGCGCCACGACCACACCAACATCGCCCTCATGGTGCTCAGCTAAGCGCGCTGCCCAATGCATCTCAGCGTGAAACTCGGCATGCGACCCCACATGCACCAGATCATCACATGCTTGGGCTACCTGCTGGGCTAGCTCAGCGCCAGATGCAACATCGAGGCCCCATAACCAAGCCAACACCTGCTGGATTTGGTCTGATGCTTGCGAATGGTTGGCTTGCAGCAACTTCACTGCTGGCTCCAACTCCAGCACGCCCAAACCACGCAGCAGCTTCGCGGTCGCGACTGGTTCACGGAATCCGCACAAAACGGTGAAGGGCTCTAGCGCACAGATCAGCTCTGGCTTGTGGTTGCGATCAACAAACGACCTGTGCGCAGCATCTACCCGCACGCCTTGTTGCTCCTCAGCCTCAAAGCCTGCTTGAGCTTCAAAAGCATTGGGATGAACTTGCAGCGACAACGGCCTAGCCACTGCCAACACCTTCAACAGGAACGGCAGCTTCCCCGCAAACTTACGAGCTACTTGCTGCCCTAATTCGCTTTGTGGATCAGCTGCGATTACCTCATCTAGCCGTAGCACATCTGGCGATACGCCGGACAATGCATCTGAAGATACATTTCGCGATGCAGCAGGGCGCAACAAAGTGGCAGGCCCTCTAGGATGCGTCCCAAACCACAACTCAGCTTGCGGGGTTGTGGTTGATGTAGTGCCCATCATTGCAGCCAGGGAATCGGTAGAGCCCCACGAATAGGGCTTGATCACACCGTCTAGAACTCCCGGTGTGTTCACAGCCACCTCAAGCCAACCAGACGAGACTGATTACCGCTACCAAGTTAAAACCAATGTGAGCCCAGATTGCAGGTCCGAGACGCATAAACCTTTTGGTCAACACCGCAGCGATGATGCCGAACACAACTAGAGCGGGAAACTGAAGCGGCTGCAAATGCACCGCGCCGAACAGCAAAGAAGAGGCCAACACACCCATTAACGTGCCCCACTTACGCTCAAAAGCCCGCAACACCAAACCGCGAAAGAAAAGCTCTTCAAAAATAGGGGCACCAAGCACCACACCCATAAACAAGAGAGCGATATCGCTGTTAGTGGCAGCCTTGTCAGTTATTTCGCGGGCAGCCTCGCTTACATCAAAGTCAAAAAAGATTTGAAATGGGGCATACAGAAGCCACACCACCACAACCTGAGAGAACACCCCAACCAACAGACCCAACGGCACATCAGAAGCCTTCATCGCAAGACCGAAATCCCGACGCACCCCACCACCTCGTAACCTGCCAGCTACCCAAGTGGTAACCGCGAAACCACCCCAAAGTCCAATTTGGCCCACCGGCAAAGTCCAAAGAGGCCACGCCGGGTCGCTGCGTTCTGCGTCAATAGCATCGCTCAACCCATAGCGTCCCAGATAAGAACCAGTGCCAATTTGCCCGCTGGTGTCAATATCTAGCACCACCAACACGGCCAACAGCACCACCACCGCAGCAACCCAGGACAGCACAATCCCAATGAACACATCTGGTAGACCCCAACGAATCTGATGCTGCGGTGCTTCGTGCTGATCCTGCGGGAAACCCGCTGGAGTATCAATTGCTGCGCTGTCAATGTTAGCTAGGGGGTTAACTAAGGGCTTTGTAACATCCACCGCCTAGCAGCGTAGGCCAGAACAATGCTGAAATTGACACTAACCACTCCTAGAATTACCTACATGACCAATCCGCCCCCACCTCCGGTGCCTCCTGAGCGACGCGATCCTCAACGCGGACAGGGTCAGGGGCAAGGTCAACAATCCTCTCCTAGCCGCCTCCCCCGCTGGCTTTGGCTCATCGTGCTGGGGGTAATGGCTGCACTGTTGTTTTCTAACTTCTTTGGCAGCGAAAACAAAGGCGAAGAGATCTCATTTCGAGCTTTCGTAGAGACTGCACAAAGCAACCAAATAGCCGAAGCCGAATACAACAACGGCACCGGCGACATTAAGGGAACCCTCATTGATGGTTCTAAGTTCCACACCACCGGCCCCAACCCTCTAGGCGAACAAATCGAACAAGACCTGCGAGCCACCATCCCCATCTTTGAGTTCCACACCCCCCGTAGCAGCATTTGGGCGAGCATCTTGCCCCTTTTGATTCCCGTTGGGCTCATATTTTTGATCTTTTGGTGGTTCCAGCGGCGAGCCCAAGGCCAGATGAGCGGGATCATGTCTATTGGACGTGCCAAAGCCAAGACATACACAACCGAGCGACCCGGCACCACCTTTGACGATGTGGCTGGCTACGAAGGAGTAAAGAAAGAAATCGTAGAGGTTGTGGACTTCCTCAAACACCCTGACAAGTTTGCTCAAATTGGAGCTCGCATACCCAAAGGCGTGTTGTTAGTAGGTCCTCCCGGCACCGGCAAAACCCTGATAGCACGCGCCGTAGCAGGCGAAGCGGGGGTGCCATTTCTGTCAGTTACGGGGTCGGACTTTATGGAAATGTTTGTTGGAGTAGGTGCCAGCAGGGTACGAGACCTCTTCCAATCAGCGCGTAAGATGGGACGAGCCATCATTTTTATCGACGAGATTGATTCAATTGGCCGCAAACGAGGTGCTGGGCTAGGCGGCGGTCACGATGAACGAGAACAAACCCTCAACCAAATGTTGGCCGAAATGGACGGTTTTGAAGCCACAGAAGGCATCGTGATGATGGCCGCCACCAACCGGCCCGACATCTTAGATCCAGCCCTGCTTCGTCCGGGTAGGTTCGACCGTCAGGTGGTGGTGCCGCTACCCGAGGCAGACGACCGACTGCAAATCCTCAACGTACATGTGCGAGCCAAAAAAATTGCTGCCGACGTGGACTTACCTCTCATAGCACGCGGTACCCCTGGCATGAGCGGCGCAGACCTAGCCAACCTGGTAAACGAAGCAGCTTTGTACGCAGTACGAGGTGATTCTGAACAAATCAAGATGAACCATTTCGATCACGCGCGCGACCGCGTGTTGATGGGTCAACGTCGCGAATCTATGGCCATGTCTGAGGAAGAACGGCAGATTACCGCTTACCACGAAGCTGGTCACGCTGTGTGCGCTTCGGTTTTACCCAAGACCGATCCGCTGCACAAGGTGACCATCATCCCGCGTGGGATGGCGTTAGGTGTCACCATGACCTTGCCCGAAGAAGACCGCCATACCCTGCGAAGGGATTATCTAGAAGACATGCTGGTAATGCGTATGGGTGGCCGTATAGCCGAAGAACTGGTGTTCGGCGTTTCTTCTAGCGGTGCAGCCGATGACTTGGCTGGTGCTACCGAATTCGCCCGCCGCATGGTGCGCGAATGGGGAATGAGTAACCGCATCGGCCCAATGGCATGGCGCAGCGCAGGGCAGGTGTTCTTGGGAGATGACCTGATGACCAACAGGGAATACAGCGATGAAACCGCTCGGGTAATCGACGAAGAGGTTTCAGACATACTGCGAACCCAAGAGAAACGCTGTGAGGATCTTCTGAGCGAGCACCGATTCGGATTAGATCTAGTAGCCCGAGCTCTATTGGAGCATGAGACCATCTCTGGCGACGAAGTCAGTCGACTGGTGGAACTAGGTGCTCAAGGGCCATCGGGTGACCCATATGAGCTTGTAGGCGCGGCATTAGCAACACGTACTTCAGAAATGACCGTTACCGCCGAGCCTCCATCAGCACCTGCCACCGAGGACACAGACACAGATCAATCACATCCTTAACTCGTGTCCCGCACCCTGATCAGCGCTGCGGTAATCCTCGTAGCCTTATCTTTAGCCTGGCTATACCAACGTTCTCGCCCGTCCAAGGTAGCTCAGACACAGGCTAGGCACTCTCACACACCCCATCATATACATCATCATATACCCCATCACGCAGTGCCCTCCTATACAGCACCCTCCTATACAGTGCCCACCCATTTAGAGCGCTGGGACTTCGCACATCCCAACAGCGAATGGCTAATAGCCATCTTTACATCTAAAACCTGTTCCACCTGCGCTGCGGTTACCCAAGCCGCTCAGAGCCTAACCTCAGAAAAATTAACAACCCACAAACTGGCAATCCAAGAAGTGGAGTATCGCCGCCACCGCAAGCTGCACAGCCGCTATGGCATCAGCGCGGTGCCCCTTGCAGTATTGGTAAACAACGTTGGCACGGTGGTGGCATCGCTAGCTGGCCCGACAACCGCCGAAGAGTTGGCCGAAGTCATCAACAAACACGTTCACACCTAAATGTCCCTGGCCCTACGCTTTTTACAGTCGGCCAGCGATGCTAAACAGCTACCCGACTCTCGCTGCGAGGTGGCATTGATTGGGCGATCCAACGTAGGTAAATCATCGCTTCTGAACGCTGTGGCCAATCGCAAAAGCCTGGCCCGCACCTCCAAGGCCCCGGGAGCCACCAGGCTGCTTAACATCTTCGAGGTAGAGGGTAAGCCCGGGCACTGGCTAGTAGATCTACCCGGCTATGGATTCGCCAAGGCCCCCAAAGCCGACCGCCATCACTGGCAACAGATGATGAACGGCTACCTGATAGACCGACCCACGCTGACACAGGTGCTGCTGCTGATCGACGGACTAGTCGGCCCCACCTCGCTTGATATGCAAACCATAGAGTGGCTGACCCATCACAACGTTGCCCTGCGCCCGATAGCTACCAAAGCCGATAAGGTGAAGTCTTCTCGTCGCAGCACCCGCCGAAACGAGTTAGCCCAAGACCTAGGCATCGCTTCCGGAGATGTGCTGTGGACCAGCGCAGCTAAAGGTCAAGGCATCCCCGAACTCCGAGCCGAGTTGGCTGCCACCCTCAAGCTTCATCCCTGAGTAGAAAGCCCTAAGTGACAATCTCTGAGTAACAATCTCTAAGTAACAATCTCAAAAAAACCACCTCAGCCACTACTCAAACCTGCTCTACCCAAGAACTGGTGAATAAACAAGATAAATAAATCGTGATAAAAAAATAGCGCTAAAATGATAAAGTACTAACAAATCAGTCTATTAAATGAATTTGATAAATATGCTGACAAATCACCAACGCCATCTTGAGACATCTGCGAGAAGTCGAAGACGCGAAAGCATTGAGGCGAATCTCATCTGCAATCTCATCTGTAAGTGTGCTGAAGATTGGGTGCAGTTAAACAAACCAGCCAATCACCAAAGCTTAGATTGCTGTGGATCTACGCTCGGCGGTCACCTAGCTGACTGAACCTTGCTGATTGAAATGTCTCTGATGTGAAATATCTCTGACTGAATACCTCGTCAGCGGCGCTGAAATAGCCTCTCCAAACCGCCTTATCACGATGAGGCACATCACGATGAGGCACGCCCAAGCTGAAGTCCTCGAAGCCAAACAGTGAGCTAGCGGGCCATTTACAAGTTTTCACGCTGCAACTGGCTGCTTTTTGGGTGATTGTCGCGGAGGTGGCAGGCCGTAGCTAGGCGGGGGTCGAAGCGTGAACCGGCCAGATTCTGGGCTGATCTCAGAACCCGTGTCAACACCCGTTTCAACACCCGTTTCAACACCCGTTTCAACGGTGTAACCGTGTTTGTGAACCTTCTTGTGGCAGCGAGGACACAGCAACACCAAATTATCTATGTCGGTGGTTCCGTTACACTCCCATGGTACGATATGGTGAGCATCGCAGATCTGAGGTCTCATGCCGCAACCAACACAACCACGATCTCTGCGATAAAGAGCCAACCTCTGGGCCTTGGTGACCGCTCTTTGGGCTCTACCCATATACAGGGGCTGTCCTTTAGTTGAAAAGATCATCGGAACAATCGCAGCGTCACAAGCAAGACGGCGGATCTCATCGAGGTCGATGGGCGACCCGTCCATTAATCCTGCGCTGACGAGCTTGCCTTCGATAGCGTCGTAGTCGGCCGACACCACCAACACCGTCTTTTGCGAACGGACACCGCTGCTGCCCACATCAGCAGGATCGGCTGCTGACATATTGGCAGGCTGCGCAGTGATAAGCGCTACCAAAGCATCAGCATTGCGTTGCTCGAAGGTGCGCACCGGGTCGAAAGCAATATCGTCAACGAGCATCTTGGTGCTCATAGCGCCAATTGCGGTCTTAACCCGATCTCCAGCTACCTGATCCAACTCAGCGTACAACATGACCATGCCGCTTGCGCTGTCAAAAACCTTGAGAGAACGACGAGCTCTTTGCCGTTCGATGCGGCTCATTCCATCATCGGCCCGGCGACGATCCTCACCAGCAGCAACCGTCTTCTTGAACTCGTCGTGATCCTGCCAACCACCCAATGCCAAAAGCTCTTGTTGGGCCTCACCGCTCATGGGTACACGCTTATGCGACTCAGCTACCATCGCCCCCTGCTCAGCCGAGATATGCCCCTCCTGCACAGCAGTGAGCACATCGGGAATAACCGCAAGCCCTTCAGCTGTTCTAGCTAACTGGCGAGCCTTGTAAGCACTAATCCCGAACTGATGGCACACCGTGGCTGCGGCACTCTGACCCTCAATCTCTCCGTATCGGACAATCAATCCAACGAGATATCCCTCGGCTCGACGGCGAATTGAATCAACTTCGCCCATCAAACCAAGCAACTCCGAAGCACTTGACCCAGAAAAATCAGGAAATCCAAAGCCCTCAGCAACACCGGTTCTGTCTCGTGCTTGACTGGAATCAACTTCAAATCCCATATATGTAATTATATCAATGCTAGCGACAATAAACACTTTGAATTAGCTGAAATTAGGCTAAAAATTCAGAAATTTTCCTGCTAACCCAATACCTCAAGACCGCGTTGGGACGAAGCTGCGGCAAGCCTGACATCAAAGGTAGCAACAGCCCTAGCACCATGACTGAGCGCGGTGTCCAAGACGATGACATCTGGCAACCGCAACCCAAATTGAACCCGTAACGTCGCCCATCGCTCAGGTGCTCCATCATCAATATCCACGATGCGAAACGATGCGCGGAGCGCCTCTGAAGCGACTTTGAGGACTCCTAGTCGAGCGGGTGCAACCAAACACTCAGTAAGGGTTACCGAATGCAAAAGAACATCTTCCCCGCCAATATCACGATTGACCATCAAAGCTCTTTCGTGATAACGATCTTCTGGATCACGCAACGCCACCACCCAACTAGCATCGGCCACGATCATGCTGGCCAATCTCGGGATCGGTCATAGAGGGCCGACGATCCCTGCAACGAACCTGCCAATGCCGATCGGGCTTCTGCACGCGAAGAAGGCGACCGGTCTGATTGGATCCACTCCAGCATGATGAGCCTGATGAGCTTCGCCCGAGGTGCGTCAGGCCACCTCCGTGATGCTTCGTCGAGAACCCGAACAATCTCTTCGGTCTCAGTAACGGAGTGGCGAGGATGGGTAGTTGGCACAGGCATCAGTGTAGCATCAGGTGCTGCACCTGGTGCTACGAGAACCGTCTTCTGCGGTCGGAAGCTGCACGGCACTGAGAATGTTGGGTATGGCCATGTGTCTTTCTACGGTCTTAGCCAGATGACAAACGTTGATTTAAGCCGCCACTTGTAGGAGTCGATTGCCGGTGTCGGTATCAACGTAGGCAAAACTCTGTGGAGGGCGGAAACCCCTTGACTTCGCCCGCAAGTCTTGGAGGG
>VYCQ01000020.1 GCA_009843865.1 Acidimicrobiia bacterium
CTTCAGCACGGTCGGCTACTGCGGTGTAGAGAGGGTCAAGCACGTCGAGGGCAGCCAGAAGAAACGCCCCCGATCCCACGGTTGGGTCGCAGATGGTTAGCGAGCGCAGCACCTCAAAGGCGCGCTGACACTCTTCGGCAGAACCCAGAGTATAAAGATAATCGGTCATCAAACCAGCGAGATCCAGGTTCTGCGTGATCGCGTCGTTTATGTCCGTCACCCCGCCCGAGTTCACAAGCTCTTTCTGCTCGCTATGACGTTGGCGGCGGTGGGTTACATCGCACCAACGCTCGCCAGCAAGGGCGATGTTGAGTGTTGGGTCGGGAAACTCGCTGGGCACCAGATCGCCCTCGGGCAAGGGCTTATCGGTGCCATAAGACATCGCGTCGTGCAGGTAATTGTCGCTGCTGTCTTCCAGCAGCACACAGGGATTCTCCAAGCCAGCATCTAGCAGTCGATCAACAACGGCGGGAATGATGGCAGAAGTGGCCATGTAGCCGGTTACATCGGGCTTGGTGTAGTAGGCCCCTTGCTGTTTCTTGTTCACGTACTGCTCAAAGATGAACCCTAAGATGTCGGGGTTGATCTCTTTGGCATCACCGGTGGGTCGCTCATCGAGATGCCAGCGCCACTGGTCGAAGAAGTCGAACAAGGTCTCAAAGGCGGTGTCGGGAATCTGAATATCGTAGGAGTCTTCTAGGCGGTGGAGTTCAAAGATGCCGCCGTTCACATAGGGCACATCGCCGATGATCTCTTCGATTATCGGGTCGTCATAGCAACGGTTTGCAGGTGGCTTGCCCAGCGCTTCGTGGAAAAACGGTTTTAGAAATTGGCGAAAGAATCCATAGAACTGGTTACTCCCAAGGCGCTCTTGCACAACTGTCAGTCGGCTGCGGAGGTAGTCGCGGTTATCATTCACGAAGCCCTTTCGCTGGATGAAGTACACGAACATCAGCCGGTTCATCAGCACCGACGCATACCAGCGCTGCTCATCTGGCTTTGCGATACCTTCGATGTGTGCAGCTAGTCGATCAT
Organism: Acidimicrobiia bacterium; assembly: GCA_009843865.1. GTDB lineage: Bacteria > Actinomycetota > Acidimicrobiia > Acidimicrobiales > Bin134 > Poriferisocius. The sequence goes on from VYCQ01000020.1 coordinate 1,036, forward strand.
GATGGTCTTTGAACTCTCGGAAGAACGACTTGGTTACCTTCTCTACATTGAACGACCGACGCACACGGTCGAGCACCTTCACCGCGGTGAGTTCTGGCTCTTCTGCCACCGTAAAGCAGACATCGCGTAAGCGTTGAAGCAGGGCATCGTTGCTCTGGTGCATGCGATAGTGGTGGTCAACCAGCCGATGCCCCACCCCCGAGGGGTGTTGCTCGGGCCACAGCCAAAGCTGTTCTGCCGGTGATGAAAACACCATGAGCTGATCGCGCGAAAGCCGTTTGGTGGCCTTCACAATTTGGTGCTGCATTAATCGGGGCGGAATCTCGGCTTTAGTAACCACCCAAACCGTTATGCCTCGCTTGTCGGCCACTGCCTTGGTTTCCTCAACCGATTTTTCAATCGATTCTTCAATTGATGTCTCAACCGATTTCTTGATATGCACTCTGATGGGCACCTTGATCGGCTTAGTCAAGCCCTCGGTGGGGTTGTCCCAACCCAATCTACGAAACAGCCCGCCGAAGTCGCCCGAGTCCAGATACTCCCGCATCTGTTGGTCAGAAGGCCCAGGCATCCTAGAAAACTAGAACAACGGCTATTCGCTCAGCCAAGCCCATGCCAAAAGAAACAGGAGTGGCCGCCAGCGTTCCAACTACCGCAGGCAGCAGAAGTTCAAGGCCCTGACGTGAAGGCTTATGTTAAGGTTCTGATATTATTGTGAATATTGTTGATATTGTTCATATAGTTACTAGTAGTTACTAATATTTACTAGATTTTTTCTATATTTCTATAATATTCAGAGTGTTATTGTCGTATGTTGCTGGTATGCTTACAGCTATGAGATTTGCATTCGAGCAGGCTTCTGAACTGGTTAAATGTGCTGATGCCACTAATATCAAGGCCGCTGTTACTGAGGTTGCTAATTCTGTTGGCAGCGGTTGTGGGGCGGCAGTGTGCGTCAACAGCTTGGATGTTGCCAGTCTTTCTGAGGACGGGCTGAGGTCTCGGATCAGCTCCATTGGTCAGGCCGAATCGAAGTTGGCCGCGATGAAGTCGCAGGCCATTGCAGAGACATCTCGGCGTTCTAATGCGGTTGCCGCTGAGCGGATCGTCTGTGAAGAGCTGCGTTCTTCCAAGCGCAACGCCCGCCACGATGTGCGAAATGCTGAGCGTCTGGCCAAGCTGCCTGCTGCCAGCGAGGCATTGGCCGCAGGTGAGATCACCGAGCCTCATGCTCGGTTGATTGCCAGAGCTTCCTCAGAGGGGCCTATTGACGAGCGGGTTCTCGTGGATGCAGCCAAGACCGAGCGGATCGACGATTTCTCTAAGATCATGCGCCGCCATCAACAGGAAATGTCCGGTGACGACGGTATGGCTATTTTGGAAGCTCAGCGCCGTCGGCGCACTGCGCGGATGTTTAAGAGCCCCGACACCGGTATGTTCATCTGGAATGCCGAATTCGATCCGACAACCGGTCAGCACATTGCCTCGGTTGTAGCTGAAAAAGAACGTGAGCTTTGGAATCAAGAAGACCCTAAAAATCGCCGCACTCCCCAGCAGCGAGCGGCTGATGCATTGGCCGAGTTGATCTTGCAGCCTGAAAAGGGCAAAGCTAAGGGCATCGCCTTGGTGCTGGTGGCCGACTACGATGCCACCAGTCGTGAACTGGCTAATGCCCGATTTGGCGATGACAGCCCACTGCCAATGCAAGAGTTGGTTTGCCTAGCTCTTAAAGCCGATATCTTTCCCGCCGTATTCGATGCCAAGACGCAGAACTTGTGGCTTGGACGCACACGTCGCACAGCCACCGAAGCCCAGCGTATCGCCCTGACGATCCGCGATCAGGGTTGCATTGGCTGCGGTACCGCCCCCAACCGATGCTTTGCCCATCACGTTAAGTTCTGGAAGCACAACGGGCCTACCGACTACCCCAACCTCGTGTTGGTTTGCAACGACTGCCACCATGATGTTCACGACAATGGCTTTCACGTCATCCAAGATTCTGATACTGGCCGCTGGAAAACCCAACCCCCACCCAATCCATTCCCCGACACCGGCTCAACAACCTGGCAGCCCACCCACAGTAGCTCTACTCATCTCAGCCCTACTCATATTAGCTCTGTGATGCTGAACTGAGATTCAAGATACAACAAGATAAATCAGTTTCGCTGAGTTGTCGCTGGTCGAGTGTAGTTTCGTTCTAATGTTGACTGGTATTGTATGTTGACTGATATTGAAATGGTCTGGAATGGTTTGGAGGAAATACGGCGCGCCGCTGTTTCCGAGGCCAATCCGAAATATCGCAAAGACCTTGGTCAGGTGTTCACTTCTGTTTCTGTTGCTCAACTGTTAGTAGAAATGTTCTCCGATTGGCGTGGTGATGTGGAGTTGGTTGATGCCGGTGCAGGTGTAGGCACACTCAGCGCTGTTGCTGCGGTTAGCGCGCTGTTCAGCGGCGGGGGTCTAACATCGATGCGAGTGCTAGCTTGGGAAGTGGATCCAGAGCTAGCTGTGAAATCAAAACAGTCAATGGCTCTCGTATCTGAGTGTTTTGACGAAGCGGGTATCCCATTTGAGTTTGAAGTGCTGAATGAGGACTTTCTTCATAGGGCTGCGCAGAAGTCTCTGGGGCTGTCATCTGATGGGGCAACGGCCACGCATGTGATTCTCAACCCTCCTTACGCCAAGCTTTCTTCTTTCTCCAATGAGCGTGTGTTGGCCGAACGGCTAGGAGCGCCAGTTCCGAACCTGTATGCCGCATTCATGCTTGCTGCTTCTGCTTTGTTCAAGGTTGGTGGTGAGATGGTTGCGATTACTCCGCGAAGTTTTTGCAATGGCTCCTATTTCAAGAAGTTCCGGAGGGCTTTGCTTAGTCAGAATGGGTTGGTTTCGATTCGAGTTTTCGAGAGCAGGATTTGTGCGTTTGCAGATCAGGACGTGCTTCAAGAGAATGTCATCACGCATTTTGTCAGAGGTGAAGTACAGCCAGAGAAGGTTCGAATGCAAGTGGGCGATCCTGGTGGGTTGGTGACTGAAAGAGTTGTCCCGTTGGCTGAGGTTATATTTTCAGGAGATCGCGATGTTGTCATCCATGTAGCTGAATCTGAGGATGTAGCCAGTGCGACAACTTTTATGCAAGAACTTCCCGCGACGCTTGAGACAATTGGGGTCAATGTGTCGACGGGTCGAGTGGTGGACTTTCGGGCGCGTCAGTGGCTGCAAATTGAACACATACCTGGATCAGTTCCGTTGTTGTATCCGTCATCGGTGGACAGGGGTGGTGTCTTATGGCCGAGTTCAGGCAGTAAGCCCATCGCTATTGACGATGTGGGGTCGACTGCATCTCTCTTGACACCGCGTGGAAACTACGTACTTGTTAAGCGTTTCAGCAGTAAGGAAGAACGTCGTCGGATTGTTGCTGGCCCTTTATTAGCTGATGCATTTCCGGAATGTCCAAGATTTGGGATCGAGAATCATGTCAACTATCTACACAGGCAGGGACGACCTCTCAGTCGCCAGTTAGTAATCGGGCTTTCTGCTTTTCTCAATCACAAACTGGTTGATGTGTATTTTCGGTCGTTCAGCGGGCATACTCAGGTCAACGCATCTGATTTACGTCGTCTCCGTATTCCCGATCGGGCCACTCTCGAGGAGTTCGGCTCTGCGTCTTGTCCTCACGAAGCTTGTAGTGAGTGGATTCACAGCTTTGCTGCCGCTGTTGGTATCAGTGGTATAGAGGAGGTTGACCTTGTTGGCTAAACCTCTGCCGCACGCTAGCCATTTCTCCTGATCGCCAGTGTTCTTCAAATTGATCGAATGGCTTGAATCGATCTGTTAAGTAGTAAGCAGCGGTTTTTGTTTCCCGAGGGCGTGTCCGGCTGGATTGGTAGCTGTCACTAAAGTTGAATGGATCAATCCACCAAAGTCCGACTGCTTCAAATCGAGTTGTGGGCGGCTCAGCTCTGTCAATGACTTGGGCGTGGAAGAGATAGACGACGATTCCCTCGAAAGTTGCGACGTTACTGATATCGTCGCAGTCGCCATGATCGAGTTGGAATGCAGCCATCTGGGTCCCTACCGGAGCCCATCCTCCGAGATGACTGCGACCGGTCTTCAGTTCAATTCCGGCGATAGGAACCCCCTTTTCATGAATCATGAAATCGATAGTTGGTGTCCTTCGCTCTAAGACCTGCGTGTCATGCGCTCTCAAAACAGGTTGGTCTAGCTGCTCCAACTCAAGAAGTGATTGTCGGAAGGTCTCTTCGAATCGGGTTGTCATGTACTTCTCTGCGGCGATACTTCGTCCTATCGACCGGGCGACTCGCTCGCAATTACCGCACAAAAGCCACTGTGCTAAATGGAGGTCACTGGTAACTTGAGTGCAGTTTTGGCAACTGCCCGATAGTACGGTTGCATCGAACGCTGGCGGTTCCCTACGAAATGCATTTTCTGTCCATTCTCCAATACACGTTTCACAGAGATGAAATGAGCAAAGCCGCACGTCCCACGCTGCCCTGCCTTCCCGGACGCATTCATACGGGGATAGTGGATCATCAGTTAGAGTCAGTCCAAACTTTTCGAGGGCTTCTTCGATCTTGTTGATACTTATAGTCCCAACGCCAGGGATCGATCTTAACTCTCTCTGATTCCAAGCAATAAGACTCAGTAAGATCTTCTATAGCCTTGATGTTTGCTGATTCGAGCCGTTTTGTTAGCGGCTTGCCGAGTTCAAGATCATGTAGAGATGCCAAGTAGAGATGCCAAGGTTCAATCATGGCACAACTAGCTAGTATGAGTTGTCATATGAGTGTGCAATGGTAAAGCGCAAGCGGTCGCGGGCTGCGACTCTAGAGAGAGTGCCGGTTTCTGATCCGCCAGTGAGACCGGGCTTAATTGGCCCTCGTCGTCGGGTACCTCGTCACATTCAACGTCCGCCTTATGCTCGCACGGGTGAGCCCGGTCCTGCGGTTGCGTCGCCGGTGCGTACTGCCAGCGAGGTGGCTGCCATGCGCCGTGCCGGGCAGCTAGCCGCAGAGGTGCTGTTGTTTGTAGGCAAATTAGTGCAGCCCGGGGTGAATACCGACCGCATAGATGCTCAGGTACACGATGAGATCGTGCGTCGCGGTGCCTACCCCAGCCCCCTTAACTATCGCGGCTACCCTAAGTCGGTATGCACGTCGGTAAACGAGGTTATCTGTCACGGCATCCCTGATAGCAGGGCACTGCTAGATGGCGACATCATCAACATTGATGTGACGGTATATCTCGACGGTGTCCACGGCGATACCTCCGCCACCTTTGAGGTGGGCGAGGTGGATGAGCATTCTCGGCTGTTGGTGCGTGAGACCCGCGCTGCAATGTATGCGGGTATAGATGCTGTGGGCGAAGGTGTACCCGTATATGTCATTGGCCGTGCCATTGAATCTCATGCAAGGGCTCATCGTTTAGGGGTGGTGCGCGAGTTTATCGGTCACGGGGTGGGCACTGAGTTTCATGGGGCATTGCAGATTCCCCATTATTACGACCGCCGCCATGGTGCTTTGTTGGCCGCTGGTATGACATTTACCATTGAGCCCATGCTGACTTTGGGAACCCCAGAGTTGTATTTATGGGACGACGAATGGACAGCAGTAACCGCCGATCAGCGCCGCAGCGCCCAGTTTGAACACACAGTATTATGTCTTGAAGGTTCATGTCTTAAAGGTTCAAGTCTTGAAGATGCAGGTCTAGCTTCAGGTGGCGCAGAGATCTTGACTCGCACTGCCGCTGGTGAGGGGGCCGCAGAGGTGTATGCCCGTTAATCCCAATACCAGGCCAGGCCGCGTACTCCGATGCCGGAGTTGATAATCATGGCTTGACCAAAGCTGCTGATGAAATATTCCGCAGGCTCAACTTCAGCGGTTACAGCATCTAGCAGCGTTTGGGCATGATCGTGAGCCTCGGCATGCAAGCTCACCAGGTGAAGTTGCTGACGAGTGCTTGCTTTAGTGCTTTCCAGTGCGCTTGCGGGTGTGTCTTTTAGCGTGTCTTTTAGCGTGTGTCGCCAACGTGCCAGGATGCGTTGGTTAGCTGCATGATCGCTTAGCGCGGGTCGTAGCTTGCTAATGGTCCCATCATGGATTTGAAATAAAGGCCGAATCCCCAACCGGTTGCCAGCTCGTCCGGCTAACCCTGGCACACGTCCGCTGCGAATGAGCTGATCTAGGTTACGCAACGCTCCAAGCAGCTTCACTTTGCGGGCTACATGCTGGGCTCGCGCTGTCACCTCGGTTAGGTCGGCACCTGCTTGGCAGGCTCGGGCTGCTGCTATTGCAACTAGGGCTTGTCCGCCTGCGGCTGTGCGGCTGTCAACCACCTGAGTGCGACAAGCTGCTTCTTGGGCAGCCAGGGCGGCTGCCTGATGAGTTGTGCTGAGTGTGGAGGCTACTGTGATCACTAGTACGCCCTCGCCCTGGTTTTGAGTCGCTATGGCTTTAGCGAATGCCCCAGGTGAGGGACTGGCAGAGGAGTAGTTTTTGGCGGTCAATATCTCTGAGATGGCTAGATCGCCATCTTTTATGGTGCGTCCATCTACTGTGAGGCTAAGCGGCACAACGGCGATGCCCCATTGAGCTTGCAGTTCGCTGGGCAGTGCAGCGGTGCTGTCGGTAACGATGCCTACGGCCATCTATTGCACGGCCATTTATTGTGTTTGCTCCACATCTAGAACTGGGCGCACTGTGGCCGCAGAGAACAGCACCAGTAGTCCCGATGTTAGCAGCACCGCTCGGGTGCCTGACAGCCCGGCCTCGTTCAGCCCGTCGCCAACAGCTCCCGCACCCAACGCAGCGATGCCCAGGCCAATTCGAATCACTACATGAAAGGCAGAAAAAGCCAGCACTCGTTCTTGCTCGGAAGGAATACGAGATTGCAGTGCGCTCATCCCTGAGGTGAGCGTTACGGTGGCAGCAGCACCAAACCCCACTGCACCTAAAAAGGTAAGCCATACTGTGGGGCTTTGGCTCATCAAAGCGATCAGCGCCCCCATGGCTAGAGCGCCGCGTCGGGTGAGCATCAGCAGGTCTAGGTGCCGGGAACGATGAGCCAGCGCCAAGCCACAGCCTGCGCCAACTCCGAATAGCACAATCAAGATGCCGTATTGAGCATCTGATGCGCCTAGCTCTTCACGTACTAGTTTGATGCCCAGAGAGAACAACGCTCCGAGACCAACTGCTGCCGCAGCGGTAGCAGGCAGTACTCGTCGTACCAGAGGCACAGCCCACGCATCGCGCAATTTTCTGGATGATTGTTGGGATGATTGTTGGGATGATTTACCCCGTGATTCTCCGTGCGATCCGTTGAGTGATGCTTCGGGAGATTCTCTGGGCGCTGCGTGCCTTTGCAGCGTGGTGATTTGCGTAATCCGCGCAATGAAATAGGCCGACACCAAGAACGTCAGGGCATCAATCCAGAACACCAACGCGTACGGGTGCGATCCCAACCAACCATCAGTCAGCGGTAAGGCTGCAAACAGGGCGAACAGACCAGCGCCAACAGGAATGTTGCCGTAGGACGATGACATCATGGCGGCATTAGCCAGTGGTAGGTCAGCTTCGTCTGCTAGATCGGGGATCGTTGAATCTCGTGAGGCCAAAAACACTACGCTGGGTGCTTCAATCGCTAGCGCCCATAGGTACACCCACCATAACTCTTGCACAAACGGGACGGCAGCGATCATGGCGGCTCGTAGCAAGTCCATGGTGATCATGGTGCGTCGTCGATCCCAACGGCTTGTCAGTTTGGCTGCCAATGTGCCGCCAAGGGCTGCGGGGATGAGTCGAAACGCCAAGATACCACCAACTGCGGTGGCAGAGTCGCTCAAGTGGTTTACCAGTGCCATTAGGGCGAAGGTGCCCATCCAATCCCCCAAAGCAGAGGCGCTTTGGCCGATTAAGAGTCTTCGAAAGTCGACCTTATGACGTAGGCTCAACGTAGGCTCAACGGCTTATAACAGACGCTGCGGCCCAGCTGTCGTTATCAAAAACTAGACGGTGCGTCGCTGCGTGGAAGCGATTGCTCGACGGCAGAGGTTTGTTGCCCGTAACCCGTTTGATGAGCATTGGGGTGGCGATGATTCCGGCAGCAATGGCGGCTTTGTAGCCGTTTACCCATAGCAGAAGCCAAGGCATCGCAAGCAGTGTGAAGAACATCATCATAGCTGTGTGACGTAGTAGTCGGCCTATCGCCAACCCGCTTAACAAGCATAAGCTAGCGGGCCAGGCGATTATCGCAAAGGCTCCTAGAGCTGGGGAGAGGCCGCGTCCGCCAGCGCCGCAGAGAAACAGCGACCAGTTATGTCCCACCACCGTGACGGTAGCAACGAAGGCTATCAACACCCAGCTTTGGTCAGACACATAGTTGGCGGTTAAGTATGGGCCGAGTGCTCCTTTGCCTACATCTAGCAAGCCGCCCACTATTAAGGGCATAAAACCAGCCACCCGGTAAAGCCCGGTGCCCGACACCGTGCCATTGTCCACTTGGCGCAAGTCGGTGTTAGTTAGTTTGTAGGCAGTCAGATATGAAAAGGGCACAGCCCCTACAACAAAGGCTGTGATGAAAATGAATACTCCCCACATCATTGTTAGGCTCCACATCGCTACTAGAGTTTGCCTCACCAAGCCCCGTTGGTGCTAGAGAATTGGTGCTAGTGATCTAGAGAGGTTGTGATCTAGAGAGGTTGTATTGCGTTGGGGCGTGGCAAGTTAGATAATCAATCAAGTTAGATAATCAATACAGTCAATACAGGAATAAGATGAGCCAAGAACTCCCAACTCGACTGTTGTTGATTCGCCATGGCGAATCAGAGGTGACCGTCAAGCAGATCATTGGTGGGGATCAGAGTTGCACAGGGCTGTCTGTTCTGGGTCGACAACAGGCTGAGGCACTTGGGCGGCGCTGGGCTGAGGGCCATGAGCCAAAGGTAGATGCCTTGTGGTCGAGCACCTTGCCGAGGGCTTATCAGACTGCTGAGTTGTTAGCTGCCTCATTAGGAGATCTCAAGGTACAGATGCATCCCGACTTGGTAGAGCGCCGCCCCGGCCAGGCTGACGGGGTGTCTTTTAGTGAGTTTACAGATCAGTTTGAATGGACTGGTGATGTTCATCCGTATGTGCCGTTAGCTCCGGGTGGAGAGAGCCAATCGGATTTTTTTCATCGTACTGGCAAAGCTCTTTATAAGTTGGTGCATAGCAATCCTGGTACCACCATGATGGTGGTCTGCCACGGTGGGGTGATCGATGTGGCAATGCGTGTGCTGCTGGGGTTAGCGCCTGCGGCACCGTTTTTGTTGTGGACGCTCAACACGTCAATTACTGAGTTTTTAACCACTGATAAAATCGGTGTGTGGCGGCTAGTGCGCTACAACGACTCTTCGCATCTAAGCGGCTTACCCACCCACACTGACTATGAGTAGCGCGCGATGCCTAGTACTCTAAAACTAGCGCTCTAAGATTCTATTTAGGATTCTAGAGTCTTAGGATTCTAGAGTCATTGTTTTCTAGAGTCATTGTGTGATAGTGAGTTTTGCAGGGCGTTGAGCAGTGAGTTCGCCAATAATCGCCGCAGTATGGTCTTGGGCTTGCAGACGCGCCACAGCTTCGGTTGCTGCTGACGGATCACAGCTGAACAACAGCCCTCCTGAGGTTTGAGCGTCTGTCAGCATCGTTAAGACTCGCTGGTCTGGACATCCTTGGATGTGGGCTTGGATGTGTTGCAAGTTGCGGGTGGATCCTCCTGCAATAAATCCTTGATCCAAAAGTTCCCAGGCTCCGGTTAATACGGGCACTTGTTCTGCTTGTATCACTGCACCTGTTTGGCTAGCTTCGGCCATTTTTTGGAGATGGCCTAGCAGTCCGAAGCCGGTTATATCCGTAGCAGCAGTGGCTTGGACTTCCAATGCGGTCGCGGCGGCCTTGTCATTGAGACGGGTCATCTCTGTCACCGCTGCTCTATAGCTTTCGGCTAGTGAGCCGTTGGGTTTGCAGGCTTCTGGTTCGCTCTGCTTGATTGCGGTGGCCACCAATCCTGTGCCGATCGGCTTGGTGAGCACCAGCCACTGTCCTGGTTGTCCGCCGCTGTTGGTGAGTATTTTTGCGGGATCCACCTGTCCGGTAATGGCTTGACCATACAGGGGTTCAGGGCCATTTATGGTGTGGCCACCCGCTATTGCCCACCCGCCTTTTTCAGCTACGGCAGCGCCACCAGCTAGTACATCGGTAAGCAGGTCTAGTGGCAACTTAGTTTGGGGCCAGGCTACTAAGTTCAGGCCAAACAGCGGGGTGCCGCCCATGGCGTAAATATCGGACACGGCATTAGCGGCTGCTATGCGTCCCCAAGTGTGGGGGTCGTCCACCACCGGAGCAAAGAAGTCGGCAGTTGAGACTACACAGGGAGCGCCTTGAGCATCTTCCAGGCCATCTTTTTGACCATTATCTAAACACCATACGGCGGCATCATCACCGGTTTCTGTGCCCACAACTAAGTTTCTATGCAAGTTTTTGTACAAGCTTTGGTGGGTTGGGGTTGGCAGGGAGCGCATGACCTGCGCCAACTCGGACGGCCCGAGCTTGCCTGCTCAACCGGCACCATGTGCGTAGGCTGTGAGTCGACCAGTTTTAGGATCCACTCTTACGACGCTAACAAACTGACTTGAGAAGAGACACAGCCCTGAGAGAACTCAGAGAATCCAGAGAATCCTAAAAGCAATCGAGCTAGAGTTTCTGTTATTGCTGATGTTGCCATTACTGCCGCCTGAGATACACCGTCCAGTTGGCTAGCCCAACCAAGGCTCCACCCACAATGTTTCCCAAGGTTACGGCAAACAGGTTATGAGATATCCAAGCCAGGTTGAGTCGGTTCACATCGGTTTCGTTGAGGCTCGCAGCGGCTAGGGCGTTGCTATCAAGTGACACTAGCCATCCCAACGGCAAGAAGAACATGTTGGCGATGCTGTGTTCAAAGCCAGCAGCCACAAAAGCGGTTATAGGTAAGACGATGCCGATCATTTTGTCCACAAGTGAGCGTCCTGCTACCGCCATCCATACCGCTAGGCATACCAAAATATTGGCTAGCAGTCCCCGCATGAATGCTGTGCCAAAGCTGAGGTGTACTTTATCGTTGGCCACTTGTATGGTGCGTGCCGAGAAGGTGTAGTCAACCTGAGCCCACCAGCGGCTGAAGTAAACCAAGAACACCACTATCAGCGCGCCCGCTAAATTGGCCACAAACGCCAGCGACCAGTTACGGGTTAGTTCTTTTCCGCTTATGCGGCGGCTAAAGAAGCTGGCCACCATTAGGTTATTGCCGGTGAAGAGTTCTGAGCCGGTCACGACCACCAAGAAGAGGCCTAATGAGAACGCTAGTCCTAGAAGTAGTCGAGTGGGGCCGGTGCCTAGTTCGGGGTTAGCTGCCATGGTGAGAGCGAACACTCCGCCTAAGCCGATGAATGCTCCCGCCATGAGTCCGAGGATGGAGGTCTGGATGAGGTCGAATTTGGCCTTGCCGATTCCGGCTCTTTTGATCTTGCGGGCGATTTCTTCTGGGGTTAAGGCTTCAGACATGCTTCAATTCTTACCCAACTCGTATCCAACTAATGTGTAGGTAATGCCACAATTCTCAAATCAGCCTGAATCTGGCCTCTTAGATGCAGAGTTTGCTCTAGATGCTGCTCCAGATGCTGAGTTTTCCGCAGGCGGGGTTATCGCCGATTCTAGCTACTACGCAGGAGCGGTGGAGGCTTTGCGCAGCGCCTGTGCTCAAATTGGCGAGGCTGCTGATGCTGTGCAACGGGCGGGGTTTTTTGCTGGCATCGCGAGCTGGCAAGACGAAGCTGATGCCTCAGCGCATGATGCAGAGCGGGTGTCGGTTACGGCCATGGCTGAAGCATTGCGAGCTCAAGGAGCAGTGGCGGTTTATGCTGATGCTGCTAATAGAACATTGGCAGAGGTAAGGGTGGCTTTTGCTACGACCAAATCTTCATCGGCTGAGCAAGAGATCGCTGAAAATCTTGCCGGGGAGACCGCCGAGTTAGAGACTCGCGATCAGCAGGTGGATTTCACCGAACACATGGCCGATGCTCTGGCAGTCTTGGCGACAGATCGTGACCAAACAGTGGCGGGCAGCGACGCTCAGGCCGACTACATCAAGCTCGCTAAGACTTTATCTGTGCTTGCAGAAGCGCGTCAGGCTTATCGCGAAGTAGACAACACGCTCATCATGCTGGCTAACGCCCGCTCTGAGTATCTTGAGGAGTCAGCCACTGCCTCTCGCACAGCACTGGCTTCAGATCTGAAGACAGAGGTGCTGCAAGATATTTCTGCGGCTTGTATTGGCAGTTTCCGTTCGGCGATTACGGCGTTAGCGGTCACTAGAACTGCCTATAACGCAGAGGTCTCTAATGAGTTATGGGGGGCTTTAGCTCAGGCTCGCATCAACCTAGCGGCTGCCACGGCAACCGTGTTAGAGATTAAGGCGGCTACAGGCGAAAGTGCCGACAGAGAGAATCTGCATAGCGCTTCGGCATTGGCCTATTCCTTTGGAGATGCTGGTACTCCCACCGATGTATACGATGCAGCTCGCGATGTTGTGATTGAGGCCAAGGAGTTTCGTCGTCGGGCTCAAAGTGCCTGCGATGAGGTGGACAAGCTTTTGATAGAGAATCGTGCTGTGGCAGCCGATGCCCTAATCGAGGCTCAAGCTGCTGTGGGCGTTGAGGCTCTTGGGGGTATTCGCTCTGCCTACGAGATTACTAGTGCAGCCATGAATTCTTTGTTTGGCTCTAGGGCGGCTTTTGAGGTGGGGTTCGACTTCACGCTGCCCGAGCTGTTTGGAGATTGAGATTTATAGGGGGTGATTTATAGAGGGTGATTTGTAGTGCTGGGCTTACAGGGCTACACCTGTCAGCAATGCTCCGATAGCGGTCGTGCCCGAAACAGATCCCCAAATGGCAATGTTGCGCCTCTGCGTGGCTTTAGTGTGAAGCCACGCTGCCACTCCGGTAGCAATCACAAGCACCATCTTGATGGTGAGGGTGATGTGATAGCTGTTGGCAGCATTTTCAAACTCAATATCTAGCAGGTTCCACAGGCCCGTCAACACGGCCAATGCAAAGAAGGGCCATGCTATTTTGGCAAATTGCTGGGCCGCCATTTGAGTAGCTTCTGAGTGCGCTTTCCGTAATGCTGGTACTATCGCAGCAACTACTACCTGACCACCAACCCACACGGCGGCACCTAAAATGTGGAGGAATATGCGGACGGTGTCAACGTCCCAATGGGCTTCGATCATCTCTTGGTTGTGTTTATCTTGTGATTGGTTATTGCTCGATTATTCAGATTCGATTATGAATAATCGAGCCTGTAACCATGACAGTATCAGTTCTGCAAACATGACAGCATTAGTTTAGCGTTTTTTAGCGTTTTGAGATTTAGCATTCCGAGACATGATCCCGAGACATGATCCTGAGACATGAACGATAAGCCCTTGCCTCAGTCGCCGCTGTCAGCGGCACCTACGAGGGCCGACATGTTCGATCAGTACATGCCCATCGTGTTGTTCTTGTTGTTCAATAATTTTGTGGGCCTGCTGTGGGCCATTGTGGCGATGACATTGTGGGCGATCAAGGCGCAGGTGAGTCGCTATCGTCGTGGCTTGCCTCTTGGCCGTGTAATGCCCGTTGTGGTGGCCTACCTGATGGTGCGGGGCGTTATTGGCATCATTTATGACAGCGAAGAGGTGTATTTCGGCATCGGCATCGGCGTTAAGGCGTTGGCTGCTGTGGGTTTGTTGGTGTCTGCTGGATTGCGACGCAACGCGGTTGGCTATGTGTTGCCCTACTTGGTGCATTTAGATACGGCTACAGTGCGCCACCCTGTTTATCGCTCCGCCACGAAGCGGATTTCAGTCGCAGTAGCCCTAGTGGTGTTTGCAAGCGTGGGTTTTGACACTTGGTTGTTGCAGAATGCATCCACCAACGAGTTTGTGGCTATTCGCTTGGGAGTGAACTGGGGGCTATCTGTCTTGACTTTAGTAGCGGTGGGGATCTACCTAGACCGCCGTTTGCGGCGTATACCCAATTTTCCAGGACTTATGCGGTTGCTAGAACGCCGTCTAGATGGCTTATCGGCCTAACTAGTGCATTTACCCTGAACAGACTATTAGCTCAAACAGTCTATCAGCTTGAGTCTATCAGCTTGAATAGCTCTGCTGATGGTAAGCCAGCCGTAGTTCCTTGTTGAGCCAATTCTTCGGCCACTCGTTGCTTTAAGCCAGCTAAGTCGTTATCGCTGGGGGTTGTAGGTAATCCTAAGGTGGTTTTGTACTGGCTGACGAAGGCTTGCAGTGCCCAGGTTTTGATTGTGTCGTAGCCCGTGGTGGTTTCGGCATGGTCAGGTTCATCGGCTTCAAATAACAAAAGAGTGTCGGGGCGATGCGGTGGTAAATCCAATTTTGGCAAGAAGTGGGGGTCACGGGCTGCAACGATGGCATTGGTGGTAAGCCAACCGGCGTGACGGTGATCGGGATGCAGGCGCCAGCGTCGCCATGGATCGTGTCCTATCACCACGTTGGGTCGTAGGCGGCGGATGTGAGCGGCAACCTGCCCGCAAGCTTGCGCCCCAGAATCTAGTTCGCCATCTACCCAACCTAAAAAAATCACCTCGCCACCAACTCCTAGTCGGTTTGCCGATTCTTGTTGCTCAGCCTGACGTTGGGCTACTAGCTCTTTCAAGTTGGCTTGAGGATCCCAGGTGCCTTTGGAACCATCAGTACACACCAGCAAGCTGACCTCACAGCCAAGAGCGCTCCATTTGGCTAGTGTGGCTCCAGCGTGTAGTTCAATGTCGTCGGGATGCGCTCCAATGGCTAAAGCCCGCTCTGGAATGGCTAGGTCTTGTGATCTCATGCGTTGGTCAGCAGCTTATTGTTCAGTTTATTGTTCAGTTTATTTTGCAGCCCATTTGGGAGTTTATTGAGCTCAGCTAGAATCTGAAGGTCTTCGGGGATGTCGATGTCTAACCCGAATGAGGGATTACGCAATACCCGTAAGCTGCATCCGGTTCGTTGAGCTTCGGCTAGGTGTCGCTGAAATGATCCAGCACCATATTGGAATTGAAAGTCGCTGTCGCTAGGCAGAGCGATCACGTTGGTGCCGTCGTTGCGGTGGTCGGGTGCTAAGGTGATGCCAGGCCAATCACCCAAAGGTTCTAATAAGCCAGCCAGAGGCAGGTCGCCATGGGCCACGATGATGCGCTTGTAGCCAGCATCTCGTAGCTGGTTTACTCCGCAGCGCACGGCATTATTTAATCCTGTGTTTGGGCACCAAATTACCTGGGTGTCTATCGAGATAGCCCAGCTACGTACATTAGGAGTATCACATACCACTGCCACCGGAAGCGATCCTGCACAGGCCACCACATGAGTCGCCATGTGTCGAGCTAAATCTTCGCGTTCGGTAGTTCCAAGCGTGGGCGCTAAGCGATGTTTGGCAGTGGTGAAGGATTTCACCGGGATCAACACAGCGACCTCAGACTCAGCGATCTTAGACACTGCGACCTCGGATGCTGTGATCTCAGGTTGAGAGTACACATGTGGCATGTTAGTGGTGTGTCTTGGGTTGCGACTGAGAAGCCGTTGCTGGTCTACGGTTGAGAGTTATGTCTAATCGGGTTCTAGTTGTTGGTGGGGGTTCTTGGGGCACCACCGTCGCTCATTTAGCCGCTCATAATGAGCCCACTGTGCTGTGGTGCCGTGATGTTCGCACAGTTGAGGCCGTTAACCAAACCCACTCTAATCCTCGTTATCTGAAGGGCTTTGATCTGCATCCTGAGTTACGGGCAACCACGGATTTGTATGAGGCTGCGTCCGAGGCCGAGGTGGTGGTGATGGCCATGCCTTCGGCGGTGTTTCGCCCTGTGATGGAGCGGGTGGCCTTGCAGTTACAGCCCTGGGTTCCTGTGCTCAGCTTGACTAAAGGGCTAGAACAGGGAACCCGCTTGCGTATGACCGAGATCATTAATCAGGCTGCCCCCGCTCACTCGGCTGGTGCGCTCACAGGCCCCAATCTGGCTCAAGAAATTATTGCTGGCCATGCCGCCACATCGGTGATCGCAATGGCTGATGACACAGTGGCAACTGCTTTGCAAGCGGTGTTCACCACTGATCTCTTTAGGGTTTACACCAACGACGATGTGGTTGGTTGTGAACTCGGCGGCACTCTAAAAAACGTGATCGCTCTGGCTTCAGGCATGGTGGATGGGTTGGGCGCTGGTGACAACACCCGCGCTTCCGTGATCACTCGTGGTCTTGCAGAGATAGCTAGGCTTGGCACGGCTATGGGTGGTCGTGCTGACACCTTTGCTGGATTGGCAGGTATGGGTGATCTGTTGGCTACATGCATGAGCCCTCTCAGTCGCAATCGACATGTGGGTTATGAGCTTGGTCAGGGTCGGCCTCTCAAGCAGATTTTGGCTGATATGGAACAAACAGCCGAGGGTGTTTATACCGCAGGAATCGTGGTGGAGTTGGCAGACCTGCATGGAATAGAGATGCCCCTCAGCACTGAGGTGAATCGGGTTATTCAAGGTACCCGTACCGCTGAGGAGGCCATGATGGCGTTGATGGGCCGTCAAGCTCGTCCTGAACCAGATAAGCCAAAACATGACAATACTTGGCGGCGGCGGGTGTGGCAGTTCATCAAGCGCTCAACTTCATGAGCGAAGGTAGAGAAGCCCACGAGCGTGCCTAAGCTAGCAGCACCCACGTTGGACATCGAACGCAGCTTGTGGGCGCAGGGCCATGAGTTTGTGGTGGGCATGGATGAGGTGGGCAGGGGTGCTTGGGCAGGTACGTTAACTCTGGTGGCTGCGGTGCTTCCTAAGGATCAACGGGTTTATGGGGTCAGAGACTCCAAGCAGCTCACTGAGCAGCAACGTGAGGGTTTGTATGACCGCATCGCCACTTGGTGTGAGGTGTGGGCTGTGGGCCATGCGAGCAACTCAGAATGTGACGAGTTAGGTATGTCACAAGCACAGCGGTTGGCCGCTAGGCGGGCTTTGGCAGGTTTGGGCATCGAACCGAGCGCGGTGTTGATGGATGGTCGCTGGGATTTTGTGGGCGATGGCAAAACCGGTTCTCTTGTAACCCGCACACTTGTAAGAGGCGATGCCACTTGTTTGTCTATAGCTGCCGCATCTGTTTTGGCTAAGGTAACAAGAGATCGGTTAATGCGAGTTGAAGCAGAGAGCTATCCCGAATATTGCTTTGACAGCAACAAGGGCTATCCATGTCCTAAGCATCGCGCTGCTCTGGTCAGCAACGGCCCTACCCCTTTGCATCGTTGTTCGTGGGCTTTCATGGACAACCTTGGCTGGGGGCACCTTCGCACTGTCCCATAAGTTAGTTGGGCTCATAGGTTGTCGGGGTCGATGCGGACGTTGCTACAGGTTGAGTTGGCCTCGTTGAGGATGGTGTTATATTCGGCTTGATCCATGGATAGGTTCCAGCGCACCTTGATGGTGGTCCACCAAATTAGGTATTGACATAAAGAGTTCCTGTCAGGTGGTAGCCACTCTGCTGGGTCGCGAGCCCCTTTGCTGCGATTCGACCCCTTTGATACCGCGATCAGGTGGTCGGCAGTTCTGAGATCGTTGGCGTACAGCTCTTTGGTTAGGGCATTCCATGCCCATCCGCCCGACTGATGGGCTTCGGCTAAGGCCACCACATGATCCACGTCTAGGTCTCCAGCAACGGTGATCTCTTGGCCATCATAAATGCTTTGCCAGCGACCTTCGCGGATGCGTCCGTTGGCTACCACCGTGGCTGCTAGAGATTCTGCGGCGAGCACTTCTTGACGGGTATCTTGGCCGTCGCGGTCTTCGTCGGTCCAGTGTTTCCAGTCATCCCTGTCGTAGCCTTCAGCCACCTCAGCACTTACGGTGATCCGCTCTAGCAGCTCTCCCAAAGAAATGAGCTGATCACCGGCTGGGGTGGCTGATGCCTGAGCGGTTGGTGTAGGTGTAGCAGTAGGCGATTCTGTGGGTTCTGGTATCTCTGTGGGTATCTCTGTGGGGGTGGACTGCTCGGTGGGTTCTGGCGATTCTATGGGTACTGGCTGTTCAGTGGGAACGGGTGACTCAGTAGGTATTGGTGTCTCAGTGGGAGTGGGCTGGATGGCTTGAGTAGGTCGTGGGGTAGCAATCTCAGTCGATTCTTCTTCAAGGCTTACACAGCTAGATACCAACAACGTTGTTGTTGTAATAACGCCTAAAATAATGCCTAAAAACCCAAGCAGGCAGCGCGAACTCAGAAGATGCTGGGGAAGCATGGTTGTAATTATGTCAGGTTTGCCATGTCGGGTTGCTATCGCCCAATGATGTCCAATGATATGGACTCAGGGGAACCCTGAAGGGGAGCTTTGAATGCAATGCCAGCTTTATTCAACAGGTACGCTTCAAGATTGTATGGGACAGCCGGTTACCGTTATCCAGAAGCAGACGAGTCGTCCTGGCATTTACCGCTTTGAGATTAATCGCAGCATCACCGGCACAGGCCACGAGCACTACAGAGCTGATCAAGATGTTGTAGGAGAACGGCCAGTGGATGAGTTGGCTCGCCGCCTGTTCAATAGGGGTGGCATTGTTGCCGTTCATGTGAACAGCAACATCATTACCGTGGACATGGCCAAGGGCGAAACTTCTGAGGGCCTTGATGATCTCATTGCAAACTTATTTATTTACTACGGCCCAGGCGTGGAGGTTCCTACTGTTCCTGAAGAGGATTGATCCGCGTAACAGCTCAATGATTCAAGACTCAATGATTCAAGTGTCAACTGCTTCAAGAGCACAATGGCCAATGATGTCTGAGGTCGCTGATGTCTGAGGTCGTTGATGTCTGAGCCAAACCAAGAGCCACAGCAACCTTTGGTCTCTTTAGGTTTTCTTGATTCAGGTCTTCTTGATTTAGGGCTCCCTGAAGACTTGTTGGACACAGTCTGCCAACAAGTAGCTGCTGTGAGTAGCCTCGCAGAGTTAAACGCAGTGCGCATCAAAGTAAGCGGTAAGCGTTCTGAGCTGCTAAAAGCCCGTCAAGCTTTGGGTAGTTTAGAACCCGAAGCTCGCCGTCAAGCAGGTAAAGCCCTCAATGCTGTCAAGGCTGCTGTTGAAGAACTGCTAGCTACCCGTGAAGCCGAGTTAGCAGCCGCAGCTCGGGCTGAAAAACTAGTTGCCGAGCGTCTTGACCTCACCGAGGTTACCGAACCCCTGCAACATGGTTACCTGCATGTGATAACTCAGACCTGGCAGGAGCTAGAAGACGTGTTCGTTGGCATGGGTTATCGGGTGGCAGAAGGGCCTGAGATCGAAAGCGATTGGTACAACTTCGGTGTGCTGAACTTTCCTGAAGGGCATCCCGCGCGTGACATGTATGACACCTTGTATGTGGATTACGGTGAGTCAGGTAGCACTTTGCTACGCACGCACACCTCGCCAGTGCAAGCCCGCGTAATGGAAAATCAGGAACCGCCGATTTACGTAGTAGCTCCGGGGCGTTGCTTTCGTCAAGATACTGCTGATGCCACTCACATGCCGGTGTTCCACCAAATTGAGGGACTAGTTGTAGACCGCCACATCTCTTTAGGCAACCTAGCGGGCACCATCCAAGCGTTCACCGTGGCTTATTTTGGTACAAGCTTTACCTCTCGCTTGCGTCCTTCTTATTTTCCTTTCACAGAGCCGTCTGCGGAGTTTGATATTCAACGCCCCGATGGCACTTGGCTGGAGCTTGGCGGCTGTGGCATGGTACACCCCAACGTGCTCACCGCTTGTGGCATTGATCCTGAGAAGTGGCAGGGTTTCGCATTTGGTTTTGGCATTGATCGCCTAGCTTTAATTCGTTTCGGCATTAACGATCTGCGTGAGCTGTGGACTAACGATGTTCGCTTTTTGGAGCAGTTCTAGATGAAGGTCTCTAGATGAGGGTCTTGAGATGAAGGTCTTGTTGAGTTGGCTGCGCGAATTCGCCCCCGAGATTGGTGTGGCTAAAGCACATACTCCAGCATATCTAGCCGAAACGTTGTCGGATTTGGGTCTAGCCGTAGAGGAGTTGTCGATCCTAGGTGGAGGGCTAGAGGGCATCGTGGTAGCCGAAGTGTTAGCTACCCGCTCACATCCTGATGCTGACCGTATCCAACTTGTGGATGTAAACCCCGGTGACGGTCAAGCGCTGCAAGTGTGCTGTGGTGCTTTCAACATGTCTACTGGAGACAAAGTGCCCCTAGCCACGGTGGGTACCACCATGCCCAATGGCATGGAGATTGCTCAACGCAAGATGCGAGGACAGTCGAGCAACGGCATGCTCTGTTCTGCCGCGGAATTAGGTTTCGGCGATGACCACGCTGACATCATGGTTTTGCAAGCCGGTTTAGAGCCAGGGGTTCCGCTAGCTGAAGCGCTGGGTATCACCCCTGATGTGCTCTTCGATTTGGAGGTGAATCCCAATCGGCCCGATGCAATGTCGCATTTGGGCGTGGCTCGTGATCTCGCCGCTCGGCTGGGCGTGCCCTTTGTTATGCCTCAACCCAAGCCTCAAACCACTTTACAAAGCGTTACAGATAATGCTGGAGATTCGGCATCGCTGCGAGTTTCGGTGAGCATCAGCGCTCCGGATTTTTGCCGTTGTTTTGCGGTGCGGGTGTTTGACAACGTGCCCTCAGGTGCATCACCGCAATGGATGGCCAATCGGCTGATGGCGTTGGGACAGCGGCCCATTAACGCAGTGGTGGATCTCTCTAACTACGTGATGTTTGAGTTAGGTCAGCCCAACCACACATATGATCTTGACTTGCTGCCCGATGGCGAGTTGGGGGTGCGTATGGCCCGAGATGGCGAACAGTTAGAAACTTTAGATGGCACAGCGCGTATCTTGATTGCTTCGGATGGGGTGATCGTCAACGCCTTAGATGAGGCGGTTGGTCTAGCTGGTGTGATGGGGGGTGCGTCCACCGAAATCTCATCTAATACACGCTCGGTGCTGGTAGAGGGGGCCTGTTGGGATTCTATGACCATTGCTCGCACTGCCCGTAGACTTGGGCTGCGTAGCGAGGCTTCTGCTCGTTTTGAGCGTGGAACCGATCCTGATGTTATTCCTTTAGCGTTGGATCGTTTTGGCGAGTTAGCTGTTGCTTTGGGTGCTACAACAGCAGGAGAAATAGTGCAAGCAAGCGGCAATCGTCCCGCACCGGTCACCGTGCGAGTGCGTCCTGAGCGGGCCAACTCTATTTTGGGTACAGATCTGAATGCTGTTGAAATGGCCCAACTTTTGGAACCCATTGGGTTTACTGGTGCAGAGAATGTGTCTGATGGCGATTATCTAGACAGCAGCAGCCCAGACAGCGGCAATCTAGAGATACGTATTCCGTCTTGGCGGCCTGATTCTGCTGATGAGATTGACGTGATCGAAGAGATTGGGCGGATGCATGGCTACTCCCGCATAACGCCCATTATGCCAGTTACCCAACAGGCTGGTGCTTTGACCACTCGCCAAGCTGAGTGTCGCAACCTAAGGGCTTTGCTCACCGGAATGGGTATCACTGAGGTCATGCCCTTGCCGTTTTTGGCCTCAGGCGATCTAGCTCGAGCGGGCTTAAGCGACGATGGTATAACCATCGCCAATCCACTGGTGGCAGAGGAATCTATCATGCGCGCCTCGTTACGCCCTGGTTTGTTAAAGGTGGTGGCCTATAACGCTGCTCGTCGTGCAACAGGGGTGTCGTTTTTCGAGATTGGTCGGGTATATCTAGCAGGAGCTAATCGGGTTCCCGATGAGCAAGAACATTTAGCGGTAGCATTGGCTGGTAGAGAGGCACTCGCTGCAACCATGTTGTGGCAACGATTGGCCCGGCATTTAGCGTTGCTTGAGCCCACGGTCGTTAACCAGTCCAGAGACGGGCTTCATCCCGGTCGCAGTGGTTTGGTTTTGGCAGACGGTCAGCCAGTGGGTGTTTTGGGTGAAGTTGACCCTGATGTGTTGGCGGCATTTGAGATTGCTGAGCCAGTGGCTTGGTTGGAGTTGGATCTCGGGGTGGCGTTAGCCACGAATCGGGCATTGGCTACCTATCGAGCGCCTAGCAAGTTTCCCTCAAGTGATATAGATCTGGCCTTTGTGGTGCCCGACGAGGTTGCAGCAGATGAGGTGGCTTGCACAATTACCCAAGCAGCCGGAGAGTTGTTGGTATCGGTGAGGCTGTTTGATGTGTTCCGCTCGCAGCAGTTAGAGGTAGGTCATCGCAGCTTGGCATACACCTTGCGTTTTGCATCACCCGATCATACTCTCACAGATGCAGATGTAGCCTCAGCTCGTCAATCCTGCATAGATGCTGTAGTTGCTACTCATAACGCTATTTTCCGCACCTAATCATTAAAACTTGCTTATTCCCAAACCTTGGCAGCGCCCACGGCAGGATTTGAATACTTACCAAACACCCAGGTAGAGACGCTAAACGGGTGCTAGCAACTTCCTCTTCCCCCACTTTATCCCCCATTTGTGGTGCAGTTGTCGTGGAAACGATGGTTGCTGGGCGAAGCCGTTCTGTTCTTTGGGGCGGACATTGCGGGCGGCGGGGACGGGCGTCGATTTTCCGCCTCTTGCTTCTGGGGTCAGGAGGCTCTTGAACGGTTCGCAGCGTTCTGGCAGCAGGTTGCGTGCGGTCTCGTATCGCAAAGGGATTGCAACAGAACAATTGCCTCCACGTTGGCTCCAAAGTGGTTCTTCCGCCTACCTCAGCGGTACCTAGACTTTGCGCGCCGATTGCGAAGAGACCGTCGACAAAGGCAACGGACGGATGCACCTTTCGAGGTGGAAAATTGAGACCGGGGTGATTCGACTCGGAGTACTCTAGAACTGTGAACCGAATTACAGTGAACCCCAACCAAATGGGTGGTGTGCCCTGTATTCGTGAACTGCGAATCCCGGTCGCGACTGTGGTCAACATGATCGCCGAAGGAATGACCCCCGGCGAGGTCATTGCCGAGTTGCCCCCCCCCTTTGAACTAGAAGACGTGACCGCGTCGCTGCGGTTCGCGGCAGACACCGTCTCTGACCGCGAGATTCCACTGCAACCCACGGCGTGAAATTTCTGATCGATCAGAATCGATCACCACACTTGGCGAAGTTGCTCCGCGACGCCGGTCACGACGCGGCGCATACCTCCGAACTAGGGCTAGAACGCGCTGAGGATCGCGACCTGCTCTTGCTTGCTGCAGACGAAAACCGAATTGTTGTCTCGGGCGACACCGACTTCGGGACGCTTCTGGCAATGCGGAGAGCCACCTCCCCGTCAGTGATCCTATTTCGAGCCCGACACTTGCCACGAGCGGAACACCAGGTCGCGGTCATTCTCCAGCATTTAGACGAAGTTGCCAACGACCTAGTGCAAGGTGCAGTCCTGGTAGTCACCGACGATCGCATCCGGGTCAGGCACCCGCCGCTTGTTGTCGATAGCTAATCGGCCGTCGGTGGCCAGGACTCCTTAGCACGGCGTCCACATGTTCGACGCTGGGGCTGTGAACGCGATCGTGGATTGGCGATAGCGGTCAGTCAGACGTTGGGGATGTGTTTCGGGCCACCTAATTCTCGGACCATCACTTCAGTACTGAACCAGAAGGTGAGCCGCGGTGTGCCGTTGACCCCTGCGATGTTGTGTTGCCCGACGCGTTCGGTACTGGTTGGCCGCTCCCCCATGTGGTGGCGTGTACCGGAGACATTATGAACCGCGGCTCCAACGCCGGGGCACACCGAGGCCGTCGGGAAGCTCGCCCGCCGCCCCTTC
>VYCQ01000040.1:0-600 GCA_009843865.1 Acidimicrobiia bacterium
GGTATTGACGCTCATGCCGGCCATGAACGAGTCGACCCACGACGACGACCCGCGCTATGAGATCGCGGCTGCATTCCATCCGTCCAAGGCGTCGGCGAAAATGTTGGCTGACCTTGCGAATGTCCCGGATCGTCCTCTTGCGCCGTATCTGCGCGCCTTCCGTGGCGACCCGGTGCAGGTCGGATCGCTGCTTGGCGATGCGGAGACGATTCTCTGTTCGTTGCCTGCCTATCTGCGCACACGGGTGTGTCGATCGCTCGCTGACGGAGGCGCTGTCCCTGAGTTGGTTATGCGCCTAACCAGCCGATGGGCAGATGAAGTCTCGGGTCCCAACAAGAGCATTGCGTCGCTTGCGTATCACCGCGGCCTGCGCCAAGTGAGACAGGAAGGACATCTCGATGACGAAGCGTGGCAGGCAGCGCTGACTCACCTAGGCGAGCAGGCGTCGTGCTATGGGCCTGACCACGAGGCTCGGAGACGCGGTGCGTGGGTCGGCATCTGTGTGTGCGATGACTGGTCCGTGCTCGACGGCCGCGTCGAGACGATTGGCGAGGCGCACCCGGTGGGCGTGTCCCTAGTCGATATGATGCACGGACCGGA
>VYCQ01000040.1:610-3119 GCA_009843865.1 Acidimicrobiia bacterium
CTCCTACCGCGGATCTCCGGAAAACGCGAGCAGGATTCCAAGAAGGATGCATGGGGCGCACTCGCCTTGGTAGCGCACCAGAACGCCACCCTCCTACAGGAACTCGACGACGCAGTCGCCGATGACCCAGAAATCCTAGAGCTGAATGGTGCCTTGGCATGGTTTGCCACGCGAGGGGACAAGGGCGCTGACACCCTCGCTGATGTCTTGGTGTCGCACCTGAAGAGCCACGACGGAAACGGCGCCAGTCCCGCCAGCATCCTCCTTGCAGAACCGGAGCGAATCGGCCTACCCCGACAAGAGCTACAAGACAGGCTGGAGAACGCGCTGAGCGAACACCCCACGGATTGGCGCGACCCAGTGCTAGAGACGCTCGCTATGGTGTGCCCCGACAGCCCGGCAGTAGGCGACGCCTGGCAACAATTCTCTGAGATCATCGCAAACAGCGAGGGCCAAGAGGTCGATCTCCCCGGACAAACGTACTTCGCTGTCGCTTTCTCCGCCGCCGCGTCGGACCAGATCCTCGGACTTCTCGACCACTGCCTTGAGTGGCTAGATGCGAATGACAACCGCTACTACGACGAAGCCTGTACGCCTCATATGACCCATCGCCTACGACGTGATGATGCCGCCGCCGCGACGGTCCAAGCCGCGGTTGTGAACCCCGCGACGCCCGATTCTCGGTCGGCCCTCCTCGTGTCGCTCCTCGCGCAAGCGACTGGACTCGACGCGTCCGTTCTCAGCGAGGCCGAACGCCGTCTCGCAGCTCAGAGCAACGCCATCGTCGCCCCGATCGTGCGTGACCGCACCGTCGGCGCCACCCACTCCGTCCGAACCGTCCTTACGCGTGTCTCCGATACGACCTGGGAGATGCCTCCTAGCTGACCCATGGCGCTTGGCGGCCTGACAGTCATCTGGCCTGTGCGAGCGTGACCGCCCGGTGTCGACATGCCCAGGACTCGACAAGTCCCGACTGCGTGATTCCTGGGGGACACTACCCTCCCAAGGCAAACAGGACGGTTCAGACAGATGCACGACAGACCCGATGTCGCCTACTACTACCCTGCTCCGTACTGGGGTGAGTACGACAGCGGCTGGGTGAAGTCGCTGCTGTTGTTCTTCGATCAGCTCTCAATCTTGTTGCCGGGCTACATGTACGGCCGTCACGCGGCGGCAGACCCCTCGATGGTCATCCCGCTCGAAGAGCGTGGACTGCTAAAGATTCTTGAGCCCAACGACTGGATCGACGAGGAAACGGCCGAGCGTCTCGCAGAAGTGATCGTCGAACTGCTCACGAGCGGTGCCTTCGACGACCTAACCGAAGACGTTCACTTCCAAGAGTTGTCACCTGCCGCCGGATCGGATACAGGGTTGACGTGGACCTAGCCGACATGCCAGCGGAACACCAAGAGCTCGGATCTGATCACACGGGACGCAGGCCCAGTCGTTTCGTGAGGGGAGCGCTGCCAGCATCTCGAATCCGCGGATGCTCGGTCCGAAGACGTCCAAGACAGAGCTAACTTCTGTGGCGCATGCCGCAGTCAGGGCCTTCAGACGAGCGATGGTTGGATGATCCCGACGTGGCGGCATAACTGGAGGCCCGAGAGGCGAGAGCTGCCGCGGACCCCTATGAACGGTGGGCGGGTGAACTGTTGACCTCGTTGCTCGGAGGCGTCGAATGGGTCATGCGGGACGTGGGATCTGCTGGTGACGCGCTGCACGACCTCGATGTGATGTTCGGTGACGGAGCGCGCATAGCGGTAGAAGTCACGACCCACACATCTGAGGGTCGTGCAGCGTTTCACGCGAAGTTGCGGAGCGTGAATCCGGTGCCGGCGGGGAGCCTGAGGCACCACTGGACGGTTGGTCTGGTAGCGCCGCCGGAAGATGCGGCCGACGACGCGGCCATGCATCGGATGGTCGACAAGGCACGAATGGAGATTGTGCCGATCCTGGAACAGGTCGAGCACGAGGGTTTAGCGCACCATGTGGGCTTCGTCGGCGGTGTCATCGAGATGCCACCGGAGGATCCCCGGTTCCAGACTCTTCGAACTCTGGGCTCGAGTCTCCGAGCGCTTGGTGTCAGCTATGCCTACCCCGAGGGTTGGCCACAGGAGGCCCGCATCTGGTTCACGCCTTCATGGCCAGGTACCACAGAGGCGCCTGACGAGATCGCAGATGCCGTGGACGTACACATTCCCCTCAATCTCTCGAAGCTCCAACGGGCACGAGAGGACGGTGCACAGGAGGCGCACCTGTTTCTGTGGCTTCCTGGCGGTGTCGGCCGCAGCGATGCAGCCGAACTGTCATCCCGGAGCAGCTGGGCAAGCCCCGAGATGCCCCGCGAGACCGACCTGAGGGGACTCGATTCTGTGTGGGTGGCCCCGGATGGATTCCCTGTTCATAGCTTGGAGATCCACGGCTACTCATGGCCGATCTGGCAATTGAACCCGGCAGGGTGGCATCGTTGGGTCCGGTCGTGGGCGCCCGTTCTGGGGCATCCATAACC
>VYCQ01000043.1 GCA_009843865.1 Acidimicrobiia bacterium
AAATTTCTTAAATAAAACCCCATTTAAACCCCCCCCCCCCCCAATAAACTACCTCGCCTCAATGCACCCGCTGAAGGTTTAGCTCTCTAAGATCACTTCAAGATCAGAAGGCGGATAACCAAAGCAGCCCAGAAACTGATCTGCCCTCTTCCTCATATCCTGCCCAGTGAAATTCAGGTCTACCCAATACCCCGATGATGCAACTTCGTAGCTTGTCCCCGGTTTGATAAATGCCGACGGATTACGGGCCACGAACGGTCGCTTTCGGTTATGGATATGGATCGTAAGTAACTTGTCAAACTCTCCTGCATGGCGCTCAAATAACTTGTCAGCAACGGTGCGTAACATACCAGCGTGAGAACGCACCGGATACCGCTGTCCCCACAAAATTATCGCCACAGGCTTGACCGTCCGTGCCGGGGCAGATCGTTGAGGTGCTCCTGCCAGATACCGCTGCTTGCTGGTTTTTCTGGCTTCAACAGGTGGGGCTAGCTGCACCGACGAATCACGCAACACTGCCTCAATTTGTGTGCTGTCAGGTCGGATGCTTGTCTTTTCATACACCCGCCTGCTAATCAACTCCACCAGTTCATTGTCAGATGAATCCAGCATTCGTTTCCAAATTTTAGGTATCTCTGTCTTCAGCCGATCGGCCTCAAGACCTGCTTTAAGAACCCGCTGTGCCTGACGGAGTGACCCCCCTCTAACCAGGTTTTGCTTGCCTAGAAAACATTCAAAATCTTCCACAAGCTGTTCAAGAGAACCCTGCTCCACCATCAATTGCGCGAAGCGCCGGTTCCGCGGCTCTCCAGGCTCACGAGGCAAGTACAACCACCACTCCATTCCGGTAGTCAACACACAGATATCGACTCCTTCATGAAAGGCATAACCCAAAACCTGCGCCACATGGCTGTTCAGATCAACCTTAGGTGCCTTGGCTTCAACCAGCGCGACAACGCGATCTCTGTTCTTCAGCGCGATATCGACCCTGCCACCATTCCTACCACCAACTGAATACTCAAACTTAACTTGCTCTCCATCGGCGGTATCCCAACCCAAAGCTTGAAGAATGGGAGCAATCACTTGGAACTTGGCCGCCTCCTCATTTACAGGACTAGCAGAACCACGAATCTTCTCCAAAACCTCTTTCAGGTGCATCCTGCCATAATAGTCGCCACTGCCCCGATCAAGCCCCCCACCCCCAAGTAAACTCCCTCGCCTCAATGCACCCGCTGAAAGGTTAGCTGTCTAAGATCACCTCAAGATCAAAAGGCGGATACCCAAAGCAGCCCAGAAACCGATCTGCCCTTTTTCTAATAGCCTTCGCACTCGCATGTATGTCCACCCAATACCCTGATGATGCGACCTCGTAACTGACCTCCGGTTGCCCCAATGCCTGCCGATTGCGGGCCACAAATGGGTGCCTTCGACCCTTAAGCTCCAACAATTTGTAGAACTCGCCTGCATGGCGCTCGAAGAGCTTTTCAGCAACCACACATAGCACCTCTTTATGCGTAGTCACAGAATGGCGCTGTCCCCATAGAACGATCGCCACAGGCTTGACCGTCGGCACCTTGGTAGATCGCAAAGGTGCTTGCTCGTCGGCTTTCATTGCAGGTGTTGCTGTAAAGCTGGCTCTTCTGGCTTCCACCGGTGTAGCTAGTTGCACCTGCTGACTGCGCAAAAGCCCTGCTACTTGTGTACTACTGGGTCGGATGCTTGTCTTTTCATACACCCGCTTGCTGATCAGCTCAACTAGTTCATCATCCGCTGTATCCAGCATTCGTTTCCAGATTTTGGGCATTTCTGTCTTCAGGCGATCAGCCTCATGGCCTGCTTTAAGAACCCGTCGTGCCTGACGAAGTGACCCTCCCCTAACCAGGTTTTGCTTACCCAAAAAACATTCAAAATCTTCCACAAGCTGCTCAAGAGAAGCCTGCTCCACCATCAATTGCGCGAAGCGCCGTTTGCGCGGCTCTCCAGGCTCACGAGGAAGATACAACCACCACTCCATTCCAGTAGTCAGCACACATATATCGACTCCTTCATGAAAGGCATAACCCAAAACCTGCGCCACATGACTGTTCAGATCAGTCGTAGGAGCCTTAGCTTCAACCAGCGCGACAACGCGATCTCTGCTCTTCAGCGCAATATCAACCCTGCCACCATTCCTACCACCAACTGAATACTCAAACTTAACTTGCTCTCCGTCGAAGGTATCCCAACCCAAAGCTTGAAGAATGGGAGCAATCACTTGGAACTTGGCCGCCTCCTCATTTTCAGGGCTAGCAGAACCACGAATCTTCTCCAAAACCTCTTTCAGGTGCATCCTGCCATAGTAGTCGCCATGGCCCAGGCCAGGCACATACCTCATATCCCATATCTCTTATATGAACCCGTACCTCTATATATCCCTATGTGTCGCATATATATCCCTATGTGTCGCACACCTCATATAAAGTCAATAAGCAATGACCACCACCCCAATCAGTCCCAATAAGCTAAGCACAGAACCTCCTAGCAGCGATCAAGACCGCACCAATGTGCTAGATGCCGCACTCGAAGAGCTACGGACGATGAGCACTCAGCCCACAGACGGCCTGTGGCTCGAAGATCTGACCGTGCGCGCTGCTCCGCTTATAAGCGAATGGGACATTTCAGATTGTTGGAGTTGGGCAGATTGGCCTGATCGAGAAGATGTCCTACCCGATGCCCCCGAACAAGACGTGGGCATCGATGCTGTAGCACGAAGACGAGCCGATGGAAGATGGATCGCCATTCAAGTCAAATCCAGACAGCTTGACTTCGACGGAAGCGGTGCGGCGGTCAACGCTGGAGAACTAGACAAGTTCCTCGCCGGAGCAACCAACCCCACAATATGGGCTGAGCGGTGGTTGGTTGTGAACGGCGCAGTACCGCTAGGAGGGTATTCGTCAGCAAAAGTGACAATGTCGGGCACGCCAGTGAAGGTGGTCAACTTAGCGCAAGCCGTCAACGCACAGCGCGCCGTGCTCGCCGAAAATGCCGCAGACGCGCCGTGCCCGCACTGTGACCCAAACAGCAGTGCCGATGCCGAGAAAGC